>NZ_LOKX01000037.1 GCF_002211285.1 Rhizobium sp. R635 | reverse complement strand
TGACACCGGCCTGGGCATAATCGAGCACGGTATAGCCCAGCATCTGCGAGGCCGTCGGATAGGTCCCCGCCGCCACCATCGCCTTCAGCGCCGTCATCGCCGCATCACCGCCGCCGCCGGCAACCGGCACGTCCTTCCAGGCAAAGCCTTCCTTCGAAAGATCCTCCTTCAGGACGTTCAAAGCAGCCGCCTCGCCGCCTGACGTCCACCAGTGAAGCATCTGAACTTCCTTTACGTCGGCAGCACGTGCGGACACGCCGGCGCCGGCTACAGCCAGTGCGATCACGGCAGTCGTTGTCAGAAACTTACGCATCAAAGAACCTCCCAGTTCAGTTTGGAAGATGCGGAACCATTCCCGCATCCGATCACCCGCCCTCCTCAGGCGTAGTTTCATTGCCGGCCAAGCCGGCCTTAAGTTCTCGGCATCCACCAGTTGGTGCGCTTGCCGATATGCATGTTCAGCGTCTTGGTCTCCGTGTAGTCCTCGACCGCATGGCGGCCGAGCTCGCGGCCGAGGCCGCTCTGCTTGTAGCCGCCGAAGGGCAGCTCCGAGGCGCCGTCCATGAAGGTGTTCATCCAGACTGTGCCCGCCCGCACCGACCGGCCGATGGTCAGGCAGGTATCGAAATCGCGGCTCCAGACACCGGCCGAAAGGCCGTAATCGATGGAATTCGCGATCCTGATGGCTTCGGCAGTCGTTTCGAATGTCAGGACAGACAGGACCGGGCCAAAGACTTCCTCGCGCGCCACCGCCATGTCAGGCGTGACCGCTTCGAGGATCGTCGGCGACATGAACTGCCCCATGCCGAGGTCGAGTCTCTCGCCGCCATGCGCGATCTTCGCACCGCTGCTTCTCGCGCCGGTGACATATCCCGATATCTTCTCCAGATGCTGCGGCGTGATGATTGCGCCGACCTGCGTCTGGGGATCGAGGGGGTCGCCGACCTTCACATTCTTCGACAGTTCGGCAATCCGTTTGACGACATCGGAAGCGATCGATTTGTGCAGGATCAGCCGCGAGCCGGCATTGCAACACTCGCCGGCGTTGAAATATGCGCCGAAGACGGCGGCATCGATGAAGGCGTCGAGATCGGCATCGGGGAATACGATCTGCGGGTTCTTGCCGCCCAGTTCCAGCGAGACCTTCTTCAGCGTCTGCGCGGCATTCGACATGGTCAACTTGCCGACGCCGGTCGAGCCGGTGAAGGACACCATATCGACGTCCGGATGGGACGTCATGACCGCACCGACCTCAGGTCCCGTACCGGTGACAATGTTGACCACGCCATCCGGAATGCCTGCTTCCTGCAGGATTTCCCCGAGCACGAGCGTCGATCCCGATGTCAGTTCCGAGGGCTTGACGACTGTCGTGCAGCCTGCGGCCAAGGCGAATGGCAGCTTCTGGCCGACGATCAGGAACGGGAAATTCCAGGGCGTGATAATCGATACTACGCCAATCGCTTCGCGCAGGACGACGCCGAGCGTGCCGTCGCCGAGCGTGTTGTAGCTTTCACCGTGGAGATCGCGGGCAAGGGCGGCCGCATAGCGCCATATGTCGACGGAGCCGGCAATTTCACCCCGCACCTGCGTGATCGGCTTTCCGGCCTCGATGGCATCGAGGAATGCGAGCTCTTCGGCGCGGGCCGCGATCAGATCGGCAGCCTTCAGAAGTATGGCGGAACGTTCGGAGGCGGTCATTCGGGGCCACGGCCCGAGATCGAAGGCCTTGCGCGCGGCGGCGATGGCACGCTCGGCATCCTTCTTGCTGCCGGTCGGGAAGCGGCTGACCACAACGCCATGGCTTGGCGCGATCCGCTCGATCGGATCGGCGGCGGCGGCCTCCCATTTGCCGTCGATGAGCATCTTGAAATCGCGCGCTTTATCATTGCTCAGCGCCGTCGGATTGACGAGGATCGTCATTACCATTCTCCCTTGAACTTTGCCGGGCGCTTCTCGCTGAACGACGCGACGCCCTCTTTCAGATCGCCGGTCTTGGCGGCGAGGATCGAGCCCAGGGCTTCGACCGCGGTTCCGTTGTCTTCGCCGTTTGCCGATGCGATCATCAGCTTGACGATCTCGATGGCGGCCGGACCTCTCGCGGCAATCCGCTCGGCATATTCCCTGGCGGCGGCAAGCGCATTTCCGGTTGGAACGACCGCATCGACGATACCGAGCAAACGCGCCTCTTCGGCAGTGAATATCTCGCCACCGAGCGCCATGCGCCGGACGACCTGCGCACCGAAGCGGCGTACGAGACGCTGGGTGCCGGACCAGCCAGGCACCATTCCGAGGCCGGTTTCCGGCAGGCCGATCTTGATCTGCTCTTCGGCAAGACGAATGTCGGCAACGCCCGCCAGCTCAAGCCCGCCTCCGAGGGCGTGGCCGTTCAAGGCCGCAATCAGCGGCACCCGGAGCGTCGCCAGTCTTTCGAAGATGCGATGGCCGTGCCGCACCCAGGCATGGCCGAACTCCTGCGGCAGCATTCCCCCCCAGGCCTTGATATCGCCTCCGGCGGAAAAGCCCTTCCCTTCGCCCGTGAGAATGGCAGCGCGAACATTCGGGTTCGCCTCCACGGCATCGGCCGCCTCCGCCAAGGCTTTCAACATATCGAGGTCGAGCGCGTTCAGCTTCTCCGGGCGAGAAATCGTCAGCGTCGCAACGTGGCCTTCGATATCGACCTTAACCGTTCCGCTAGCCATTGAAGATGCCCTCCAAGGTCCGCGCCCTCCTTGCAGGAAGCGACAGGCCAATCTTGGCCTCGTGGAAGAGTGCAGTGTCCATGACCTTCAGGTCAGGGGCGACGATCAGCGGGAACTCGGACTGATCGAGGATGTGGGTCTGAAGATCGACGCCGGGCACAATCTCGGTGAGGACGATGCCGTCGGGCGTCAGCCTCATCACGCACCGCTCGGTGACATAGGTGATGTCCTGCCGCTGCTCGATCGCGCGCCTGCCGCTGAAGGTGACCTGCTCGACCTCGTTCACCAGCTTTTTCAGCTTGCCTTCCTTCTCGATGAGGAGAGTTCCATCGGCGATCGAAAGCTTTGCGCCAGCGTTGAACATGCCGGAGAAGACGATCTTCTTGGCCCGCGCTGTGATGTCGACGAAGCCTCCGGCGCCGGCCGTCACATGCGGCCGGAAAGAGAGCTTGGAAACGTTGACGGAACCGTCCCTGCCGATCTCGAGGAAGGACAAGAGCGACGCATCGAAGCCCGCGCCCTGGAAATAGGTGAACTGATAGGGAGACGGCATATAGGCGTCGGCGTTGGAGGCGCAGCCGAAGGCGAAGTCGAGCAGCGGCACGCCGCCGACCGCCCCCTGCTCGATCACCCAGGTGACGGCGCCGTGAAGCCCTTCCTCCAGCAGAATGCGCGGCACGTTGGCCGAGATTCCAAAGCCCAGATTGACGCAGCTTCCGGCCTCGAGTTCCTGTGCGACGCGGCGCGCAATGACCTTCTGGACATTGAATTCCGGAACGCTGAAGCTGTCGAGCGGGCGGAATATCTCTCCTGAGATCGCGGGATCGTAGCTCGTCTGGGTCGTCTGCTTCTGATCCGGATCGACGATGACATAGTCGACCAGCATTCCCGGCACCCGGACGTCATGCGGCTTCAGCGAACCTTCCTTGGTGATCCGCTTGACCTGCGCGATGACGATGCCGCCATTGTTGCGGGCGGCGAGCGCCTGGTCGAGACCACCGAGATAGGCGCCTTCATGCTCATAGGTGAGATTGCCGCGCTCGTCGGCTGTCGTGGCGCGGATGATGGCGACCTGCGGGACGATCGAAGGGAAGAACAGCCAGTCGTCGCCCTCGAAGCTGACGCGCTTGACCACCGGATCCTCCGAAGCGAGAGCGTTCATCGCGCAGCCCTGCCGGCGGGGATCGACGAAGGTGTCGATGCCGACCTTGGTCAGCACGCCCGGCCGTTTGGCGGCGGCTTCGCGATGGATGTCGAACAGAATGCCGGAGGGAATGTTGTAGGCCGGAATCTCGTTGTTGGTGATCATCTGCCAGATCAGCGGCGGCTCGGAGGATGACGGACCCGAGGGATAGGAACCGCCGACGATACGCTTGAGCAGTCCCTTTTTGGCGATGTAGTCGACGCCCTTGATGCCGCTCATGTCGCCGGCCGCAATCGGATGAAGAGTGGTGATGCCTCGCGGATGACCGGTCGCATCGAACCGTTCGCCGATCGCCTTCAGCATGAGATCAGGGCAGCCGAGACCGCTCGAGGATGATACCGTTACGACAGCGCCATCCGGGATCAGTGCCGCCGCTTCGGCTGGCGTGAGATGCTTCTTCATGTGCGTCACTCAGAACCCTGTTTCAATTCACGCTCTGCCGGCCCTCGCCGGCGCGGCTTTGCCGGCTCCGCAACTCTCGCGGACCACCAGTCGAACGGCTGTCGTTACCGTCTCGGCTTCCGCCTTGCCGGCATTGATCTGCTTGAGGAGCATCTGTGCGCCACGGCGCCCAATGCCCTGCGGATCGACCGAGACCGTCGTCAGCGCGGGAACCGCCGCCTGAGCCTCGATGACGTCGTCGAAGCCGACGACGGCGAAGTCAGCGCCCGGCTCCAGACGGCGCGCACGCAACCCGTCGCAAACACCGAAGGCGACGGCATCGTTGAAGCAGACGGCCGCAGTGGGCCGACGCCCAAGAGCGATTGCTTTTCCGATCGCCTCCACCCCGCCGGCCCGCGAGGGGGCGGACGAGATGACGAGGTCCTCGTCATAGCCGAGCCCCGCCGCCTCGATTCCGTTGCGGTAACCGGCAAGGCGGTCGTCGAACACAGCCGTGTCGGGAAAGCCGCCGAGAAAAGCAATACGCTTGTGGCCGAGCCCTACAAGGTGCTCGACGGCGGCCATCATGCCGGCCCTATTGTCGGAGACGATGGACGAGACCTTGGCGCCGGGCAGGTTTCGCACGACCACCACGACAGGAATGCCTGCCGCCACCAGCGGCTTGAAATCCGCGGCGTCGGTGGCACGCGCCGGCGAGACGATCAGGCCGGAAATGCCATGCTCGCGCATCGATGCGACAACCTCGCGCTGCCTGTCGATGCTCTCACCGGTGTTCGACAGGAACTGCACGAAACCGGCCGACTGAACGACCATATCGACGCCCACTGCCAGCTCCGCAAAGAAGCTGTTCGTCAGGTCGTTGACGACGACGCCGATGATCCTCGACTTGGCGCCGGCCTGCCGGAGATTGGCTGCGCCGCGATTGTAGACATAGCCGAGTTCCCGCATGACGGCATTGACCTTGGAACGCGTTCCCTCGTTGACGAGGGACGAGCCCTGAAGCACCAGCGACACCGTCGATTTGGAAACGCCGGCGGCCTTCGCAATGTCGATTACGGTCACCCGCGCCTTTATCACTTTATCCTCCCGACTGCCGCCAACTTGCTCCTCATTTATTTGGAACGTTCCAATATTGTCAAGAAAAATTTGCAGATCCGGCTTACACAGCATGTTTCACGGTCAATTTTCAGAATTTCCGTCGCCGCGGCTATTGGAACGTTCTAAAAAAGATGCAGCTTTCCGGCTCGGATGAGTTGCGGCTAGAAGCATCCATCATCAATGAATCGCGATGCGCTCCGACACCAATCGTCAGAAAGTCGTCGCTGCCTTGAAAATCTCCGCCAGGCGCTCGATGCCCTCCTGATCATCCCTATCGAAACGGGATGGGACCGGACTGTCGAGATCGATGACGCCGATGATGTCGCTGCCGCTTCTGATCGGAACGACAAGCTCGGAGCGGGAGGCCGCGTCGCAGGCGATGTGGCCAGGGAAAGCGTGAACGTCCTCGACCAGGATCGACGCGCCTTGCGCGATCGCCGTCCCGCAAACCCCGCGGCCTACGGCAATACGCACGCAGGCGGGCTTGCCCTGGAAGGGGCCAAGCACGAGTTCGTCGCCTTTCAGGAAATAGAAGCCGGCCCAATTGATATCCGGCATCGTCTGGAACATCAGCGCCGAGGTGTTGGCGGCGTTCGCGATCATGTCGGGCTCGCCTGAAAGCAAGCCCTCCAAATGCTGGGCAAGCTGACGATAGAGTTCAGCCTTACTGCCAGCCTCGATCACCGCCGTCTGGAACATCACCTTGTTTCCGTGAAAAGCTGAACCGCTCTAGACGCCTGATATAGGCAGGCGCGCCGCCTTTGCCAATCAGCCTAAAACAATTGAACAACGACAACGAAAGACTGCGGTTGCGGATTAAATGCACCCTACTCCTTCGGCTTGTCCGCAAAGTGCCGGATCGCAAATTCGGCGATGTTCTGGTTCGCCCGATCGGCATCGTCGAGCAGCGAGGGAAACAGCTGCCACTGATGGGGCATGCCCGGCCAAACCTCGGTGGTGACATCCACGCCCGCCTGGCGCGCCTTGTCGGCAAGCCGCAGCGTGTCATCCAGCAGGACTTCGCCGGAACCGACCTGCAGCAACAGCGGCGGAAAACCTTTCATGTCGGCATAGAGCGGCGAGATCTGCGGATCCATCGGCGACCGGCTGCCGAGATAGGCTTTGCGCAAGCTCTCGAACCATGCCTTGTCGACCAGCGGATCGCTTTCCGCATTCGATACCGCCGATCCCCCTGTTGCGGCAAGATCGGTGATCGGGCTGAGCGCCACGACGGCCGCCGGCAGCGGCTTTGCCGCCTGCATCTGCCGCAGCACCGTCTCGATCGCGATATTGCCGCCGGCGCCGTCTCCTGCCACGATGACGTTTCCGCTGTCATAGCCGTTGTCGAGCAGCCAGCGATAGGCCGTCAGCGCGTCGTTGATCTGCGCGGGATAGGTATATTCCGGCATCAGCCGATAATCGATGAGAAGAACGTCGCTCGATGCGGCCTTGGCAAGCGAGCCGGCAAGCAGGCTGTGCGTGCGGATGGAGCCGCTGGAGAAGCCGCCGCCATGGATATAGAGAATGACCCTTTCGCCGATCGGGTGATGAAGACGGGCGGGCCACATCAGTTCGGCATCGACGCCGTCGGCATCGACCTGCCGAAGCTGGATTCGCGTCGGCCCCGGCGTCGTCTCCATCAGGGTCCTGAAGGCCGTCCGTCTCTCCTGCAGGCTGTCGGCGCCGGCAAAGCGATCCTTCCAGAGGCCCACGAGTTTTTCGACCTGCTCGCGCGAGGCCTGGCTTTGCGGTCCCATGTCCTGTGCGACCGCCGCCGATGCCAGCATCATCACCGCGGCGAGGGCCGGAAACAGACGTCCCCATCGCTGTGGGTTTTTTCGATCAGCAACTGGCAAAATCCGACCGTTCATCAACCTCTCCCGACGGTGCTGGCCATGGCGGCATCTTTGGCCGGTTCGTCGACCGGAGTCAAAAGGAAGACGGGCGCGAACCGCAAGCTTTTTCGTTCCGCACGCATCGCCGCGATGGCCGCCCGGAAATGCGGCTGCCTCAGGCGGCGCGTCAAAAAAAATGAACAATGCCTGCCGGCACGGCTTGCCATTTGCCGCGCTTCCGTCGGAAATGGTTTCCGTGCCCGGCCGCCCTCCCCGCCGGCGCGTCGTCTCGCCCGTGAGTGAAGGATACCGATGACCACCATCTATCTTGCCGGCCCGGAAGTCTTTCTTCCGGACGCCATGCCCATCATGGCCGAAAAACGCCGCCTGGCGCGCCAGTTCGGCTTCGAGCCGACCGGTCCCGGCAGCGACGAAAACCAGACGCCGGTGAAGCGGACGGCCGCGGAGATCTACGCGCGCAACGACGACGCCATGCGCCGCGCCGAAATCTGCCTTGCCAACATCACTCCCTTTCGAGGCGTCAGCGCCGATCCGGGTACGGTCTACGAGATCGGCTTCATGATAGCGCTGGGAAAAGCGGTTTTTGCCTATAGCAATCATCCCGACGACTATGGCCTGCGTGTCCGCTCGATCTGGTATGCGGGACGCGAGATCGATGAGACGAGCGGGCGGCCGCGCGGACCGGATGGCATCGCGATCGAAAATCACGGCATGGCGGACAATTTGATGATCGACGGAGGGATCGAGGCGACGGGAGGCAAGGTGTTTCGAGCGGCCACGCTCCCCACGGACCCTGCCCGCGACCTGACGGTTTATTTCAAGGCGCTTCAGACGATTGCCGAGATGTGTGCCGACGGCCGCCCGCCACCAGCTACTCCGCCCGTATAGCGTCGATGACCGCCCTGCCGACATGTGGCGGCGGCTTGGCAAGGCCGACGCCATCATGTGAGTGTCGAGAAGGAACTGGCCGTTTGGCGGGAGCTTGCCCTCTCAACGAATTTTGCAAGCGATGCAACGGCTGCAGGCTGAAGAGCGAGTGCCGCCGCCACATCCCTAGTTTCGCGGATATGGCGGCGGTGCGATCATGAGCGGCAAAAACTGGCGGTAGAAGTCCGGCCGCCCTGCCTATTTTCCGACCTGCTCGGCCCAGTTCGGCGCCTTGCCGCCGCCATCGAGGAAGGTCATCGCCATATTCGCCATGAGGGGCGAGGCGAAGGTCTCGTAATGGGTGAGATCGGGCAGGATCGCCAGGCGGTTCTTCGACATGTTTTCCCGCATCCAACCGGCATCGCGCAGACCGCCGCCGAGCTTGTGGTAGAAGTCGATCATATGCTCGGGCCGGATCATGTCGGCATCGCCGTACATCAGCATGACGGGCATGGTGAGCTTCGCGACGGCATCGCTGTAGTCGATGGGCTCGCGCATCAGCGCCCCCATGGCATCGAGCAGTTTCGGAAACTCGGACACATCAGGCGCCACCGCCTTGTAGGAGAGGAACATCGGCGTGTCCTTCATCATCTCGGCCATGCCGGCGCCGACCGCCGCCTGCTGCGGCAGCATCTCCGGGAAGAAGCCGTTCTGCGCATAGGGCGCCGAAAGTATCACCAGCCGGCGCACCTGGTCCGGCGCATTCGCAGCCATATGGAGGGCCACGCCGCCGCCGAAGGAATAGCCGAAGACATCCAGCTTCTCGTAGCCGAGCTGCTTCACAAGGACCGCCATATCGGCGCCGATCGCCGGAAGAGAGATCGGGCGATTGCCGAGAGGCGTGCGGCCATGGCCCTGCAGATCGACGGCGATTACCTGACGATGATCCGTGAAGACCGGCATGACGGGCGTAAACATCTCGATCTGCCCGAGGCCGCCATGAAGCAGCAGCAGCGGTTCGCCCTCGCCGCGGATCTCGTAATAATAATCGATACCGTTGACCGGCACTCTTCCCTTTCTGACGATCGGCGCGACGGTCTTGTCATCCTCGATAACAGGCGTAGCGCCGCCAGCGGCTGACATATCCGGTGCAGCCAGGAATGCGGCAGCCGTTGCGATCATCGAAATCAGTGTCATCTTCGACATGTCCTTGCTCCATGTTTGCATCGATACCGCAAGGACGGCGGCGATCATCCCTTTCCGACACCGCGCGCCGAAATTTCTGCCGCCCGCCTTTATGCCATTCCTATATTTTCGCCCCTCGCCCCGAATGGATTTCCTATCGCAGCCGGCAGTAGACTCTCGTCATAACTGCAAAGGTCAAACGCCATGCGAAATATCATGTCCTCCGCCTTCCAGCCTCTTCGCCCACACAGGATCACGCGCGGCAACAGGCAGATGCGCGAGAAGCTCACCGCCTGGGCACTAATCGCCTTCAGCGTCATGCTCGCCTGCGTCGAACTTTACATCGTTTACTCGGCGCTCTGAGCCCTCTATGCGCGATTCCCACACGGCGGGAGAAGGCAGGCATAGGCTGAAAAGCCTATTTCCAACTTTTCGTTAACCGGCATGCTGGTAAAATCTCGCCGTAAAGATTTCAGACGCCGCGAGACCGATGCCGAAACCGAATTTCCGCTTCACCCACTACGATCTCAAGGAACAGCGCGCCGGAACGATCGTCGAGGTGTCGTTGAATGCGGTAAACAATGTTCGTCTGATGACGGCGCCGAATTTCCAGCGCTTCACCGAGGTTCTCGACTTCAAATATATCGGCGGCGTGGCGCGGAAATCACCGGTCAAGCTTGCCATACCCGAAAGTGGCCACTGGCATATCGTCGTCGACATGGAAGGCCATCACGGACTTGCGGAATCCGCCGTCAAGGTGATCGCCGCGCCGGTCAATCAGAAGACGCCGCGCCCCTCCTGAGCTTTGCAGCACCGCGCATCTTTTCAACGCGCGAGGGCGAGTGCAGAACGCACTCGGAAAAACCGTGTCACAAGGCACCCAATCGTGCTGATCTTGATCACGATCAATGAATCGGGCCGAGACCTCGGTCACAATTCTCCGATCGCGAGGCTTGCCCCGTGCCGTCAGCTGCCCATACATGCTCTGATGGCGGAGCAAGGAGCAGCAGACGATAATCTCCATTACCTGGGGCGGTCCATGGCTTCGAACCCGATCGATCGTGTCACCGATATCATCGATCCCGGCGATGCACTCGGCGAAGTTCTTTTCGGATTGATCATGGCGCTGACTTTGACCGTGGGTTCGAGGCTTGTTCTCGAAGAAGAAGGGTTGGATGCCCACGAATTGATCGTCGCAACAATCGGATGCAACGTCGCCTGGGGGATCATTGACGCCGTATTATTCGTTCTGGGGACGACGTTTTACAAAAGCAGGCGGCTGCGCCTTTTTCGGCAAATCAAAGCCGCCGGAAGCGAGACTGCGGCGCTCAAGATGCTCGCGAAAGAATTCCCGATCGACGAGGCACCGTTTTCTGCAAAGGCTGCCGATGCAGACGCGCTCTATCGATCACTGCTGACGCTCGCACGCAGGGCCGATCCTGTGAAGGCGTCCCTCTCGAAAGCTGATCTCTTTGCCGCAATCGCGGTCTTCTTTCTCGTCTCGGTTACGTCCATTCCGGCCGTGACCCCTTTCCTTCTCATCGACAGCGCGCACATAGCTCTGAGGGTCAGCAACCTGGTTCTCATCATGCTGCTGTTCGTGTCGGGTTATGCGTGGGCGAAATTTTCGGGAGGCAGGCCTTTTTATGCAGGGATGACGATGACCTGTCTCGGATTGCTTCTGGTCGCCATAGCGGTCGCTCTCGGCGGTTGAGCCCCGCCCACGCGTCAGCGGGGATTTCGCTCTTTTCGTAGTTTTGCCCACCATTCCAGCCGCTTGCGGATATCCCGCTCGAAGCCGCGCTCCGGCGGATCGTAAAAGGTCTGTCGGCCCATCTTCTCCGGAAAATAATCCTGGCCTGAAAAAGCATCCGGCTCGTCGTGATCGTAGCGATAGCCCTCGCCGTAACCCTCGCCCTTCATCAATTTCGTCGGCGCATTGAGAATATGCTTCGGCGGCAGCAGCGAGCCGTTCTGCTTTGCGGCCTGGCTTGCAGCCTTGAAGGCCGTGTAGACGGCATTCGATTTCGGTGCGGTGGCGAGATAGACGCAGGCCTGGGCGAGCGCCAGTTCGCCTTCCGGCGAGCCGAGGTACTCGTAGGCATCCTTGGCGGCGTTGCAGATCACCAGCGCCTGCGGGTCGGCAAGGCCGATATCCTCCACCGCCATGCGCACCAGCCGCCGGCCGAGATAGAGCGGATCTTCGCCGGCATCGAACATGCGGGCGAGATAATAGAGAGCGGCATCCGGGTCCGAACCGCGGACGGATTTATGCAGCGCCGAAATCAGATTGTAGTGACCGTCCTGCGCCTTGTCATAGACCGGTGCGCGCCTCTGGACGATGCGTGTCAACCCTTCGGTGTCGAAGGTCTCGCCCTCGCGCGCCGCGCGCCAGACCTCTTCGGCGAGCGTCAGCACGGCGCGGCCGTCACCATCGGCCATGCGGATCAGGCTGGCGCGGGCCTCTTCCGTCAGCGGCAGCGGCTTCTGCTCGATCGCTTCGGCGCGCTTCAGCAGCTCCTTGAGGCTCTCCTCGTCATGCGACTTGAAGGTCAGCACCCGGGCGCGCGACAGCAGAGCGGCGTTGAGCTCGAAGGACGGATTTTCGGTGGTGGCGCCGACGAGGATGACGGTGCCATCCTCCATGACAGGCAGGAAACTGTCCTGCTGGGCGCGGTTGAAACGATGGATCTCGTCGACGAACAACAGCGTCTGACGGCCGTCCATGCGGCGCAGGCGGGCGGCCTCGAACACCTTCTTGAGGTCGGCAACACCGGAAAAGATCGCCGATATCTGCTCAAAGGACAGCCCAGCCTCGCCTGACAACAGCCGGGCCACCGTCGTCTTGCCGGTGCCGGGCGGCCCCCAAAAGATCATCGAGCCGAGCGAACCGCTTTCGATCATGCGCTTCAGCACGCCGTCCTCACCGGTCAGATGTTCCTGGCCGGTGACATCGGCGAGCGTCTTCGGCCGCAGCCTGTCGGCAAGCGGCCGCCTGGCGGCGACCTCCTCCGGAATACGCGGCGCGAAGAGATCATTGCTCATCGGAAGAACTGCCGGATCCGCTGGCCGTCGCGCTCGATCTCCACCCGCCAGAGGCCGGGGTCGCTATCGGCGATCTCGGACAGCTCGCTGGTCGATTTCACTTCCGTGCCGTTGATCGAGACGATGATATCCTTGGGCTCGAAGCCGAGACGGGCCGCCGGCGAATCCTCTTTGACATCAGAAACGACGACGCCGGCCGATTCCGACGGCATGCGCAACTCGTCGGCGACACGCGGCGACAGGTTCTCGACGACGGCGCCGGTAAACGGCGTGTGGCCGCCAATCGTGCGCTGGTCGCGCGGCGAGGTTTCCGGCGCACGGGCAAGCGCCAGCGACAGCTGCTGCTCGCGACCGTTCTCGATGACGGTAAGATTGACCGACTGGCCGAGGCCGGCCGTCGTCAGGCGATACAGCAATGCATCGGGATGTTCGACCGAGATGCCGTTGACGGCGGTGACGATTTCGCCCGCCTTGAGCCCGGCTTTCGCCGCCGGCCCGCCATCGGAGACCTTGATCACCAGCGCACCGCGGGCCTTGTTTAGCCCGAGAGCTTCAGCAACTTCCGACGTCACGGCATCGAAACTCGCGCCGACATAGGGCCGCTCGAAGGATTTGACGCCGGCATCGGCGGAAGCGAGAAACACTTTGACCAGATTGGCGGGGATGGCGAAGCCGATGCCGTTCGAGCCGCCGCCGCGCGAGAAGATCGCGGTGTTGATGCCGATCAGTTCGCCCTTCATGTTCATCAGCGCGCCGCCGGAATTGCCGGGATTGATCGACGCGTCGGTCTGGATGAAGAAGCCGAACTCGTTCTTGACCACCTGGTTACGGGCAAGCGCCGAAACGATACCACTCGTCACCGTCTGGCCGACACCGAAGGGATTGCCGATGGCCAGGACGAGATCGCCGACTTCGACGGTGTCGGAATTGGCGATCGGCAGTGTCGGAAAGCTCTCCTTGCTATCGATCTTCAGCACGGCGAGATCGACACGATCATCGCGCAACACCACCTTGCAGGGGAATTCGCGCCCATCCGACAGCGCCACCTTGATGTCGTCGGCGCCTTCTATGACGTGATTGTTGGTCACCACGGTGCCGTTCGCCTCGACGATCACGCCGGAACCGAGCGAAGACTGCTTCTCGGAGCGGTTCGGCATCTGCTGGCCGAAAAACTGCTCGAAGAAGGGATCGCCGGCAAAGGGCGACTGTCGTTGGACGATCTTTTCCGCATAGACATTGACGACGGCGCCCGACGTCTGTTTGACGAGCGGCGCGAAGGAGAGCTGCATCTGCATCTGGCTCTCCGGCACGGTCTTCGCCGTCTGCGCATGAACGGCAGCCGGCAGAACGAGCATGAGTGCGAACAGCGAGACGGAAGCGCGCTTGAACAGGCCTTGCATGGGTATCCCTTTTGAATCCTCTTGAGCAACGTTGTAGCGTCCGACGCTAGAAAGGAAAGAGGGCGGAAGCATGGAAGAATAAGGCAAGGGAATGTCTTGAAGCCATTGTGAATTCGATTCAGGAAAATCGGCCATGCAACTGATATCAAAAGCCAAAATCTGGACGAAGTCACTGAAGCGTGACATCGTTGCGCTGTGGCTTGCAGCCCGAGACCGCCGTGTGCCCTGGTATGCGAAAGCGGTGGCCGGCGCCGTTGCGGCCTATGCGCTATCACCCGTCGATCTGATCCCCGATTTCATTCCCGTGCTCGGCTATCTCGACGATCTCCTGATCGTTCCGCTCGGCATCCTGCTGGCGACACGCCTCGTTCCCGCCGACGTCATGCGCGAACTACGGGAGGAAGCCGCAAGACGCATCGAGCGCCCCTCCGGCCGAGCCGGACTGATCTTCATCCTTGCCGTCTGGCTCACCTGCATCATCTTCCTGGCTCTGGCACTGCGCAAGCTGGCCTGAACGACGGCAACAGGGACATATGAATGATGACGACAAGAGCGATGACGGCGGCCTTTGGTTTGGCAATCCTGATTTCTGCATCTGACATGGCCGCGGCGGCCAGCTTCGATTGCGATCAGAAGGAATTGAAGCCGGACGAAAAGGCAATCTGCGACAACCGCGCGCTCAATGATGCCGACGTCAGGATGGCAACCACCTTCGAGCTGCTCTCCGGCCTGCTGGCCATGGGCTCACGCGGAACATTGCAGGACGAGCAAACGGCTTGGCTAAAGAAGCGGCAGGAATGCGGAGCGGATGCCGCCTGCCTGAAGGCCACCTATGACGAGCGTATGAAACAGCTCGGCGAAACCTATAAAAACATCAACCGGCCGCTTTGAAAGCGACCGGTTGGCAAAGCAGCTGACTCTTAATCAGCGGGTCGTAGTTCGAGACTACTCAGCGGGCGTTCAGATCGCGCACGGCACCGCGGTCGGCGCTGGTTGCGAAGGCGGCATAGGCCTTCAGCGCGGTCGTGACATTGCGCTTGCGGACTTCCGTGGGCTGCCAGCCCTTGCCGTCCTGCTCGGCGCGGCGAGCAGCGAGTTCGGCTTCGTCGACTCGCAGGCTGATCGTGCGGTTCGGGATATCGATATCGATCATGTCGCCTTCGCGCACCAGGCCGATCGTGCCGCCGTTGGCCGCTTCCGGCGAGACGTGGCCGATCGAGAGGCCGGAGGTGCCGCCGGAGAAACGGCCATCGGTGATGAGAGCGCAAGCCTTGCCGAGGCCCTTCGACTTCAGATAGCTCGTCGGATACAGCATTTCCTGCATGCCCGGGCCGCCCTTCGGGCCTTCGTAGCGGATGACGACGACGTCGCCTGATTTGATCTCATTGGCGAGGATCGCCTTGACCGACGCGTCCTGGCTTTCGAAGACGCGGGCGGGGCCGGAGAATTTCAGGATCGATTCATCGACGCCGGCCGTCTTGACGATGCATCCGTCGATCGCAAGGTTGCCCTTGAGCACGGCAAGGCCGCCGTCCTTGGAGAAGGGATGCTCGACCGAACGGATGACGCCGTTCTGGCGATCCGTGTCGAGCTCATCCCAGCGGGCCTCCTGGCTGAAGGCGACCTGGGTTGGGATGCCACCGGGGGCGGCGCGATAAAAGTTGCGGACAGTGTCGCTGCTGGTGCGGGTGATGTCCCAGCGATCGATCGCATCGCCAAGCGTCTCGGCGTGGACGGTCGGGCAATCGCGGTTCAGCAGGCCGCCTTTGTCGAGTTCGCCCAGGATCGACATGATGCCGCCGGCGCGATGGACG
Organism: Rhizobium sp. R635; assembly: GCF_002211285.1. Taxonomy (GTDB): domain Bacteria; phylum Pseudomonadota; class Alphaproteobacteria; order Rhizobiales; family Rhizobiaceae; genus Rhizobium. Next base: position 201,721 of record NZ_LOKX01000037.1, on the reverse strand, counting down.
TCTTCCATATGCACATCGCTCTTGGCGGGCGCGACCTTCGACAGGCATGGCACACGGCGCGACAGCGCGTCGATATCGGTCATGGTGAAATCGACCTCGCCTTCATGGGCGGCGGCAAGGATGTGCAGGACGGTATTGGTGGAACCGCCCATGGCGATATCGAGCGCCATGGCATTCTCGAAGGCCTGCTTTGAGGCGATGGTGCGCGGCAGCGCCTTGACGTCGTCCTGCTCGTAATAACGGCGGGCGAGATCGACGATCAGGTGGCCCGCCTCGACGAACAGGCGCTTGCGGTCCGCATGGGTGGCGAGCGTCGAGCCGTTGCCGGGCAGCGACAGGCCGAGCGCTTCGGTCAGGCAGTTCATGGAGTTCGCGGTAAACATGCCGGAGCACGAACCGCAGGTCGGACAGGCCGAGCGCTCGATGACCTTGACGTCTTCATCGGAGATCTTGTCGTCGGCTGCGGCGACCATGGCGTCGACGAGATCGAGGGCATGTGTCTTGCCGTGCAGCACGACCTTGCCGGCCTCCATCGGGCCGCCCGAGACGAAAACCGTGGGGATGTTGAGACGCAGCGACGCCATCAGCATGCCGGGGGTGATCTTGTCGCAGTTGGAGATGCAGACCATGGCATCGGCGCAATGGGCATTGACCATGTATTCGACGCTGTCGGCGATGAGCTCGCGCGAGGGCAGCGAATAGAGCATGCCGTCATGGCCCATGGCGATGCCGTCGTCGACGGCTATCGTGTTAAATTCCTTGGCGACGCCGCCGGCAGCCTCGATTTCGCGGGCGACGAGCTGGCCGAGATCCTTCAGGTGCACGTGGCCGGGCACGAACTGGGTGAAGGAATTCACCACGGCGATGATCGGCTTGCCGAAATCCGAATCCTTCATGCCCGTGGCGCGCCAAAGGCCGCGCGCGCCCGCCATGTTGCGGCCGTGGGTCGTGGTTCTGGAACGGTAAGCTGGCATCGGTATCGTCCTCGACGTGTCGGAAATATCAGGCGAAGCGGGCAGCTTTGGAGCTTGCGGCCAGGCGATCGCTGCTGTTTGGAATTGTCCTAATCCAATCGACGGGGGCTGTCACTACCGGGAAGGCCAAATCCGGTACGCCACCGGAGGAAGAGATACGACGCGCATCGATCATATACGGTTCGACGAGACGTTTTGTTACAGCCTATTCCATCACAGGCGTACACAAAAAATTGGCTTCCCGTCGATGGTATTCAAGGCATAGAGATTGATCCGAACATGCGGGCGCTTCGTTTAAGGACTATAGTCGGAAAGCCGCCCAGGAGGTTTTGACATGCCGACTTATCGCCCACCGAAGATCGCTTCATCGGAAATCACGCCGCGCCAGGTCTATATGCGCCGCCGCGAATTCCTGGGTGCTGCAACGCTTGGCGCCATGGCGCTCTACGGCGCAGGCAAGGCGAGCGCGGCAGCACTTTCCGCCGTCGAGAGCAAGTACAAGGTCGATGAGAAAGCGACGCCGCTCAAGGACGTGACGACCTACAACAATTTCTATGAATTCGGCCTCGACAAGGGCGATCCCGCCGCTCTTTCCGGCGATTTCAAACCGTTGCCCTGGACGGTCAAGATCGACGGCATGGTCAACAAGCCTGGCACCTTCGACGTCGAGGCGCTGATGAAGGAATTCCCGATCGAGGAACGCACCTATCGGATGCGCTGCGTCGAGGCCTGGTCGATGGTCATTCCGTGGGACGGCTTTCCGCTGGCATCGCTGCTCGACAAGGTGGAGCCGCTCGGCAGCGCCAAATATGTCGCCTTCGAAACCGTCGTGCGGCCGGAGGAAATGCCAGGGCAGAAGGGTTTCTTCCAGTCGCTCGACTGGCCCTATGTCGAGGGCCTTCGCCTGGACGAGGCGCGCCATCCGCTGACGCTGCTTGCCGTCGGGCTCTATGGCGAAACCCTGCCGAACCAGAACGGCGCGCCGATCCGCCTCGTCGTGCCATGGAAGTACGGCTTCAAGGGCATCAAATCGATCGTCAGGATCACGCTCACCGACCAGCAGCCGAAGAACACCTGGCAGGTGACCAACCCGCAGGAATACGGCTTTTACGCCAACGTCAACCCGGCCGTCGACCATCCGCGCTGGAGCCAGGCCACCGAACGGCGCATCGGCGAAAGCGGCTTCTTCGGCGCCAGCCGCCACCCCACCCTGCCCTTCAACGGCTATGCCGATGAGGTGGCGAGCCTCTATGCCGGCATGGATCTGAAGGCGAATTTCTGATGGCGGAACTCTCGCTCGCCATCCCCAAGCGCTGGCAGCCCGCCTCCGTCTGGCTGCTGTATGTCGTGGGGCTCGTGCCGGCTGCCTGGACCTTTTACCTCGGCGCGACCGATCAGCTCGGCGCCGATCCGGTCAAGACCTTCGAGCTATTCCTCGGCATCTGGACGATCCGTTTCCTGATACTGACGCTGGCCGTCTCCCCTGCCCGCGAGCTTTTCGGCTGGAACTATCTGCGCTATCGCCGCGCGCTCGGCCTGTTGACCTTCTACTACGCGCTGATGCATTTCACCGTCTACATGGTGCTCGACCAGGCAATGGATATCCAGGCCGTCATCAACGACGTGCTGAAGCGCCCCTTCATCATGTTCGGCATGGCGGGGCTCGCAATGCTCGCGCCGCTGGCTGCGACATCCAACAATTTCTCCATCCGCCGCCTCGGCAAGAACTGGACCTGGCTGCATCGCCTGGTCTACATCATCGCCGCCTGCGGGGCGCTGCACTTCGCGCTGTCGACCAAGATCCTCGATCTCGAACAATATATCTATGTCGGACTGATCGTTGCGCTCATCCTCTACCGTTCCTACCGGCCGATTGCCCGCAGCCGGAAGAAGAGCCAGGGGCGGCTACGTGGCCGCGCCGTGGAATCATCAGCTTCGTGATGATCCACGCCGCGAAGGCGATGATTGGCGATGCGCAGGGTCAAAGGCAAAGGCCACCGCTATGCCGATGGCGTATGCCAAGATATTCCAGAGCGAGAATACTCGCCCAAGCAGCAAGGCTCCGGCAGTCGTTAATCGAAATGCATCGAGCCAGGGTGTGTGGTAGAGCCGGAAAAATTCAACGCAGATGGCGACAGCCAGCGCCAGGGCAGCGATTCCTGCGGACGGCATTCTTGCTGTGCGAGATGTAACGGCAAGTGCCAGCAGGAAATAGACCATGGCTCCCCAAAGCAGCGACCCGCCATATTTAACGACGAGGGAGGGCAGATCGGCTGCATAGCCGAAGCGTCTGAGCGTCAAACCGGAAACGATAATGAGCAGCAGGACTGCGAAACGCCGGACTTGCGTGCACCCGGGCAGATTTACAAAGGCGCCTCTCACGTTCCGACTGCCTGGTCGTTGATCGTTGCCTCGATATTGTAGCCATCGGGATCAAGCACGAAGCAGGCGTAATAATCGGGAGCATATTCCGGGCGTGGGCCGGGGCCACCGTTATCCCTGGCGCCGGCATCGAGTGCGGCGTGATGAAAGGCATCGACCTCCGCCTTGCTGCGCGCCCTAAAGGCGACGTGAATGCGGGTCAAAGGCGGCGGACTTTCCGCCTGCTGGATCTCGAACAGGCAGCCATTGCCGATATCGAAGGCCCAGAAGACATTCTCCTTACCGAAAGCAAGCCTGTAACCCAATGGTAGAAACGCTTTTTCGTAGAAGAGCTTGCTCTTCGACAAATCACTTACCGCGACGGTCATGTGGTCGATCATGGGGCTGCTCACTCTTCAAAAGGCGGGCATAAATAAAAAGCCGGGCGCAAGGCCCGGCTTTCTTGTTTTCCGAAACCGGAAAATCTTAGGCAGCGACGGCCTGCTCTTCGGCAGCCACGCGGGCCTTGTCGGCTGCGCCCTTGGCGTAGGTGTCGCGATCAACGAATTCGATCACGGCCAAAGCGGCATTGTCGCCCTGGCGGAAGCCGGCCTTCATGATGCGCAGGTAGCCGCCGTTGCGGGTGGCGTAGCGCGTTGCGATCGTGTCGAACAGCTTCGAAACGACAGCGGCATCACGGATCTGCGAGATCGCCTGACGGCGAGCGTGCAGGTCGCCGCGCTTGCCGAGCGTGACGAGCTTCTCGACGATCGGGCGGATTTCCTTGGCCTTCGGCAGGGTCGTGACGATCTGCTCGTGGGTGATGAGCGAAGCCGCCATGTTGGCGAACATCGCCTTGCGGTGGCTTGCAGTTCTATTCAGCTTGCGGCCGGCTTTACCATGGCGCATTGCTATTCTCCTTTAATGCAGGTGCCCTTACGCTAAGTGGGCCTGCCGTTTCCTGGCACATGCAGGCGATCGGCCTGCTGTTTGACGGGGAAAGGCAGCCGAAAGAGCCTGCCTTTTGTTATGTTCTTGCGATCGGCGTGCGGGCGGAAAACCGCTTTACACTTTTCCTCACGCCGCTCAGTACTGGTCTTCGTAACGCTTGGCGAGATCTTCGATGTTCTCGGGCGGCCATGCCGGCACTTCCATGCCGAGGTGCAGGCCCATGGAAGCGAGAACTTCCTTGATTTCGTTCAGCGACTTGCGACCAAAATTCGGTGTGCGGAGCATTTCTGCTTCGGTCTTCTGAATGAGGTCGCCGATGTAGACGATGTTGTCGTTCTTCAGGCAGTTTGCCGAACGGACCGACAGTTCGAGTTCGTCCACCTTCTTGAGGAGAGCCGGGTTGAAAGCGAGTTCGGTGACTGCTTCCTCTTCGGTTTCCTTCTGCGGCTCGTCGAAGTTGACGAAGACGCCAAGCTGATCCTGGAGGATGCGCGCCGCGAAAGCGACGGCGTCTTCGCCGGTGATCGAGCCATCGGTTTCGATGGTCATGTTCAGCTTGTCGTAGTCGAGAACCTGTCCTTCGCGGGTGTTTTCAACCTTGTAGGACACCTTCTTGACCGGCGAATAGAGGCTGTCGACCGGGATGAGACCGATCGGAGCATCTTCCGCACGATTGCGCTCGGCCGGAACGTAGCCCTTGCCGTTGTTGACGGTGAACTCCATGCGGATTTCGGCGCCCTCGTCGAGCGTGCAGATGACATGCTCGGGGTTGAGGATTTCGATATCGCCGACCGTCTGGATGTCGCCAGCCGTGACAACGCCCGGGCCCTGCTTGCGCACGACCATGCGTTTTGCGTCGTCGCCATCCATCTTGATGGCGATTTCCTTGATGTTGAGCACGATGTCCGTCACGTCCTCGCGAACGCCCGGAATCGAGGAGAATTCATGCAGCACGCCGTCGATCTGCACCGCCGTGACGGCAGCGCCGCGCAGCGAGGAGAGCAGAACGCGACGCAACGCGTTGCCGAGGGTGAGGCCGAAGCCGCGCTCCAGCGGTTCGGCAACGAGCGTCGCCCTGGTGCGCGAGCTCGAGGAGAACTCCACCTTGTTCGGCTTGATCAGTTCCTGCCAGTTCTTCTGAATCATGAGTTTGCCTTCCGTTCGTTGCCACCATCCAATCGTGGCAACCGAGCTTGAAAACCACCGGGAGCGCGAAGGCGCTCACCGGTGACGAGAGCGATGATCAGACGCGGCGCTTCTTGCGCGGACGGCAGCCATTGTGCGGGATCGGGGTCACGTCGCGGATGGACGTGATCATGAAACCGGCAGCCTGGAGCGCGCGCAGAGCCGATTCACGGCCCGAACCCGGACCGCAGACTTCGACTTCCAGCGACTTCATGCCGTGTTCCTGGGCCTTCTTGGCGCAGTCTTCGGCAGCGATCTGGGCAGCGAAAGGGGTCGACTTGCGCGAGCCCTTGAAGCCCTTGGCGCCAGCCGACGACCAGGCAATCGCATTGCCCTGCGCATCAGTGATGGTGATCATCGTGTTGTTGAAGGTCGAGTTGACGTGAGCGACACCCGACGAGATATTCTTGCGCTCGCGACGGCGAACGCGGACGGCTTCCTTAGCCATGGTATTCCTTTCGTTGATCTCTTCACCGCCGTAATGCCAGCGGCTACACCGGAACGGCGCCTATACGGCCCCGCTCCAAACTCAAAAGAGGCCGGCGCGGACCGCCAGCCTCCCCACTCCGGTTTCCCGGAAATTACTTCTTCTTGCCAGCGATTGCCTTTGCCGGACCTTTGCGGGTGCGGGCATTGGTGTGCGTGCGCTGACCGCGGACCGGAAGGCCGCGGCGATGACGCAGGCCGCGGTAGCAGCCGAGGTCCATCAGGCGCTTGATGTTCATCGCGGTTTCGCGACGAAGATCACCCTCGACCTGATAGTCGCGGTCGATGGCTTCGCGGATCTGAAGGACTTCAGCGTCCGTCAGCTGATGCACACGACGTTCAGCCGGAATACCGACCTTCTCGACGATTTCCTGTGCGAATTTCGGACCGATCCCGTGAATGTAGGTCAGCGCGATGACAACGCGCTTTGCAGTCGGGATGTTGACGCCAGCGATACGTGCCACGCCTGTTCTCCTTGCATTCCAGTTGCCATCCGGCAAGTGGGCTTCGTTATGCGGTCCTTGAGAACCGCCCGTTCAAATTTAGGTCCGCAACATGTCAACACGACCGAACCCGGACTTCCCTGGGAAATCCGCGCCGATCGCATGGAATGTCGCGAGTTGGCGCGGTGTTTAGCGGAATCACTGCTGAAAAGCAACCGTTCCGCCAAGTTTTATTTTCAAAGCCTTAAAGCTTGGAAAGAATGCCTTCGACCTCGGCGGTCACCTGATCGATCTCCGCCATGCCGTCGACGGACTTGAGCTTGCCCTTGGCATGGTAGTAGCCGATCAGCGGTGAGGTCTCCTTGTAATAGACCTGCAGCCGGGCCGTCATGGTCTCCGGAGTGTCGTCCGGGCGGCGCTTGAAGTGGGTGGAACCGCACTTGTCGCACACACCTTCATTGGCCGGAACCTTGTCGGTGTCATGATAGACGCTGCCGCACTGTGCGCAGGAATAGCGGCCGGCAACACGACGGACCAGTTCGGCATCATCGACACGGAATTCGATGACGACGGAGAGACCGAGACCCTTCGCCCTCAGCATCGCCTCGGTGGCGTCCGCCTGGACGAGCGTCCTGGGGAAGCCGTCGAGAATGAAACCGTTGGCGCAATCGGGCTGATCGATTCGCTCGGAGACGATGGCGATGACGATCTCGTCCGAGACCAGCTTGCCGGCGTCCATCACCGCTTTGGCGCGCTTGCCGACTTCGGTACCGGCGTTCACCGCCGCACGCAGCATATCACCCGTGGAAAGCTGCGGAATGCCGTGCTTTTCCACGATCCGCTGGGCCTGGGTTCCCTTACCCGCGCCCGGCGGCCCCAAAAGGATAAGTCTCATCGCCCCCTCTTTCCTCCACGCAACTTCGATTTCTTGATCAGGCCTTCGTATTGCTGCGCGATCAGGTGACCCTGGATCTGTGCAACCGTATCAAGAGTTACGCTAACCACGATCAAAAGCGAAGTCCCACCAAGGGATAATGGAATGCCGGTTTGCGACACCAGAATCTCCGGAAGGATGCAGACGAAGACCAGATAGATCGCGCCGATGACCGTGATGCGGGTCAGCACGTAGTCGATATATTCGGCGGTGCGTTCACCCGGACGGATACCGGGGATAAAGCCGCCATGCTTCTTCAGATTGTCGGCCGTGTCCTTCGGATTGAAGACGATGGCCGTATAGAAGAAGGCGAAGAAGGCGATCAGCGCCGCATACAGCACCATGTAGAGCGGCTGGCCATGGCCGAGGGCGGCAACGATCGACGTCGCCCAGGCGGGCATAGCCGTGGTGTTGGCAAAGCCTGCGACCGTCGCCGGCAGAAGCAGCAGCGAGGAGGCAAAGATCGCCGGAATCACGCCAGAGGTGTTCAGCTTCAGCGGCAGGTGCGAGGTATCGCCCTGGAACATGCGGTTGCCGACCTGACGCTTCGGATACTGGATCAGCAACCGGCGCTGGGCTCGCTCCACGAAGACGATGACACCGATGACGCCGATCGCGACGATGATGACGAGCAGGATGAGAGTGGTCGACAGCGCGCCGGTGCGGCCGAGTTCGAGAGTACCGGCAAGAGCGCTCGGAAGACCGGCTGCGATACCGGCGAAGATGATCAGCGAAATACCGTTGCCGATGCCGCGCGAGGTGATCTGCTCGCCGAGCCACATCAGGAACATCGTGCCGCCGAGCAGCGTCAGAACGGTGGAAACACGGAAGAACCAGCCCGGATCGACGACGAGGCCCTGGCCGCTCTCGAGACCGGCGGCGATGCCGTAGGCCTGAAGCGCGCCGAGAATGACGGTGCCGTAGCGGGTGTACTGGTTGATGATCTTGCGGCCCTGCTCGCCTTCCTTCTTCAGGTTTTCGAGCGCCGGCACGACCGAGGTCATGAGCTGCACGATGATCGAAGCGGAGATGTAGGGCATGATGCCGAGCGCGAAAATCGCCATGCGCTGAACGGCGCCGCCCGAGAACATGTTGAAAAGGCCGAGAATGCCGCCTGCCTGGCCGCGGAAAGCCTGGGCATAGGCTTCGGGATTGAGACCCGGAAGCGGAATATGGGTGCCGAGCCTATAGACGAGGAGAGCTGCCAGTGTGAACCACAGGCGCTTCTTCAGATCCTCGGCTTTGGCAAAGGTCGAAAAATTGAGGTTGGATGCCAATTGTTCCGCTGCAGAAGCCATGCGTTTCTCCGCGCTACCAATTCCGGCGTCTCTGGGGGATAGCCGGCCCCGGAATCAGTATGAAATTATTCAAAACCGGGCTTGGAACGGATTGCAGCGCAACCCCATGCCTCACCCTTGTTTCCAGTCTTACCGGCATGACGCGGGCGCGCCAGCCAAGTTTTTGTGAGGCCCACATATGGGAGCAAAATCGCCCGGTGTGAAGCACCCCGGGCGACATATCATCAGATTATTATTATTCGGCTGCTGCAGGAGCCGAAAGCAGCGTTATCTTGCCGCCGGCCTTTTCGATCTTCTCGACGGCCGACTTGGAAGCGCCTGCAACTTCGAGCGTGATCTTGGCCTTGAGCTCGCCGTCGGCGAGAACGCGAACGCCGTCCTTGGCGCGACGGATGACGCCGGCGGCCTTGAGGGCAGCTGCGTCAACGGTCGCCTTCACGTCCAGCTTGCCGGCATCGACGGCAGCCTGGATACGGGCCAGCGATACGACGACGTAGTCGGCTGCGAAGATGTTGTTGAAGCCGCGCTTCGGCAGACGACGATAGATCGGCATCTGGCCGCCTTCGAAGCCGTTGATGGCGACGCCGGAACGGGACTTCTGACCCTTGACACCGCGACCACCGGTCTTGCCCGAGCCCGAACCGATACCGCGGCCGAGGCGCTTGCGGCTGTGGGTCGAACCTTCGTTGTCCTTGATTTCATTGAGTTTCATGAGCGTTTCCTCCGTCTCACTTCTCGTCGACGATGCGAACGAGATGCTGGACAGCACGGATCATGCCACGAACCGAAGGAGTGTCCTCCAGCGTGCGGCGACGGTGCATCTTGTTCAATCCGAGACCGATCAGCGTGCGCTGCTGGACGTCCGGACGGCGAATCGGGCTGCCGACCTGTTCGATCGTAACAGTCTTCGCTTCAGCCTTCTTGGTAGCCTTGGCCATTGGTCAGCTCCTCTTATTCTTCAGAGGCGTTGCCGGAGGCGCTACGACGAGCCTGCAGCGTTGCATACTTGATGCCGCGCTGAGCTGCGATGTCCTTCGGGTGAACCTGGTGCTTCAGAGCGTCGAAGGTGGCGCGAACCATGTTGTAAGGGTTCGACGAACCGGTCGACTTGGCGACGACGTCGTGCATGCCGAGCGTTTCGAAAACGGCGCGCATCGGACCGCCGGCGATGATGCCGGTACCGACCTTGGCCGAGCGCAGCAGAACCTTGCCGGCGCCATGGCGGCCATGGACGTCGTGGTGCAGCGTACGGCCGTCACGCAGCGGTACGAAGATCAGCTCGCGCTTTGCGGCTTCGGTAGCCTTGCGGATGGCCTCCGGCACTTCACGCGCCTTGCCATGGCCGAAGCCGACGCGGCCCTTCTGGTCGCCGACGACGACGAGTGCTGCGAAACCAAAACGACGGCCGCCCTTGACGACCTTGGCGACGCGGTTGATCGCGACAAGCTTGTCGACGAATTCGCTATCGCGCTCTTCACGGCTCTGGCGGTCTTCCCGCTGCGGCCTTCTTTCCTGTGCCATTGTCCTCTTCCTTTTTCTTTTCCGGGTGCAATCGGCAAACGAATGTGGACCGCATGAGCCTCCCCTTCTTTAGAGAAGTACCCGCGGTCCGGCGAAAATCCGGCCGGCGCAAGAGCGTCCGGCCGGAAACTGATCAGAAGGTGAGACCGCCTTCGCGGGCCGCTTCGGCGAGAGCCTTGATGCGGCCGTGATAAATGAAGGCGCCACGGTCGAACACGACTTCGGTAACACCGGCCTTGGAGGCGCGCTCGGCGACGAGCTTACCTACGACGGCGGCGGCGGCGGTATCGGCACCGGTCTTCAGAGAACCGCGCAGATCCTTCTCAAGGGTGGAGGCAGACGCAAGCGTCTTGCCGGCCACATCATCGATGATCTGAGCGTAGATGTTCTTCGAGGAGCGATGAACCGACAGGCGCGGACGGCCATTGGCCACCGACTTGAGATGACGGCGCACGCGGTTGGCACGACGTGCAAGTGCTTCTTTCCTGCTAGCCATTTCGCGTGATCCTTACTTCTTCTTGCCTTCTTTGCGGACGATGCGCTCGTCAGCATACTTGACGCCCTTGCCCTTATAGGGCTCAGGACCGCGATATTCGCGGATTTCGGCGGCGACCTGACCGACCTGCTGCTTGTTGATGCCGCTGACGATGATTTCAGTCGGCTTCGGAACAGCAATCGAGATGCCGACAGGCGGCTCATAGACCACGTCATGGCTGAAACCGAGAGCCAGCTGCAGGTTCTTGCCCTGCATGGCGGCGCGATAACCGACGCCGTTGATTTCGAGCTTGCGCTCGTAACCGTCCTTGACGCCCTTGAAGATGCCTTCGATCATCGTGCGGGACATGCCCCACTTCGAACGCGCATCCTTGGACTGGTTCAGCGGCGTCACGACGACCGCGTTATTTTCGAGCTTGAGGCTGATTTCGTCGTTGGCGACGAAAAACAGCTCGCCCTTCGGGCCCTTTGCGGTAACCTTCTGGCCATCGACCGTAGCCGTGATCCCAGCAGGCACCTGAACGGGCTTCTTACCGATACGAGACATGTTTCAATCCTGTCTGTTCGCTATGGAGATCCCTGCCCGATCTTAGAAGACCGAGCAAAGAACCTCGCCACCAACGTTCTGTTCACGAGCCTGGTGATCGGCCATCACACCCTTCGGAGTCGAAAGGATGGTGATGCCGAGACCGTTCGCGACCTGCGGAATGGACTTGACCGAGACATAAACCCGGCGGCCCGGCTTGGACACGCGGCCGATCTCACGGATCACCGACGCGCCTTCATAATATTTCAGCTCGATGTTGAGCTCCGACTTGCCATTGCCGAAATCGACAACGGAATAGCCACGGATGTAGCCTTCGGACTGCAGAACATCGAGAACACGCGCACGGAGCTTGGACGCAGGCGTCGAGACCGACGACTTGCGGCGGGAAGCGCCGTTACGGATGCGAGTGAGCATATCGCCCAACGGATCAGTCATTGTCATCTAACCTGCTCCTTACCAGCTCGACTTGACGATGCCCGGCACCTTGCCGAGATTGCCCAGTTCACGCAGCGCAATACGCGACATGCGCAGTTTGCGGTAATATGCGCGCGGACGGCCCGATACTTCGCAACGGTTGCGAATGCGGGTCTTCGATCCATCGCGCGGCAGGGATGCCAGCTTGATCGAGGCCTTGAACCGCTCTTCGATCGGAAGAGCCTGGTTCATGATGATCGCCTTCAACGCAGCCCGCTTAGCGGCCTGGTTGGCGACCGTAGTACGGCGGCGCTTGTTCTTTTCAACTGCGCTTGTCTTCGCCATGTCAGGTTCCTTTTCTACGCTCGTCGTTACGGTTATTGACGGAACGGGAAGCTGAACTCTTTCAGGAGAGCCCGTGCTTCGTCGTCGGTCGTCGCCGTCGTGCAAACGATGATGTCCATGCCCCACATCTGATCAACCTTGTCGTAGTTGATTTCAGGGAACACAATGTGCTCCTTGATGCCCATGGCGAAGTTGCCACGGCCGTCAAAGCTCTTCGGGTTCAGGCCGCGGAAGTCGCGAACGCGCGGGAGCGCGATGTTGACCAGGCGATCCAGGAACTCGTACATGCGGGCGCCGCGCAGGGTGACCTTCGCGCCGATCGGCATGTTTTCGCGGACCTTGAAGCCAGCGATAGAGTTGCGTGCGCGGGTGATGACCGGCTTCTGACCGGCGATCGCTGCGAGGTCGGCGGCAGCAACCGTCGGCTTCTTCGAGTCAGCGGTCGCTTCACCGACGCCCATGTTGATCACGATCTTGTCGAGCTTCGGGATCATCATCTCGTTGGCGTAGGAGAACTTCTCCTGCATCGCCTTGCGGATGCGCTCGACATATTCCTTCTTGAGCCGCGGCTCGTATTTTGCCTCAGCCATCGATCACTTCTCCAGAACGCTTGGCCACACGGACCTTCTTGCCGTCAACGACCTTGAAACCGACGCGAGTCGGCTTGCCGTCCTTGTCGACGATTGCGATGTTCGACAGGTGAACCGGGGCTTCCTTGTTGATGATGCCGGCTTCCTGGGTCTGCGTCTGGCGCTGATGGCGCTTCACGACGTTGACGCCGCGAACGACGGCACGATCTTCCTTCGGCATGACCTGAACAACTTCGCCGGTACGGCCCTTGTCCTTGCCAGCGAGCATGACGACCTTGTCGCCTTTACGAATCTTCTGCATCGCTTCGCTCCTTACAGTACTTCGGGAGCCAGCGAGATGATCTTCATGTGGTTCTTGGCGCGAAGTTCGCGCGGAACCGGTCCGAAGATACGGGTGCCGATCGGCTCTTTCTTGTTGTCGATGAGGACTGCTGCGTTGGTGTCGAAGCGGATGACGGAGCCATCCGGACGACGGATATCCTTGGCGGTGCGAACGACAACCGCCTTCATCACGTCACCCTTCTTCACGCGGCCGCGCGGGATCGCTTCCTTGATCGAAACGACGATGACGTCGCCGATCGAGGCATACTTGCGCTTCGAGCCGCCCAGCACCTTGATGCACATGACACGACGTGCGCCGGAATTATCCGCGACGTCGAGGTTTGTTTGCATCTGAATCATATCAGGTCGCCTTCTTGGTTTACCGGAATGGTTGGGCCTAAGCCCCCTACCCCGGCTTATGAAAATGTTCGCCGGCCCGCCTGCCGTAACGGCAGGTAAAACACGGCAATAGCTGAATAGCGCGGGGTCGATCGTGCCAGGGTGGTTTCCCGAACGGGACCTTCCGTGCGCTCAAAGCAAAAGAACGCCCGGCATTCGAGCGTTCTGACGCTGCTTCATACAGATATTTCGGCGAGACGCAAGGCCTCGCACAAAATTCTGTTTACTTGCCCTGGGCGGCGATGACCGTCCAGCGCTTGTCCTTGGAGATCGGCGCGCATTCCTCGATGGAAACGGTATCGCCGATCTTGTACTGGTTGTTTTCGTCGTGGGCCTTGTACTTCTTGGAACGACGAACGGTCTTCTGGAGCAGCGGGTGAGCGAAACGACGCTCGACGCGAACCACTACCGTCTTCTCGTTCTTGTCGCCAACGACGACGCCCTGCAGGATGCGCTTCGGCATGTTTTTCTTCCTTTAGGCCTTAACTTCTGCCGCCTTCTGGCGGGCAATGGTTTTCACGCGGGCGATGTCCTTGCGGACTTCGTTGATGCGCGAGGACTTTTCGAGCTGGCCGGTCGCCTTCTGGAAGCGCAGGTTGAACTGCTCCTTCTTCAGCTTGGCAAGCTCGTCCTTGAGTTGGTCGGCGCTGAGCGCGCGAACGTCTGAGGCTTTCATGAGCTCAATCCTTACTCTGCAATGCGCTGAACGAAGCGCGTCTTGACCGAGAGCTTGGCAGAGCCGAGGCGAAGCGCCTCGCGGGCGATCTCTTCGCTGACGCCGTCGATCTCGAACATCATACGACCGGGCTTGACCTTGCATGCCCAGTACTCAACGGAGCCCTTACCTTTACCCATGCGGACTTCGGTCGGCTTTGCGGTTACCGGAACGTCCGGGAACACGCGGATCCATACACGGCCGGCGCGCTTCATGTAACGCGTGATCGCGCGGCGGGCCGCTTCGATCTCGCGTGCATTGACGCGGTTGGGCTCCTGAGCCTTCAGGCCGAATTCGCCGAATGCCAGGTCAGAACCGCCCTTGGCGACGCCCTTGATGCGGCCCTTGAACTGCTTGCGGTACTTAGTACGCTTTGGCTGCAACATTTTCTTACTTCTCCGAGCTTATCTTTCGCCAGCGCTAATTACGCGTTGTCGCGTTCGCGGCGACGATCGCCACGGTCGCGTTCGCGGCTTGCCGGACCCTGTGCGTCGCCTTCCAGCGCGCGACGTTCGGAAGCCATCGGATCGTGCTCAAGGATTTCGCCCTTGAAGATCCAGACCTTGATGCCGCAGATACCGAATGCGGTTTCTGCTTCGGCCGTGCCGTAGTCGATGTCGGCGCGCAGGGTGTGCAGCGGCACACGGCCTTCGCGGTACCATTCCGTACGGGCGATTTCAGCACCGCCGAGACGGCCGGCGCAGGTGATCTTGATGCCTTCGGCGCCAAGACGCATCGCGGACTGAACGGCGCGCTTCATGGCGCGGCGGAAAGCCACACGGCGCTCAAGCTGCTGGGCGATCGACTGAGCGACCAGCGTTGCGTCGACTTCGGGCTTGCGCACTTCAACGATGTTGAGATGCGTTTCCGAATTCGTCATGTCCGACAGCTTCTTGCGGAGCTTGTCGATGTCTGCGCCCTTGCGGCCGATGATCAGGCCCGGACGTGCCGAGTGGATCGTGACGCGGCACTTCTTATGCGGACGCTCGATAACCACCTTGGAAATACCGGCCTGCTTCAGTTCGCTCATGACGAACTTGCGCATCTTCAGGTCTTCGTGCAGCAGCTGGCCATACTCGGCATTGTCCGCAAACCAGCGGCTATCCCAGGTACGGTTGATGCCGAGACGGAAACCGATCGGATTGATTTTCTGACCCATTATGCGGCCTCCTCTGCTGCCTGCACTTCACGAACGACGATCGTCAGGTGCGCGAAGGGCTTTTCGATGCGCGACGCACGACCGCGGCCACGAGCGTGGAAACGCTTCATGACGATCGACTTGCCGACATAGGCCTCGGCGACGACGAGTGCGTCGACGTCGAGATCGTGGTTGTTCTCGGCGTTGGCGATCGCAGATTCGAGCGTCTTCTTGACGGCGCCTGCGATGCGCTTGCGGGAGAACTCCAGCTCAGCGAGTGCACGCTCGACCTTCTTGCCGCGGATGGCCGCAGCAACCAGGTTGAGCTTCTGGGGGCTGACGCGGAGCGTGCGGGCGACTGCTTGCGCCTCGTTGTCCTTCAGCCGGCGTTCGGCTTTTGCCTTGCCCATTGTTACTTCCTCTTCGCCTTCTTGTCCGCGCCGTGACCGTAGTAGGTGCGGGTCGGAGAGAATTCACCGAATTTGTGGCCGACCATGTCTTCATTGACGCTGACCGGAACATGTTTGCTGCCGTTGTAGACGCCGAAGGTAAGACCGACGAACTGCGGCAGGATCGTGGAGCGACGGCTCCAGATCTTGATCACTTCTGCACGTCCGCCTTCACGAACCTTCTCAGCCTTCTTGAGAAGATAGCCGTCAACGAACGGACCTTTCCATACTGAACGAGCCATTGGAGACTTCCTCTCTTACTTCTTACGCTGATGACGCGAGCGCATGATCATCTTGTCGGTCGACTTGTTCGACCGGGTACGCTTGCCCTTGGTCGGCTTACCCCAAGGCGTCACCGGATGGCGACCACCGGAGGTACGGCCTTCACCACCGCCGTGCGGATGGTCGACCGGGTTCATGACGACACCGCGGTTATGCGGACGCTTGCCGCGCCAAACGGTACGACCGGCCTTGCCGTCGTTGATGTTGGCGTGGTCCGGGTTGGAGACGGCGCCGATCGAAGCAAGGCAGACGCCGCTTACGAGACGCTGTTCACCGGAGTTCAGGCGAAGGATCGCCATGCCCTGGTCACGGCCCACGAGCTGCGCATAGGAACCGGCGGAGCGAGCGATCTGACCGCCCTTGCCCGGCTTCATTTCCACGTTATGGATGATGGAGCCGACCGGGATGTACTGCAGCGGCATGGTGTTGCCGGGCTTGACGTCGACAGCCTTTTCCGAAGCGATGACCTTGTCGCCGGCAGCGAGACGCTGCGGAGCGATGATGTAGGCCTGCTCGCCGTCGGCATAGCTCACGAGAGCGATGAAAGCCGTGCGGTTCGGATCGTATTCGATACGTTCGACGGTGCCTTCGACGTCAAACTTACGACGCTTGAAGTCGACCAGACGGTAGCTGCGCTTGTGACCGCCGCCGATGAAGCGGGCGGTGATGCGGCCGAGGTTGTTACGACCGCCGCTCTTGGTCAGGCCTTCCGTCAGCGCCTTCACCGGCTTGCCCTTGTAGAGGGCGGAACGGTCGACGATGACCAGCTGGCGCTGGCTCGGGGTGATCGGATTGAATGTTTTCAATGCCATTTTCTTATACCTCAGAGACCGGTGGAGACGTCGATCGTCTGGCCTTCAGCCAGCGTCACGACAGCCTTCTTCACGTCCTTCTGCTTGCCGACGAAACCGCGGAACCGCTTGGTCTTGCCCTTGCGCAGCAGAGTGTTGACGGCCGTAACCTTGACGCCGAACAGCGCCTCGACAGCAGCCTTGATTTCCGGCTTCGTCGCCTGCTTGGCGACATTGAAAACAACCTGGTTGTTTTCGGATACCAGCGTGGACTTTTCGGTGATCGCCGGAGAGACGATCACATCGTAGTGGCGAAGATCGGTCACTTGAATCGCTCCTCTAGCGCTTCAACCGCAGCCTTGGAAAGCACGAGCTTGCCGCGGCGCACGATGTCGTAAACGTTGATGCCCTGGATCGGCAGAACATCGATATTCGGGATGTTCTGAGCTGCGAGCTTGAAGTTGCCGTCGAGCTCTGCGCCGCCGATGAAGAGGGCGTTGGTCAGGCCGAGCGTCTCGAATGCGGACGCGAGAGCCTTGGTCTTGGCTTCAGCGGCAACCAGGTTGTCGATGACGATGACGTCATCAGCCTTGATCTTGGCCGAAAGGGCGTGGCGAAGGCCGAGTGCGCGAACCTTCTTGGGAAGGTCGTGCTCATGGCTGCGGACGACTGGGCCGTGAGCCTTGCCGCCGCCGCGGAACTGCGGAGCGCGAGCCGAATGGTGGCGGGCGCGGCCCGTACCCTTCTGCTTGTACATCTTGGCGCCGGTGCGCGAAACTTCAGCGCGGCCCTTTGCCTTGTGCGTGCCCTGCTGCTTCTTGGCAAGCTGCCAGCGGATGACGCGGGCAAGAATGTCTTCGCGGGGCTCGAGGCCGAAAATCTCGTCCGAAAGGGAAACCTTCCCGGCGTCTTTTCCCTCGAGGGTCTTGACGTTCAATTCCATTGATCTGGCTCCCTTACTTCGCGGCCGACTTGACGGCGTCGCGCACGATGATCCAGGCACCCTTGGAACCGGGAACAGCACCCTTGATCAGGATCAGACCACGATCTTCGTCGGTCGAAACCACTTCCAGGTTCTGCGTCGTGACGCGCGTCTGGCCCATGTGACCAGCCATCTTCTTGTTCTTGAAAACCTTGCCCGGATCCTGGCGCGAGCCGGTCGAACCGTGCGAACGGTGCGAAACCGAAACACCGTGCGTTGCGCGCAAACCGCCGAAACCATGGCGCTTCATGGCGCCGGCAAAACCCTTACCGATCGTCGTGCCCGTCACGTCGACGAGCTGACCGGCTGCAAAGTGACCCGCCTTGAGCTCCGTGCCGATCTCGAGCAGGTTGTCTTCCGAAACACGGAATTCCTGCAGCTTGGCCTTCGGCTCGACGTTGGCGACAGCAAAGTTGCCGCGCATCGCCTTGGACGTGTTCTTTACCTTCGCCTGGCCGGCACCGAGCTGAACTGCGGTATAGCCATTCTTTTCGACAGTGCGCGTGGCAACGACCTGGCAGCCGTCCATACGCAGTACCGTTACCGGGACATGCTCGCCGGCGTCGTTGTAGACGCGGGTCATTCCCACCTTCTGTGCAATCACACCTGAACGCATCGGTTCAATCCTTCCAACTCAGCTCGAGCAAGCTCAGAGCTTGATCTCAACATCGACACCGGCGGCGAGATCGAGCTTCATCAGCGCGTCTACCGTCTGCGGGGTCGGGTCTACGATGTCGAGCAGGCGCTTATGCGTGCGCATCTCGAACTGTTCGCGGCTCTTCTTGTCGATGTGCGGGGACCGGTTGACCGTAAACTTCTCGATGCGGGTCGGAAGCGGAACGGGGCCCCGGACGCTAGCACCGGTGCGCTTCGCCGTCGACACGATCTCGCGCGTAGAAGCATCGAGAATCCGGTGATCGAACGCCTTCAGGCGAATGCGGATATTTTGGCCGTTCATTCGACGTTATCCTTGTGTTTGTTTCCCACATGTCTCTGGACAAGACACGGGTTGTTCTTTCTTCCTAAGGCGGACCACCGGTTTCAAAGATCGAGAGGGCGCCGAGAGGCTTCCCTATCCAGTCTTCAGGGCCTTCAAGCCCACCTTATTGTTTATTTAGTCGCTGCTTCGTCATCCAAAGCAGTACGCAAATCGCGCTCGCGCGCCATTTGCTACATTTCTGTGTAATAAGCAAGCGGCTTACGCCGCCTGCATCATAATAATGTCATCGAATCGGCCGCCCCACCGGAGCGGCCGAACGAATTACTCGACGATCGAAGCGACGATACCCGCGCCGACGGTGCGGCCGCCTTCGCGGATGGCGAAGCGCAGCTTTTCTTCCATCGCGATCGGAACGATCAGCTCGACGGCAACCGTGACGTTGTCGCCCGGCATAACCATTTCCGTGCCTTCCGGCAGCGTTACGATGCCGGTAACGTCCGTCGTGCGGAAGTAGAACTGCGGACGGTAGTTGGTGAAGAACGGCGTATGACGGCCGCCTTCTTCCTTCGTCAGGATGTAGGCTTCGGCCATGAACTTCTTGTGCGGCTTGACAGAGCCCGGCTTGCACAGGATCTGGCCACGCTCGACGCCGTCACGGTTCACACCGCGAACCAGCGCGCCGATGTTGTCGCCGGCCTGGCCCTGGTCGAGCAGCTTGCGGAACATTTCAACGCCGGTCACGGTCGTCTTCGACGTCGGGCGGATGCCGACGATCTCGACTTCTTCACCAACCTTGACAATGCCACGCTCGACGCGGCCGGTCACGACAGTGCCGCGGCCAGAGATCGAGAACACGTCTTCGATCGGCATCAGGAACGGCTGGTCAACCGGACGCTCAGGCGTCGGGATGTAGGCGTCGACCGCTGCCATCAGCTCGCGGATCGCGTCTTCGCCGATCTTCTTGTCCGAATCTTCGAGAGCGGCAAGAGCCGAACCCTTGACGACCGGAATGTCGTCGCCCGGGAAGTCGTAGGACGACAGAAGTTCGCGAACTTCAAGCTCGACGAGTTCGAGAAGCTCGGCGTCGTCAACCTGGTCGACCTTGTTCAGGAACACGACGATCGCCGGAACGCCGACCTGGCGGGCGAGCAGGATGTGTTCGCGCGTCTGCGGCATCGGGCCGTCAGCGGCCGAGCAAACCAGGATCGCGCCGTCCATCTGAGCTGCGCCGGTGATCATGTTCTTGACATAGTCGGCGTGGCCGGGGCAGTCGACGTGCGCGTAGTGGCGGTTCGGCGTCTCATACTCGACGTGCGCCGTCGAGATCGTGATGCCGCGCGCCTTCTCTTCCGGAGCCGCGTCGATCTGGTCGTACGCCTTGAACTCACCGAAGTACTTCGTGATCGCTGCCGTCAGAGACGTCTTGCCGTGGTCAACGTGGCCGATCGTGCCAATGTTGACGTGCGGCTTGTTGCGCTCAAACTTACTCTTTGCCATTTTCGGCTCTCCGTTTTGCTAGTCCCCGAGGGGAGCTAATTCTTGTTATCGGTCAATAGGTATTCCGGTCACTTCTGACCGGAATACTTTGCCTGGATTTCGGTTGCGACGTTCGACGGGACCGGCGCGTAGTGATCGAAGGTCATCGTGTACTGAGCGCGGCCCTGCGACATGGAGCGCAGGTTGTCGACGTACTTGAACATGTTCGCCAGCGGAACGTTGGCGCTGATGACAACCGCGATACCACGGCTTTCCTGACCCTGGATCTGGCCACGGCGGGAGTTGAGGTCGCCGATAACGTCACCGACGTAATCTTCCGGGGTGACGACTTCGACCTTCATCATCGGCTCGAGGAGCTGAGCGCCGGCCTTCTTCGCTGCTTCACGGAAGCAAGCACGGGAAGCGATTTCGAACGCCAGAACCGACGAGTCGACGTCGTGGAAGGCACCGTCGATGAGCGTCGCCTTGACGCCGAGCATCGGGAAGCCAGCCAGCGGGCCGGAAGACAGAACGCTTTCGATGCCCTTCTGAACGCCCGGGATGTATTCCTTCGGAACAGAGCCACCGACGATCTTGGATTCGAACTTGAACTCTTCGCCTTCCGGGTTCGGTTCGAAGATGATCTTGACGCGTGCGAACTGGCCGGTACCACCGGTCTGCTTCTTGTGCGTGTAGTCTTCTTCGGTCTGGCGCGTGATCGTTTCGCGATAAGCAACCTGCGGCGCGCCGACGTTTGCTTCGACCTTGAACTCGCGGCGCATGCGGTCGACGATGATGTCGAGATGCAGTTCGCCCATGCCGGCGATGATCGTCTGGCCGGATTCCTGGTCCGTCTTCACGCGGAAGGACGGGTCTTCGGCTGCCAGGCGGTTGAGCGCGAGGCCCATCTTTTCCTGGTCGCCCTTGGACTTCGGCTCGATGGCGATCTGGATGACCGGCTCGGGGAATTCCATGCGCTCGAGGATAACCGGCTTCAGCGGATCGCAGAGCGTATCGCCAGTGGTGGTTTCCTTGAGGCCGGCGAGAGCAACGATGTCGCCTGCGAAGGCTTCTTCGATGTCTTCACGCGAGTTGGAGTGCATCTGCAGCATGCGGCCGACGCGCTCGCGCTTGTCCTTGACCGTGTTCAGAACCGAAGAGCCCTTTTCGAGCTTGCCGGAATAGATGCGGGCGAAGGTCAGCGAACCGACGAAGGGGTCGTTCATGATCTTGAACGCGAGCATCGACAACGGCTCGGCGTCGTCTGCATGACGCTCGATGTCGGCTTCGGTCTTGAAGTCGATGCCCTTGATCGCCGGAATGTCGAGCGGCGACGGCAGGTAGTCGACGACGGCGTCGAGCAGCGGCTGAACGCCCTTGTTCTTGAAGGCGGTGCCGCAGAACATCGGATGGAACTTGACGTCGATGGTGCCGCGACGAACGAGTTCGCGGATCTTATCGTTGTCGGGCATGTTGCCTTCGAGGTAGGCTTCCATCGCAGCTTCGTCGATCTCGACAACCGTCTCGATCAGCTTTTCGCGATATTCTTCAGCCTTTGCCTTCAGATCTTCCGGGATCTCGACGACGTCCCACTGGGCGCCGAGCGATTCGTCGCGCCAGATCAGAGCGTTCATCTCAACGAGGTCGATAACGCCCTTGAAGTCGCTTTCAGCGCCGATCGGCAGCTGCATGACGACGGCGGTCGCACCGAGACGGGTCTTGATCATCTCGACCGAGCGGTAGAAGTCCGCGCCGGTCTTGTCCATCTTGTTGCAGAAGATCATCCGCGGAACGTTGTACTTCTCAGCCTGACGCCAGACGGTTTCCGTCTGCGGCTCAACGCCGGCGTTGGCGTCGAGCAGCGCGATGGCGCCGTCGAGAACGCGCAGCGAACGCTCGACTTCGATGGTGAAGTCGACGTGGCCGGGAGTGTCGATGATGTTGAAGCGGCGCATCTTGCCGTCACGGCCCTTCCAGAAGGTCGTGGTGGCAGCAGAGGTGATCGTGATGCCACGCTCCTGCTCCTGCTCCATCCAGTCCATGGTGGCTGCGCCGTCGTGGACTTCGCCGATCTTGTGCGACTTGCCGGTGTAGTAAAGGATACGCTCGGTGGTCGTGGTCTTGCCGGCGTCGATATGCGCCATGATACCGAAATTGCGGTAGTCTTCGATCTTATATTCGCGAGCCATTGTGGACTGCCTTTCGATACCGTTCGGAATTACCAGCGATAGTGCGAGAACGCGCGGTTGGCGTCAGCCATCTTGTGCGTGTCTTCGCGCTTCTTGACGGCGGAGCCGCGGTTGTTGGACGCATCGAGCAGTTCGCCGGACAGACGGTCGATCATGGTGGTTTCGTTGCGCTTGCGGGCGGCGGCAATCAGCCAGCGAATGGCGAGAGCCTGGCGGCGCTCCGGACGGACGTCGACCGGAACCTGGTAGGTCGCACCACCGACGCGGCGCGAGCGGACTTCAACGTGCGGGGCAATGTTGTCGAGCGCAGAATGGAAAACCGCGAGCGGCTCCTGCTTGGACTTGCCCTGGACGGCGTCGAACGCACCGTAGACGATGTTTTCAGCAACGGACTTCTTACCATCAAGCATGATGGCGTTCATGAACTTGGTCACGACGAGGTCACCGAACTTCGGATCCGGATTGATCTCGCGCTTTTCTGCTTTATGACGTCTGGACATACTTTTTCGTCTCTTCAACCGTTAAGGCGCTTCATCACGCGGAGGACCTCGCGCAGCGCCGGATTATTCAAAACCCGAATTACTTCGGACGCTTCGCACCATACTTGGAGCGACGCTGCTTGCGGTTCTTGACACCCTGGGTATCGAGAACGCCGCGGATGATGTGGTAACGGACACCCGGAAGGTCCTTGACGCGGCCGCCGCGGATCATGACGACGGAGTGTTCCTGAAGGTTGTGACCTTCGCCGGGGATGTAACCAATGACTTCGAAGCCGTTGGTCAGGCGGATCTTTGCGACCTTACGCAGAGCCGAGTTCGGCTTCTTCGGCGTCGTGGTGTAGACGCGCGTGCAAACGCCGCGCTTCTGGGGGTTCTCCTGGAGAGCGGGAACCTTATTACGCTTTACGTTCGCCTGGCGAGGCTTGCGGATCAGCTGGTTTACGGTAGGCATTCAACCATCCCTTACGTTTATCTCAGTACCCTTGCGGGCTTGAACTCGCGCCGTCTCCGGCAATGACGCATGCTTTCCGTCAATGCGCAAAATATGGCCCGATCCGCTTCCGCAGATGGACCACAAGGAGCAGAGGACGCATGAAACTATGCGTCATGCGTGCAGCATCATGACTTCAACGTGCGTTTAGAACCTTGTTTGAGGTGAACTTCAGGGCGCGTCGCCCCGAACAGCCAAGCCTCACATGGGATCTGATGGCCGGGGTACTACTGGTTTCAACCCGTCCCGTCAAGGCCGGTTAAGAAATAAACTTGGCCGCATCACCTTGATATGCGGGCCGAACGCCCTGTTTTCACCCTTCTAGACGCATTCACGGGCCTGCGCCAAGATAAAAACTTGGGCCTTGCAGCAAAAGCGGTTAAGGAATCAGCAATTGCGGCGTTAGGTCCTCTCAGCGGATTCGACAAAGCGAATCTCCAGGAACCGAGGACAGGCGATGATCACGACACCTGATAACGACAACAATTTCGACGGACCGATGATCTTCATCATCATTGGCAAAGGCTATGAGTCCGACGCCAGCGAAGGCATCGACCTGCACATCCTGCTGAAAGCGCCCGATGACGACACTGCCGTGCGCGAAGCCTTGAACGCCCTTGCCGAGGAGGGCTTCATCGAAGCGGATCTCGACCAGATCGGCATGCTGACCGAAATCCCGGCGGAAGAGCCGCACGCCTCGGCCTACCAGGGCGCGGTCGATGGCGAGGTCGCGATCATCCGCTTCAACTGACGGGAACCGCTGGTCGCGGGCGGCGCAGCGAAACAGGCGGCGCCTACCCTCCCCTCGGACCAATCAGAGTATAACAAAAATGAAAACCGCCCGGATCGCTCCGGGCGGTTTTTCAATTTGTGGACGTCAGCTGCGGATTATTCCGCAGCCGGAGCGTTTTCAGCCATGTCCTGCAGCATCGGGGTGGCAACGGCTGCGCCGGTGCCCTTGCGACGCTCTTCGAGGATCAGCTCGTCGCGCGAGGTGGCGATGCGGCGGATCTGGGTCATGGTGCCGCCGGTGCCGGCCGGGATGAGGCGGCCGACGATGACGTTTTCCTTCAGACCCTGCAGACCGTCGGTCTTGCCGGCGATTGCAGCTTCCGTCAGCACCTTGGTCGTTTCCTGGAAGGACGCGGCCGAGATGAAGGACGGGGTCTGCAGCGACGCCTTAGTGATGCCGAGCAGAACCGGATCGCCATGGGCAGGCTTCTTGCCCTGTTCGATCAGGTGGTCGTTGACGTCTTCGAGCTCGATCCGGTCGACATTGTCGCCGACGATATAGGTCGAGTCGCCGGCATCGGTGATCTCAACCTTCTGCAGCATCTGACGGACGATCACTTCGATGTGCTTGTCGTTGATGACAACGCCCTGCAGACGATAGACTTCCTGGATTTCGTTGACGAGGTAGGAAGCCAGAGCCTCCACGCCCTTGATCGCCAGGATGTCGTGCGGAGCCGGGTTACCGTCGAGGATGTAGTCACCCTTTTCGATATAGTCGCCATCCTGAAGATGGAAGGGCTTGCCCTTCGGGATCAGGTATTCGACAGGCTCGACACCGTCTTCCGCCGGCTCGATGATGACGCGACGCTTGTTCTTGTAGTCGCGGCCGAGGCGGATCGTACCATCGATCTCTGCGATGATGGCGTGATCCTTCGGACGGCGAGCTTCGAACAGCTCGGCAACACGCGGCAGACCACCGGTGATGTCCTTGGTCTTGGCGCTTTCGAGCGGCGAACGGGCGAGAACGTCACCCTGGGAGACCTTCGTGCCCGGCTCGACCGACAGAATGGCGTCGACCGAGAGCAGGAAGCGGGCGTCACCACCGCGGGACAGCTTTGCGACATTGCCGCTGGCGTCCTTGATGACGATCGCCGGCTTGAGGTCCGAACCGCGCGGGGTCGAACGCCAGTCGATGACCTGACGCTTGGTGATGCCGGTGGATTCGTCGGTCGCTTCCAGAACCGAGAGACCGTCGACGAGGTCTTCGAACTGAACCGTACCGGCGACTTCCGTCATCATCGGGCGGGTATAGGGATCCCACTCCGCCAGACGCTGGCCGCGCTTGACCTTGTCGCCTTCGTCGACGTGAAGCTTCGAACCGTAGGCGACGCGCTGCGAGGAGCGCTCCACGCCACGCTCGTCCAGGATCTGGACGGTCATGTTGCGGCCCATGGCAACGAGGCTGCCTTCCGAGTTACGCAGCACGTTGCGGTTCTTGATCTGCACCGTACCTTCGTACGAGGCTTCCAGGAACGACTGGTCGACCACGGTTGCCGTACCGCCAAGGTGGAAGGTACGCATGGTGAGCTGGGTTCCCGGCTCGCCGATCGACTGAGCGGCGATGACGCCGACGGCTTCGCCCATATTGACAGGCGTACCGCGTGCGAGGTCGCGGCCGTAGCAGACCGAGCAGACACCCGTCTGGATTTCGCAGGTCAGCGCCGAGCGGATGCGGATCGACTGGATACCGGCCTTCTCGATTTCGATGACATCGGGCTCGAGGATCATCTTGCCGGCATCGACGATGCGCTCACCCGTCACCGGATGATCGATATCGTCGAGCGCGGTACGGCCGAGGATACGGGCGCCGAGCGAGGCGACGACCTGGCCGGCATCGACGATGGCGGTCATGGTCAGGCCGGTCTCGGTGCCGCAATCGACGTGCGTGACGATGCAATCCTGCGCGACGTCGACGAGACGACGGGTCAGGTAGCCGGAGTTTGCGGTCTTCAAGGCGGTGTCTGCCAGACCCTTACGGGCGCCGTGCGTCGAGTTGAAGTACTCGTTGACGGTCAGGCCTTCCTTGAAGTTCGAGATGATCGGCGTCTCGATGATTTCGCCCGACGGCTTGGCCATCAGGCCGCGCATGCCGCCCAGCTGACGCATCTGGTTCGGAGAACCGCGGGCGCCGGAGTGGCTCATCATGTAGATCGAGTTCATCGGCTTCTGACGGCCGGTGTTCTCATCGAATTCGACAGCCTTAATGCGGGCCATCATTTCTTCGGCGACCTTTTCGGTCGCCTTGCCCCAGGCGTCGACAACCTTGTTGTACTTTTCGCCCTGGGTGATGAGGCCGTCATTGTACTGCTGCTCGTATTCCTTCACCAGATTTTCGGTGTCGGCAACGATCTTCGCCTTTGTGGCCGGGATGACCATGTCGTCCTTGCCGAACGAAATGCCGGCGCGGCAGGCATGGGCGAAGCCGAGCTGCATGATGCGGTCGCAGAAGATGACCGTGTCCTTCTGGCCGCAATGACGGTAGACCGTGTCGATCATCTTGGAGATGTTCTTCTTGGTCATTTCCTGGTTGCAGATGTCGAAGGGCACCTTGCCGTTCTTCGGCAGCAATTCGCCGATGAGCAGACGGCCAGGCGTCGTCTCATAGATCTTCGAGTAAGGCTTGCCATCCTCGCCGATCGACTTGAAGCGGCCGCGGATCTTGGTGTGCAGCGTGACGACCTTGTTTTCCAGCGCGTGATGCAGCTCGCCGAGATCGGAGAAGGCCATGCCTTCGCCCGGCTCGTTCTGGTTCAGGATCGACAGGTAGTACAGGCCGAGAACCATGTCCTGCGAGGGAACGATGATCGGCGCGCCGTTTGCCGGGTGCAGGATGTTGTTGGTCGACATCATCAGCACGCGGGCTTCGAGCTGAGCTTCGAGCGACAGCGGCACGTGAACGGCCATCTGGTCACCGTCGAAGTCGGCGTTGAAGGCCGTGCAGACGAGCGGGTGCAGCTGGATCGCCTTGCCTTCGACCAGGGTGGGTTCGAAGGCCTGGATGCCCAGGCGGTGCAGCGTCGGTGCGCGGTTCAGGAGAACCGGATGCTCGCGGATGACCTCGTCGAGGATATCCCAAACTTCCGGCTTTTCCTTCTCGACCAGCTTCTTGGCCTGCTTGACGGTCGAGGAGTAACCCTTGGCGTCGAGGCGGGCGTAGATGAACGGCTTGAACAGCTCGAGCGCCATCTTCTTCGGAAGGCCGCACTGGTGCAGCTTCAGTTCCGGACCGGTGACGATGACCGAACGGCCGGAATAGTCGACGCGCTTGCCGAGCAGGTTCTGGCGGAAGCGGCCCTGCTTGCCCTTGAGCATGTCGGACAGCGACTTCAGCGGACGCTTGTTGGCGCCGGTGATGACGCGGCCGCGGCGGCCGTTATCGAAGAGCGCATCGACAGATTCCTGCAGCATGCGCTTTTCGTTGCGGATGATGATCCCAGGCGCGCGCAGTTCGATGAGGCGCTTCAGACGGTTGTTACGGTTGATGACGCGGCGATAGAGATCGTTCAGATCCGACGTCGCGAAACGGCCGCCGTCGAGCGGAACCAGCGGGCGCAGATCCGGCGGGATGACCGGGACGACCTTCATGATCATCCATTCCGGACGGTTGCCGGACTCCATAAAGTTCTCGACGATCTTCAGGCGCTTCATCAGCTTCTTCTGCTTGAGGTCCGACGTGGTGTCGGCAAGCTCGGAACGCAGGTCGCCAGCGATCTTTTCGAGGTTCATCGATGCCAGCATCTCGTAGATCGCCTCAGCGCCGATCATCGCGGTGAACTGGTCTTCGCCGTATTCGTCAACGGCGAGCATGTATTCTTCTTCCGAGAGGAGCTGGTGCTCCTTGAGGGCGGTCAGGCCCGGCTCGGTGACGATGTAGTTTTCGAAGTAGAGAACGCGCTCGACATCCTTCAGCGTCATGTCGAGCAGCGTCGAAATACGGCTCGGCAGCGACTTCAGGAACCAGATGTGGGCAACGGGAGCGGCGAGCTCGATATGGCCCATGCGCTCACGGCGAACGCGCGACAGCGTGACTTCGACGCCGCACTTTTCGCAGATGATGCCCTTGTACTTCATGCGCTTGTACTTGCCGCACAGGCATTCGTAGTCCTTGATTGGGCCAAAGATGCGCGCGCAGAACAGACCGTCACGTTCCGGCTTGAACGTACGGTAGTTGATGGTTTCCGGCTTCTTGATCTCACCGTAGGACCAGGAGAGGATCTTCTCCGGAGACGCGATCGAAATCCGAATGGAATCGAAATTCTGTGCAGGCACCTGCGGATTGAAAAGATTCATGACCTCTTGGTTCATGCCTGTCTCCTTCATGGGCTAAAGCGCCCTCAAAATGCGATGGCCGGCGGCAAATTCCCGGGAGCCGCCTCCCTCGCTTAAACGAGAATAACCGCAAGATGCGGCGAAACTTCCCTTCCGGGCCGACACGGATACGGCGCCCGGCGGGACCGGCGTGCGCCGCATTGGCAGCGCACGCCCTATTGATGCTTACTCGGCCGCGTCGGGCAGCTGGGTCGCCTGCGCTTCGTCAACCTTGGTGTTCTCAAGCTCGACGCTGAGGCCCAGCGAGCGCATTTCCTTGACGAGAACGTTGAAGCTTTCCGGAATACCGGCTTCGAACGTGTCGTCTCCGCGAACGATGGCTTCGTAGACTTTGGTGCGGCCGGCGACGTCGTCCGACTTCACCGTCAGCATTTCCTGCAGCGTATAGGCGGCGCCATAGGCTTCCAGCGCCCAGACTTCCATTTCGCCGAAGCGCTGACCGCCGAACTGCGCCTTGCCGCCCAGCGGCTGCTGGGTCACGAGCGAGTAAGGACCGATCGAACGGGCGTGGATCTTGTCGTCGACCAGGTGGTTGAGCTTCAGCATGTAGATGTAGCCCACGGTCACCTGGCGGTCGAACTGCTCGCCGGTACGGCCGTCATACAGCGTCGACTGGCCGGTGTCCTTGAGACCCGCCAGACGCAGCATGTCGTTGACGTCGCCTTCGTTCGCGCCGTCGAAGACGGGCGTCGCAATCGAAACGCCGCGCTTCCACTGGTCTGCGAGACGCAGAACCGAGTCATCGTCGAAGTCCTGGACCTGTTCGGCCTTGGGACCGTCCCCGACGACATCGCCGATGGTCTTGCGCAGCGGCTCGATGTTGCCATTCGCCTTGTATGCTTCGATCAACTCGCCGATCTGGCGACCCATGCCGGCGCAAGCCCAGCCCAGGTGCGTTTCCAGGATCTGGCCGACGTTCATGCGCGAAGGCACGCCGAGCGGGTTCAGAACGACGTCAACATGCGTGCCGTCTTCAAGGAACGGCATGTCCTCGACAGGCACAATGCGCGAGACCACGCCCTTGTTCCCGTGACGGCCAGCCATCTTGTCGCCCGGCTGGATCTTACGCTTCACGGCGACGAAGACCTTGACCATCTTCATGACGCCCGGAGGCATTTCATCGCCGCGCTGGACCTTTTCGACCTTGTCCATGAAGCGCTGTTCAAGGCGCGACTTGGATTCGTCGTACTGGCCGCGGAGCGCTTCGAGTTCGCTCTGGACCTTCTCGTCCTCGACGGCGAACATCCACCACTGCGAGCGGGGATATTCGGAGACGACGGCGTTCGACAGCTCGGTGCCCTTCTTGAAGCCCTTCGGGCCGGCGATGGAGACCTGGCCGCGCAGCATGTCGATCAGACGGCCGTAGACGTTACGGTCGAGGATCGCCTGCTCGTCGTCGCGGTCCTTGGCGAGGCGCTCGATCTCTTCGCGCTCGATCGCCATCGCGCGCTCGTCCTTTTCAACGCCGTGGCGGTTGAAGACGCGCACTTCGACGATCGTGCCGTAGGTGCCGGGCGGCATGCGCATGGAGGTATCGCGCACGTCGGAGGCCTTTTCGCCGAAGATGGCGCGCAGAAGCTTTTCTTCCGGCGTCATCGGGCTTTCGCCCTTCGGCGTGATCTTGCCGACGAGGATATCACCCGGCTGAACTTCGGCGCCGATGTAGACGATGCCGGCTTCGTCGAGGTTCTTCAGCGCTTCTTCCGAAACGTTCGGAATATCGCGGGTGATTTCCTCGGGACCAAGCTTGGTGTCACGGGCCATCACTTCGAATTCTTCGATGTGGATGGAGGTGAACACGTCGTCAGCAACGATACGCTCGGAGAGCAGGATCGAGTCTTCGTAGTTGTAGCCGTTCCAGGGCATGAACGCGACGAGCGCGTTGCGGCCGAGCGCCAGGTCGCCGAGATCGGTCGACGGACCGTCGGCGAGAATGTCGCCGCGGTTGACGACGTCACCGACGGTAACCAGCGGACGCTGGTTGACGCAGGTGTTCTGGTTCGAACGCTGGAACTTCTGCAGGCGGTAGATATCGACGCCGGATTTGCCGGCTTCGAGGTCTTCCGTGGCACGGATAACGATACGCGTCGCGTCGACCTGGTCGACCACGCCGCCGCGGCGGGCGCCGATGGCGGCGCCGGAGTCACGGGCGACGACCGGCTCCATGCCGGTGCCGACGAACGGAGCTTCGGCGCGCAGCAGCGGCACGGCCTGACGCTGCATGTTCGAGCCCATGAGAGCGCGGTTGGCGTCGTCGTTTTCCAGGAACGGGATGAGCGCGGCTGCGACCGAAACGACCTGCTTCGGCGAAACGTCCATCAGGTTCATGCTGTCGCGGGGCGCAAGCATAACTTCACCGGCATGACGGCAGACGACGAATTCATCGACGAAGGAACCGTCGGGGTTCATCTCGGCGTTGGCCTGAGCGACATAGTACTTCGCCTCTTCCATGGCGGAGAGGTAGAGCACGTCGTTCGTCACCCTGCCGTCGACGATGCGGCGGTACGGGCTTTCGATGAAGCCGTACTTGTTGACGCGTGCGAAGGTCGCCAGCGAGTTGATGAGACCGATGTTCGGGCCTTCCGGCGTTTCGATCGGGCAAATACGGCCGTAGTGCGTCGGATGAACGTCGCGGACTTCGAAGCCGGCGCGCTCGCGGGTCAGACCGCCCGGGCCAAGAGCCGAGAGACGGCGCTTGTGGGTGATTTCCGAGAGCGGGTTCACCTGGTCCATGAACTGCGAGAGCTGCGAGGAACCGAAGAATTCGCGAACGGCAGCAGCAGCCGGCTTGGCGTTGATCAGGTCCTGCGGCATGACCGTGTCGATCTCGATCGAGGACATGCGTTCCTTGATCGCGCGCTCCATGCGGAGCAGGCCGAGACGGTACTGGTTCTCCATCAGCTCGCCGACCGAACGGACGCGGCGGTTGCCGAGGTTATCGATGTCGTCGATCTCGCCCTTGCCGTCGCGCAGTTCGACCAGCATCTTGACCACGGCCAGGATGTCGTCCTTGCGCAGGATGCGGACGGTGTCTTCGACCGTCAGGTCGAGACGCATGTTCATCTTCACGCGGCCGACGGCGGAGAGGTCGTAACGCTCCGCATCGAAGAACAGCGAGTTGAACATGGCTTCGGCCGATTCCATGGTCGGCGGTTCACCCGGACGCATGACGCGGTAGATGTCGAACAGAGCGTCCTGACGGTTCTCGTTCTTGTCAGCCGAAAGCGTGTTGCGGATGTAGGCGCCGACGTTGATGTGGTCGATGCCGAGAACCGGGATCTCGTCGAAACCGTTCGACAGGATGATGCCGAGCGTCTTCTCGTCGATTTCGTCGCCGGCTTCGAGATAGATTTCACCCGTCGAGTAATTGACGATGTCTTCGGCGAGATAGTTGCCGTAAAGGTCGTCGTCGCCGGCCTTCAGTGCCTTCAGGCCCTTGTCGGAGAGCTGGCGCAGCAGGCGCGGGGTCAGCTTCTTGCCGGCTTCCACGACGACTTCGCCGGTATCGGCGTCAACCATCTCGGTGATAGCCTTGGCGCCCTTCAGCGTTTCCGGCTTGAAGGGAATGCGCCAGCCTTCGCCGTCACGCTTGTAGAGCGACTTGGTGTAGAAGGTGTCGAGGATTTCCTCGCCGTCCATGCCGAGCGCCATCAAGAGCGACGTGACCGGAATCTTGCGGCGGCGGTCGATACGGGCGTAGACGATGTCCTTCGCGTCGAATTCGATATCGAGCCAGGAGCCGCGATAAGGAATGACGCGAGCAGCAAAGAGCAGCTTGCCGGAAGAATGGCTCTTGCCCTTGTCATGGTCGAAGAAGACGCCCGGCGAACGGTGCATCTGCGAGACGATGACGCGCTCGGTGCCGTTGACGATGAACGTACCGTTGTTCGTCATGAGCGGCATATCGCCCATGTAGACGGACTGTTCCTTGATGTCCTTGATCGACTTTGCGCCGGTATCCTCGTCGATATCGAACACGATGAGGCGCAGCGTCACCTTCAGCGGCGCGGCATAGGTCAGGTCGCGCTGACGGCATTCGTCGACGTCGAACTTCGGCGGCTCGAACTCATAGGATACGAATTCCAGCATGGAAGCGCCGGAGAAATCGGTGATCGGGAAAACCGACTTGAAGACGGCCTGAAGGCCCTCGTCGGGCCGGCCGCCTTTCGGCTCTTCAACCATCAGAAACTGGTCGTAGGACGCCTTCTGAACCTCGATGAGGTTCGGCATTTCCGCGACTTCGGGGATCTTACCAAAAAACTTGCGTACGCGCCTGCGACCGTTGAACGAAAGGGTCTGAGCCATCGTCGCTCCTTCAAAATCTTGCACCCGGGCCTGCAACGGACGGGAACCGATGGCCAGTCGATCCCGTCAATCAATGGGTCGTTCAATCTCGTCCGACTCCCGAAAACGCTCAGCTCGGATTGCTGTGCTGCCCTCGGCGCGAGACTATCCTTTTGAAGAACCCATTACCCAAAAGCCGTTTTGACGCGGCTTTTGGGTAATTCGTTCAGAAAAACGGCAAATGGGAGGCAGTAGATACCGCCTCCCAAGAGCAGTCGAAGATTACTTGACGTCGGCCTTGGCGCCGGCGTCTTCAAGCTTCTTCTTGATGTCGGCGGCTTCAGCCTTGGAAACGGCTTCCTTGACAGCCTTCGGAGCGCCTTCGACGAGGTCCTTGGCTTCCTTGAGGCCGAGGCCGGTAATGGCGCGGACTTCCTTGATGACGTTGATCTTGTTGGCGCCGGCATCCGTGAGGATGACGTCGAACTCGGTCTTTTCTTCTTCAGCCGGAGCAGCTGCACCGCCTGCTCCACCAGCAACGGCAGCAACAGCTACCGGAGCAGCGGCGGAAACGCCCCACTTTTCTTCGAGCAGCTTGGAAAGCTCAGCGGCTTCCAGGACGGTCAGCGAGGAGAGGTCTTCAACGATCTTTGCGAGATCAGCCATTTTCTAGTTCCTTTTGTTCGGTTCGAACTGTTGAGTATGTACAGCGAAAAACCGCCTTAAGCGGCTTCGTCCTTCTTGGCGTAGGCCGAGAACACGCGAGCAAGCTGACTTGCCGGTGCTGCAACAACGCCTGCAATGCGGGTAGCCGGAGTCTGGATCATGCCCAGCAGCTTCGCACGCAGTTCGTCCAGCGAAGGCAGGGTCGCGAGCGACTTGACACCTTCGGCGTTCAGCGTTGTCGTGCCCATGGCGCCGCCGAGAACCACGATCTTGTCGTTGGTCTTGGCGAAATCCATGACGACCTTCGGAGCGGTGATCGGATCATTGCTGTAAGCAATGAGGGTCTGACCCTTGAAGAGATTGGAAATCCCTTCCGCTTCCGTACCCTGAAGGGCAATTTTGGCCAGGCGGTTCTTCGCGACTTTGACGGTGCCGCCAGCAGCGCGCATCTTCGAACGAAAATCGTTCATCTGTGCGACTGTAGCACCAGCATAGTGGGCCACGACAACCGAGCCCGAAGCCTTGAAGACTTCGTTCAGTTCCGTGACGAATTCGCGCTTTTCCGCTCTTTCCACTGCCTATCTCCAGTTGGCGGGACCGTTTGAACGGACCCACCGGGTTGCCTTTTGCCCCCTGGGATCAAAAGAGATCCCAAGCGACGCTTGAGGATCCTGTCCCCTCGCGCTCCCGCGCCAATCAAGGCTAAAGAGGCACAAGGCATCCAAGGCTCGAACCGAGTTCCTAGAAGCGAACTTCATGCAATTCGGGTCTTACCCGTCTCATGCAGGCCAAGTGATTAAGGGAAAACCACCTGCAATCTCGGACAGGATTCCGGATTTCTCCGGAATATTCCGGCCCCTTGCGAGGCCGGAAATTCATTCACCGGGCCGAAGCCCGGCCATAAACTTATGCAGTCGGAGCTGCGGTGACCGAGCCGACTTCGATCTTGACGCCCGGGCCCATGGTCGAGGAAATCGCCACGCGCTTGACGTAGTTGCCCTTGGCGCCAGCCGGCTTCGCCTTGATGACGGCGTCGGCGAAGGCGCGGATGTTTTCTTCCAGAGCCTTGGCGTCGAAAGAGGCCTTGCCGATGCCGGCATGGACGATACCAGCCTTCTCGACGCGGAACTCGACGGCGCCGCCCTTGGAAGCCTTGACGGCTCCGGCGACATCCATGGTGACGGTGCCGACCTTCGGGTTCGGCATCATGCCGCGCGGGCCGAGAACCTTACCAAGACGGCCGACGAGCGGCATCATGTCGGGGGTGGCGATGCAGCGATCGAATTCGATCTTGCCGCCCTGGACGATTTCGACGAGATCTTCGGCGCCGACGACATCGGCACCGGCTGCCTTGGCTTCATCAGCCTTGGCACCGCGAGCGAAGACGGCGACGCGAACCGTACGGCCCGTGCCGTTCGGCAGGTTGACGACGCCGCGAACCATCTGGTCCGCATGACGCGGGTCAACGCCGAGGTTCATCGAGACTTCGATGGTTTCGTCGAACTTGGCGACAGCCCGTTCCTTGACCATGCCGATGGCGGTCGTCAGAGCGTAGAGCTTGGTCGGATCAACACCCTCGTTGATCTTCTGAGTGCGCTTGCCTGCCATGGTCTTAACCCACCACTTCCAGGCCCATGGCGCGGGCAGAGCCCTCGATCATCGCCATTGCACCTTCGATATCTGCTGCGTTCAGGTCCTTCATCTTGGCTTCGGCGATCGTCTTGATCTGAGCCTTGGTGAGGGTACCAGCCTTTGCGCCCTTGCCAGGCGTCTTGGAACCGGACGTAATCTTCGCTTCCTTCTTCAGCCAGTAGCTGACCGGCGGCTGCTTCATCGCGAAGGTGAAGGACTTGTCCTGGTAATAGGTGATGACGACCGGGATCGGCATACCCTTTTCCATTTCCTGCGTGGCGGCATTGAACGCCTTGCAGAATTCCATGATGTTAATGCCACGCTGACCAAGCGCCGGGCCGATCGGCGGGGACGGGTTTGCCGATCCTGCCTTAACCTGAAGCTTGAGCTGGCCTGCAACTTTCTTAGCCATATCTCTCTGCCTTTCATGAACGGCCGGTTGCCCGGCCCGTGATGCCGGATCACTCCGGCGGCTGCGGTTGCGTGGTGCGGATCATTGGGGTCCGGCTAAGACCCCTCACCTTCCACGCGGATGCGGACAAGGTCCGCGGGAAGCAGGCCGCGAAGGCCAGCTTCCAATTCTGCAATCAGACCTTCTCGACCTGAGCGTATTCCAGCTCGACCGGCGTTGCGCGGCCGAAGATCGACACTTCCACCTTCAGGCGCGAACGCTCTTCGTCCACATCCTGAACCGTGCCGTTGAACGAGGCGAAGGGGCCGTCGGAAACGCGGACCTGCTCGCCGATCTCGAAGGTAATGGATGCCTTCGGCCGCTCGACGCCTTCCTGAACCTGACCGAGAATGCGCTCGGCTTCATAATCCGGAATCGGAACGGGCTTATTATCGGAGCCAAGGAAGCCAGTCACCTTCGGCGTATTCTTGATCAGGTGATAGGCCTCATCCGTCAGATTGGCACGAACGAGAACATAACCCGGGAAAAACTTGCGCTCGCTGTCGACCTTGCGGCCGCGACGCACTTCCACCACCTTTTCGGTCGGCACGAGAATCTTCTCGAACAGATGCTCAAGCCCCTTCTGGCGAGCCTTGTTCTCGATGTCTTCAGCCACCTTCTTTTCAAAATTGGAATACGCGTGGACGATGTACCAACGTGCCGCCATTTTCATCTCCACCCGTATCAGTTGCCGATATTCAGCACGAAGCTGAGAGCCCAGCCGATCAACTGGTCAGCGGCAAAGAAAAACAGCGCGGCGAAAACCACCATCACGAGCACCATGACCGTCGAGATCATCGTCTCGCGGCGCGATGGCCATGTGACCTTGGACGTCTCGGAGCGAACCTGCTGCAGAAACGCGAATGGATTGGATTTGGATGCCATCGACTGCCCACGCAATTACGGCGCGTAAAGCTGAAACTATCAGCCCCACGCACCGCGTGTCTGTTGAACCCTAAATAAACACCGATTTCCGAATACACAAGAGGGAAACCGAAGTTTAACGAAATTAGTTGCCACCGATTATTCCCGCTTCGAAACGCTGCAAGCACGTCCGCGCTGTCCCGCATCAAGGAAAATGGCAGGGGCAGAGGGGCTCGAACCCCCGACCTGCGGTTTTGGAGACCGCCGCTCTACCAACTGAGCTATACCCCTTCATGCCTGTCATTCAGCGCCCGGGCCAAGGCCCGCAAATCGCTGCCGAAAAGCATGGCGACCCTTTAAGACGACGGCGCGGGATTGGCAAGCACGATTTTCGATTTTCAAAGCCATTCTCCTCATATGCGGAGAAATGGCTTTTTCAATCGCGCGGCCGGAAGCTGCTCAGACCTTCACGTATTTCCGCCAATCGTGCTCTTCCCTGAAGCCCAGCACCTCGCGGATCTTGCGGTTGGAAAGAAGCCCTTCATATTCGCCGATCTCGCGGGTGAAAGGCACATTCGGGAAGAATCGCTTCGCAAGTTCCTTCGATGGCGTATTGGCCGAGACGGTGTCGTTGGCCGCATTGAAGACCTGGTAACCGAGACCATCCTTCTCGATGCAGAGATGGCATATCTGGCCGAGGTCGCGGGCGTCGATATAACTCCAGGCGATGCGCTTGCGCATTTCGGGGTTGGCGAAATAGGTGGGGAACTTCTCGTATTCGTGCGGCTCGATGACGTTGCCGATGCGCAGCGCATAGATGTCGAAGCCCGACCGTTCGGCAAAGGCGCGCGCAGTCTTTTCGTTCACCACCTTGGAAAGACCGTAGGAATCCATCGGATTGACGTCGTAGTCCTCTTCCAGCGGGAACTGGTGGAAATCGCGATGCCCCTCGGCGAAGCAGACGCCGTAGGTCGTTTCGCTCGACGCGACGATGATCTTCCGGATGCCGAGCTTCACCGCCGCCTCGATGACATTGTACGTGCCCATCGTGTTGATGCGGAAGGTCTCGTTGTCAGGCTTGATCAGGATGCGCGGGATGGCGGCGAAATGCACGACGGCATCGAAGGGCTGAACGCCCCTGCCCGCGTCGAGATCGGGAAAATCGCGATGCATCGAGAGCGCGTTGAAGACCTGGCCGCTGTCGGTGATGTCGGCGATGAGGTTGGTGACGCCGGGGCTGTCCAGCGGCACGAGATCGAGGTTGTGAACCTCGTAACCGGCATTAATGAGCCACGGCACGGCATGGCGACCTGCCTTGCCCGAACCGCCTGTGAACAGGATACGTTTCTTCATTGGAATATCCTCCGCGTCATGAAGCCGGAGGCATGGTTAGACGCTTCCGCGCAAAGAGCAAGCGAGCGTCCTGCAAGGGGTTTCACCCCGCCTCGCCAGAAGCACCCTATCTGGGAGCACCTGGCCAATTATTGCCCTCTCACCGCAGCCCCCCTGCGATGAACTGGAAAGCGCGTCACTTGACGACGCTTACCTCATTGATCTGCACGCCGGCCGCCTGAACGACCTCTTGCGGAATTGCAGCGATGAAAAACATCGTGAAAACATACATCGCGAATATCGTCGCAACGAATGTGGCCTTTGGAATCATCCGGGCTCTCCTCTTTACAAGGAGGAGTCTGGACTAAAATGAGCCAATCACAACCGGTTTCTGAACGTGAGATGAACAAAATACTGTGACGGGCCAACTTAACGATATTTTTACAACACCTGTTAAACGAACCGGAAGGCATCAAAAACGAAAAACCCCGCTGTTTCCAGCGGGGTTTTCCTGATTGCGGATAACCTAAATGGTTACTCGACGATCGAAGCGACGATACCGGCGCCGACGGTGCGGCCGCCTTCGCGGATGGCGAAGCGCAGCTTTTCTTCCATCGCGATCGGAACGATCAGTTCGACGGCAACCGTGACGTTGTCGCCCGGCATAACCATTTCCGTGCCTTCCGGCAGCGTTACGATGCCGGTAACGTCCGTCGTGCGGAAGTAGAACTGCGGACGGTAGTTGGTGAAGAACGGCGTATGACGGCCGCCTTCTTCCTTCGTCAGGATGTAGGCTTCGGCCATGAACTTCTTGTGCGGCTTGACAGAGCCCGGCTTGCACAGGATCTGGCCACGCTCGACGCCGTCACGGTTCACACCGCGAACCAGCGCGCCGATGTTGTCGCCGGCCTGGCCCTGGTCGAGCAGCTTGCGGAACATTTCAACGCCGGTCACGGTCGTCTTCGACGTCGGGCGGATGCCGACGATCTCGACTTCTTCACCAACCTTGACAATGCCACGCTCGACGCGGCCGGTCACGACAGTGCCGCGGCCAGAGATCGAGAACACGTCTTCGATCGGCATCAGGAACGGCTGGTCAACCGGACGCTCAGGCGTCGGGATGTAGGCGTCGACCGCTGCCATCAGCTCGCGGATCGCGTCTTCGCCGATCTTCTTGTCCGAATCTTCGAGAGCGGCAAGAGCCGAACCCTTGACGACCGGAATGTCGTCGCCCGGGAAGTCGTAGGACGACAGAAGTTCGCGAACTTCAAGCTCGACGAGTTCGAGAAGCTCGGCGTCGTCAACCTGGTCGACCTTGTTCAGGAACACGACGATCGCCGGAACGCCGACCTGGCGGGCGAGCAGGATGTGTTCGCGCGTCTGCGGCATCGGGCCGTCAGCGGCCGAGCAAACCAGGATCGCGCCGTCCATCTGAGCTGCGCCGGTGATCATGTTCTTGACATAGTCGGCGTGGCCGGGGCAGTCGACGTGCGCGTAGTGGCGGTTCGGCGTCTCATACTCGACGTGCGCCGTCGAGATGGTGATGCCGCGCGCCTTCTCTTCCGGAGCCGCGTCGATCTGGTCGTACGCCTTGAACTCACCGAAGTACTTCGTGATCGCTGCCGTCAGAGACGTCTTGCCGTGGTCAACGTGGCCAATCGTGCCAATGTTGACGTGCGGCTTGTTGCGCTCAAACTTACTCTTTGCCATTTGAATGCTTCCTGTGAACGAAATGGTGGCCCCGGCGAACCGGTTTAGTGCCGCCGTTTAAGGCTTTCGGCGAAATTGCGCAAGACTTAATTGCAGACGCCATTCTTGGCGTGAGAGCGCATATGGGGGACAATTCGCCGCCTGCAAGGCGATTCGCCAAAGCCCCCTCGAAATTCGCTGAAATCCCAAGGAAAAATGAGTGGACCACGCGTTCTCGGCAGCGCAGGAGTATCCACGCATATGATGCGACGATCGTATGGACTGGCTTCAAAGGGAAACTGGAGCGGGTAGCGGGAATCGAACCCGCGTATTCAGCTTGGAAGGCTGCTGCTCTACCATTGAGCTATACCCGCGGGATGGTCAGATCCGATGACGAATGGTGGAGAGAGTTGGATTTGAACCAACGTAGGCTGAGCCAACGGATTTACAGTCCGTCCCCTTTAACCACTCGGGCATCTCTCCAGTTTTCGTCCGGATCTTGAAGACCAAGTTCGTCAGACTTCGAAGCATTGCCGCCCGTCGTCTGCGCCGCGTATATGACCGGAGCATTTCAGTCTGTCAACACGATGACTACGGAAAAAACACGAAAAATTTCATTCGCCGCCGAAAGCCGGCATATGAAAGAAGGCCTATGCGACGACGAGCGCCCTGGCTATAAAGCCGCATGAGCAAAGACAAGAAATCCGGCGGCAAGACCGTCACAGACCCATCCGCCAAGGATACGCACTACGCCAATCTTCGGCGAGCCCACCGCGACGCCAAGCGTGAGCGCGGCGAGATCCCGACGCCGCAGCCACAAAAGCGCAAGCGCGGCGCTGAAGACTGGAAGCCACCGGCCCTCGCCCCCGACCAGGTTCATCTCTATGGCCTGCATACGGTGCGCGCGGCGCTCGACAATCCCGAGCGCAAAAAGATCAAGCTGTTTACGACGCAGAATGCGCTCGCCCGGCTCGAAATCGATGTCGAGGCGCTCGGCATTCCCGTCGAGATCGTCTCACCGCAGGAGATCGACAAGGTCCTCGGCCCCGACGCGATCCATCAGGGCGTGATGCTGGAAACACGGCCGCTTCCGGTGCGCCGGCTGGAAGCGCTAAAGGACAGCCCTCTCCTGCTCGTCCTCGACCAGGTCACCGATCCGCACAATGTCGGCGCGATCATGCGCTCGGCCGTCGCCTTCAATGCCGGCGCGGTCATCACTACCCAGAGACATAGCCCGACCGAGTCCGGTGTGCTCGCCAAATCCGCCTCCGGCGCGCTGGAACTGATACCTTATATACAGATCACCAATCTCGCCGATGTGCTCGGTGAATTGCACAAGCTCGGCTTCTCCACCATCGGCCTCGATTCGGAAGGACCGGCGCCGCTCGAAGGCACCTTCTCCGGCGAGAAGGTGGCTCTGGTGCTCGGTTCCGAGGGCAAGGGGCTGCGGCAGAAGACGCGCGAGACCGTCGGTGCGCTTGCCCGCCTCGACATGCCCGGCGCGATCAAGTCGCTGAACGTCTCGAACGCAGCGGCGATCGCGCTTTACGCGGCGCGGCTATACTTGAAAGCATAAGCGGTCCAGAGGCGGACCGGACAAAGGGGAATTGTCATGATCCGTTTCGTTCTTCGGCTCGCGGCTTCGGCGGCGACGCTCCTTGTCTGTGGCGCGGCATGCGGACAGGAGATCGATCCCGATATTATCAAGGCGCAGGCGGGAACCTATCTCGTTGCCCCAGAGGATGGCGCAGCCGGATGCCGGATAACATTGGAAACCGACATGGCGATCAGCGGCCATTCGCTTTCCGGCCAGGATTCCTGCGCCAAGCCGTTGCCGGCGCTTGCCGAAGCCGCTGCCTGGAATTTCGACGGCAATGGCGGCCTCATCCTGATCGATGCGACGCGCAAGGTGCTCGCCCGCTTCGTCGAGAACGAGGGTTCGCCGATGAAGACGGAAGACGGCGCGCCGCTCCTGCTGCTCGCAGCGCCAGAGGGGATCAATCGCCTGCCAACCTTCAGCAACCTTGCCGGGATATGGACGATGCAGAGGCCGGACGGCGAAAAGCTCTGCATCGTCACCCTCAAGGACAATGCCCAGGCAGACGGCAACGCGCCGATGTCACCCTCCAGTGACTGCGCTGCGAATGTCGCCAGGCTGAAGCTCGCGGTCTGGCATATCGACGGTTTCGGTCTCACGCTGATGAGCCATGACGGCTCGTCGCTTGCCTTCGACATGCGTGCCGATGGCAATTTCGACAAGTCGAAGCAGGAGGGCGGCAAGCCGCTTTCGCTGGTGCGTCAGTAATCTCGATCAGCTCGGCGTCCAGCAGGCGGTCGCTCCGCCCGTCGGCCTGCGCGCGGTATCGCCTGCCACGTAGATCAGCTCGACCGGATAGACGATGACGCTCGGCAGCTTTTCGATTTCCTTGGCATAGTCGGGACTGCGCTTCATTTCCGCTTTGTAGGCGACGGCACAATCCGGCAGTTGCTCCGGCGACAGGCCGGTATCGGCGGCGATCGCTTTCGCGCAAACAGTCCCCTCCAGATAGAGAGAGCACGAAGCCGTGTAGACGCGGCGAAAATCGAGGGTCAGCTCTCCCTTGCCGCCCCTGATCGCGGCAAAATCATCGCCATCCAGAGAATCGTTCAGCAGCCGCTCACCCGTTGTCGCATCATAGACGACGAACGGCTGCCCGCCGTTCCACCCATCCGCCGCGCGGAAAAAGACGAAACCGCCGCTGGCGCCCATAAAGTAGCCGGCGGTGTCGTCCTCGACGACTCGTTCGCGCTCATCGGCACGCTCGCAAGGCGCGTCCGCAGCGAGCAGCGCCAGCTTTTCGGCGCCGACGTCACCGAGATCGACTTCCTTGACCATGAAGCCTGGATAACGGCTGCAACTGATCTTCGGCTTCGCACGGGGATTGAGCTCATCCTTCGGCAGCGCCACGACGTCCACTTTCACCGGCTTGTCGAAGAAGGCGGCATCTTCCGATGCGCTGGCAAGGGAAACGAATGCCGCCATGATGACCGATGTCGCAACAGCCCGCTTCATCACAGCTCCCCGCTTCCCCATGTTTCCGGTATCTGTGACATGTTTCGATCCGCCGCGACAGATGGAAATCAAGTGGCGGCTACGACCGCAGGGCGTTCGCTCTATACCGGGAAAATCCATTTTTGCCTTGGAAAGATGCTCCGGCGCACTATGATCGGGCGACGACCGATTGCAGCAACCGACCAGAGGCAAGGAGGAATATCCGCCCCATGGCCATTCGACCACTGATTTTCGGTGTCCTCTTCATCGCGGTCTTCGTCGGGATCATTCTGAGTATCATCTGGGTGGACACA
Source organism: Rhizobium sp. R635 (assembly GCF_002211285.1). Classification (GTDB taxonomy): domain Bacteria; phylum Pseudomonadota; class Alphaproteobacteria; order Rhizobiales; family Rhizobiaceae; genus Rhizobium. Next base: position 159,121 of record NZ_LOKX01000037.1, on the reverse strand, counting down.
ACGCACCCCGTCCACCAGCCCGATCCCCTGTCGCCGACCGCACCCGGCCCCGCGACACCGGGAACAGTGCAATAGAACAGCTGTGAATGCGGGCGACGATCACGCGTTAATCCCGAAACAGAACGAGGATTGAACGCCTATCGCGAGGATGCCGCCTTCCGGTGCCGGCCAGACCGGCAATGGCGACAGGATCGAAGCGAGCGTCAACGAACCTCTCACTCATTAGAAAAATAGCCCGGACAAGCCGGGCTATCATCATCAGCTGCGGTAGAGCCAAAAGGGTATATCGCGATCGCGACGGTGCCACTCGCGGCGCTCTTGCCACCGCTCGGCACGCCACCGCCGCCATTGACGGCGATCATCGCGCCAGTCGGACCGGCGCCAATCGTCCTCATCACGCCACCCGCGCCCGTCACGATCGTCACGGTCGCGATCACGTCGCCAGCCATCACGAATTTGGACGATATCGCCTTGCGTCGTCGCCGCCGGCCGCTCGGCCGGCATGGCGGCGGCCGGTGCGACGGACGCAGCGCCCGCACCCACGGAAATGATTGCGGCGAGAAAGAGATGTGCAAGCTTCATGGCTGTTACCTCGTTGATGATGAGGCGAACATAAGCAGGCGCGGCTGAATCGCCGCTGAAGCGGTCCTTCACGCAAGGTTCATCAGATGAAAGGAAATGCGCATCCCGCGCAAAAGATGGTGCCCCCGCCAGGGTTCGAACCCGGGACCCCCTGATTACAAATCAGGTGCTCTACCAACTGAGCTACAAGGGCAACAGCTGCCCCAACTAGCAGATTCTGCGCTTCTGTAAAGAAAAATCCATCCCTGTGCGGCCGCCGCCCGCGCCAGGCGGAAGGTATCGCCGGACCATCTCACCTGTTGTCATTGACGATCGGTATCGGCCCAAAACAGCTCGCAATGCAAAAGCCCTTGTCGCACCAGCCCTTTATCCTTTAGCTAGAGCAGCTTCACAAAGGGCATTGCATGGGCCGGTCATTTCAGACGCTTTCCTTTATAGCCTCACCGACGATGGAGGCGCTCGCCGCGCGCGAAGAACTGATTCGCATCTATGGCGACGTACCGGCGGAGGAGGCCGACGTCATCGTGGCGCTCGGTGGTGACGGTTTCATGCTGCAGACGCTGCACAGTACCATGAACTCCGGCAAGCTGGTCTACGGCATGAATCGCGGCTCGGTCGGCTTCCTGATGAATGATTATCGCACCGACAGGCTTCAGGAGCGCATCTGCGCCGCCGTTGAAAATGCCTTTCGGCCGCTGAAAATGACGACGGCCAATGCCGACGGCACCAACACGACCGCGCTCGCCATCAACGAAGTCTATCTTTTCCGCCAATCCTATCAGGCCGCCAATCTGAGGGTCGTGGTGGATGGACGGGTGCGCCTGGAGGAACTGATCTGCGACGGGCTGATGGTGGCGACCCCCGCCGGATCGACGGCCTACAATCTTTCCGCCCATGGTCCGATCCTGCCGCTCGAGGCGCCGCTGCTCGCGATGACCCCGGTCAGCGCCTTCAGACCGCGGCGCTGGAGGGGTGCCCTGCTTCCAAACAAGGTGACCGTCGATATCGACGTTCTCGAGCCGATCAAGCGCCCGGTGAATGCGGTGGCCGACAATACCGAGGTCAAATCCGTGCTGCATGTCCGCATCGCCCAGTCGGAGCATATGACGGCGCGCATCCTTTCCGATCCCGACCGCTCGTGGTCCGACCGTATTCTCGCCGAGCAGTTCAAGGATTGAGACGATGGCAATGCGACGCCTCTTGATAACGACGGCTTTCCTGGTCGGGATGTCGGCTGCAGCCGCCCCCGCGCAGGATGCCATCCTGCCGGCTTCGGTGATTTTCGCGACCAGCACCGGCTACTGGGAGGACGACGGCAACTCGCCGGCTATCGAGCGGGCGCCGAGCGGCGGCGAGGCCATTGCCAAACCCGGGGAAAAAGGCGCACAGCGCCACGGCTATTACAAGCTCTTTGCCGTCCGCCAGCCGGACAAAACCTCCAAGATCTATCTGCAGCAGATTGCCCAGGCCGAGAGTGGCCCGGCGATCGTCTCGACCATCGAGCTGCAGGAATTCAGCGACCTGAAGCCTTACGTCACCGACATACGCCCTGAGAATTCGACCGGCATCATCAAGCAACCGGGGCTCTTCGCGACCATCTATCTCAAGACCGACCCTGCGGCAGAGCCGAACGGCTGGACGGTGATGATCGACGAATTCGGCGACATCACCGTGGAAAAGGCGACGAATTGAAGGGGAGCTCCTCCCGGAGAGACGGCCAACAAATGAAACTGGGATTTCGCGACGGCGTCCTCCACGACGAGACAAGGCCGAACTGGGACGCGGACGGCCCCAGACCCATCAGCTGGTCACTATGGTACCCCGCCGCCGACGAGGCGCAGGAAAGTGATTTCCCGGAGAGAAGCTGGTTCCAAAGGGCCGTGGTCACGCGCGACGCACCCATTCGCCCCGGAGCAAGACCCTACCCTCTCGTTCTTCTGTCGCATGGCACCGGCGGCTCGGCCGCCGGGCTGGAATGGCTGGGGCGACGCCTGGTCCATCGCGGATTTGCAGCGCTCGGCGTCAGTCATCACGGCAATACCGGCATCGAGCCCTACCGTGCCGAAGGTTTTGCCTGCCTTTGGGAGCGGGCGCCGGATCTGAGCTTTATGCTTGACCACAGTGGCGACTGGCTGGGTGATCTCTCGGGCCATATCGATATATCACGTGCGTTCGCGGCGGGATTTTCAGCTGGAGCGTACAGCGTAACGCTGCTGCTCGGGGCCATCGCCCAGTTCTCGCAGTTCGAACCGTCAAGGTTGAAGCCTGACGGCCCGCGCGGACCACGGGAATTCCCCGACCTTGCCGATCATATTCCGACATTGCTTCGCACCAGTGAGGTGTTTCGCGAATCATGGTCCCGCATGTCGAACTCCTACCGGGACGACAGAATCAAGGCGGCACTGGTCTGCGCGCCGGGTCGCTCCGTTCTCGGCTTCAGCGAGGAAAGTCTCAAAGCCATCGACGCACCCGCCCTTATTCTCGTCGGCGATGCCGACAGGGCGGCACCAGCCGAAGAATGTTCGTCATGGCTGCATGCACGGCTCCCGCACAGTGCTCTCAAAATCTTCGGCGGCGGCCTTGGACATTACGTCTTTCTCCCCAAAGGCACCGGTCTTGGCTTTGCCTTTGCGGCAGAGCTTTTCACCGATCCCCCGGGCATCGAGCGCGCAGCCATTCATGAGGAGGTCGCCGATCTGTCGGCAGCGTTGTTTCAGAGCGTCGACATCGGTGCGACGACATAGACCAAAAGAAAAGCCCCGTTTCCGGGGCTTTGTCGTCTCGATCCTATCGTAGCCTATCAGTCGACATCATCGACGACCGCGTCAGCGGCGCCGCTGATGCGGTGGGCGAGAGCGGCTTCCATGAACTCGTTCAGCTCGCCGTCGAGCACGTCGTCAGGCGCGGTGCTGGCAACGCCGGTGCGCAGGTCCTTGACCAGCTGGTAGGGCTGCAGCACGTAGGAGCGGATCTGATGGCCCCAGCCGATATCCGTCTTGGAGGCGGCTTCGGCGTTGGCGGCCTCTTCCCGCTTCTTCAGCTCGGCTTCGTACATGCGGGCACGCAGCATTTCCCAGGCTTTGGCGCGGTTCTTGTGCTGCGAGCGCTCCTGCTGGCAGGCCACGACGATGCCGGTCGGAATATGCGTGATACGCACGGCCGAGTCGGTCGTATTGACGTGCTGCCCGCCGGCGCCCGACGAACGATAGGTGTCGATACGGCAATCGCCTTCGTTGATCTCGATGTTGATCGAGTCGTCGACGACGGGATAGACCCAGATCGACGAGAACGACGTGTGGCGACGCGCATTGCTGTCGTAAGGCGAGATGCGCACGAGGCGATGCACGCCCGATTCGGTCTTGAGCCAGCCATAGGCGTTGTGGCCCTTGACGAGCAGGGTCGCGGACTTGATGCCCGCCTCTTCGCCATCGTGGACTTCCAGAAGCTCGACCTTGAAACGCTGGCGCTCGGCCCAGCGGGTGTACATGCGCAGAAGCATGTTCGCCCAGTCTTGGCTTTCCGTGCCGCCGGCGCCGGAATGGACTTCGAGATAGGTGTCGTTGCCGTCAGCCTCGCCGGAGAGCATCGCTTCCACCTGGCGGCGCGCAGCCTCGGCCTTCAACGCCTTCAGCGTATCCTCGGCCTCCTTGACGATGCCTTCGTCGCCCTCTTCCTCGCCGAGCCCGATCAGCTCGATATTATCGTTCAGCTGCTGTTCGAGCTGCCTGACGCCGGTGATGCCGTCATCGAGCTGCTGGCGCTCGCGCATCAGCTTCTGGGCTTCGGCAGCGTCGTTCCAGAGGTTCGGATCCTCTGCCTTGTTGTTCAACCAGTCCAGTCGTCTTACCGCCTGATCCCAGTCAAAGATGCCTCCTCAGCAGGGTGATAGCCTGCTTGGTTTCATCGACCACGTTTTCGATTTCCGCTCGCATTTTCCTGCTTCTCTGTAACGGTCTTCTTCAAGTGCTGGTGACATAGAGACGCCCGCCGCGGATGTAAAGGGCCGCGGCGGGCGTCCAAAAACTCAGACGAGGATTAGAAGAGGCCGGGCGTGCCGGTCTGGACGGCCTGATTGGCCTGCGGCGAGGTCTTCAGGATCTCTTCCGGCGCCATGGTGCTGTCCATGCCGATGACGGAGAAGCTGTCGGCCGGGCCGGTGCCAGGCTTGAAGGCCTCGATGATCGTGTTGGGGTCGCCGTCGACGGCGGCCATGCCGGTCTTGCGGTCGATCGGGATGAGGTTCATGCCTGATGGAATGACGAATTTGGATTCCGGCATGTCCTTGACCGCGGCCTGCATGAATTCGTTGAAGATCGGCGCGGAAAGACCGCCGCCGGTGCCGCCACGGCCGAGCGGAGCCGGCGTATCGAAGCCCATATAGAGGCCGGCGACCAGATCCGGCGTGAAGCCGACGAACCAAGCGTCCTTTTCGTCGTTGGTCGTGCCGGTCTTGCCGGCAACGTCGCGGCCGCCGAGATCGATCTTGCCTGCGGCTGTGCCGCGCTGGATGACGCCCTGCATCATCGAGGTGATCTGGTAGGCGGTCATCGGATCGAGAACGGTCTCGCGGTTGTCGACGACATTAGGCTCTTCCTGGTTCTGCCAGTCGCCGGCATTGCAGCCTTCGCACAGACGCTCTTCATGCTTGAAGATCGTCTTGCCGTAGCGATCCTGGATGCGGTCGATCAATGTCGGCTTGATCTGCTTGCCGCCATTGGCAAGGACCGAATAGGCCGAAACCATGCGCAGCACCGTCGTGTCGCCGGCGCCGAGCGACATGGAGAGGACCGGCAGCATGTGATCGTAGATGCCGAAGCGCTCGGCATATTCGGCAACGATGTTCATGCCGAGATCGTTGGCGAGGCGCACCGTCATCAGGTTGCGCGAATGCTCGATGCCCGAGCGCAGCGTCGAGGGGCCGCCGACTTCGCCGCCGTAATTTTCCGGTTTCCAGACCTGGCCGCCCGAGACGATCTCGATCGGCGCATCCATGATGACGGAGGCGGGCGTATAACCATTGTCCATCGCCGCGGCGTAGACGAAAGGCTTGAAGGAGGAGCCCGGCTGGCGCATCGCCTGGGTGGCGCGGTTGAATTCCGACTGGGCGTAGGAGAAGCCCCCGACCATGGCGAGCACGCGGCCGGTTTTCGGGTCCATGGCGACGAGACCGCCCTGCACCTTCGGCGGCTGACGCAGACGGTAGGAGGTCGACGCATCGTCGCCGAGCTTCTCGACATAGACGACGTCGCCGGGAGCGACGGCGCCCTCCGGCGATTTCGTGGTTTTGCGCGAGCCATCCGCCGAACGGAAGGCCCATTGCATATTCTTGGCGTCGATCGTGCCGCGCTGGCGGTCTGCGGCAACCTTGCCGCTTCCGTCCTTGGCCGGCTGCAGGCCGATGTCGACATTGTCGTCGGACACGGCGAGCACGACGGCGAGCCGCCATTCCGGCACGTCTGTCAGTGCGGGAATATCGGCAAGCGCTTTGCCCCAATCGCCGCTTGCGTCGATCTGCTTGACGGGCCCGTGGAAACCGCGGCGTTCGTCATAGGTCACGAGACCGTCCTGCAGCGCCTTGCGGGCGGCAAGCTGCATCTGCGGATCGAGCGAAGTGCGCACGGAAAGGCCGCCCTCATAGAGGACCTTCTCGCCATATTGATCGATCAGCTGGCGGCGCACGGCTTCGGCGAAATAATCCGAAGCGAAGAGCGAGGGACCGGTGCTGCGGGCGGTGACGCCAAGCGGCTGCTTCTTGGCCTCCTCGCCGTCGCTCTGGCTGACATAGCCGTTCTCGACCATGCGGTCGATCACCCAGTTACGGCGCTCGAGCGCTGCCTCGGGATGGCGGAAAGGATGGTAATTGGCCGGGCCTTTCGGCAGCGATGCCAGATAGGCCGCCTCGGCGACGGTCAACTCCGTGACCGACTTGTTGAAATAGGTGAGTGCCGCGCCGGCGATGCCATAGGAATTCAGGCCGAAGAAGATCTCGTTCAGGTAGAGCTCAAGGATCTTGTCCTTGCTGTAGGCCTGCTCGATACGGAAGGAGAGGATCGCTTCCTTGATCTTGCGGTCGATCGTCTGGTCGGAGCTCAAAAGGAAGTTCTTGGCCACCTGCTGCGTGATTGTGGAGGCGCCGACCGGGCGGCGGCCAGAACCGAAATTCTGCAGGTTGACGAGAATTGCGCGGCCGAGGCCGGTCAGGTCGACGCCCGGGTGGTTGTAGAAATTCTTGTCTTCTGCGGAGAGGAACGCGGCCTTCACGCGATCGGGAATGGCCTGGATCGGCAGGAAGAGACGCTTTTCCTTGGCGTATTCGGCCATCAGAGCGCCGTTGCCTGCGTGGACGCGGGTCGTGACCGGCGGCGCATAGCTGTTCAGAACGGCATAGTCCGGAAGATCCTTCGCGACATTGGCGAGATAGATGGCAATACCCGCCGCCGCGACCAGAAACAGGACGCAGGCCATTCCGAAGAAATATCCAAGAAGTCTAACCATATTTTCAGCTACCGGTCTCTTCGATCTTCAATCGGCGCGGACGCAACGATTGCACAGATCCAGGCAATTTGCACGTTGCGCGCGGCTTACTCCATGAGCGCTACCGCCACAAGCCGATTCCGCGCTTCAAGCTACGAAACATAAGCTGGAGTAACGGCGCGAATGTGAGCAAAATAGGGCTCCTTGCGCCGCATTCACCGGTATATCGGCGTTTCATCGGGAGTGTCACATCCAAGCAACGCCCCTCCCCTGCGCCGGAATGAAGCAGTTTGCTCGCAACTTGATTCAGCCAACACAGATTAGTCTTTGTTTTCAAACGTCTTGCCGCGCCAAAACCGCCGCGCATCCGGATGGCGGAAATCAGCCGCCATTCGCCACGACGGCGGTCCGGTATCGCTTGATTGCTTCGGTCAGGAGATCGGCGATCTTGCCGCGCCAGGTCTCGTCGAGAAGCAGCTTCTCATCCTCGGCATTCGACAGGAACCCGAGCTCGACGAGGATCGACGGCACGTCGGGGGCCTGTAGCACGCGGAAGCCTGCATGGCGGTGCGGATTGTTGATGGTGCCGACCTGATCCCTGAAGGAATTCAGCACGCTTTCGGCGAGCGAGATCGAAAAGGCCTGGGTTTCGCGCCGCGTCAGGTCGAGCAGGATGTCGGCGACCTCAGGCGGCTCGGCAACCGTCTCCTTGCCGGCGATCTGGTCGGAGAGGTTTTCGCGTTCGGCAAGGTCGGCGGCGAGCTTGTCTGAGGCTTTGTCGGAGATCGTATAGACGGTCGCGCCGCGGATATCCTTCTGCCTCAGCGTGTCGGCATGCAGCGAAATGAAGAGGCCGGCATGGTTCTGACGGGCGATCAGCACGCGCTGCGAAAGCGACAGGAACTCGTCATCCTCACGCGTCAGGAAAGCCTTGATGCCCGGCTCCTTGTTCAGCCGCTCGGTCAGAGCCTTGGCGAAAGCAAGCGTCACCTGCTTTTCCTCGGTCTTGGTGTCGACGCCGATCGCGCCGGTATCGATGCCGCCGTGACCGGCATCGACCGCAATGACGAAATCGCCGGGCGCGGCTTTCTCAGGCGCCGGAATGGCGCTCGTCGTCTGGGTCGCCTCGGCCCGATCGTCCCAGGATTGCGTCTTGACCAGCTCGGCAAAGGCCTGCTTGTCGATCATCTCGGCATCGAGCACGAGGCGATGGCCCTTGCCGGTCTCGTCGGCCTGCACCTTGGCGAGCGCCAGCTTCACCGGCCTTGCCGCCGTCAGCACGATGCGGGCGCTCTCCTCGTCCATCTTGCCGTAGCGGATATCCTTGAAGAGGCCGCGGGCGGCCAGATCCTTCGCCGGAAAGCCGAAAGCGGTCGCCGGCAGGTCGATGACGATACGTTCCGGATTGGCGATGTAGTGGACGGAAAAGCGCGGTTCGCGATCGAAATCGATGACGATGCGCGTTCTGGCGTCATCGCCGATGATACGCGCGCCATAGGCGAGCAGCGGATCCTTGGTTTCAGCGGAATCCGCCACCGCCGGCAGGAGACAGCAGGCGACGAGCGCCATCGTCAGAACCCGCCTTGCGAATGTCGATCGCCGCGCTGCGGATTTCGCCGCGATCCGAGCCCTCTTAAACAATAAACCGCCACATCCTATTTATATCGCGATGGACTAGGCACGGCCGGCCGGGATGCCCTCTAACGAAACACCTTTGCCGCCTGCCGAATCGCAACCGCTTGATCCCCAGCTTCTATGCGTTTCGAAATCCATCAATATTATGGCACATTTGGCTTTTCCCTTGCTATTGTGACAGAGAAAACATACAACGAATTTTAGGGTAGAAGTGCTGACGGGATAGAGTCGCCGCAAGGCTGCCAGCCAGATTTGGACCTGGCGCCACATCGGTCATCGTCCGCCGTCTCATGCGCTTCAACCCGAAAACTGGATCCTGATTTTCCGGCTTTTTGTCGGAACTTCATTGGTGGATCAGCCACCACGCTCTCAGGGAGCACCCTCATCGGACCCGAAACGGGTCTTCGTATTTGTCGATCACGCTTGGTTGTTGATGGTTTCGCAGCAGGTTTTATCTGAAGTTTACAGGCCCCGGACCGATACGGTTCCGGCTGCGGTCTGGCTGCTGCTCTCCCCTTCGCGTCAGGCGCGACTTTCATTATCCGGCGCGGCCACGGTGGACCGCATTCTTTCTGTTTCAACAGCAGTCGGGAATGCGCTCTCACGGCCACGCCGAGGAGCACAGCTTACATGGCAGACAAAATGCTTATCGATGCGTCTCACGAGGAAGAGACGCGCGTCGTTGTCGTTCGCGGGAACCGCATAGAAGAATTTGACTTCGAGTCACAGCACAAGAAGCAGATCCGCGGCAACATCTATCTTGCAAAGGTAACGAGGGTCGAACCCTCGCTGCAGGCCGCCTTCGTCGATTACGGCGGCAACCGGCACGGCTTCCTGGCCTTCGCCGAAATCCATCCCGATTATTACCAGATCCCCCTCGCCGACCGTCAGGCGCTGCTTCGCGCCGAGGCCGAGGAACATCGCCGCGACGAGGACGTCGAACACGTCGAAACCGCGCCGATGGTCGATCTTTCGACCCAGGACCAGCCGGATGTCGGCATCGTGCCCGCAGAGGCACCGGCTGCTGCCGTAACGGAAGAGGCCGCGGCGGAAGAGGTTGCCGTAACGGCAGAGGCAGCGGCATCGCCTGAAGCCGCCGAAGAAGCGCCGGCCAAGAAGGCAAGGCCGCGCCGGAGCCGCAAGAAGGTTGCCGAAACGACCGCGACCGAGGATGCCGTTCCCACAGACGTCGAAGCCGAAGGCGCTGCAAGCGTCGACAACGAGGATGACGGCTCGACCGGCGGCACGATGGCCGCGATGGTTGAAACCGATACGATCTCCGAGGACGTCGACACCAGCAAGCGTCGCCACGATGATGACGACGACGACGATGATCACGGTGAAGAGGAAGTCATCGAATCCGTCGGCGCCGAAGACGCGATGGAAGAAGTTCCGGACCGCGTGCAGCGCAAGCCGCGCAAGCAGTACCGCATCCAGGAAGTCATCAAGCGCCGCCAGATCCTGCTGGTGCAGGTCGCCAAGGAAGAGCGCGGCAACAAGGGTGCTGCTCTCACCACCTATCTCTCGCTCGCCGGCCGCTATTCCGTCCTGATGCCGAACACGGCGCGCGGCGGCGGCATTTCCCGCAAGATCACCAATCCGCAGGACCGCAAGCGGCTGAAAGAAATCGCCCGCATGCTCGAAGTGCCGCAGGGCATGGGCGTGATCCTGCGCACGGCTGGCGCCAACCGCACCAAGGTCGAGGTCAAGCGCGACTTCGAATATCTGATGCGCCTGTGGGAGAACGTCCGCACGCTGACGCTCGCTTCCACCGCTCCCTGCCTCGTCTACGAGGAAGGCTCGCTCATCAAGCGCTCGATCCGCGACCTCTACAACAAGGATATCGGCGAGATCATCGTTGCCGGCGAAGAAGGCTATCGTGAAGCGAAAGACTTCATGAAGATGCTGATGCCGAGCCACGCCAAGGTGGTCCAGCCCTATCGCGACATCCATCCGATCTTCTCGCGCTCCGGCATCGAGGCCCAACTCGACCGCATGCTGCAGCCGCAGGTGACGCTGCGTTCCGGCGGCTACCTGATCATGAACCAGACGGAAGCGCTGGTTTCGATCGACGTCAACTCCGGCCGCTCGACGCGCGAACACTCGATCGAGGACACAGCTCTCCAGACGAACCTCGAAGCCGCGGAAGAAATCGCCCGCCAGCTTCGCCTGCGCGACCTTGCCGGCCTGATCGTCATCGACTTCATCGACATGGAAGAGAAGCGCAACAACCGCGCCGTCGAGAAGAAGCTGAAGGAATGCCTGAAGAACGACCGCGCCCGCATCCAGGTCGGCCGGATCTCGCATTTCGGCCTGCTCGAAATGTCACGCCAGCGCATCCGCGCTTCCGTTCTCGAATCGACCACCCAGGTCTGCTCGCATTGCGGCGGCACCGGCCACGTCCGTTCGCAGTCCTCCGTCGCCCTGCATGTGCTGCGCGGCATCGAGGAATATCTGCTCAAGAACACGACGCACAACATCACCGTGCGCACCACGCCCGACATCGCTCTCTACCTGCTCAACCACAAGCGCCAGACGATCGTCGATTACGAAGCCCGCTTCGGCGTCGCGATCATCATCGACGCGGACGGTTCGGTCGGTGCGCAGCACTTCGCGATCGATCGCGGCGAAGCCGTGGAAAACCCGGTCAAGATCGAAAGCCTCTTCAACTTCGCAGCCATTCCCGAGGATGACGACGACGATATCGTCATCGAGGCGGATGAGGACGAAGACGAAGAACTCGAGGAAAAGCCGGCCGCTGCCGAACGCGCCGCGACGGCACGCTCGGAAGGCGAAGGTGACGGCAACCGCAAGCGCAAGCGCCGCAGGCGCCGTCGCGGCCGCAACGGCAATGCCGAGCAGCCGGCTTCGGCTGCGGGCGAAGCCGGCGACGAAGAGGAAGATGGCGAGGACGAAGGCGGCGAAGGCGATGAAAACGCCACCGCCACGACCGAGGCCCGTGCCGAGAGCGAAGAATCGCAGCGCCGTAAGCGCCGCCGTCGCGGCAAGCGCGGCGGTCGCCGCAATCGCGCCGAGGATGGCTCCGAGCTGACGGCCGATGAAGCCGGCGAAAGCAATGGCAGCGACGAGGACGAAGACGACAGCGCTTCGGATGACGTCGCTCCCGCTGAAGCCGCAATCGTCGAGACGGTTGCCGAACAGGCCAGCGAGAGCCAAGCTGTGACGGCTGCCGTCGAGGACGTGGCTGTCGTCGCCGAAGAGGTGAAGCCTGCCCGTGGCCGCGGCCGCCGCAAGCCCGCCGCAACGCCGGTCGAAGAACCGGTAGCGGAAGCGGCGCCCGCCGCCGAAGCCGAACCGGAGGTAGTCGAAGCCTCCGCCGATCTCGCCGCACCCGTCCAGGAAGAGGCAAAGCCGGTTCGCGCCAACCGCGAATCCAACATCTCCTCCTCCGAGCCGACGGTGAAATCCACCCGCAGCGAAGCCGCCGAAAGCGATGACGGCAAGCCGAAGAAAGCCGGCTGGTGGCAGCGCCGCGGCTTCTTCTGAAAGCTGATTTTCGGACGTAAATGATAGATCCGGCCGCGGCGACGCGGCCGGATTTTTGTTTATGGCCAGGGTATCGTTATTGGTCGATCATCCAGCGTTTTTCGCACGTCTGAAACGATGTGCAGAAGGGGACATGCCGCGACCTCGCGATTCCCTCTTCTCCCCGGCGGGGAGAAGGTGCCCGTAGGGCGGATGAGGGGGCCTCGCGGCACAGCATTGATTGCCCTGCCCGCTCAGCATAACAATAACAAATGTTCTGCCGTGTGGCCCCCTCATCCGACCCTGCGGGCCACCTTCTCCCCGCTGGGGAGAAGAGGGTTGTGGCAGCCTCTCCCGCGTGCGATCAGGCCGCCGGCGGATAGAGCAGATCGACGATGTAGCTGGCGTCGAAGCGGGAATCGAGCATGCCGTAGGTGGAGCGCCAGCCGCCGGCAAGGCGTGTCTCGATGAAGGCATCGGCGATGCGTCCTGCTCCGAGCCGATAGAGTTCCGCCGCGCCGGCGGCAAGCGCCAGCTGCTCGACGAGCAGGCGTGCCGCACCCTCGTCCTGTTCGCAGAGCGCGATTGCGGCGCGCAGCACGTCGATCGTCTTCTTGCCGGCGGGACCGAGATCGCGGGCGAGGCCAGCAAAAACCGTCTCGAACAGATCCTTGCCGCGGTTGAGCACGCGCAGCACATCCAGCGCCATGACGTTGCCGGAACCTTCCCAGATGGCGTTGACGGGCGCCTCGCGGTAATGGCGGGCGATCGGGCGCTCCTCGATGTAACCGTTGCCGCCGATGCATTCCATCGCCTCGTAGATCAGCGCCGGGGCGATCTTGCAGCACCAGTATTTGGCGACCGGCGTCATGACGCGGGCATAGGCCGCTTGTTCGGCGTTGCCGCGCGCCTTGTCGAAAGCATCGGCAAGGCGGAAGGACAGCGCGGTGGCGGCAGCGACATCGAGCGCCATATCGGCGAGCACGCGCGTCATGATCGGCTGGTTGACGAGCATCTTGCCAAAGACGCTGCGGCCGCGCGTGTGGTGCACGGCCTCGGCGAGCGAGGCGCGCATCATGCCTGAGGAGGCCAGCGCGCAGTCGAGCCGCGTCAGCGTCACCATGTCGAGGATGGTGCGGATGCCGGCATCCGGGCCGCCGAGCAGGAAGCCGAAAGTATCTGAGAACTCCACCTCGGAAGAGGCATTGGAGCGGTTGCCGACCTTGTCCTTCAGCCGCTGGAACTGAAGGCCGTTGGCGGAGCCATCCTCCAGAAGGCGCGGCACCAGGAAGCAGCCCATGCCCTCCTTGGTCTGCGCCAGCATGATGAAGGCATCGCTCATCGGAGCGGACATGAACCACTTGTGGCCGGACAGCCGGTATATGCCTTCGCTGACCTTTTCGGCCGCGCTCCGGTTGGCCCTGACATCCGTGCCGCCCTGCTTTTCCGTCATGCCCATACCGATGGTGACGGCAGACTTCTGCATGGCCGGCTTGTTCGACGAATCATATTTGCGCGAGAGGATCTTCGGCGCCCAGTCCTTCTGTACGGCGGGAGACGCCGAAAGCGCGGCAACGGAGGCGCTCGTCATCGTCAGCGGGCAGAGATGGCCGGATTCCAGCTGCGCCATCAGATAGAAGCGCGCGGCGCGAACCTTGTGCGCCTCATCCTTGGCTTCGGTATCGGCCTGCGGGTCCCAGACGGAGGAATGCAGGCCGACCGACATCGAGCGGCGCATCAGCGCGTGCCAGGCGGGATGGAATTCGACCACGTCGAGTCGCTCGCCGCGCGGGCCATGGGTGCGCAGCTGCGGCGCGCCCTGGTTAGCCATGCGCGCCAGCTCCTGCGCCTCCGGCGAGGTGACGTAGCGGCCGATATTTTCCAGGTCTTCGCGGATGCCACGCGGCAAAGCAGCCGTCAGATCGACGATCAGCGGATCGGACCGATAGGCATTGATGCCGGACCACAGGCTCGGCTGGTTGAGTTCTGCGAGTTTGTCGTCAGTCCGGTTGGCGGAGGTCATTATTCGCTTCTAGTGCAAGAGCCCGGCAAAAGGAAACCGGAAGTTATGATTCGCGTCATCCTGCTCTATCGGAATTCAGGCGAAAATGCATGGGGACATAAGCCTTTGCCCACAGCGCATGCTTGCCCCGGCGGGCCGCACTCTTTATAGACCCGCCAGAGACAGCAAGAGGCAGGGTCATGGTCTTTTTCCCCCACCGCCACCTCATCGGCATCAAGGGCCTCACCGAGCAGGATATCACCTATCTTCTCGACAAGGCCGACGAAGCCGTCAAGATCAGCCGCCAGCGAGAGAAGAAGACGTCGACGCTGCGCGGACTGACGCAGATCAACCTCTTCTTCGAGGCATCGACCCGCACGCAGGCTTCCTTCGAGCTTGCCGGCAAACGGCTCGGCGCCGACGTCATGAACATGTCGGTCGGCAATTCCTCCGTGAAGAAAGGCGAAACGCTGATCGATACGGCGATGACGCTGAATGCGATGCGCCCCGATGTGCTGGTGATCCGCCATTCGAGCGCGGGAGCGGCCGCCCTTCTCGCCCAAAAGGTCTCCTGCTCAGTCGTCAATGCCGGTGACGGACAGCACGAACATCCGACCCAGGCGCTGCTCGACGCGCTGACGATCCGCCGCGCCAAGGGCAAGCTTTCACGCATCATCGTAGCAATCTGCGGCGACGTGCTGCATTCGCGCGTGGCGCGCTCCAATATCCTGCTGCTGAACGCCATGGGCGCGCGCGTCCGTGTCGTCGCACCCGCCACCCTCCTGCCCGCCGGCATCGCGGATATGGGCGTCGAGGTCTTCCACTCGATGAAGGAAGGGTTGAAGGACGCCGATGTGGTGATGATGCTGCGGCTGCAGCGCGAGCGCATGTCCGGCGCCTTCGTGCCTTCGGTGCGCGAATACTATCACTTCTACGGGCTGGATGCCGAAACGCTGAAGGCGGCAAAGGAAGATGCGCTGGTCATGCATCCCGGCCCGATGAACCGCGGCGTCGAGATCGCCTCCGAGGTGGCAGACGGCCCGCAGAGCGTGATCGCCGAACAGGTGGAGATGGGGGTCGCGGTGCGCATGGCGGTCATGGAGACGCTGCTCGTCTCGCAGAACCAGGGTCCCCGAACCGATGGAATGATGGCATGAGCAACCCGATCGTCCTCAAGAATGTCCGCATCGTCGATCCCTCGCGCAATCTCGACGAGGTGGGCACGATCATCGCCGAAAACGGCGTGATCCTTGCCGCCGGTCACGATGCCCAGAACCAGGGCGCGCCGGAAGGCGCCGTCATCCGCGACTGCACCGGCCTCGTTGCCACGCCCGGCCTCGTCGACGCGCGCGTCCATATCGGCGAACCCGGCGGCGAGCACCGCGAGACCATCGCCTCGGCGAGCCGGGCGGCGGCGGCCGGCGGCGTCACTTCGATCATCATGATGCCGGATACCGATCCGGTCATCGACGACATCGCGCTGGTCGAATTCGTCAAGAAGACGGCGCGGGATACCGCCGCCGTCAACGTCTATCCGGCAGCCGCGATCACCAAGGGCCTTGCCGGCGAGGAGATGACGGAGATCGGCCTTTTGATGCAGGCGGGCGCCGTCGCCTTCACCGATGCCCACTCAAGCGTTCACAACACGCAGGTGCTGCGCCGGATCATGACCTATGCGCGCGAATTCGGCGCCGTCATCTCCTGCGAAACCCGCGACAAATATCTCGGCGTCAACGGCGTCATGCACGAAGGGCTTTTCGCCAGCTGGCTCGGACTGTCAGGCATTCCAAAGGAGGCCGAGCTCATTCCGCTCGAACGTGATCTCAGGATCGCGCAGCTGACGCGCGGCCGTTATCACGCCGCGATGATCTCCGTGCCGGAATCGGTCGAAGCGATCGAACGTGCCCGCAGCCGCGGCGCCAAGGTGACCGCAGGCGTTTCGATCAACAATCTGGCGCTCAACGAAAACGACATCGGCGAATACCGCACCTTCTTCAAGCTCTACCCGCCGCTGCGCCCGGAAGACGACCGGGTGGCGATGGCCGAGGCCGTTGCGAGCGGCGCGATCGACATCATCGTCTCCTCGCACGATCCGCAGGACGTCGATACGAAGCGCCTGCCTTTCGGCGAGGCGGCGGACGGCGCAGTCGGCCTCGAAACCATGCTGGCGGCCGCCCTCAGGCTTCACCATGGCGGCCAGGTAAGCCTGATGCGCCTGATCGATGCCATGTCCACCCGCCCGGCTCAGATTTTCGGCCTCAATGCAGGCACGCTGAAGCCTGGCGCGCCGGCCGATATCACGCTCATCGATCTCGATGAGCCTTGGCTTGTCGCCAAAGACATGCTTCTCTCCCGTTCGAAGAATACGCCGTTCGAGGATGCGCGCTTCAGCGGGCGGGCAATCGCGACATACGTCTCGGGAAAGCTCGTGCACGCACTTTAAGAGACGGTTGGGACGATAAGCCACGGAGGGCTGAGGGGACATATGCTATCCAATCTCATGTCATGGCAGATCACATTGCCGATCGCGCTTGCCGCCGCCGTCATCGGCTATCTCTTCGGCTCCATTCCTTTCGGCCTGATCCTCACCCGCGCCGCCGGCCTCGGTGATGTGCGCAGCATTGGCTCCGGCAATATCGGCGCGACCAACGTGCTCCGAACCGGAAACCGCAAGCTGGCCGCCGCGACGCTGCTGCTCGATGCGCTCAAAGCATCGGCCGCGGCCTGGGTCGTCGGTTATTTCTTCGGTGAGGAGGCTGCGATCATCGCCGGTTTCTTCGCCTTCATCGGCCACCTCTTCCCGGTCTGGATCGGCTTCAAGGGCGGCAAGGGTGTAGCCACCTATATCGGCACCCTGCTCGGCATCGCGCCGATCATGGTCGTGCTCTTCGCCGTCATCTGGCTGACGATCGCCTTCACCACACGCTACTCCTCTCTGTCGGCGCTGGTCGCCATGCTCGTCATCCCGATCGCACTGTGGATCCTCGGCAACGAAAAGGTCGCGGCTGTCATGGCGATCATGACGCTGATCTCCTATTGGAAGCACAAAGCGAATATTTCCCGCCTGATGAGCGGGACGGAAAGCAAGATCGGGGCGAAGGGATAATGGATGCGCTGAGCACGGCGCCAAAGGGCGTTGTACTGACCGAACGACAGCGAATTGCTTGGCTGCGCCTCATCCGTTCCGACAATATCGGCCCTGCGACCTTTCGTGACCTCGTCAATCATTTCGGCTCGGCCGAGGCAGCGCTTGCGGCGCTGCCGGAGCTTTCGGCGCGCGGCGGCGCCACGCGCGCGGTCCGCATTGCCAGCGAGGCCGAGGCGCATCGCGAGCTCGAAGCCGCGCATCGCTTCGGCGCCCGCTTCGTCGGCATCGGCGAACCTGATTATCCGCAAGCGTTGAAGCAGATCGATGGCGCACCACCGCTTCTAGCCGTCAAAGGCGCGCTTGCCGCCGCCAAACGGCCAGCCGTCGGCATCGTCGGCTCCCGCAATGCCTCGATTGCCGGCGCCAAATTCG
Source organism: Rhizobium sp. R635 (assembly GCF_002211285.1). Taxonomy (GTDB): domain Bacteria; phylum Pseudomonadota; class Alphaproteobacteria; order Rhizobiales; family Rhizobiaceae; genus Rhizobium. The sequence goes on along the minus strand of NZ_LOKX01000037.1, from coordinate 141,422 downwards.
CAGCGATGGTGGCGCGCGACTGCGGCCGGGCCGGCTATACCGTCGTCTCCGGGCTTGCGCGCGGCATCGACACGGCGGCGCATCGGGCCAGTCTCGAAACAGGCACGATCGCAGCGCTCGCCGGCGGTCTCGACCAGCCCTACCCGCCGGAAAATGTCGGTCTGCTCGATGAGATAACCGGCGGAAACGGCCTCGCGGTGAGCGAGATGCCATTCGGCTGGGAGCCGCGTGCCCGCGACTTCCCGCGCCGCAACCGGCTGATCGCCGGTATCGCGCTCGGCCTCGTGGTCGTCGAAGCGGCAGAACGTTCGGGATCGCTGATCACCGCGCGGCTTGCCGGCGAATTCGGCCGGCTGGTGTTTGCCGTGCCGGGCTCACCGCTCGATCCGCGCTGTCATGGCACCAACGGGTTGCTGAAAGACGGCGCTTCGATCGTTACCGCACCCGCAGATGTCATCGAGTCCCTGGCGCCGGTTGCGCAATTCGATCTCTTCCCATCCTCGATGGCAGAGGAACCGGCGCGTGACGACAAGGCCATGATCGTACCGCCGGGCGATTCCGAGCGGGCGCGGATCATCGATGCGCTCGGACCGACACCGGTCGAGATCGACGACGTCATCCGCCATACCGGCCTTTCCGCATCCGCCGTCTATCTCATCCTTCTGGAACTCGACATATCAGGCAGGCTGCACCGGCATCAGGGTGGCCTCGTCTCCCTTTCCGACTGAGCCCTGCGCGTTTTGAACGAGCGGCTTTGAGAGCTGCAGAAACCGCGTGTTGAAATCGACCTGAAAGCAATTACAAGGTGCATTCGACATGCGATCCCTCTTCGATTGCACCGTACGCAAGAAGTAAAATTGTAGCAAACCCCTTGACCGCAACGATTTCCCTGTCCATGTCGGAGAGCCGGTATCCATGTTGCGCTGAGTGTTGCGCTGGCTTCCACGCCGGCGTGGCTGTTTTTTTAGAGAATCATCATGAATGTTGTAGTGGTGGAATCGCCTGCCAAGGCCAAGACGATCAACAAGTATCTGGGTTCCGGATACAAAGTGCTCGCCTCTTTCGGCCATGTGCGCGATCTGCCTGCCAAGGATGGCTCAGTTCTTCCCGATCAGGATTTCGAAATGCTCTGGGAGGTCGATGGCGCCTCCGCCAAGCGGATGAAGGACATTGCTGACGCAGTGAAATCCTCCGACGGCCTTTTCCTCGCGACCGACCCGGATCGCGAAGGTGAAGCGATTTCCTGGCACGTCCTCGACATGCTGAACAAGAAGCGCGTGCTGAACGGCAAGTCGGTCAAGCGCGTCGTCTTCAACGCGATCACCAAGAAGGCCGTGCTCGACGCGATGGCCGATCCGCGCGATATCGACGTGCCGCTGGTCGACGCCTATCTCGCGCGCCGCGCACTCGACTATCTCGTCGGTTTCAATCTTTCGCCGGTCCTGTGGCGCAAGCTGCCCGGCGCGCGTTCGGCCGGCCGCGTCCAATCGGTCGCGCTTCGCCTGGTCTGCGACCGCGAATCCGAGATCGAGCGCTTCATTTCGGAAGAATACTGGAATCTCTCGGCGCTTCTGAAGACGCCGCGCGGCGACGAGTTCGAGGCAAGGCTGGTCTCGGCGCACGGCAAGCGGCTGCCGCCACGTGCGATCGGCAACGGCGAGGATGCCGGCCGCCTGAAGGCTTTGCTCGAAGGGGCAAGCTATGCCGTCGACACGGTCGAGGCGAAGCCGGTCAAGCGCAATCCGGGACCGCCCTTTACGACTTCGACACTGCAGCAGGCAGCCTCCTCGAATCTCGGCTTCTCCGCCTCGCGCACCATGCAGATCGCCCAGAAGCTCTATGAAGGCGTCGATATCGGCGGCGAGACGGTCGGCCTCATCACCTATATGCGAACCGACGGCGTGCAGATGGCGCCTGAGGCGATCGACGCGGCGCGGCGCGCGATCCTCGACCAGTTCGGCGAACGCTACCTGCCTGAAAAGGCACGCTTCTACTCGACCAAAGCGAAGAATGCCCAGGAGGCGCACGAGGCGATCCGACCGACCGATTTCTACCGCTCTCCTGACCGGGTGCGCAAATTCCTCGACGCCGACCAGATCCGGCTTTACGAGCTGATCTGGAAGCGCGGCATCGCCAGCCAGATGGCGTCGGCCGAGATCGAGCGCACCACGGCTGAGATCACTGCCGACAACAAGGGCGAGAAGGCCGGCCTGCGCGCCGTCGGTTCGGTCATCCGCTTCGACGGTTTCATCGCCGCCTATACCGACCAGAAGGAAGACGGCGAGCAGAGTGACGACGGCGACGAAGATGGCCGCCTGCCGGAGATCAATGCACGCGAGACGCTCGCCAAGCAGAAGATCAATTCGACCCAGCATTTCACCGAGCCGCCGCCGCGCTATTCGGAAGCCTCGCTGATCAAGAAGATGGAAGAGCTCGGCATCGGCCGTCCCTCCACCTATGCTGCGACGCTCGCAACACTGCGCGACCGCGACTATGTGACGATCGACAAGCGCAAGCTGATTCCGCAGGCCAAGGGCCGGCTGGTGACCGCCTTCCTCGAGAGCTTCTTCACCAAATATGTCGAATATGACTTCACTGCCGACCTCGAGGAAAAGCTCGACCGGATTTCCGCAGGCGAGCTGAACTGGAAGCAGGTGCTGCGCGACTTCTGGAAGGATTTCTTCGCGCAGATCGAAGACACCAAGGAACTGCGCGTCACCAACGTGCTCGATTCGCTGAACGAGGCGCTGGCGCCGCTCGTCTTCCCGAAACGGGAGGATGGCGGTGATCCCCGGATCTGCCAGGTCTGCGGCACCGGCAACCTGTCGCTGAAACTCGGCAGATACGGGGCTTTCGTCGGCTGCTCGAACTATCCCGAGTGCAACTACACCCGCCAGCTCTCTTCCGAAAACGGCGGAGAAGCGGAAGGTGTCGCGCTCAACGAACCGAAGAACCTCGGCACCGATCCGACGACCGGCGAGGAACTGACGCTGCGTTCCGGCCGCTTCGGCCCTTATATCCAGCGCGGAGACGGCAAGGAGGCCAAACGTGCTTCACTGCCGAAAGGCTGGAAGCCCGAAGACATCGACTACGAGAAGGCGATGGCTTTGATTTCGCTGCCGCGCGATATCGGCAAACATCCCGAAACCGGCAAGATGATCTCCTCGGGCATCGGCCGCTACGGGCCATTCCTCCTGCATGACGGTTCCTATGCCAATCTGGAAACCGTCGAGGACGTTTTCTCCGTCGGCCTCAACCGCGCCGTGACCGTCATCGCCGAGAAGGCGAACAAGGCGCCAGGCCGCGGTGCGCGCGGCACGCCGGCAGCGCTGAAGACGCTCGGTGATCATCCCGATGGCGGCGCCATTACCGTTCGCGACGGCAAATACGGCCCTTATGTCAATTGGGGCAAGGTCAACGCGACCCTGCCGAAGGGCAAGGATCCGCAGGCGATCACCGTCGAGGAGGCGCTTGCGCTGATCACGGAAAAGGCCGGCAAGGCCCCCGCTGGCAAAACATCGGCAGGCAAGACGGCCAAGGCGAAAGCCAAGCCGAAGGCGGCGGCCGCCGAAGCCAAGACCACCAAGACGGCGGCCAAGCCGAAGACAACGAAGGCGAAAGCGCCCGCAAAATCGAAAAAGAGCTGACGTGAGCAGAATACCGCGCGACAGAACGAACCCTGCGGGCAAGCGCCCCGGCAAGATCGGCCGCGCCGGCAAGGATGCTCCCGCCGTCGAGCCGCTGAACATCGTCCACGGCGCGCTTCCTTCGCGCGAAGTGATCCTGCGCTTCATCGCCGATCATCCGCAGAAGGCTTCGAAGCGCGAACTCGCCAAGGCTTTCGGGCTGAAAGGCGACAGCCGCGTCGAACTCAAGCATATGCTGCAGGAGCTCGAGCAGGAAGGCATGCTGCAGAAGAACCGCAAGTCGCTGATCCGACCCGGTGCCCTTCCGCCCGTCACCGTTCTCGACATCACCACGCGCGATAAGGACGGCGACCTGATCGGCCGGCCGGCGGAATGGCCGGAGGAGCAGGGTGTGGCGCCTGCCGTCGCCATCCGCCAGCAATCGCCGGCAGGCCGCCCGGGCAAGGGCAAGGCGCCCGTCGCCGGCCTCGGCGACCGTATTCTGGCGAAGATCTTCCCGGCCGTCGATCGCGGCGGGCCGGCCTATACGGCGCGTATCATCAAGGTGATCGACAGACGTCGCGGCGCCTCGATGGGCGTCTTCCGCGCCACGCCTGGCGGCGGCGGACGGCTGCTGCCGATCGAGCGGCGCGGCGAGGAGATGGTGATCGATCCCGACTATACCGGCGGCGCCAAGGACGGTGACCTGGTCGAGATCGAAATCGCCCGCCTCGGCCGCTTCGGCCTGCCGCGCGCCAAGGTTCTCTCCGTCGTCGGTTCGGTCGGCTCGGAAAAGGCGATCTCGATGATCGCCATCCATGCGCACGGCATCCCGCATGTCTTCCCGCCAGCCGTCATGGCGGAGGCGGAGGATGCAAAGCCGGCGACGATGTCGCATCGCGAGGATTGGCGCGACGTGCCGCTGATCACCATCGATCCGGCCGACGCCAAGGACCATGACGATGCCGTCTACGCCGAGCTCGACCCCTCGCCCGATAATCCCGGCGGCGTCATCGTCACCGTCGCGATCGCCGATGTCTCCTGGTATGTCCGCCCCAAGTCGCCGCTCGACCGCGAAGCGCTGAAGCGCGGCAACTCGGTCTATTTCCCGGATCGGGTCGTGCCGATGCTGCCGGAGCGCATCTCCAACGATCTCTGCTCGCTGAAGGAAGGCGTCGATCGCCCGGCGCTTGCCGTGCGCATGAGCTTCTCAGGAGAGGGCCGCAAGATCGGCCATACCTTCCATCGCATCATGATGAAGAGTGCTGCCAAGCTTTCCTACCAGCAGGCGCAGGCGGCAATCGACGGAAATCCGGACGACAAGACCGGGCCGATGCTCGAGCCGATCCTGAAGCCGCTCTGGCACGCCTATGGGGTGATGAAGCGCGGACGCGACCGGCGCCAGCCGCTGGAACTCGACATGCCCGAGCGCAAGATCCTGCTGAAATCAGACGGTACCGTCGACCGGGTCTTCGTTCCGCCGCGGCTCGATGCGCACAAGCTGATCGAAGAGATGATGATCCAGGCGAACGTCTGTGCCGCCGAGACGCTGGAAAAGAAGCGCCAGCCGCTGGTCTACCGCATCCATGACGGCCCGACGCTCGCCAAGCAGGAAGTGCTGCGCGAATTCCTGGCCACGCTCGGCATTTCGCTCGCCAAGGGCGGCAACATGCGCGCCAACAGCTTCAACGGCATCCTGGCCAAGGCCGAAGGCACCGCCCACCAGACGATGGTCAATGAGATGGTGCTGCGCTCGCAGAGCCAGGCGATCTACAGCCCTGAGAATATTGGCCACTTCGGCCTCAACCTGATGAAGTACGCCCACTTCACCTCGCCGATCCGCCGCTACGCCGATCTGATCGTGCATCGCGCGCTCGTCGGCTCGCTCGGCTTCGGCGAAGGCGGCATCACGCCCGACGAAGAAGCCACCCTCGACGATATCGCCGCTGAAATCTCGACCTTCGAGCGCCGCGCCATGGCGGCGGAGCGCGAGACCATCGACCGGCTGATCGCCCACCATCTCAGCACCCGCGTCGGCGAGGAATTTTCCGGCCGCGTCTCCGGGGTTACGAAATCGGGCCTCTTTATTGTTTTGCCGGACTATGGCGCGGACGGTTTCGTCCCTATATCTACGCTCGGCACCGATTATTTCATCTATGACGAGGCGCATCAGGCGCTCTCGGGTGAAAAGACGGGGCTCGGCTATCGCCTCGGCGACAGCGTCACCGTGAAGCTTGCCGAAGCAATTCCGCTTGCCGGCGCGCTGCGTTTCGAAATGCTGAGCGAAGGGCGCGAGATGCCGACGGCGGTGCGCTCCTTCCACAAGGCCGGCCGCCGCGACAGGGGCCAGGTTCGCAAGAAACCGGGAACGCGGCCGCCGCGCGGGCGCCGCTAGAGCATGTCGCGCAAAAGTGTGCGGCGGTTTTGCGATAACGACATGCGTCAAAACAAAGAACTAAAGCGCGAGGAGCGAATCTGAAAGATCGCGACGCGCTTTAGGCCGTTGTGCCGAAGCAGCAATAGTCCGCGTCCGGAACTCCATGCTTTTGGCCTGAAAGGAAAGATGCGATGAGCACACCGACCGACCCGGTCGTCCGCTACGGAGATGCGCCGGAAGTCGAGCGTCCGCTCGGGCGTTCCGTCATGCGCGGGCTGATGAACCGCTGCCCGGCCTGCGGCAGCGGCAAACTCTTTCGCGCCTTTCTGAAGCCCGTCGACCATTGCGCCGCCTGCGGCGAGGCGATGCATCACCACCGCTCGGACGACCTGCCGCCCTATATCGTCATCCTCGTCCTCGGCCACGTCGTAGTCGGCGGCTATATGCTGACCGACATGACTTTCATACTGCCGGTATGGGTCCATCTTGCCATCTGGGCGCCGATCACCGTCATCACTGCGCTTGCCTCGATCCAGCCGATCAAGGGCGGCGTCATCGGTCTGCAATGGGCGCTGCGCATGCACGGCTTCGGCGGAGAGAGCGACAGTCCCGATGATTACGACCTTCCCCGCCGGCCGGATTGAGCGCCTTCACCTTCCAGACATATTTAGCGTGTAGTGCCAGCCCTCCACCGACCACCACCGACACGCGGGAGTCAACGATCCTCACCGACTTGACATGGTAAGCTTTTCTTGTCTGAACAGGCTTTACATTCCGCAGATCACATCGGAAATACTGCGAAACGCTGCTCGTCACCTGGATTTGGCACGTCTGTGCCTTTCTATGTGCGGTGAGAGGTCGATTCGCTCGCGTAGCTTTCTAAGGATGGATAAATGTCTCAGCCGAGAAACGGCACACCAGGCGATCTCGAAGAAATCCATTGGCCTTCTCTGGTGGCAGCCATCTCGTCCATTTCAGCCGTCGGCATAGCAATCGGCCTCGGACTCCCGCTTCTCAGCATCATCCTCGAAAAACGCGGCATCTCGTCCACACTGATTGGGCTCAACACGGCGATGGCCGGGATCGCGGCGATGGCAGCGGCCCCCGTTACGACCAAGCTCGCCCATAAATACGGCGTTGCCCCGACGATGCTCTGGGCCGTGCTGATCTCGGCGCTGAGCGCGCTCGGTTTCTACTACGCCCAGGATTTCTGGATGTGGTTTCCGCTGCGTTTCGCCTTCCATGGCGCGACGACGACACTGTTCATCCTTTCCGAATTCTGGATCAACGCCGCCTCGCCGCCTTCCAAACGCGGCTTCGTGCTCGGCATCTACGCGACGGTGCTTTCCCTCGGCTTTGCAGCCGGGCCGCTGCTCTTTTCGCTGCTCGGCAGCGATGGCATCTTTCCCTTCCTGATCGGCGCCGGCGCCATCCTGCTTGCCGCCATTCCGATCTTCATCGCCCGCGACGAAAGCCCGATACTCGAGGAAAAGCCGGAGCTGCATTTCATGCGCTACGTTTTCCTGGTGCCGACGGCAACGGCGGCCGTCTTCATCTTCGGCGCGGTCGAAGCGGGCGGGCTGTCGCTTTTCCCGGTCTTTGCCGTGCGCGCCCATTTCACCGAATCGCAGGCAGCCCTGCTGCTCACCATGATGGGCGTCGGCAACGTCATCTTCCAGATCCCGCTCGGCCTCCTCTCAGACCGCATCGGCGACAAGCGGCCGCTTCTGGCCGGCATGGCGCTGATGGGTTTCATCGGCTCGATGATGTTGCCGGTACTGATCGACAACTGGCTGCTGATGGCCGGGCTCCTGCTCTTCTGGGGCGGCTGTGTCTCCGGCCTCTATACGGTCGGCCTCAGCCATCTCGGCTCGCGGCTGACGGGCTCCGATCTTGCGGCGGCCAATGCCGCATTCGTCTTCTGTTATGCGATGGGAACCGTGGCCGGGCCGCAAGCGATCGGCGCGGCGATCGATGTCGCAGGAAATAACGGTTTTGCCTGGGCAATCGCCGCCTTCTTCGGCTTCTACGCGCTACTTTCCGGCATCAGATTGATGTTCATTCGAAAACGGACTTGACTTTTCGGGCGGGATTCGTAGTTTCGCGCCAGAATTTGCCGTGGAGCCCATCCGGCTTCCACGGCTTTCATTTTCTTAAAGGCAGGACGACCATGGCCAAGGCTACAACAATCAAGATCAAGCTGCTGTCGACAGCCGACACCGGTTTCTTCTACGTCACGACGAAGAACAGCCGTACGATGACGGACAAGATGACGAAGACGAAGTACGACCCGATTGCTAAGAAGCACGTCGAGTTCAAGGAAACCAAGATCAAGTAATCGCTTGATATCTGGGATTTCGAAAAAGCGCGCGCCCACGGGTTGCGCGTTTTTTATTGCCGGAATCGGCCCTCTTTGAGAGATGACAGCGCAAACAGAAAAACGCCGCCCTTCCATCTTCGGGAAGTGACGGCGTTTTCTTGAAAGGGGGTCGGCCAGCATGCAAAACGGCACGAGGAACCGTTATAGCTTGCCTACTAGCCGACCGACCCCACGACCCAGGAGATGCGGCGGACCTGAGCATCATGGGGTATCGACAACTCCTCTACGGGAGCGCTTCTCTTATGAGCCGATAATTTGCGCAAAAATGAAAGAAAATCAACAAATTCTTAATGGTAAAAAATCTGAGTCTGATTCTATGGTTAAAAGTCCAGTTTTGGAACATACAAAGAATCGCCGGCTCTGCTTGATTTCAGAGCGTAACATCCGGGCACCCGAAGAAATTCGATAATATAACCTAATAACTTACGCCTCCCCTCCCCTTACGTGAGGTGACGCCTCGGCGCTCTATTTAGCCTTGTTGGCACCCACTACTTTTTATAGTTTCCAATTCATCACGCGCCACGGCCTGGCTATCTCAAGACTATCCCGCGCCAGCACATCACAGCAACGCGGCTTGTCCATTTTTGGGCTATTAAGTTGCAAAATTTTCGCCTGGCCTTTGCCGGGCCGGGATTAAAAATCGGTAACAATCTGCTTACCGCAGTGGATAACCTGCGAAGGACGCTGCGGACGGCAAATGATTCGTCAAGCGGCTGCGGCGACGACGCGGTTGCGGCCCGTGTTCTTGGCCTCGTAAAGGGCCAGATCCGCCTGCTTCATCAACTGGTCGGGGGTCAATACGGCAGCGATACGGGAAGAAATACCGAAGGAAGCGGTGACGTTCAGCGCCTGACCGGAGTGTTTCAGCAGGAAGGGAGCGCTTTCGACCGCCGCACGCAGGCGCTCGGCGACGGCGGCCGCAATTTCCGGCGAGGTGTCGGGCATCACGACGACGAATTCTTCCCCACCATAGCGGCAGGCGAGATCGGCGCCACGGATGGTCGAGCGAACGCGGTTTGCGAATTCCCGCAGCACTTCGTCACCGCCATCATGGCCGTAGGTGTCGTTCACCTGCTTGAAGCGGTCGATATCGGTGATCAGCACCGAAAGCGGCCGGCCCCGTGCCATCGAACGGTTGAAGAGCACGTTCAGATGATTGTCGAGATAGCGCCTGTTGTAGAGACCGGTCAGCGGATCGGTCACGGCAAGCTCGATCGTCTGCTTGACGCTGTTGCGCAGACGGTCGTTGTAGCGCTTGCGGCGGATCTGCGTCAGGCTGCGGGCAACCAGCTCATTGGGATCGACCGGGCGGATGATGTAGTCGTTGACGCCGAGATCGAGCGCGCGGACGACCATCTCGTCGGCGCCCTGCTCGGTGATGATCAGGATCGGCAGGAAGCGCGTGCGCTCCAACGAACGCAGCTGCGAGCAGAGGCGGAGCGGATCGTAATCGTCGAAGTTGGCGTTGACGATGACGAGATCGAACGCATTTTCGGCCGCTTCGAAGAGGGCTGCCTGCGGATCGGAAAGAGCAAGTACATCCGCCACGGGCTTCAGCGCCTTGACGATGCGCTCCTGCGAATTGGCGCGGCCGTCGACGAGGAGCACCTGACCGGCCTCGTCGGCACGGCCCTCGCCTGCCCGCATCAGGTCGTCCATTCCTATCGTCTGGGCGGTATCGGCGCGGATGCGCAGCTCGTCGCTCAAGGTTTTCAGCCGAAGCAGGCTCTTCACCCGCGAGATTAGCTGCAGGTCGTTGACCGGCTTGGTCAGGAAATCGTCGGCGCCGGCCTTCAGTCCGCGCACACGATCGGCCGGCTGGTCGAGCGCGGTGACCATGACGACGGGAATATGCGCGGTCCTCTGGCTGGCCTTCAGCCGTTCGCAGACTTCGAAACCGTCGATGCCGGGCATCATGATGTCGAGCAGGATCAGGTCGACCTGGTTGCGCTCGCAGATCGCCAGCGCCTCGTAGCCATCGGCTGCCGTCATCACGTCGAAATATTCCGCAAGCAGCCGCGCTTCGAGCAGCTTCACGTTGGCCGGAATATCGTCAACCACCAGTATTCGCGCAGTCATAACGGTCTTTCCGATGCGTCAGGCATCGCCCAGATAGGTCTTGATCGTCTCGATGAATTTCGGAACCGAGATCGGCTTGGAAACATAGGCCTCGCAGCCACCCTGGCGGATCCGCTCCTCGTCGCCCTTCATCGCGAAAGCCGTGACGGCGATCACGGGAATCACATGCAGCTCGTCGTCTTCCTTCAGCCATTTGGTGACTTCGAGGCCTGAGACCTCGGGAAGCTGGATATCCATGAGGATGAGGTCGGGGCGATGTTTGCGCGCCAGATCGAGCGCCTCCATGCCGTTTCTCGTCTGAATCGTGGTATAACCGGACGCCTCGATCAGGTCGCGAAAGAGCTTCATGTTGAGCTCGTTATCTTCTACAATCATTACCTGTTTGGGCATGACAAGCTGTCCCTACGTCCGTTCGCGCAGTCGTTCGTCCCATGAGAAATGCACATGCGGACGAATAGCTCCGTGAAACCGATAGCGCACGCTAGCGGTATTTGGTTGAAGAAAAGGTAACTTACCCCTCGAAATGCAAAGCAACTTCAAGACTTCGAAACAACAGGCCGCCGACCCGCACGAGACGGCGATCGCCGTGCTCGGCTGGCTTGCCGACGATCCCGACATGTTCGGCCGCTTCCTCGCGCTCACCGGTGTGTCGCCCGCCCAGGTGCGCAGCGCCGTCAACGACCCTGCGTTTCTCGCCGGCTTGATGGATTTCCTGATGGGCCACGAACCGACGGCGATGGCTTTCTGCACGGCGAGCGGCATCAGCCCCGAGGTGGTAACCGCCGCCTGGCGGCATTTTTCCTCGCCCGGTCTCGATTCCGGAGAATACTGACCGTGACTGGCGTAACGGAACTCGACATCTCGCACATCCGCCTCGGCGAACGGCCGCTGATCGTCTGCGACGTCGACGATGTCGTGCTGCAGTTCATCGGCCCCTTCCAGCTTTTCCTTCAAAGCCAGGGTCTTGAGTTCCTGCCGCGCTCGTTCCGGCTTCACGGCAACATCGTCTCGAAGGCAGATGGGGTGGAGGTCGAGGAGCAACAGGTCAGCCGGCTGATCGACGCATTTTTCGAAGCGCAGGAGCACTGGCAGACCCCGCTCGACCGCGTCGTCGAGACGCTCGGCCAGCTTTCGGAAGTGGCCGATATCCTTTTTCTGACGGCGATGCAGCCGCGGTTCCAGGATCAACGCCGCCGTCTGCTTGACAGGACGGGTCTTCTCTTTCCGCTGCTTGCCAGCGAACAGCCCAAAGGGCCGATCGTTCACGCATTGCATGCCAGCCGCTCCCTTCCTGTCGTCTTCATCGATGATATGGCGCGCAATCTGCATTCCGTCAGGGATCACGTCGCCGATTGCCTGCTCATTCACCTGATGCCGGACTCGCCTGTCCATCGTTTCGCGCCGGCAGCGGCCGAGGACATCACCCGGGCCACCGACTGGGCTGATGTGGCCGAACTCATCGAGGCACATTTCCTTTCCGGCACGGTCAATCGCGCAGCTCCAGCCGCATGAGCGGACGGCCATCCTTTCGCCTTGCCACCGTCTCGAAGCCGGCGGCATCGAAAATCGCCGTCGAGCCGATGCAGAGCGTCACGGATTTCGACTGTTTCACATGATCGATCGGACAGGCTTCGAGAAGCCGCGCGCCGTGGCGCCGGGCATGATCGATCGCGCCGGCGAGCAGGCGGTGGCTTAATCCCCTGCCGCGCAGTTTCGGCAGTAGGAAGAAGCAACTGACGGCCCAGACGGATGGATCATGCGCATCGCCCTCCTCCAGCGGCCGCGAGACCGTGCGCGGCGAATTGAACTGCGGTACGTCGGAACGCGGCCCCACCTGCACCCAGGCGGCCGGCGCACCATCGGCGTAACAGAGAACTCCCGGCGGCGGACCCGACTCGATCCGTTCCCGCATATGCGTCTTACGCTCCTCGGCCGACATTTCCGTCCTCACCGCATGCGGCAGGCGCAGCGCGACGCACCAGCAATTGCAGAATGCGCCCTGCGGGCCGAAGAGGATTTCGAAATCATCCCAACGTTCCCGCGTCACCGGCTCAAAACGAAGTTCGTTATCCAAAGGCAAAGCTCAGCCCTCTCTTGTGACTCGGAAGCTTAAGGCGTAGTGTCGCCGCGTTCAACCTTTGTTCTCACCATGACGCCCGCGCCCGACAAGACACCCGGCTTCTGTCGCGACTGCCTTGCCGAGCAGAAGGGCGAGACGCGCCGCTGTATTTCCTGCGGCAGCCCCCGCCTCGTGCGACATCGCGAACTCTACGCGTTGACGCTCGCACATATCGATTGCGATGCCTTCTACGCAGCCATCGAAAAACGCGACAATCCGGAGCTTGCCGACAAGCCGGTCATCATCGGCGGCGGCAAACGCGGCGTCGTCTCCACCGCCTGCTATATCGCCCGTATCCATGGCGTGCGTTCGGCCATGCCGATGTTCAAGGCGCTGGAGGCATGCCCTGCGGCGGTCGTCATCCGCCCGGACATGGAGAAATATGTCCGGGTCGGGCGCCAGGTGCGAGCGCTGATGCAGGATCTGACGCCGCTGGTGCAGCCGCTGTCGATCGACGAAGCCTTTCTGGAGCTTGGCGGCACGGAGAGGCTGCATCACGATCCACCGGCGCGCACGCTCGCCAAATTCGCGCGCCGCATCGAAAAGGAAATCGGCATTACCGTTTCGGTCGGGCTTTCCTACTGCAAATTTCTCGCCAAGGTCGCTTCGGACCTGCAGAAACCACGCGGCTTTTCCGTCATCGGCCGCGAGGAAGCGGTGGAATTCCTGGCGCCGCGTCCCGTCACCACGATCTGGGGCGTCGGCAAGGCCTTTGCGGCGACGCTGGAGGCGGACGGCATCCGCACGATCGGCCAGTTGCAGCAGATGGAGGAGAACGACCTGATGCGCCGCTATGGCAGCATCGGCCAGCGGCTCGCCCGGCTGTCGCGCGGCATCGACGACCGTGAGGTGCATCTCAACGATGCGGCAAAGAGCGTTTCGGCCGAGACGACCTTCTTCGACGACATCTCGCGCCATGACGACCTGGTCCCGATCCTGCGCAACCTTTCCGAAAAGGTCTCCTGGCGACTGAAGAAAAGCGATATCGCCGGCCAGACCGTGGTTCTCAAGCTGAAGAGCGCCGACTTCAAGTTACGCACCCGCAATCGCAAGCTCGAAGATCCGACCCAGCTTGCCGACAGGATCTTCCGCATCGGGCTTGAGCTTCTCGAAAAGGAAACGGACGGCACGAAATTCCGGCTGCTCGGCATCGGCGTTACCGATCTCGGCGACGCCGCCCGCGCAGATCCCCCCGATCTCATCGACCGGCAATCGGGCCGGCGGGCGGCTGCCGAAGCGGCGATGGACAAGCTGCGGGACAAGTTCGGCAAGAACACGGTCGAGACCGGCTATACCTTCGGCAGCAAGCGCGATCACTAAACCGTGAGGCGAGCTCACGCTCCCGGCTTTAAAATCTTCCTTAAACTTCGTCCCATAATGTGCCGGACCAGTATTGCGTATGGTTGGGTATCATGTTCTCGCGTCTCGTCTTCGGCCTCGGCTTGCTGTCGGCCACCGCACTCGTGCACCCTGCTCTTGCCGCGGATGTGCGCACGCTGCAGATCTTCGTCTCGAAGAACAAGCAGTCGCTCGCGGTCTATGATGGCACCGAGGTCGTCGCGACCTCGAAGGTCTCGACCGGCAAGGACGGCCACACGACGCCGAGCGGCATCTTTTCAGTGCTCGAAAAGCAGAAATACCACGAATCCAATCTCTATTCGAACGCGCCGATGCCTTTCATGCAGCGGCTGACATGGTCCGGCATTGCGCTGCACGAATCCAATTCGGTGCCGCGCTATCCGGCATCGCATGGCTGCGTGCGCATGCCCGGCGCCTTCGCCAAGATGCTCTACGGAATGACCGAGGCCGGCATCCCCGTCATCATCAGCGATGGCGAATTGGCGCCGCAGCCGATCGACCATCCCAATCTTTTCCGTCCGGACGCGCCGGCGGCAATGCCGCTGCTTTCGGATGTCGAACTGCGGCCCTCCATACCGCACAGCCGCGAGGCACCGGTACAGGTGGCGATGAACGACACGGCTGCAATGCCGATGCCGGTCGCAGCCCCGGAAGCCGAGCCGCCGTCCGAGCCGATCAGCATGCTCATCACACGCCGGACGCTGCGCGAGACGGTGATCGACATCCAGGCCCTTCTCAACCAGCTCGGCTTTTCCGCCGGCGACCCGGACGGGCTGCTCGGCCCGACGACCGTGGAGGCGATCAGGGCTTTCAAGACGCTGCGGCCAGCGGAATTTGCCCGCGACAGGAGCCTGATCTCCGATACACTGCTCAAATCGGTCTATGCGGCGGCCGGCAAGGGTGAACCGCCAAACGGCGTCATCATGGTGCGGCGGGCCTTCAAGCCGATCTTCGAAGCGCCGGTGACGATCGCCGATCCGGGCCTGGCGCTCGGCACGCATTTCCTGACGCTGCATGCGATCGATGAAACGGCCGGCACGGCCGACTGGCTCGGCGTGACGCTTGCGAACAATCTCTCCCGCGAGACGATGAAGCGGCTCGGCATCACCAATCAGGAAAGCTCGATCCTCGCGGGCAAACCGATTGCCCGGTCACTCAGCCGCATTGTGATTCCGGAGGAGACCCGCCGCAAGATCGATGCGTTGATCGCCCCCGGCTCGACCCTGACGATCTCCGATACCGGCGTCGGCCCGGAGACCGGGGAAGGCACGGATTTCATCACGATCACCCGTGGGTAATCAGACGAGCTCGACGTCGATGACGCCTGGGGCGGCGCGAAGAGCGGCGGCGATCTCAGGCGTGATGCGGTATTTCTCCGGCAGCGCCACTTCCACCTCGCGTTTGCCCTCTTCCTTGATGACGATGAAGGAAACGAGGCCGTCGCCCTTGGCGTTGAGATGGCCGGCCACCATTTTCAGCGGCCCGGAATCTCTGACATAGACGCGCAACGCCTTCTGCATCTGCAGTGACTTTTCCTCCAGCGACTGGATCGTCTGGATGCGCAAACCGATACCCTCCGGCCGCTCCTCCCCGGTCGCGGTCAGCAGGAAGGATTTTCCGGACTCGAGCACGTCGCGATACTGGTTCAGCATCTCCGAAAACAGCACCGCCTCGAACTGGCCCGAGGAATCGGAAAAGACGATGATGCCCATCTTGTTGCCGGTGCGGGTCTTGCGCTCCTGCTTCGAGATGACGGTGCCGGCAAGGCGCGCATTGGCGGCGCCCTGTTTGATCGCCTGAGAAAACTCGGCAAAGGTCTGCACGCGCATCTTCTGCAGGATGTTGCTGTAGGAATCGAGCGGGTGGGCGGTGAGATAGAAGCCCAGAACCTGGAATTCCTTGAGCAGCCGCTCCGAAGCCAGCCAGGGCGAATAGGGCGGCAAGGAGATCTTCTCCGGGCCCGAGTTGAGTGCGCTGCCAAAAATGTCCGACTGGCCGCTCAGCTTGTTTTCCTGGGCGCGCTGGGCATAACCGAGAATGCGGTCGAGGCCGGCGGCCAACTGGGCGCGGTCGGTGCCGAAACAATCGAAGGCGCCGGCATAGATCAGGCTTTCGAGCACGCGGCGGTTCACCTGGCGCGGATCGATGCGCAGGCAGAAATCCTCGATGCTGGCAAAAGGCTTGTCGCCGCGCACCTCGACGATGTGGTCGACGGCGGATTCGCCGACGCCTTTGAGGGCGGCCAGCGCGTAATAGATGCGATTGTCGCCGGTCTCGAAATGACGGAAGGAGGTCTGCACCGAGGGCGCGATCACCTCGATGCCGAGACGCTTGGCGTCCTGACGGAAATCATTGACCTTTTCCGTGTTGGACATATCGAGCGTCATCGAGGCGGCGAGGAATTCGACCGGATAATGCGCCTTCATGTAGGCCGTCTGGTAGGAGACGATCGCGTAAGCGGCGGCGTGCGACTTGTTGAAGCCGTAGTTTGCGAACTTCGCCAAAAGTTCGAAGATGTTGTCGGCCTGCGGCTTCGATACGCCATTCTTGACGGCGCCGACGACGAAGCGTTCGCGCTGCTGGTCCATCTCCGCCTTGATCTTCTTACCCATGGCGCGGCGCAGAAGATCGGCTTCGCCAAGCGAGTAGCCCGACAGGACCTGGGCGATCTGCATCACCTGTTCCTGGTAGACGATGACGCCCTGCGTTTCCTTGAGCAGATGGTCGATCATCGGATGGATCGATTCCAGCTCCTCATCGCCGTGCTTGCGGGCATTGTAGGTCGGGATATTCTCCATCGGGCCGGGACGGTAAAGCGCCACCAGCGCGATGATGTCCTCGATGCAGTCCGGCTTCATGCCGATCAGCGCCTTGCGCATGCCGGCACTTTCCACCTGGAACACACCGACTGTCTCGCCGCGTGACAGCATCTCGTAGGTCAGTTTGTCGTCGAGAGGAATGGCGGCGAGATCGACATTGATGCCGCGCTTGGCAACGAAATCGACGGCGACCTTCAATACCGTCAGCGTCTTCAGGCCGAGGAAGTCGAATTTGACGAGGCCGGCCTGCTCCACCCACTTCATGTTGAACTGGGTGACAGGCATGTCGGAGCGCGGATCGCGATACATCGGCACCAGCTTGGAAAGCGGCCGGTCGCCGATGACGATGCCGGCGGCATGCGTCGAGGCGTGGCGATAAAGCCCCTCGATCTTCTGGGCGATATCGAGCAGGCGCGCGACCACCGGCTCTTTCGCCGCCTCCTCCTGCAGCTTCGGCTCCTCCTCGATCGCCTTGGAGAGCGGCGTCGGATTGGCCGGATTGTTCGGCACGAGTTTGCAGATCTTGTCGACCTGGCCGTAGGGCATTTCCAGCACGCGGCCGACATCGCGAAGGGCGGCGCGCGCCTGCAGCGAACCGAAGGTGATGATCTGCGCCACCTGCTCACGGCCATACTTGGCCTGAACGTAGCGGATCACCTCTTCGCGGCGATCCTGGCAGAAGTCGATATCGAAGTCCGGCATCGAGACGCGTTCCGGATTGAGGAAGCGTTCGAAGAGCAGCGAGAAACGCAACGGATCGACGTCGGTGATCGTCAGCGCATAAGCGACCAGCGAGCCCGCGCCGGACCCACGGCCCGGACCGACCGGAATATCATGCTGCTTGGCCCATTTGATGAAGTCGGAAACGATCAGGAAGTAGCCGGGAAAGCGCATACGCTCGATGACGCTGAGCTCGAATTCCAGCCGCTCGCGATAATCCTTTTCTTCGTAGCCCGGCGACATGCCGAGCGTGGCAAGCCGCATATCGAGCCCCTCGACCGCCTGGCGGCGCAATTCGCCGGCCTCGGCGCGCTCGGCCTCCTCGGCATCGTCGGTGGCACCGGTGAAGCGCGGCAGGATCGGCTTTCGCGTCTTCAGCACGAAGGAGCAGCGCCTGGCGATCTCGATCGTATTCTCCAGCGCTTCCGGCAGGTCGGCAAAAAGCTTGGCCATCTCGGCGCGGCTTTTCAGATAATGATCCGGGGTCAAGCGAAAGCGGCTGTCATCGGAAACGATGGCGTTGTGCGCAACCGCCATCAGCGCATCATGGGCGTCGTAGTCGTCGCGCGCAGGGAAGAAGGCCTCGTTGGTCGCAACCAGCGGCAGGTCATGGGCATAGGCCAGCCCAACGATTTTTTGTTCGTGCCGCTTGTCGTAGGTGCCGTGCCGCTGCAGCTCGACATAGAGCCTGTCGCCGAAGAGGCGTTTCAGCGCGAGCAACCGGACTTCCGCCTGGGCGGGATGGCCGTCCTTGAGCGCCGCATCGACCGGCCCGGTCAGGGCGCCGGTCAGAGCGATCAGCCCTTCGGTCCCTGCCTCCTCCAGCCAAGAGGCCCTGATATGGATGGCCTGATTGCCCTCGCCGCCGAGATAGGCGCGGCTGACGAGATCGACGAGGCGTTCGTAACCGGCGTCCGTAGCGGCGAGAAGAACGATCGACGGCAGCTTGATCAGCGCCTGCTGGCCGCCGCGCTTTTCCGTTTCCAGCCCGTCTTCCATGTCAATCGAGACCTGGCAGCCGATGATCGGCTGCAGGCCCTCGTCCATCGCCTTCTGAGAGAATTCCAGCGCGATGAACAGATTGTTGGTATCGGTGATGGCGATCGCCGGCTGGCTATCGCCGGTCGCCTTGTAAAGGATCTTCTTCAGAGGCAGCGCGCCCTCGAGAAGCGAATAGGCGGAGTGGACCCTTAGGTGGATGAAGCCCGGCGTGCCGCCGGTCGCCTCACCCGTTGAACCCTTTGCCGTCTCCGCCATGATATGCCTTCCCAATCACCCGAATGAATCGGACGCATTGTCGGCATTGAGGGCGATGATGTCCAGAAGAAGTCCCGCGTCCGAACCGCATGACTGCCATGCGATCCCCTGAAAACTTTAGATCGCGATGACGATAAGCGAGAAGCTGGCAACGAACATTGCGATGGAGGTGAATGCTGCGATATCACGGATCATGTCAGTCATTTGGCTCTCCTTTACTCGTTATGTTTTTAATTTGTTCCATATATGTTCGCATGTCAACAGGAATCTTTTCCTCCGTACTTGCGTTTGAAAAATGCCCGTCGCGTGCTGCGAATCGCGCGCGGCCTCGATGCCGGCGTTGAATATACCCGGCAACCGGCTTGGCATTCCCAACCCGAGACGGATCGGCGCGGATCATCCAATGTCGGACGCGTTTGCCCAAAGGAACAAAGCGCCGCTCGCCATTTTGTTCTTCTTATGTTCTCACTGTCCTGCTATATCAATTCAGATGAGTCAGGGGAGGATGATGATAATGCTCGATACCGCGATGCTGAACGGCTTCATTGTCGAGGCCAAGGCCGCGACCTATGTCGGGGGTGGTGTGCCTCGCCTGCCCTGCCGGCCGGGTGCTCACGATATCGGCTATTTCAGCGGCGACTGGCGCTATCTCGACAGTTATTTCGGCGGCACGGATTTCGCCGGACAGGAGGTGGTGTGGTTTGCCGATGAACCCGTCTGGGCGATGAATTATTTCGGCTGCGTCATCGCGCCCGATCTCATCGACGGCAGTGCGGCCGGAACGGTGATCAAGGCGGCGCTCTCGGCAATGTATCGGGAAGGCCGGTTTCTTGGCGGAATGGAATTCGATCATCCGCTCGGCCGTTATATCGACCGCAGCGAAGGCGGCTGCGACCGGTTCAACGGCCATGAATGCATCATGGTCGGCGGCCGCAAGGCCTATGCGCTCGACTATCGCGGCGGGCTGGTCATCCCCTGATCGCTGGCCGATGCGCTAGAAGTCGACGATCTTGCCGTCCGAAATCGTCACGCGCCGGTCCATGCGACGGGCGAGTTCGTGATTGTGGGTGGCGATGAGGGCGGCGAGGCCGGATTGGCGCACCAGCGCCTCCAGCGCGTCGAAGACGTAAGCTGCCGTTTCCGGGTCGAGATTGCCGGTCGGCTCGTCGGCCAGAAGCAAGCTCGGCGCATTGGCGACGGCCCGGGCGATCGCGACGCGCTGCTGTTCGCCGCCGGAAAGTTCGCCGGGGCGATGGGCGCCACGATGGCCGATGCGCATGTAATCGAGAAGCTGGCCGGCCCGCTCGCCGGCTTCCTTCCAGGACAGCCCGGCGATCAGCTGCGGCATCATGATGTTTTCGAGCGCCGAAAATTCCGGCAGGAGATGGTGGAACTGGTAGACGAAGCCGATCTCGCTGCGGCGGATCGCGGTACGCTTCTCGTCGGAAAGGCCGTCGCAGGCGTGGCCATTGATGGTGACTTCACCGCCGTCGGGATGTTCGAGCAGACCCGCGACATGCAGCAGCGTCGATTTGCCGGTGCCGGAGGGAGCAACGAGCGCGACCATCTCGCCTTTCGACAGCGAGAAATCCGCGCCTTTCAGAATGGCGAGCAGCGTATCGCCCTGCCCGTAATGGCGCTCGACGCCGGTAAGCTTGAGAACGACGTTGCGTTTCATGAAGGCGGCATTCCTTATTCGTAGCGCAGGGCCTGCACCGGATCGAGCCTGGAGGCGCGCCAGGCCGGGAAGATGGTCGCGATGAAGGAGAGGCTGAGCGCCATGACGACCACCGAGATCGTTTCGCTGATATCCATCTCGGCCGGCAGCTGGCTGAGGAAATAGACCTGCGGATTGAAGATTACGGTGCCGGAGATCCAGGAAAAGAACTGGCGGATGGATTCGATGTTGACGCAGACGAGAACGCCGAGCAGCACGCCCGCAAGCGTGCCGACGATGCCGATCGCCGCCCCGGTCATGAAGAAGATGCGCATGATCGCGCCGGCGCTGGCGCCCATGGTGCGCAGGATGGCGATATCGCTGCCCTTGTCCTTCACCAGCATGATGAGGCCGGAAATGATGTTCAGCGCCGCGACAAGCACGATCAGCGTCAGGATCATGAACATGACGTTGCGTTCGACCTGGAGCGCCGAGAAGAAAGTCTGGTTGCGCTGGCGCCAATCGGTAATGGCGATCTGGCGGCCGGCCGCTTCTTCCACCTTGGGCCTCAGATTGTCGATATCGTCGGGGTTGTCGACGAAGAGCTCGATCGACTGCACCAGCCCTTCGGCATTGAAGTAAAGCTGCGCCTCCTCGAGCGGCATGAAGATGATCGAGGAATCATATTCCGACATGCCGATCTCGAAGAGGCCGGAGATCTTGTAGGACTTAACGCGCGGGCTGACGCCCATCGGCGTAATGTCACCATCCGGCGACGTCAGCGTAATCAGGTCACCGACGCGCAGACCGAGCTGATCGGCCATGCGGGTGCCGATCAACACGCCTTCACCGGAGGCATAGCCCACCATGTCGCCCGATTTGATGTTTTCGGAAATCGTCTTGAGCTTGGTCAGATCGTCGGCGCGGGCTCCGCGCACCAGCGCGCCGGTGCTGCCGCCGGCCTGGGCGGAGGCGAGCACCTGGCCTTCCACCAAAGGCAGCGCCATCTTGACGCCGGGCACGGCGGCGAACCTGCCGGCAAGGTCGGCATAGTCGGTGAAAGGCCCGTCGACCGGCTGCACGATCATATGACCGTTGATGCCGAGGATGCGCGAGACGAGCTCGGTGCGGAAGCCATTCATGACGGCCATGACGATGATGAGCGTCGCCACGCCGAGCATGATGCCGACGAAGGAGAAGCCGGCGATCACCGATATGAAGGCCTCCTTGCGGCGGGCGCGCAGATAGCGCCACGCCACGAGGCGTTCGAAGGTGGAAAATGGCTTGCCAGCCGGACCCAAGCCGGATTTGGAACTCCGGTCCACTGCTGCCTCTGCCATTTCGCCTCCGTTTCCTTAAGCCACGAACCTGTTGATCGCCGCTTCGATGGTCATCGTTTCGCGCGCGCCGGTCTTGCGGTCCTTCACCTCGACTTCACCGTTTGCGACCGCACGCGGGCCGGCGATGATCTGGAAAGGCACCCCGATCAGGTCGGCGGTCGCGAATTTCGTGCCGGCCCGGTCGTCGGTATCGTCATAGAGCACGTCCTTGCCGGCCTTGCTCAGCGCGGCATAGATCAGCTCGCAGGTATCGTCGCAGGCCTGATCGCCCGCCTTCATGTTGATCACGACGACATCGAAGGGCGCGACCGATGCCGGCCAGATGATTCCGTTGTCATCATGCGATGCTTCGATGATGGCGGGAACAAGGCGTGTGGGGCCGATGCCGTAAGAACCCATGTGAACGAAGTGTTCCTTGCCGTCAGGCCCCTGCACTTTCGCGCCCATCGGCTCGGAATATTTCGTGCCGAAATAGAAGATGTGGCCGACTTCGATGCCGCGTGCCGAAAGACGCTCGCCTTCGGGAACGGCGTTGAAGGCCGCCTCGTCGTGCATTTCCGAGGTCGCCGCATAAAGCGAGGTCCACTTGTCGAAGATCGCCTTCAGGCCTTCGACGCTGTCGAAATCGGTGTTTTCGCCGGGGATATCGAAACCGACGAAGTCCTTGTGGCAGAAGACTTCGGATTCGCCGGTATCGGCGAGGATGATGAATTCATGGCTCAGATTGCCGCCGATCGGGCCGGTATCGGCGCGCATTGGAATGGCGCGCAGGCCAAGCCGATCGAAGGTTCTGAGGTATGCGGCGAACATCTTGTTGTAGGAATGCTCCGCCCCTTCGCGGGTCAGATCGAAGGAATAGGCGTCCTTCATCATGAATTCGCGCGAGCGCATGGTGCCGAAGCGCGGCCGGATCTCGTCACGGAACTTCAGCTGGATGTGATAGAGATTGAGCGGCAGGTCCTTATAGGACTTGACGGAGGAGCGGAAAATATCCGTCACCATCTCCTCGTTGGTGGGGCCGTAGAGCATCGGCCGGTCCTGGCGGTCCTTGATGCGCAGCATTTCCTTGCCGTAAGCATCATAGCGGCCGCTTTCCTGCCAGAGCTCGGCCGACTGCAGGGTCGGCATGGAAAGCTCGATGGCGCCGGCGCGGTTCTGCTCGTCGCGGATAATATTGTTGACCTTGTCGAGAACCTTCTTACCCAACGGCAGCCAGGAATAGATGCCCTGCGACTGCTGGCGGATCATGCCGGCGCGCAGCATGAGCCGATGGGAGACGATTTCTGCCTCCTTGGGGTTTTCCTTGAGAATGGGCATGAAGAAGCGGGACAGACGCATGGCGGATTCCGGACCAGTTGAGATCCCGCGGAGAAGCGGAATCGAAGACAATTGTTAATGTCGGGAGCGTTCATAGCCGCTTCGCGGCAGGAAGGAAACCCGCAACGGACGCTGGCAGCCTCCCCGAGGCGCATGTTCGCACCCGCAAAATGGAAGGACGTGAAAAAGCGCGTATTTATAAGGGTTTGAACGAAAATCTTGTCAACAGAAAAATTTTGCTAGAGTGTAGCAAAAATGCAAAAAAAGGTAATGACAAAGCCCAATGTTTGAGCTAGCTTTAGCTCACAAAACAGGCAAGGAGGTTAATTCTTGCCATTTCGCGGTCAAGTCTTGGGAGGATCAGATCTTAGGCGCGCTCGTCGCAGCCCCGGCAACGGTTACAGATCACGCGATACTTAAAACAAGGCTTTTAGCCTTGTTTTTTTTTGGTTTTCCGCCTTCCACAGCTCCAAAAATCCGGCCATCCCTCATAGGGGATATGGCCTCATTCTGTTACGGAAGCTCTTTGCCGTAACAATATGACACTGGTATGACGGTATACCGTCTCTCGAATTTACATCTGCTCAAACTTTGAGCAAAAGCTACTTCTTAGTAGAAGCTCGGCCCCAATTGTGGAAGGGCATCGAAGCCCCAGCCGAAATAGGTGTCGGAGACATACCAGGCGCCGTAGATCATTGCAGAAATCAGCGTCGTCAGGGAAAAGACGAAGCCGGCGCGAAATCGGGTGGGCGCGCTCGGAACGGTGCCAAGCACCACGTCATTATCCTCGGCCTGGGTGCGCAGGCCGATCGGCAGGACGGCGAAAAGCGTCATCCACCAGATGATGAAATAGACGGCAAATCCCTGGAGAAAAATCTGGAGCATCATCATTCCCGTTAAGCCGCATCGGCGGCGAAGCATTCCGTTCTCACGTGGCGGAAATGCTCCATCTCTTCTTTCAGCCGGTCCTTGGAAAACGCAGCGCGGTTTCGACGGATTGTCTGGAGCGCCCTTATACGGCGAAACGGCGACCAACTCAAAGAGAACGACACCTTTGGCCGTCTTTAGGTCACTCTGCCGCAGCGCTCAGACCTGTTCGAGTTCGATCAGCGTGCCGAAGAAATCCTTGGGGTGCAAAAAAAGGACCGGCTTGCCGTGCGCGCCGGTCTTCGGCTTGATATCGCCGAGCACCCTTGCGCCGGCTTCGATCAGCCGATCACGGGCGAGAAGAATATCCTCCACCTCGTAGCAGATGTGGTGCATGCCGCCCGACGGGTTCTTTTCGAGAAAGGCCGCGATCGGCGAGTTCTGCCCAAGCGGCTGCAGCAATTCGACCTTGGTGTTCGGCAGTTCGACGAAGACGACGGTAACGCCGTGCTCCGGCAAGGCCTGCGGCTGTGATACCGCAGCCCCCAGCGTATCGCGATAGCTGGCCGCCGCTGCGGCGAGATCGGGAACGGCGATGGCGATATGGTTCACCCGGCCGAGCATGATCAGACCTTGGTGACGAAGGCGGTGACGAGAGGCTTCTTGCCCCAGGCATGGTTCGCGGCGGCGCGAACGGCGCGGCGCACGGCTTCCTGCAGCATGTCGATATCCTTGCGGCGGGCACGCGGAATGCTCTCGATGGCGCCGATCGCCGCGTCGTAGAGCGTATCTTCCATCTCCTCGCCCTCGTCGTCATAGACCGGCAAGCCGATCGAAACGAGATCGGGATCGCCGATGATGTCGTAGCGGGCGTCGAGCACGATGTTGACCGCGACATGGCCGACATAGGAGAGCTTCTTGCGCTCGCCGATGCCCATCTCGTCGAAATCGCCGATCAGCATGCCGTCCTTGTAGATGCGGCCATGCGGCGCCTCGCCGATCACCTCCACAGGCCCGGGCGCCAACCGCAGAATATCGCCGTTGCGCACGCGCGGCACGATCGCAATGCCGGATTGTTCGGCAAGTTCCTTATGCGCCGTCAGATGCGTCGCCTCACCATGCACGGGAACCACGATCTTCGGCCGTGTCCACTCGTACATCCTCTGCAATTCGTTACGGCGCGGATGGCCGGAAACATGGACCAGCGCCTCGGTATCGGTGATGATGTGCACGCCCTGCTCGACAAGGCCGTTCTTGATGTCCTGGATCGCCTTCTCATTGCCGGGAATGGCGCGCGAGGAGAAGACGACGATATCGCCTGCCGCAAATGCCACATTGCGCATCTCGTCACGGGAAAGCTTCGCAAGCGCCGCCCGCGCCTCGCCCTGGCTGCCGGTCAGGATGACGACCACCTTGTCGCGCGGGATATAGCCGTATTCCTCCTCGGAGATGAAGGGCTTCACGCCTTCCATCAAGCCGATATCCTGCGCGACGTCGACGACGCGCTTCAGCGAGCTGCCGAGCAACAGCACTTCGCGGCCGGCTGCCTCGGCAGCCTCGGCGACAGTGCGGATGCGCCCGACATTCGACGAGAAGGTGGTGATCGCCACCCGGCCCTCGGCATCCTCGATGATCTTGCGCAGGCTTTCCGAAACATCCTTCTCCGAGGGCGAAACACCGTCACGCAGCGCATTGGTGGAATCGCACATCAAGGCCAGCACTCCCTCGTCGCCAAGCTGGCGGAAGCGCGTCTCATCGGTCAGCGGCCCGAGCGAAGGCTCGTGGTCGATCTTCCAGTCGCCGGTATGGATGACATTGCCGGCCGGCGTGCGGATCATCAGCGACATCGGCTCGGGGATCGAATGGTTGACGGCCACACCTTCGATGCTGAAGGGGCCGACATTGATCGTATCGCCTGCCTTGAACGGCGTCACCGGCACTTCGCCGATCGTAGCCTTCTCAAAATTGCGCTTGGCTTCGAGCAGGCCCGAGGTAAAGGCCGAGGCAAAGACCGGTACATTGAGGCCGGGCCAGAGATCGGCAAGCGCCCCGTAATGGTCTTCGTGCGCATGGGTGATGATGATCGCCTTGAGGTTCTTGCGCTCGCTGGCGAGGAAGCGGATATCGGGCAGCACGAGGTCGACGCCCGGCAGGTCAGGTCCGGGAAAAGTGACGCCGCAATCGACCATGATCCACTGGCGATGCTCGGGCGGGCCGTAGCCATAAAGAGCGAGATTCATGCCGATCTCGCCAACGCCGCCTAAAGGCAGGAACACCAGTTCATCCTGTTTCGCCATAATTTTCGTTTTTCCGCTATCCAAAAAACACATCACCGGCGGCAATGGACATCATCCTGCCAGCGCCGGTATCGAGCATCAACAAGCCATTATCATCAATCCCGGCGAATTGTCCGGAAATCGACCGGTCCGGTAAATTGACCGTGATCTTTTCGCCGACGCCGCAGGCGATGGCGCGCCAAAGCTCCGTAATCGCGCCGATGCCGCGTCCCTCATCCCATATATCGAGCACATCGGCCATCGCGGCGAAGAGGTGGGCGAAGAGTTCCTCCGGCGAAGCCGCACTCCCCTGCTCGCGCAGGCAGGTGACGGGATAGAGCGGATTATCGGGCATCACCGAGACATTGACGCCGATGCCGACGATCAGCGCATAACGCCCATCCGGCAGTCCCTCGCCTTCGACGAGGATGCCGCAGGTCTTCTTCCGACCGATGAGAATATCGTTCGGCCATTTGACCTCGAGCGGCTCGGCGCCGGGTGGCAGCACCTGGCGGATCGCCTGGTGTACGGCGACGGCGACTGCCAGCGGCAAAGAGCCGAGGCGCTCCATCGGCGCCGGATCGATGAGAAGAAGAGAGGCGTAGAGATTGCCGGGTTCGGAAACCCAAAGCCTGCCCCGGCGGCCGCGGCCGCCGGTTTGCCTGCCGGCGGTTATCCAGAGGTTTCCGCCATCGCCCGCCCGAGCCCGGGCGAGGCATTCGCTGTTGGTGGACGATGTTTCCGACAGAGCCTCATGCCTGATATCGCCGAGCGATATCCGGCGCCGTCCGTCGGAGGCCATCAGAAGAGCGTCGCGGCGGCAAGCTCTGCCGCGCCGCCGATCGGGCCGCCGATGAGAACATAGGCGGTGACGAAGAGGCCGGAGAGACCGAAGACCAGGCGCAACGCGCCGGAGACACGCGCGAATTCGCCGGTGGCCTCATCGAACCACATCAGCTTGATGACGCGCAGGTAGTAATAGGCGCCGACGACCGAGGCGAGAACGCCGATGATGGCGAGCGCATAGAGCTTTGCCTCGATCGCGGCGACGAAGACGAAATACTTCGCGAAGAAGCCGGCAAGCGGCGGGATGCCGGCAAGCGAGAACATCAGCGCCGTCAGCACCACGGCCATGAACGGGTTCGTGGTAGACAGGCCGGCGAGATCGTTGACATTCTCGACCATCGTGCCGTCCTTGCGGCGCATCGACATGATGATCGCAAAGGTACCGAGCGTCATGATCATGTAGATGACCATGTAAAGCATGACGCCGGAGACACCGGTCTGGTTGCCGGCGGCAAGACCGACAAGCGCATAGCCCATATGGCCGATCGAGGAATAAGCCATCAGTCGCTTGATGTTCTTCTGGCCGATCGCGGCAAAGGAGCCGAGCAGCATCGAGGCGATCGAGATGAAGACGACGACCTGCTGCCAGTCCGCCAGCACCGGCTGGAAGGCGGTGATGACAATGCGGGTCATCATCGCCATGGCAGCGACCTTGGGAGCTGCCGCGAAGAAAGCGGTGACCGGGGTCGGCGCACCTTCGTAAACATCAGGCGTCCACATGTGGAAGGGAACGGCCGAAATCTTGAAAGCGATGCCGGCGAGAATGAAGACCAGGCCGAAGACGAGGCCGAGCGAACGCGCGCCCTCGACGGAAAGCGCCTGGGCGATTTCGGAGAAGTGGGTGTGGCCGGTGAAGCCATAGACCAGCGACATGCCATAGAGCAGCATGCCCGAGGACAGTGCACCGAGGACGAAATATTTCAGGCCGGCTTCGGTCGACTTCAGGCTGTCGCGGTTGATGGCAGCGACGACGTAGAGCGCCAGCGACTGGAGTTCCAGCGCGAGATAGAGCGAGATCAGGTCGTTGGCCGAAATCATCAGCAGGATGCCGAGGGTCGCGAGCACCAAGAGAACCGGGAACTCGAATTTGTCGAGCTGGTTTTCGCGTGCGTGACCGATCGTCATGAACAGGGCGACCAGCGAACCGATCAGCGCCACCAGTTTCATGAAGCGCGAGAAGCCATCGGCCATGTAGACGCCGCCGAAGGCAAGGCCTTCCGCCGGCACGAAGAGCAGCCACAGGCCGGAAGCCAGGAACAGGACGATGGCAAGGCCGGTGACGACGGGGCCCGACCGCTCGCCCGAGAAGACGCCGACCATCAACAGGACAAGGGCGCCGACCGCGAGGATGAGCTCCGGCGCGGAAAGATGCAGACTGAGGAGAATTGTTTCAGCGGTCATGTCCGATAAGTCCCGTCATCATTTCATAGACAGCGCAACATTCTGCGCTGCGTGCACGGCGGCCGTGTAGTTGTTGACCAGCAGATCCACCGAGGCGGCCGTCGCATCGAAGACCGGAGCCGGGTAAACGCCGAAGAAGATGGTCAGTGCGACCAGCGGATAGAGGATCAGCTGCTCACGCGGCGAAAGATCGAGCAATGCCTTCAGCTTTTCCTTCTCCAGCGCGCCGAAGATCACCCGGCGATAGAGCCAGAGCGCGTAGGCGGCCGAGAGGATGACGCCGGTGGCAGCAAAGAGCGCAACCCAGGTATTGACCCGGAAGACGCCGATCAGCGTGAGGAATTCGCCGATGAAGCCCGACGTGCCGGGAAGCCCGACATTGGCCATGGTGAAGACCATCATCGCCACGGCATATTTCGGCATGTTGTTGACGAGGCCGCCATAGGCGTTGATCTCGCGGGTGTGGGTGCGGTCGTAGACGACGCCGACGCAGAGGAAGAGCGCGCCGGAGACAATGCCGTGCGACAGCATCTGGAAGATCGAGCCCTGAACGCCCTGCATGTTGGCGGCGAAAATGCCCATGGTCACATAGCCCATGTGCGCCACCGAGGAATAGGCGATCAGCTTCTTGATGTCGTCCTGCATCATCGCCACCAGGGAGGTGTAGATGATGGCGATGACGGACAAGGCGAAGACGAACGGCGCGAAATAATCGGAGGCAACGGGGAACATGCCGAGCGAGAAGCGGATGAGACCGTAGCCGCCGAGCTTCAGCAACACGCCGGCCAGGATCACTGAGCCTGCCGTCGGCGCCTGAACGTGGGCATCCGGAAGCCAGGTATGGACCGGCCACATCGGCATCTTCACCGCGAAGGAGGCGAAGAAGGCGAGCCACAACCAGGTCTGCATCGCCGGCGGGAACTTGTAGGCGAGCAGCGCGGTGATGTCGGTCGTGCCGGCCTGCCAGTACATCGCCATGATGGCGAGCAGCATCAGCACCGAGCCGAGCAGAGTGTAGAGGAAGAACTTGTAGCTCGCGTAGACGCGGTCCTTGCCGCCCCAGACGCCGATGATCAGGAACATCGGAATGAGGCCCGCCTCGAAGAAGACGTAGAAGAGCACGATATCGAGCGAGACGAAGACGCCGATCATCATCGTTTCGAGGATGAGGAAGGCGATCATGTATTCCTTCAGGCGCTTCTCGATCGAGAGCCAGCTCGCCAGCACGCAGAAGGGCATGAGGAAGGTCGAGAGGATGACGAACAGCATCGAGATGCCGTCGACGCCGACATGGTAGCCGATGCCGGTGCCGAGCCAATTGTGCTTCTCGATCATCTGGAAGCCCGGATTGGCATTGTCGAAGCTGGTCCAGATGAAAAGCGAGACGACGAAGGTAAAGACCGTCGTGATCAGCGAGATCCACAGCACGTTCTTGCGGCCGCTTTCACTCTCGCCGTTCATCAGCAACAGGAGCACGACACCGACGAGCGGCAGGAAGGTGACCGTTGAAAGAATAGGCCAATCGGTCATCAGAAGGAACTCCCGAGCATCATCCAGGTAACGAGCGCCGCAATGCCGATCAGCATGGCGAAGGCGTAGTGATAGAGGTAACCGGTCTGCAGGCGGACCACGCGGTCGGTGACGGCGACGACGCGGGCGGCCACGCCGTTCGGGCCGTACGTATCGATGACGCCCACATCACCCTTCTTCCACAGGAAGCGGCCGAGAGCTCGCGCGGTACGGACGAAGAGGAAGTCGTAAAGTTCGTCGAAGTACCACTTGTTCAGCAGGAACTGATAGAGCACGCGATGCTGCTGCGCGAGGATGCGCGGCGTCTGCGGCGAGCGGATATACATGTACCAGGCAATGACGAAGCCGAGCACCATGGAAATGAAGGGGCTCAGAGCCACGAGCGCCGGAACGTGGTGGAACTCTTCGACGAGCTCGTTCTCGGCACCGGTGAAGAGAGCGCCCTTCCAGAACTCCGCGTATTCCTCGCCGTAGAAGCGGCCTTCGAACAGGAAGCCGGCCACGATCGCGCCGATGGCGAGGATGTAGAGCGGAACCAGCATGACCTGGGGCGACTCGTGAACGTGATGCATGACCTCGTGCGAAGCGCGCGGCTTGCCGAAGAAGGTCATGAAGATCAGGCGCCAGGAATAGAAGCTCGTGAACAGAGCCGCGATGACCAGCAGCGAGAAGGCAAAGCCCGCAACCGGCGAGTGCGATGCATAGGTCGCCTCGATGATCACGTCCTTGGAGAAGAAGCCGGCAAAACCGATCGGCGTGAAGGGAATGCCGACGCCGGTGATCGCCAGCGTGCCGATGATCATCATCCAGAAAGTCACCTTGATGTGCGGCCGCAGGCCACCCATGTAGCGCATGTCCTGCTCGCCATCGACAGCGTGGATGACCGAGCCGGCGCAAAGGAAGAGCAGCGCCTTGAAGAAGGCATGCGTGAAGAGATGGAAGATCGCCGCGCCATAGGCCCCTACCCCGAGCGCCACGAACATGTAGCCGAGCTGCGAGCAGGTGGAATAGGCGATGACACGCTTGATGTCGTTCTGCACGAGGCCGACGGTTGCCGCGAAGAAGGCGGTGATCGCGCCGATCACGGTGACGACCGTAAGCGCATCGTGCGACAGTTCGAAGAGCGGCGACATGCGGGCAACGAGGAAGACGCCGGCAGTAACCATCGTAGCCGCATGGATGAGAGCCGAGACCGGGGTCGGGCCTTCCATGGCGTCAGGCAGCCAGGTGTGGAGCAGGAACTGCGCCGACTTGCCCATCGCA
This sequence comes from Rhizobium sp. R635, assembly GCF_002211285.1. Classification (GTDB taxonomy): domain Bacteria; phylum Pseudomonadota; class Alphaproteobacteria; order Rhizobiales; family Rhizobiaceae; genus Rhizobium. Next base: position 110,189 of record NZ_LOKX01000037.1, on the reverse strand, counting down.
CCCATGAAGAGCAGCAGGCAGATGCCGGTCAGCGCATGCGCCTTGTCGAGCTGCATGCCGAAGAGATTGAGGATCGCTTCGCCGGCCTCGCCGCCTTCATGCGGGGCGAAGTTCGAAGCATTGGCGAAGATCGTGTCGAGATTGATCGAGCCGAACAGCACGAAGACGCCGGCAATGCCGAGCACAAAGCCGAAGTCGCCGACGCGGTTGACGATGAAGGCCTTCATCGCCGCAGCCGTCGCCGACGGCTTCTTGAACCAGAAGCCGATCAGCAGATAGGAGGCGAGACCGACGCCTTCCCAGCCGAAGAACATCTGGGCAAGGTTGTCCGAAGTCACCAGCATCAGCATGGCGAAGGTGAAGAGCGAGAGATAGGCAAAGAAGCGCGGGCGATGCGGATCGGTGTGCATGTAGCCGATCGAATAGACATGCACCAGCGTCGAGACCGTATTGACGACGATCAGCATGACTGACGTGAGCGTATCCACGCGCAGCGACCAGGAGACGTCGATGCCGCCGGACTGGATCCAGCGCAGCACCTCGACCTTGATCGGGCCGCCTTCGAGATGGCCCATGCCGACGTTGAAGAAGACGACCCAGGACAGGATGGCGGCGATGATCATCAGGCCGCTGGTGACATATTCCGAAGCCTTGGCGCCGATCGCGCGGCCGAAAAGGCCGGCGATGATCGCACCGATCAAGGGAAGAAAGACGATAGCCTTATAGAGGAACATGAGCCACTCAGCCCTTCATCATATTGACGTCTTCGACCGCGATCGAGCCGCGGTTGCGGTAGAAGACAACGAGAATTGCAAGACCGATCGCCGCTTCGGCAGCCGCCACCGTCAGGATGAACAGCGCGAAGACCTGGCCGACGATGTCGTTCAGGAAGTGAGAGAAGGCGACCATGTTGATGTTGACGGCAAGCAGGATCAGTTCGACCGACATCAGGATGACGATGACGTTCTTGCGGTTCAGGAAGATGCCGAAGACGCCGAGCGTGAAGAGGATGGCGCTGACCGTCAGGTAGTGGGAAAGTCCGATGACCATGTTCTTTGTTCCTTGACCTGCCTTTAGACGCCCTGCCCGGGCTTGACCGACACCACCTCGACGGCGGTGGCGGGCGTGCGGGCAACCTGCCTGGAGATATTCTGCCGCTTGATGTTGGTGCGGTGCCTCAGCGTCAGAACGATCGCGCCGATCATCGCCACCAGCAGCACCAGGCCGGCAATCTGGAAGAAATAGACGTAGTTGGTGTAAAGCACGTCGCCGAGAGCGGCCGTATTGGTGCGTTCGGCAAGGGCCGGGATCGGCATGGCAACTGATTTGGCGATCTCGGGCGAGATGACGCTGCCGCCGATGACGACGATCAGTTCAGCCGCGAGGATGATCCCTATCAGCGCACCGATCGGCGCATATTCGAGAACGCCGGCGCGAAGCTCGGTGAAATCGATGTCGAGCATCATCACCACGAAGAGGAAGAGAACCGCGACGGCGCCGACATAGACGACGAGCAGGATCATCGCCAGGAATTCGGCGCCGGCCAGCAGGAAGAGGCCGGCCGCATTGAAGAACACCAGGATCAGGAACAGAACCGAGTGAACCGGGTTCTTCGCCCAGATGACCATGAACGCCGACGCTATCGCGACAAAGGCGAAAAGATAGAAAAATAGAGCCTGCAGACCCATGTTGGTGCCTTTTTCATCTTCCCCCGGGCAGCCGGGAGTTTCCCTGCCCGATAGAGCTTTCCGCGGCGCTGGCCGGCAAAGCTCCTGTGCATATTGACCGCGACGAAAGCGCCTTGGCGCCATCGCGGCATTTCAAAATCTCAATCAGCGGTACGGCGAGTCGATCGCGATGTTGCGCGCGATTTCGCGCTCCCACCGGTCTCCGTTATCCAGAAGCCGCGCCTTGTCGAAATAGAGCTCTTCGCGTGTTTCCGTCGCAAATTCGAAATTCGGCCCTTCGACGATCGCGTCGACCGGGCAGGCTTCCTGGCAGAAGCCGCAATAGATGCACTTCACCATGTCGATGTCGTAGCGCACCGTGCGGCGCGTGCCGTCGTTGCGGCGCGGGCCGGCCTCGATGGTGATCGCCTGGGCAGGACAGATCGCCTCGCAGAGCTTGCAGGCGATGCAGCGTTCCTCGCCGTTCGGATAACGGCGCAGCGCATGCTCGCCGCGGAAGCGCGGAGAAACCGGGCCCTTTTCGAAGGGATAGTTGATCGTCGCCTTCTGGCGGAAGAAATAGCGCATCGACAGAAAGAAGGCGCCGACGAATTCCTTGAGAAACAGCGAGTTGATGGAGCCGGACAAGCTTGCCATCTTCAACCTCCAATTTTGCCGGAAACGAGAGCGGACATGATCAAGCCCATCCCATCAGTTTCAGCACGAATGCAACGATGATGACCATGGCGAGCGACAGCGGCAGGAAGACCTTCCAGCCGAGGCGCATGAGCTGGTCGTAGCGGTAACGGGGAACGAAAGCCTTGACCATCGCGAACATGAAGAACACGAAGCAGGCCTTCAGCATGAACCAGATGATGCCGGGGACCCAGTTGAGGATCCAGATATCGACCGGGGGCAGCCAGCCGCCAAGGAAGAGGATCGTCGTCAGCGAGCACATCAGGCAGACGGCCGCATATTCGCCGAGCATGAACATCATGTATGGCGAGGAGCCGTATTCGACCATGAAGCCGGCGACGAGTTCCGATTCGGCTTCCGGAAGGTCGAAAGGCGGACGGTTCGTCTCGGCGAGCGCCGAAATGAAGAAGATGATGAACATCGGGAACAGCGACAGCCAGTGCCAGTCGAGGAACGACGCCGGCAGGCCGAGCATGGTGCCGAGGCCCGTGTGCTGCGCATTGACGATATCCGTCAGGTTCAGCGAGCCGACGCAAAGAAGCACGGTGACGATGACGAAGCCGATCGAGACTTCATAGGAAACCATCTGTGCTGCCGAGCGCAGCGCGCCGAGGAACGGATACTTCGAGTTCGAAGCCCAGCCGCCCATGATGATACCGTAGACCTCGAGCGAGGAAATCGCGAAGATATAGAGAATGCCGACATTGATGTTGGCAATCACCCATCCGTCTGCAAGCGGCACCACCGCCCAGGTCGACAGCGCCAGAAGCACCGTAACCAGCGGAGCCAGCAAGAAGACCGCCTTGTTGGCGCCGGCCGGGATGATCGGCTCCTTGAAGACGAACTTCAGGAGGTCGGCGAAGGACTGGAACAGGCCGAAGGGACCGACGACGTTCGGTCCCCGGCGCAGCTGCACGGCAGCCCAGATCTTGCGGTCCGCGAGCAGCACGTAGGCGATGAAGACGAGCAGGCAGACCAGAAGCAGCAGCGACTGACCGATCATGATGATCGCCGGCCAGACATAGGTCGAAAAGAAAGAATCCATAGTCCCCTGCCCTTACTCTGCCGCGACTTTGAAGTTGTTGCGGGCCAATGCCGAGCACTCGGCCATGACAGCCGAGGCACGCGCTATCGGGTTCGTCAAATAGAAGTCTTTGACCGGCGACGCAAACCCTGACTTGTTCATCTTGCCGGCTTTTTTCGCGACTGCGGCAATTTGGGCGCTATCGGTTTCGGCGATCTCGTCGATGGCGGCAAAATGCGGGAAAGCGGCATAGAGGCGGCCACGCAGTTCATTGAGCGAATCGAAGGGAAGCTTCTTGCCGAGCACGTCCGAAAGAGCGCGGATGATCGCCCAGTCCTCGCGGGCATCGCCCGGCGCGAAGCCTGCGCGGTTGCCCATCTGGACGCGGCCTTCGGTGTTGACCCAGGTGCCGGATTTTTCGGTATAGGCCGCAGCCGGCAGGATGACGTCGGCGTGATGCGCGCCGTTATCGCCATGCGAGCCGATATAGACGGTGAGCTTGGCCTTCTTGGCGGTGAAGTCGAGTTCATCAGCGCCGAGCAGGAAGAGCACGTCCATCGAAGTCAGCATCTCGGCCGCATTGACGCCCTTGGCACCCGGCACGAAGCCGAGGTCGAGGCCGCCGACGCGCGATGCAGCGGTGTGGAGGACGGCGAAGCCGTTCCAGCCTTCGACGACCGCGCCGACCGAACCCGCGAGCTTGGCAGCGCTGGCGAGAACGCCTGCACCGTCACTGCGCGACAGCGCACCCTGGCCGATGATGATCATCGGCTTTGCGGCATTCTTCAGAACATCAGCGAAGGCATGGCCGCCATCGACGAGATCCTTCAGCGTGTCGGGACCGGCGCCGAGGTAGTCATAGCTGTAGCGCAGTTCGCCCGGCTCGCCGATCACGCCGATGGGGAACTTGCCGCGGCGCCAGCGCTTGCGGATACGGGCGTTGAGGATCGCCGCTTCGAAGCGCGGATTGGCGCCGATGATCAGCAGCGCGTCGGCCTGGTCGATGCCCGCGATGGTCGGGTTGAAGAGGTAGCTTGCGCGGCCGAGCGACGGATCGAGTGCCGTCCCATCCTGGCGACAGTCGAGATTGTCAGATCCCAGCGACTTGACCAGTTGGGCGAGCGCATACATTTCCTCGACGGAAGCGAGATCGCCAGCGATCGCGCCGATCTTCTCGCCTGAGGTGGCGCTGACAGCAGCCTTGATGGCGCCGAAGGCCTCGGCCCACGTGGCGGGCTGCAGGCGGCCGTCGCTGCGGACATAGGGCCGGTCGAGGCGCTGGGTCTTCAGTCCGTCCCAGATGAAGCGGCTCTTGTCGGAGATCCACTCTTCGTTGATGGCTTCGTTGACGCGCGGCAGGATGCGCATGACTTCGCGGCCACGGGTATCGACACGGATTGCCGAACCGACGGCATCCATGACGTCGATCGATTCGGTCTTGTTCAATTCCCAGGGGCGCGCCGTGAAGGCGAAGGGCTTGGAGGTGAGCGCGCCGACCGGGCAAAGGTCGACGACGTTGCCCTGCAGTTCGGAGGTCATTGCCTGTTCGAGATAGGTGGTGATTTCAGCATCTTCACCGCGGCCGATCAGGCCGAGTTCGGAGATGCCGGCGACTTCGGTAGTGAAGCGAACGCAGCGCGTGCAGTGAATGCAGCGGTTCATGACCGTCTTGACGAGCGGTCCGATATACTTGTCCTCGACGGCGCGCTTGTCTTCCTGATAGCGCGAGGTGTCGATGCCGAAGGCCATCGCCTGGTCCTGCAGGTCGCATTCGCCGCCCTGGTCACAGATCGGGCAATCGAGCGGATGGTTGATCAGCAGGAACTCCATCACGCCTTCGCGGGCCTTCTTGACCATCGGCGTGTTGGTGAAGACCTCGGGCAGTTCGCCGTTCGGGCCGCCGCGGATGTCGCGCACGCTCATGGCGCAGGAGGCCTGCGGCTTCGGCGGGCCGCCCTTCACTTCGACAAGGCACATGCGGCAATTGCCGGCGACCGACAGGCGCTCGTGGAAGCAGAAGCGCGGAACCTCGGCGCCGGCGTCTTCGCACGCCTGCAACAGCGTGAAATGATCCGGAACTTCGATCTCGTTGCCGTCAATCTTCAGTTTTGCCATCGTCGCTCAGTCCTGTTTCCCGTTTGCCTGAAGACGGCAAACAAACCTGTTTTTGCAACACCATCATTGCCAAGCCGGAGCTTTCGTCCTGCCGGCAGCTGATGTCGCCCAAATTCTCTGTCGCGCATTCCAGACCCGGAACCCGCATCGGCATCTGCAGCTTGAGGCCCCCGCCCGTCCGCCGATCTGCCCGTTTTTCCGGCCGATTGATCCGGCCGGACATTTCATTTCTTCCTGCGGCCCCGCCCTGCCAGAATTTTCGCCTGGCCGGACCAGTCGTCGCGCCCGATACGGCCGTTGAAGCCGAGCTCGGCGTCCAGCCGGGCAACCTCTTCGTCGGTCCAGGCGGCAATCTCGGCGAAGCTGCGAATGCCCCTGGCGTTCAGCACCTGCTCCAACTTCGGGCCGATGCCGGCGATCAGCTTCAGGTCGTCGGCCTTCCCAGTCCGCGCAACCGGCTTTGCCTTCACAGCCGCCTTCGGCTGGCTCGCAGGCACCGGTTCGCTGGCCGGCGTGACCACCGTCAGTTTCGGCCTTGCCTTCTTCTCGACCAGCGGCTTGGCGAAAGCCTTGGCCGCCGGGCGGATATTTTCCGGCCGGATATCGACACCGGGCGCCGGCTCTTCCGGCGGGGTGTCATCGAGAGCGGCGGCAAGCTTGCCTGTCGTTTCCAAGGCGCTCTGGAAAGCCCCGAAAAAGGCGCCGGCCATCTGCGTCGAGAAACCGAAGCCGATCGCGGTTGCGGCGGCAAAGGCTGCGGCGGGATGGGCCATCAGGGGATGCACCGGCATTGCCCGCGCATTTTCCAGCACCTCGGCGGCAAGACGGCCGAAGCCGGCCGCAAATTCGGCAGCCTCTTCCTTCTTCCTGCTGTCGGATGCCTTGTCCGCCATGATTATTCAGCCGCCTCCAGAACCGCGCCGTGATCGAGCGCGCTTGCCGTATACTGGTCGATGCGCTTTTCGATCTCCGGACGGAAGTTACGGATCAGACCCTGCACCGGCCATGCGGCGGCATCGCCGAGCGCGCAGATGGTGTGGCCTTCGATCTGCTTCGTCACCTGGAACAGCATGTCGATTTCGCGCTTCTGGGCATTACCCTTGGCCATGCGCTCCATCACGCGCCACATCCAGCCCGTGCCTTCGCGGCATGGCGTGCACTGGCCGCAGCTCTCATGCTTGAAGAAGGCGGAGATGCGGGCGATCGCCTTGATGACGTCGGTGGACTTGTCCATGACGATCGCGGCGGCTGTGCCGAAGGAGGAGCCGACGCCGCGCAGGCCGTCGAAATCCATCGGGCAGTCGATGATGTCCTTGGCCGGAACGATCGGGCAGGATGCGCCGCCCGGAATGACGGCGAGCAAATTGTCCCAGCCGCCGCGAATGCCGCCGGCATGGCGATCGACCAGTTCGCGGAAGGTGATGCCCATTTCCTCTTCGACCGTGCACGGCTTGTTGACGTGACCGGAGAGCATGAACAGCTTGGTGCCGACATTGTTCGGGCGGCCGATGGCCGAAAACCAGCCGGCGCCGCGGCGCAGGATCGTCGGGGCAACGGCGATCGATTCGACGTTGTTGACGGTCGTCGGGCAGCCGTAGAGGCCCATATTGGCCGGGAACGGCGGCTTCAGACGCGGCTGGCCCTTCTTGCCTTCCAGGCTTTCGAGCAGCGCGGTTTCCTCACCGCAGATATAGGCGCCGGCGCCGTGATGGACGAAGATGTCCATGTCCCAGCCGAGCTTGTTGTTCTTGCCGAGCAAGCCGTAATCATAACATTCGTCGATTGCCGCCTGCAGGGCTTCGCGTTCGCGGATATATTCGCCCCGCACATAGATGTAAGCCGCGTTGGCGCCCATGGCGAAGCTCGCGACGACGCAGCCTTCGATCAGCGTATGCGGATCGTGGCGCATGATGTCACGGTCCTTGCAGGTGCCGGGCTCCGATTCGTCGGCATTGACGACGAGGTAATGCGGGCGTCCGTCGCTTTCCTTCGGCATGAAGGACCATTTGAGGCCAGTGGGGAAGCCGGCGCCGCCGCGGCCGCGAAGGCCCGACGCTTTCATCTCGTTGATGATCCAGTCACGGCCCTTTTCGAGGATCTGCTTGGTGCCGTCCCAGTGGCCGCGGCTCATCGCGCCCTTCAGGGATTTGTCCTTGAGGCCGTAGATGTTGGTAAAGATGCGGTCTTTATCTTGTAACATGCTTCACCTCTTACCGCGGCTTCTTGCCGAAGACCTTGATATATTCCGCTTCGCCGCCCTTGGCGAGCGCCTTGGCCTGCTTGACCCAGTCGTCGCGCTCGATGCGGCCGCGGAAGTTCAGGTAGCCGTCGACCCATTCGCGTTCGGCCTTTTTCCAGCCTGCGACCTGCGCGAAGGTGAAGATGCCGATTTCGTTCAACGTCGCCTCGATCTTCGGACCGACGCCGGAGATCATCTTCAGATCGTCAGGCGCGGCGGGCTTTTCGATGCCGGACGGACGGTTCTTGTCGGTCAGGCTGGGCTTTGCCGCCGGGGCAGCCTCGGCCTTGACGGCAGGCTGCGGCGCCGGTTCGGCAGCGGCCGCTCCGGAAACCGGCTGCTCCTCGACAGCCTTGGCGTTTTTCGCAGCCGCCTTCGGCGCCGTTGCCGGCGTCTTCAGCGCGGCATTGGTCTCCGCATCCGTGCTCTTCGGACGGGCGGCCTCGGAGGGCGGAACCGGAGCGGCGTCGACCGGTGCCGAGATGGTTTCGGCATCGGCCTTCTTGGCGCGCGCCCTTGCCTTCGGCTCTTCCGTCGTCAGCGAGGTCGGACCGCCTTCAGGCGCGGAAAATATCCGATCGATCTGAGTGCCGGGCTTGATGCTGGCGCCGTTGCCGGCGGCAAAGGTGTCGATGATCTCTTCCAGGCGCTCCGGGGTCAGATCCTCGTAGGTATCCTTGCCGATCATCACCATCGGGGCGTTGACGCAGGCCCCGAGACATTCGACCTCTTCCCAGGACAGCGTGCCTTCGGCATTGCGCTCGAAGGGATGGGCATGGATCTTGCTCTTGCAGACCGACATCAGCGCTTCCGAGCCGCGCAGCATGCAGGGCGTTGTGCCGCAAACCTGGACATGGGCGCGCGTGCCGACAGGATGCAGCTGGAACTGCGTATAGAAGGTCGCGACCTCTAGCACTCTGATATAGGCCATATCGAGCATATCGGCGATCTTTTCGATCGCCGCGCGCGTGACCCAGCCATCCTGCTCCTGCGCCCGCATCAACAGCGGGATGACCGCCGATTGCTGGCGGCCGGCGGGGTATTTCTGGATCGTCTTGTCCGCCCAGACCGCATTTTCATCGCTGAAAGCGAATGCGGCAGGCTGAAATTGATCTTCGGCTAATCGACGAACGGACATTCTTCCTCACGCCTTGTCAGTTTAGGGTTCCACACCGCGAAGCGGTCAAAGACTGCATTTCGCAGGCATAGGCCGACTGGTCTTTCTGCATAAACACTACGAATTTGCTGCCATTCGGAATGGCAGCCTTGATCTGATAGCCCTTGGACAAAAGCTCGCCCATGGACGATTGCGCAGCCGGCGGCGTCACTTCCTTATGGCCCAGCGGTACGCCGAGGGTATCGGCCTCCTGAGCGGAAAGCCCGGATGCCGAAAGGAAAATTGCGACGACGAGCGGCAGACGCTGCATCAACGGTCCACCTCACCGAAAACGATGTCGAGCGAACCGAGAACGGCTGCGACGTCGGCAAGCTGGTGGCCGCGGCACATGAAGTCCATCGCCTGCAGATGGGCATAACCTGGGGCGCGAATCTTGCAGCGGTACGGCTTGTTGGTGCCGTCGGAGACGAGATAGACGCCGAACTCGCCCTTCGGCGCCTCGACGGCGGCATAAACCTCGCCGGCCGGCACGTGATAGCCTTCGGTATAGAGCTTGAAGTGGTGGATCAGCGCTTCCATCGAACGCTTCATTTCTCCACGCTTCGGCGGCACGACCTTGCCATCGATCGACGAGAAAGGACCGGTCTTGGCATCTGAGAGCAGGCGGTTGACGCACTGCTTCATGATGCGGACCGATTCGCGCATCTCGATCATGCGGATCAGGTAGCGGTCGTAATTATCGCCGTTCTTACCGATCGGAATGTCGAATTCGAGATCGGAATAGCATTCGTAAGGCTGGGCGCGACGCAGGTCCCAGGCAGCGCCCGAACCGCGCACCATGACGCCGGAGAAGCCCCAGGCCCAGCAATCCTCCAGCGAGACGACACCGATATCGACGTTGCGCTGCTTGAAGATGCGGTTGCCGGTGAGCAGATCGTCGATGTCGTCGAGCGCCTTCAGGAACGGATCGCACCAGTCGCCGATGTCCTGCACAAGCTTTTCCGGCAGGTCCTGGTGGACACCGCCCGGACGGACATAGGCGGCGTGCATGCGTGAGCCGCTGGCGCGCTCGTAGAACACCATCAGCTTTTCACGCTCTTCGAAGCCCCAGAGCGGCGGCGTCAGCGCGCCGACGTCCATGGCCTGCGTCGTGACGTTCAAGAGATGCGAGAGGATGCGGCCGATTTCGGAATAGAGAACGCGGATCAGCTGGCCGCGGATCGGGATCTCGATGCCGAGCAGCTTTTCCACAGCCAGCGCATAGGCATGCTCCTGGTTCATCGGCGCGACATAGTCGAGGCGATCGAAATAGGGCACGGCCTGAAGATAGGTCTTGGTCTCGATCAACTTTTCGGTGCCGCGGTGCAACAGGCCGATATGCGGATCGACACGCTCCACAATTTCGCCGTCAAGCTCCAGGACAAGACGAAGAACGCCGTGCGCCGCCGGATGCTGCGGTCCGAAATTGATGTTGAAGTTGCGGACGTTATGTTCTGTCATTTGCAACGCGCTCCGCTATTGCAGGCATGAGCCAGTGGGCAATAGGCAATAGTGTATTCTTCAGATCCTACTGCTTCGCCTTCTCATCGCCCGGGAGCACATATTCAGTGCCTTCCCACGGCGACATGAAGTCGAAGTTGCGGAATTCCTGTTTCAGTTCCACCGGCTCGTAAACGACGCGCTTTGCCGCATCGTCGTAACGAACCTCGACGAAACCGGTCGTCGGAAAGTCCTTGCGCAGCGGGTGGCCTTCGAAACCGTAGTCGGTCAGGATGCGGCGCAGATCCGGATGGCCGGTGAAGAGCACCCCGTACATGTCCCAGGTCTCGCGCTCGAACCAGTCGGCGCCGGGATAGACGGCGCAGGCGGAGGGAACCGGCGTATCCTCGTCGGTCGCGACCTTGACGCGGATGCGCAGGTTCTTCTTCGGCGACAGCAGATGATAGACGACGTCGAAACGCAGCTCGCGCTGCGGCCAGTCGACGCCGCAAATGTCGATCAGGTTGACGAAACCGCATTTGGCATCGTCACGCAGGAAGGTCAGCAGCGCGATCAGGTTTTCACCCGTCGCCGTCAGCGTCAGCTCGCCATACTTCATCTGCGAAGCGGCAATCAAATTGCCGCGCGCTTCGCCAAGGTAGGACGCAAGCTCAGTCAGGGCTTCACTCATATGCCTAGTCCTTAACCCTTAGCGTTCGATCGTGCCGGTGCGGCGGATCTTCTTCTGCAGCAGAAGCACGCCGTAAAGCAGTGCCTCCGCCGTGGGGGGACAGCCCGGCACGTAGATGTCGATCGGCACGACGCGGTCGCAGCCGCGAACGACCGAATAGGAATAGTGATAGTAACCGCCGCCATTGGCGCAGGAGCCCATCGAGATGACATAACGCGGCTCGGGCATCTGGTCGTAGACCTTGCGCAGCGCCGGCGCCATCTTGTTGGTCAGTGTGCCGGCGACGATCATCACGTCGGACTGGCGCGGCGAGGCACGCGGCGCAAAACCGAAGCGCTCGACGTCATAACGAGGCATCGACAGCTGCATCATTTCGACGGCGCAGCAGGCAAGACCGAAGGTCATCCACATCAGCGAGCCGGTACGGGCCCAATTGATCAGCTCGTCGGTCGAGGTGACGAGAAAACCCTTGTCGGCGAGTTCGTTGTTGATCTCACCGAAGAAGGCGTCGTTGCTGCCGATCGGCTTGCCTGTGGATGGATCGATGATCCCCTTCGGCTGCTGGGCAACAAGCGGCTGATTGCTCACAGGGGTCACTCCCATTCCAGGGCTCCCTTCTTCCATTCATAAATAAAGCCGATGGTCAGCACGAGAAGGAAGACCATCATGGACCAGAAGCCGAACCAGCCGATGGCGCCGAAGGAAACGGCCCAAGGGAAAAGGAAGGCGACTTCGAGGTCGAAGATGATGAAGAGGATCGACACGAGGTAGAAGCGGATGTCGAACTTCATGCGGGCGTCATCGAACGCGTTGAAGCCGCATTCGTAAGCCGAAAGCTTTTCCGAATCGGGCGCTTTGAAAGCCACGGCGAACGGCGCGATGAGCAGCGCCAGGCCAATGACAAGCGCGATACCGATGAAGATGGCGATCGGAATATAGGAACTGAGCAGTTCAGTCATCATGTTCATCCCTGCTTGCCGGCGGCGCCAGGAGGCGCATATGGGCAAATGCCCGGCAAGCGAACGTGCGTTGCAACAAGCCGTGGTTAGCGCAGCCGAAGCCCCGGCGCAAGACTTTATACAGAGGCAATTCGACGAGTGCGCGCGGACATTATCAAGCAGATGCAACGATGTCGCGACAAATCCGCGCAAGCGGCTTGAACCTGCATGGCTGACCACTGGAAACTGCATGGCTTTGAGAAGAAATGGCGCGAGTGACGGGGCTCGAACCCGCGACCTCCGGCGTGACAGGCCGGCACTCTAACCGACTGAGCTACACCCGCGCATAACGGACGGAAGAACCGGATGGCGGCGGATGTCGCCGGCTTGGAAATGGCGCGAGTGACGGGGCTCGAACCCGCGACCTCCGGCGTGACAGGCCGGCACTCTAACCGACTGAGCTACACCCGCACTTCATTTTCAAGCAATCCGGATGCCTTCGCACCCTCACCAAAACGGCTGCCCGTTTCGATGAGCGGCTAACTACGGGGTTCGCCTTTTAGTGTCAAGCAGGTTTGGAGACAAAACCATGACAGCCGTTGAATTGTTTCGTCAAAGCTCCTGCAGAAAGGATGAAAAGCCGGCAATTCCAATCTCCGCAGCCGTACCGAAGCATGGTCGAAGCCGGCGCCGCCGGCAAAACGCATATGTCGGCCGCCACCCCCTCCCCTTTATCCACAGCCCCGCCTCGCCAGACCGGCACGGCGAGAGACATGATCACCGCCAAAAAAATCAAAAAATCTTCACAAACACTCTTGCGGTTTTGCCGCGATCCGCATAGATCACGGCCACCAACGCGGCAGGCCGATCCGGCTTCGCCAGCGATGGGCGATTAGCTCAGTTGGTAGAGCGCCTCGTTTACACCGAGGATGTCGGGAGTTCGAGTCTCTCATCGCCCACCATTCCCTTACAAACCAAGCCGTGTAGCTTCGAATTTGCTCAGTGAGCCATTCAAGTGAGACATTGGCCCGCACAATCCCACTTATATTCTGAAGTCACGCAACGGCGTTTTCCATCCGCGCTGGCCCCTCCCCGTGAAATTCATCCACAGAAACCAGCATTCGACATCAAGGTAACGAATCGGGCACCCCACTCTCCCTAACAAAAGCCGACGATGAATTGCTGCTCCGCTTCATCGATAAGTATGGCCTCGACATCGCCAAGGGAACGGACCAGTACGACAAGCTGGAACGAGATATGAAACGGAGCTATCGGCGCTTCTTGAAGATGTGCTGGCCTATGATTCGGCTGTGGCGGATTTCGATCTTGATCAGCCAACCTCATCCACTGCCCATCGCTCAGTTCATACTGCTTAAACGCCATGCCGGACTTCCGTGCTCAACACGGTGTCTTATGAATCAGCGATTGATTTGGGAAACCTGAATGTCGATCCGACCTGGATATTGGTAATTTCAGTCGAACCTCGATGCGCGCGCCAGCTTTTCCGCGGCTTCGATGGAAATTTCGGTGCGCAAGGCCGCCTTCTCCGCACAGGAAAAATCGGCAGCGGCCTGTTCTGCCCGCTCCTGAGCGGCAAGCCGGTCGAGTTTGCGTTTTTCCAGCACCGCGCCGGCATCGGCCTCATACTCACGCAATAAGGATTGATGCATGACGGCGTCCTGAAGCCGTGCAGCGGGAATAATGCCGTTCTTGCGCAATTCGTCGATAACGGGGTTGCCTGCGGCTCGGCTCGCGGCGATGTCGAGTTCTGTGGAGGCCCTCGCCTCCTCCTCCCTTGCCCGTTCGGCGTCCGCGCGCGCCTCGGAGAGGCTGCGGGAAAGATTGTCAGCCCGCAGATTGCGTATTTCCAGCAACTGCTTGAGAGACATCAGTGCCTTCATCGCTGCCCTCTCAGGCGCCGTCGTTCGTCGTCAGGATTTCCAGCTGGCCGCCCTTGATGATTTTGATGCTGTCGGCCTGCTGCCGGCTCAGTACATCTTCGACGGCCTTGACGAACACGGCCGGGCCGCGCACGAGCACCAATCCGCTGGCCGCATCTTCACGCAAGGCATCGTCGGGCAGGAGCGGGAACAGCGCGCGTATGGCATTTTGCTCGGCCTTCCAGCTGCGGCCGCCGCGATCGAGGACGACGGTGGAGACCTCCTGTTTCGGCGCGATGATAATGCGGCTGCCGTCATAGGCGACGAATAGATTGCTGGCATCGCCAAGCTTCACGAATGCCTTCGCCCCGTTTTCCTGGACGGACCAGTGCTCGACCTTGCCGGTCAGCGTTCCGACGGTAGTGACCGGGATGCCCGACATGAAGGAAAGCGTCTGAACGACATCGCTGAGTGGCAGCGATACGACATCCAGGCGCACCTCTCGCTCACTTGCTCCAGCCGATAGAGGAAAAGCCGCCAACAGTCCGATAGCGGCAGTGTAAACAAAACGCGCAAACATCTGAGTTTACCCCTCGGTCCGGACGCTCCGTCAGCAACATGATCGAGCGAAGGCACGGAATACGAAATCGAGATCATTAATAATTATCTGATCTACTATTACAGATCGCCAAGATCCAGGGAACACGGCTCATATCCATTTCGCGCATTCATTGTACGTATTGCGCATTAATAACTTTTTAACATAAGCTATTGAAACCCATCTTGAATTCTGCAACGTTCTGGCCGCCAAAACCATGCAAGGAGTTCAAGACATGGCTACCAGCACCAGCACTTCTACACTCGATGCGGGCATCGGCTCCGCAATCTCCGCCTTCAAGGCGGCTCAGAACGAAGCAACCGCGCAGAGCCTGCAGGTTGCAACCGAGATCACCAAGATCAACGGCGTTGCCAACGCCATCAAGAAAATCGGTCCGGGCTGATTGAACGCAATGGCGAGACGGGTTCGCCCGTCTCGCTTTCCCCGCTCTCGAAGACAATAGAAGCCGCTCGACGGACGGTTCGGGAACAGATGGCTATCGATTTAGATCTCTCCTCGCCGACATTCAAAGGCGCCGCCGGCAACGCGGACGCCGATAGCAGTGTATCCGGCGGTCTTGCACCGGCCATACGCATTACGCGCGCCGGGCGAAGCTCCATTCTGCCGTTGACGACGGAGCGACAATTGGTCGGCGGCAGCGCCGATTGCGACCTGATCATCCTCGGCGACAAGCCGGAACCCGCCTTGGCCATATGTCTGCAGCGCTCGCGCGACTCCTATACGGTGTCGTTGATCGCGCTGCGGGACGGCCTGACGGTCGATCGCCGTTCCATTCAGCGCGATCAGACGATTACCCTCGGGAAAAACCAGACCATCTCCTTTGACGGCACGACATGCCGGCTCGAAGGTCTTGGCGCCGGGCGCGCGCGCTTCGCGCCGCGCCGGATCGCCGCTGCCGGCCTTCTCGCGCTCGCGGCAATACTTTTGTTGACCGGCCTTTACGACAGCGACGCGCCGGCGCAACAGGTGCCGCTCGTAAAGGCTCAAACGGCCCCCGAACCGGCGCCGTCATCGGCTGCGATCGCCGCCGAGATCCGCCAGGCCGTTCGCATGGCGCAGCTTTCTCCCGATTTGAGCGTCGTCGCCATCGCCGACGAAATTCGCATCGGTGAGGGATCGCCGCCTCTCAGCCTGCCCGACAAAACCAAGCTGCGCGGCATCATCGCGTCGATGAGCCGCCGCAGTTCCGTCGCCATCGTCGATCTCACTGCCCTTTCCTCCGGCCTCGACGGCTTCGTCGCCGCGGCCGGTTATACGCCCGTCAGGTTCATCATCGGCTCCGACGGCCACCGCTATGAGGAGGGCGATGTCGTCCCGAGCGGCTGGCGGATAAAGGAGATCCGCAACGACCAGATGGTCGTTTCCCGCGACAGTGAGGACGATACGGTCAATTTTGCCTCCGCCGGGAATGCCCAGCCCAAGCTGGCCGAAATTTCCAGCAGCGAACAAGATTAGGCAATGGCGTCGAAAGCCGGATCATGAAGGTAAGGTCATCCGCCATCGCCATGCTTGCGCAGCGCACGGACATGCTGCTCGCGGTGTTTTTCGCCTCCGTCGTCACGATGATGGTGCTGCCGCTTCCGACAATCGTTCTGGACGTGCTGATCGCCTTCAATCTTTCCTTCGCCTTCGTGGTGCTGATCACCACGACCTATCTGAAAAGCGTCCTCGAAATCTCGACTTTTCCGGCCGTCATCCTGATCGGCACGCTCTTCCGATTGGCCCTGACGATTTCCTCCACCCGGCTCGTGCTGGCGGACGGCGATGCCGGCGAGATCATCATGGCCTTCGGCGACTTCGTCGTTTCGGGAAACGTCGTCGTCGGCCTGATCATTTTTCTGATCGTGGCGCTGGTGCAGTTCATCGTGGTGACGAAGGGCGCGGAGCGCATCGCCGAAGTCGGCGCGCGTTTCACGCTCGACGCCATGCCGGGCAAGCAGTTGGCCATCGACAGCGACCTGCGCAACGGCCATATCAGCACGGAAGTCGCGCAGAAGCGCCGGGCACGCCTCGAACAGGAGAGCCAGTTCTTCGGGGCGATGGACGGCGCGATGCGGTTCGTCAAGGGCGATGCCGTCGCCGGACTGGTGATCGTCGCCGTCAATCTCATCGGCGGCCTGGCGATCGGCATTTTCCAGAAGGGCCTGAGCTTTGCCGAAGCCGCCCACCTCTACACGCTGCTGTCGATCGGCGACGGCCTGGTCTCGCAGATCCCGTCCATTTTGATGGCTGTCGCCGCCGGCATCGTCGTGACCCGTGTTTCCGACGACGGCAACGACAGCCTGGGCAGCGATATCGGCCGCGAACTCTTCCGCGAACCGCGCGCTTTGGCGATTGCCGCCGCCCTGACGATATGCGCCGGCTTCGTGCCGGGATTTCCCACAGGCGTGCTCGGCGTGATCGGCGTGTGCCTGGCGGGCCTTGCCTTCGTGGTTCATCGCCGGCGCACGGGCCAGCCCGCAACCGGATCGGCGAATGCGGTGGAAAGCGCCAATTCCTATCCGCTCGACAGGACGAAATATGGCGATCCCGTCGTCGCGACAGTCTCCGTGGAAACGCTGGCGCGGCTTGAAACGATGAGCCTCGGCGAAATGCTGGACGGGCGTATCCGCATGGCGGCGCGCGCCGTCGGCGTCTCCGTGACGGTGCCGACGTTCAACGCCGATCCCCGCATGGCCGAGGATCTCATTCATCTCCAGGTAGAAAACGTACCGGCCGGCCTCATCAAATGCGGCCCGGAACGAACGGCCGAACAGATCGCCGACGATATCGTGCGCATCGTGCGCCGCCATATCGGCGCGCTTTTCAGCGTCGACGACGCCGCGCAATGGCTTGGCAGCCTCGAACCGCGTCTCGGCAAACTGGCGATTGATGTCGCCACCCAGGTCCCGCTGATGCTGACGGTCGCGGTCGTCCGACGGCTTCTGGATTCCGGCGTGACGCTGTCCCAGCCGCGCGGACTTCTGGAAGTGATGCTGCATGCCGGCACCGATCACGAGCCGGACGCCCTGGCCGAAATGGCGCGCGCGGCACTGGTCAAGCAGATTGCCTTCGGGCTTCTCGACCGGCGCGGATTGCTGCCGGCACTGGTGCTTCCCGCCGAATGGGACCATTTCGTCCGATCCTATGGAGAGGTGGGCCGAACGGCTGATAAGATCGAGATCGGCGAAAAATTGCGCCTTCTCGCCGAAGAAACCAGAGCTGCCTTGGCCGACGCCAATGAACGCGGGCTCGACCCAGTCATTGTCATGCCAGGCGAGCTTCGTCTTCCCACTCAGATGCTGATGATCCACCACAACTGCCGCATTCCGGTGCTGGCGGCGGAGGAAATCGACAGGGATATCACGATCGACACGGTTGGAGAGGTCGGGCAAATCCGGAACGCTGCCGGATCAAGACAAAGGTCGAGCGCATAAACACTTGAAGTAGAAGAGACCAGCAGGGGATGAATGCAATGTATGGCGTAGATGGACAAAAGCCCATAGACTTCGACAGAATCTCCCGTTTCGACGTTGAGTCCGATTGCCACGGCAGCGGTAATAAGATCGACACGGGCTCGCACCGCACCCAGAACACGGATTTCACCACCAGCCGAATCCGCAAGGTCTCACCCTTCGAAGATCTCTCCGGCAACCCGCCGATGCTGACCTCCTATGTGCCGACGTCGCGGGGAACGTCGGAAAGCGGCATGGATTCCGATTTCAAGGATGTGCTGCGCAAGCTCATCAACTGGCAGCCCGACTCTGAGAAGCCTGACAACGGGATGACCGATCCGGTCACACCCTTCAAGGTGAGCGAAACGCCCGAGATCGAGACGGTTTCGCCCGGCTCTTCCGACACCAAGAAGGTCGATCCATCCGACGAGAAGCAGACCACGGTTTTGCAGACCACGACGGAAAAGTCCGGCCTCTCGAAGGAAGGCGACGTCATCGTCGTCAACGAGCCGATCGTCGTGGATGGGGGCGTGTTCGACGGCAAGGGCGCGACCTATACGGCCTCTTCCAAGCTCGGCGATGGCGGCCAGTCCGAAACCCAATCGCCGCTGTTCATTCTCAAGAACGGCGCGACGCTTAGGAATGTCGATCTCGGCGAGAACGGCGCCGACGGCATTCATGTCTATGGCGGCGCGACACTCGAAAACGTCAATTGGCAGAATGTCGGCGAGGATGCGCTGACGGTAAAAAGTGCGGGCGACGTAAGCATTATCGGCGGCTCTGCCAAGGGTGCGACCGACAAGATCTTCCAGATCAATGCCGACACGACGTTCTATCTGAAGGATTTCGTCGCTGACGGCTTCACCACGCTCGTGCGCACCAATGGCGGCAAGCAGATCGATGCCGACGTCACCATCGATGGCGGCTCGTTCTCCAACGGCAGCAACGTCTTCCGCACCGACAGCTCGCTTGCCAGCGTAAAGTTCCTGTCCGATATCACGCTGGACAACGTGAAGAACTGGACGCGTGTGGGTGACAACCAATCGGGCGTCTGAGACGTCCACCGGAACGACAAAGTGAAGATCGAGCGGGCGCCTCAAGCTCCCGCTTTTTCATTTTTGGTCTGGCCCTTGCCTGCGCGGCGGGCTGCTGCGCATTTCCGCGCCGATCTGTCTGCGCGCCGATTTCAGCTTCGGATCGCCCTGAGTATCCTTGTATTCCCGCCGGGCCTCAGTCTTGGTCATGCGATGCTCATGCTTGAACAGCGCACGTGAAATGCGGATGTCGAAAAACGCCGCCGCCACCATGATGCCGGCGGCAATGACCAGGATCGAGCCGAGAAGATGGGCTGCCGTGGAGAGCGAACACGCCTCCCCGCAAAGGGGCGCCCAGAAGGTGGCATTGAGGAAATAGAGGATCGCGCCGCCGCCGGCAGCGGCGAGCAAGACAAATTTGACGAGCCCCTTGATGAACTCGGCGATGCTCGCGAGCGAAAAAAGCCTCTTGATGCCGTCGAACGGATTGAGCCGGGTGAAATCGAAGCTCATATGCTTGAAAGATACGGGAAACCCCTGCGCGTCGAGGATCGAGACCACGATGGTCGTAGCAAGCCCCATCGCCAGCGGCAGCCAGATGAGATCGAGCAGCGCCACGCCGGTTTCGCTCAAGCCGACGGTGACGGCGTCGGAGAGGTCTGTTCGGGCGGAGGATTGCAGGGCGGAATCGAAACTGCGGGCGAAATCCGCGAGGATGCCCTGCAATCCCCAGGTGACATAGACCGCGATGGCGAGGACGGAGATCGCTACGGGGATTTCCTTCGAGCGCGGAACCTGCCCCTCGCGCCGGAGACGATCGAGCTTCACCCGGCTCGGCGGCAGGGTTTTCTCCTCGGTATCGTCATTTTTAGCCATGCGTCACCTCCAGCATGGCTTTCACTTCGTTGAAGCCATCGACCCAGAGATCGTGGAAATAGCTGGAGATGAAGGCCGTGTAGATGACGAGGATGACCATGACCGCGAAGTTCTTGATGGCGGGCAGGCTGTCGTTCAGCGGGAACTGTTTGGACGACCGGCCGACGAAGGCCAGCGACAATTCGAGCGCGCAGGTGACGATCATGAACGGGGCGGCGAGCAATCCGGCCGCCTTGAAGAGCCGGCCGAAAACACCGAGGATCATGTCGAGCGGGTCGTCGGGCATGGCGGGCATCAGCTTGAAGAGCGGCCAGAGTTCGAAGGATTTGTAGAAAATAGCAATGAGATCGATCATTCCGCCGGCGCTGACGAAAATTACCAGAGCGATCGACATCATCAGCGAACCGAGCGGTGCGGTTTCCAGCGCGTTGATCTGGTCGAAGAGATTGGCGGCATTGGCGCCGCGATAGACATCGGTCATGTCGCCCGCTGCCTGGGCCGCCCAGAAGGGAATGCCGAGCCCCATGCCGATGAGCGCCCCGAAGCAGAGTTCCTTGATCGCAAGACCGGCAAGATCGAACCAGGACGTATCGCCGAGCGCCAGCACCGAATAGGCGAAGGCGACGGAGGGCGCCGAAAGGCCGATCGCCAGCCCGAAACGCAGGATGCCGACGATGCTGAACAGCGAGAAGATCGGGAAGATCAGCAGGATACCGAGCGCGCGGGCGGCTCCCAGCATCGCCGCGGCAGGTGCCGCGACCTCGATGCCGACGAGCGGAAGATGATCCGGCCCCATCCGCCTCGCCTCACTGAACCATGGTCGGGAAATCGTTGAGGATATGAATGGAATGTTCGATCAGCGGCGTCGCCAGCACTCGGCCGAACAGCAGCAGGGCGATGGAGATCACGAAAATCTTGACGATCTGCGCGATGGTCTGTTCCTGGATCTGTGTGGCGGCCTGGAAAATGGCGATGACGAGCCCGAGAATTGCCGCCAGGCCCAGAATGGGACCGGCCAAGGCGAAGGTCGCCATGACTGACATGCCGATTTCGGCGGCGACCTGATCCTCACCCATGACAAGCCTTTCCGCTGGAAACGGCTGGCGCCCGAATTGGTGCTTGCGTGAAGGCGGGATGTTTACTGCGCATAGGACAGCACCAGACCTTCCAGCAATCGCCGCCAGCCGTCGATCGAGACGAAGAGCAGCAGCTTGAGCGGTGTGGAAACGACAGTCGGCGACATCATCTGCATGCCGAGCGCCACGAGAATGGCGGAGACGGCGAAATCGATCATCAGGAAGGGTAGATAGATCAGGAACCCGATTTCAAATGCCCGCGTCAGTTCCGAAACGAGGAAGCTCGGCGTCAGCACGGTAATATCGTCGGAGGCGATGGGCGTTGCCGGCGCGTTCGCCCAGATCTTCTGCGATGCCTGCACGAAGAAGTCCCGGACCTCGGCGTCGGAGAATTTCAGCATGAAATCCTTGAGCGGAGCCGCCACCTTGACCATGCCGTCCGCCATGCCGCCGATCGTGCCGAAATCGCCGCTATGGGCCAGCAGCAATTGCCAGCTGCTTTGCAATACCGGGTTCATCACGAATGCGGAGAGCACGATGGCGATGGCGAAAACCAGCAGGTTCGGCGGCGTCTGCTGGATGCCGATCGCATTGCGCACGATCAGCAGGACGACCGAAATCTTGGTGAAGGATGTCGCGATCACGGCAATGACGGGCAGCATCGAGATCGCCGCCATCGCCACGAGGCTCTGGGCAAGGGGAAAGGTCTGTTCCATCAGTCGTGCAGCACTGTCACGCGAACGGCGCTCAATCCATCCACGGAGATGATTTCACCCCGCCCGATGACGCGGCCCTGGGCGATGATGTCGACGGCGTCGGTCATCGGCCGGTCGAGCGTGAAGACATAACCTTCGCCGATCGTCTCGAGCGTGCGAAGCGGAAGCTCCATCCGTCCGGCATCGAAGACGAGCTTGATCGGGATGCTGTCGACAGGCGACGGACGCGGCTCGCCCTGCAATTCCTGATCGACGGTTTCATTCGTCATGAAATGCCTCATTGGTCCGGTTGGCGTCGACAGAAGCGGCTCCGAGAGCACCGCGCCCTTGTCCGATCGCATGCAGGTTGCAAGGTAACGTTCCCCGGTGATCGCGATGACGGTCTCTGTCGCCGCCCCGTCGATGACGATGCCGTCACCCAGTCGCAGGGATTTGATCTCACCGACCGACAGCACGGCATAACCGCACCGGATACTGACTGTCGTCGTCAGGGAATCGAGGGTGCGGCGCGGCAGGCGGCTCGCCCAGCCGACCAGCCCACCAAGAAAAGCCTCGTCGAAGCGGCCGCTCAAGGGCAGGCTCATGCCGTTCCAGCCCACTTCGAAGCCGAAATTGCCGTTGAAATCCGGCTCCGGCTCGGTGCCGATCCGCAGCAGCGAAAGGCCGATGCCGATCTTGTTCTCGATCGCCTCGAAGGCCTCGGCAAATTGATGTTCGACTACCGCCGCCTTTTCATGCGGCGACAGTTTTTCCCAGAGCAGCAGCGGTTCCAGCCTTTCAGCCACCAACCGCAACGCTCCAGCCGAAGCGACCAGCGTCTGCTCCCACTCACCGATACGGCAGAGAACAGCGACCGGATCGGCGATCCGTCTTGCCGCGATATCGGGGGATAACGGGCGAATGGAAAGCGCCTGCTCACGGACCGGAATGTGCCAGGCGGCGCGCATCGTCGTGACGGATCGGGAAAAGAAGCCCTCGGCCGTCGACGACCGGGACCCAACGGGCGCGACGATATTCATCGGACGAGCTCCTCGAGCGCTTCGACGATCGCGCCGAACGGCTGCGGCTTGCCTTGGCCGTCAAACAGGAAGCGCCTGATAAGCCCGTGTTTGGCGACGGCCTCGTCAACGGCCGCATCCCGCCCTTGGCGATATTCGCCGACGCGGATCAGCAATTCCACCTCGTCATAGAGGGCAAGCAGCGAGCGCAGCCTGTCGGCGGCCTGGCGATGGCTCTCGCTGACCACTGCGCTCATCGTCCGGCTTCGGCTGGCCAGCACGTCGATCGCCGGAAAATTGCCTGCTCTGGCAATCTTGTCCGAGAGCACGATATGGCCATCCAGCAGCGATCTGGTTTCCTCGGCGATCGGATCGTCCTGTTCCTCGCCCTCGACGAGAACCGTATAGAACGCCGTCATCGTGCCGTTTGCGCTGTTTCCGGCGCGCTCGAAGATCTGCGGCAGGACCGCGAATACGGAGGGTGGAAAACCGCGCCGCACCGGCGGTTCGCCTGCGGCGAGCCCCACTTCGCGCAAGGCGCGCGCCATGCGGGTGACGCTGTCGATGACGAGCAGCACATGTTTTCCCTGCTCGCGAAAATACTCGGCAATCGCCGTTGCCGTCATCACCGCCTTGAAGCGCTCCAGCGCCGGGCGATCCGATGTCGCGACCACCAGCGCCACGTTCGACGGAACACCTTCCGGCATGTTGCCGGCAACGAATTCACCGACCTCGCGTCCGCGTTCGCCCACCAGGGCGCAGACGATCACATCGGCCTTGCTGTTGGCGACGATCTCAGACACCAGCGTCGACTTGCCGGCGCCAGGTGCGCCGAAAATACCGATGCGCTGGCCCTGACCGCAGGTCAGCAGTCCGTCCAGGGCGGCAATTCCCGAGGTAAACGGCTGCCGGATGGGGCGGCGTGACAAGGGATCGACCGGCTGGCCATAAAGCGGCTGCAGGAAGCGCGCATCGTCGCCGGCAGGGTTGGCGGAAGGACGCAGGAGATTGCCATGCGCGTCGACGATTGCGCCGAGCAGGAAATTGCCGACGGAGACCGCCGGTTCCCGGCCGGTCGGGACGATTTCAGTGCGCTGGGAGATACCGCGGGTTTCGCCGTGAAGCGAAAGAAGCGCCATCTCGCCGTCGATACCGACGACGTCGCCAAGGCCGATGCGGCCCCTGCCCGGCTCATGCAGCTCACAAAGCTCGCCGATCCGAACCGAAGGAATGACCGCCCGCACCAGCAGGCCCGAAACACTTTTCACCCGGCCGCTCTGCCGCCGCACTTCCGCCCGTTCGAGCGTCCGTTCCATCCGAAGCAATGCGTCAGCCATGAACGAGGGCCTCGATCACGGTGGCGAGCTGGTCTTTCAGGCCGATCTGGCTTCGTCCCGCCGATGTCTCTAGGACGATCTCACCTGACGACATCAGCGGATCCGTTTCGATAGTGATGCGATGGTCGATATCCGCAATCGCCCGGGCCATCATGGCGGCGTCCTCGGGGGCGACGTGCAGGGCGACCTCCTCGGCCTCGGCAGTCTGAGAGATGGCATGACGAACCAATCTCCTCGTGCGCTCGTCGGCCTCCATCGATCCGAGGATCAACCCGACCGATTTCAGAACCACGGCCTCAATCCAGCCGTTGAGATTGGAAATCTCCTGTTCGGCTTTTCCGAGAGAGGCGGCAAGCCGTGCAGCGGCATCACGAACGCCCTGTTCGAACCCATCGCGGTAGCCGTTTTGGGCGGCCTGCTCGCTCGCGGCTGCAAGTGTCGCCTGGGATTGGGCGGCATCCCGGCGGGCAGCCTCCAGAATTTGTGCCGCCTCCCTGATCTGGCCGAAATTTTCAGCCGGAATGATGCGGTCGTGGCGTGCAAATTCCGAGCTCATCGTCCGGCGCCTTCCTGTATGGAGGCGACTTCATCGACAGCGGCCGCCGCCAAAGCGAGCGCCGGGCTCTTCAAGAGGGAAGCGGAACCGTTTTCCGCCATGTCGCGCCAGCCCGCCGACCGCCAGGCCGGGGAGATCCGGTATTCGTCGGCCAGCAGCGCCAGCATGGACCAGCCATCGGCCTCGACGATACGGCTTGCCTCCTGGCTCAAGAGATCGAGCGGCGGCGTTGCCGCGGAAAGATTGATGTGGCCGAGAGCGAATGCGACCGCTTCCTCGCCGTAAACAGCCCTGAGGTTCGCAAGGGTCGGGCGATCGACCGCGGGGCAGAAGGCTGCGAGATGATAGGCGAGGCCCGCCGAGAGTGCCGCCTTTGCGCGTTCGCCAGCGGTCATGGCAATCAGGCGGCGGGCGTCGTCGGGAAACGTGGCGGGATCGCCATGGGCTTCCGCGATCTCGGTAAAAAGCCGCCGATGCAGCCGAGGCGAGAGAGACGTCCCACCCGCAAGCAGCGGCCCGATCGCACCCCATCGCGCGGCCGTCGGGATATCCGCGGAGAGCAAGGCTGACTTGCGGAGCTTTGCCGCATTCGAGATCGCCTCGCCGTCGAAACGCGGCGTGCGCATGCTCAGCGCTCCTTCCGCTGCGGCAATAACAGCAGCAGGCATGCGCCGATGGCGAGGATGATTGCGCCGATCACGGCCAGATTGGGACCCTTGAACGCCGAGAGGGCGCTTTGCACCATCGAGAGCGGCGCTGCGGCGGGTGCCGGCGTCGCGGTTGGCTCCGGCGCGGTCGCTGCCGCCGCCGTTGGAGCCGACGGCGCGCCGACCTCCGACCAGGGGCTGACCACCACCGAGACATCCTCATAGGAGAGGTCGCGGATGCTGTTGACCAGAACGGATCGGCTTTTCATGTCGATCTCGTTAAGATTGGCGCCGGGGCGATATTGCAGCACGGCCGCAGCCCGTGCCTTCTCCTTGATGAGCCCGCGGCCATTCTCTTCCGGCAGCACCACATGCACGCGTGCCGAAGCAACACCGTCGAGCCCCGAAAGCGTTTCTGAGAGCTGCTGCTCGATGGCATAGCTCATCCGCGCCTTCTGCTCATAAGGCGTCACGAGGAAGCCGTTGCCGGGAAAAAGCTCGGCGACATTTCCGAACGACTGGCGCGGCAGGCCGGCGCCGGCGAGCAATTCTATCGCCCGGGCATGGTCGGCGGAATTGGCGGTGATCGCATATGTCCCGCCCTTTTCGCTCTTCATCGTGACAGCGATCCCCGCACGTTCGAGCAGGACCTGGGCATCCAGCGCATCGCGCTGGTCGAGCCCCGTCAACACGTCCTGGCTGCAGGCGGCAAGGAAGAGGCAGAGGGCAAGCAGGGCCGTCTTTGGAAGGACCTTGCGTGCAGACGAAGAGAGCAATGATCTCGAATGGGCCGATGCGATCATGACGTTCACTGGCCCTGGGTCAGTCGTTTCGAAGACGACATCACGGACTGAGTGAGCGACGACAGCAGCGTCGTACCGGTCGCGAATTGCTGTGATTTCTCCAGCCGGTCGATCGAGGTGGCGATGTCTTCGATCTTCGGCCCGCTGTGAGTTTTATCAGTCGCAAACCGCACGAGCGGCGTCTCCGGCTGGCCGTTTCCGCCCACCGGCATGAAGAATGCCGACAGCCGGTCGAGAATGCTGGAGGGCCTCGTATTGCCTTCCGGCGAGTAGGACGGGGGAACGGCGTCCGATTCAGGCGCGATCTTGCGGCTCTGGGTATTCGGAATGGATGCGAGCTCGGCTGGCTTGAAGCCGGTGAAATCCGTCGGCTGGAGGCCGATCCGCTCCGCCACGATCTCCGAAGTCTTCAGGACATTGCCTGTCGATACGCCATCGACGGGCGGCGTGAAGGCGCGGCCGGAAAGTTCTTCTCCACTCATTGCAATTCCTCAACTCGGTACACGTCAACTGCAAGCGATGAACGGAAAACGCTACTCGTCGCTGCCTTCGTCGATCGCCTCCTTGGCGAAATTGAAAAGCGAGTTGTTCAGCATCAGGGTGTTGGAAATCATGCCTGGCAGAAAGGCGTCGACAGCGGCGGAGAGAATTTCGCTCTCGCTGTTGGGATCGACCTTTTTCGTCGTGCTGCCGGTGGTGCCCGTGGAATCCGTCTTATTGGTCGTCAGCTCCACGGAGACAGGGTTCGCAGGCGCCAGGTTCAGGTCGGAATTCACTGCATCTACGGCCATATGAGCACTTCCATCAAGGAGTTATCAAAATGAATGCATGTTTTGATATGGATAAAAAAACGGATGGTCAATTGTATAAACTTAACCGATGGTTAATTTTTAGAATTAACGATCTTCCTAGGTAAATTTGCTTCCTATTATATTATAATGCAATGTTTCTTGTCCACAAAACGCAGCGAATATCCAGATTGCGCATAAAATTTATACTTTAAATTATTGCAAGATAATATTCACAGTCCCGCCGGCAATGAGCCGGCCGGGCCTGTGAATATTCAGATATCGGGCGCCATGAAATCGCTCGGGATCAGCCCACCGCCGTACCGCGCCGCTTCTCGACGTCGGCGGTGATCGCATCCCAATTCTCAGGCGTAAGCTCGCGCTGTTCCGGTTCGCGGGGCGCGGGGTTCATGCCGCCCTTGGCGCCGACGATCGGACCTGTTTTGGCATAGATGCCGACGGTGTCGTTGACCGTGCGCTTGAGCATGTCGTTCACCATGTCGGTCTGCTTGTGGAAGGCTTTTTCCTGCTTGATGCTCTGGTAGATGGTATAACCCGACCAGGCCGCCCAGGACACCGCGCCGGCGACCGCGAAGGCGAACGAGAAGCCGCCGGAGACGAGCGCTACCGTTGCGCCCGTGCGCCCGAGGAAAGTGGAATTCACCAGCATGTTGGCAACGCCGGCCAGGCCCTCGATCGCGCCGATCGTGTCGGCCGCAGTCCCGATCCCCATGAAAATCAGATCGACCGGATCGCCCTTGCCGCTCGTAAGCCCCTGCAGGAACTGGTAATATTCGACCGGCAGCCAGGCAACGCCGGCAACGGCGCCGATCGTCGTCCCGGTATTCTTGAAGAAGGCGGAAAGCACGCTGCGTTGCGCCCGCGCCAGTTCGTCGGAAACGCCGACGAGCGAGCCGATCCCATCCAGCAGCGAGAAATTCGAAGCCTTGATCGCCGAACCGAGCGCGCTGCCCATGTGAGCCAGCGCGCCAAGGGCATGCAGAACCACGACGCCGATGCTGTCCCAGGTCGGGCTGGTCATGTTGAGGCCGGCATAGATGGAACGGGAGGCCGTCAGCACCGACATCACGCCGGAGGATAGCGCCGCCTTGTATTTGACCGGATCGACCCCTGCCGGCGTGGAGGTGGCGGTTTTGTCGATCAGTTTGCCGAGTTCGGCCTTGATGGTCTCGACGCTGCCGCCCGGACGCATCGTCGCCCAGAGGGCGGTGAAGATCGTCGTGAAATTGGTCTTGTACTGCGCCATGGCTTCGGCGTTGCCCTTGAATAGGGTTTCCGCCAGCGCATCCAGGCTCGGGGCGATGATCTTTTTGATCGCCTCCTCGGCGGTCTTGCCGTCGACGATGATCGGATCAATCACATCCGTGCCCGGCATCAGCGTCTTCATCAGCCCCGACATGGAAAGCCCCATGCCCTTGAGGCTGGATATCAGATATTCACTGTCGATATAGGGCAGGTCGAGAGCCTGGATGGTCTTGCTCCAGCCATTGTCCTTGGTGCCGAACATGCGCTCGGCGATCCAGGCATCGCCGCCGCTGCCGATGAAGAAACGGCTGTCGGAACCGCCGGTCGCCGCGATCCCCTTGCCTGCCAGGCCGGTGGCGACCATGATCGCCGCCATGACGTCGTTGAACGAATAGCTGGCGAGATTGCTGGAGGGCAGCGGCGAGACGTTCTTGTTCCATTCGGGATTGGCCGGCAACTTCGAGACCAGGCTGGCGCCCATGACGAGGCCTTCGAGAGCCGTCTGCACCGCATGGCGGTAGCCCCAGACTTCCTTGCCGCCCGGTGCCGCCAACCGCGATGTCAGGCGCTCCAGATTGCCGGCGAGGTCGCCGATCCCGATTTCTCCGGCGCCGATCTTGTCGAGCAGCGGGCCGAGAAGCGCCTTGACGTCGGCCTTGAACTGATCGCGGACCTCGGCGCTGTCTCCCCCATAAAACTGGTTGGCCATCGCCTGGATCGTTGGATTGAACAGGTGGGTGATATTGTTGGGCACCGTGCTGCCGAACTCGGAAGCAGCAACCTTCTTCAAACCATCGAGGTCGATCTTGAGATCGGCAAACAGGCTGCCGCCGCGCCCGAGCAGTTGGTCGGAATCCACCACCGGCAGGATGGAGCCCAGCCCCTTCAACTCCCGCTCGGTCTTGTCGCCTGCAAGTCCCATCCGGATCAGGCCATCGAGCGCCGTCGTCGGATCGGAGATCGTCGGCAGCACGTTCTTGTCGAAGAATTCGGCATAGGTCTTGTCGGCGATCGCCGAGCGCTGCTTCACGAAATCGTCGGGAAGCACCATGGAATAAAAGCCGAGCGCGGCATTATATTCCTTGAGAATGGTGGTGACGTCCTTGCCGGCTTTCAGGCCGTCGTTCAGCAGGCCACCATTGACGATATCGTGCTCGAAGGCATCTTCGACCTTCTGGCGCAGGTCCTTCATCTTCTCATCGCGCGCGATCGTATCGTTGATGATGTCGGCAGGATCCTTGTTCGTATCGGCCGGCGCGACGCGATAACCGGAGAAGATCAGCTTGAAGGCCTTCAGCGCCTTCTCCGTCATCAGCGAGTTGACATCGGGGTCCGAGCCGAGGATGGCGATCGACTTGTCGAGATCCTTGATAATCTCCTGGTCGTTATAGATGCCGCGCTGGTTGTCGCCGAGGCTGTCCTTGTATTTGCCGAAGGTCGCCTTGGTCTGAAGCAGATCGAGATACATGATCAGCTTCTGCTCGGCGGTATAGTTCTGAGGGTTTTTGACGACGTCGATGCTTTCGAAGGACTTGTCCTTGTCCTTCAGCCCTTCCATGAAGCCCTGGTTGATTTCGTTCATGAAATCGGAATTGAACAGGAGATCGATGACGGACTGGATCGGTGCGGTAGGGCTGGAATCGCCGTTCGACGTACCGGCGAGCGAAACGAACTTCGGGCTGGACGTCTGTCCCGATGTGGACGAGAAAATCGTCAGGCCTGCCGTCGTCGTCCCATCAGAGGCAAAAGGCGATGTTTTCTTGACCGTGGTGCTCGTGGTCTTGCCCTGGCTTGCGGAGTTTTCGGATTTCGAACTGGAATCGGCATTTAACCGGAGAAAAGAAACCGTATCGTTGTCCGAGGATGCTGGTGCGATCGATGACATGCGTTCCCTTTGTTTTCTTTTCCGCTTTTTGCGGATGAGGTCGTTTACCCGATATTCACCATATGAACGGTCTTTGAAAAATAATTCAAGTCTGGGATGCAAAGATCGACCAACCCCTACCGGTTTCGTGCGCAAATTGGACAGCTTGAGGAAATTGCGGGAGCGGTGACGCGGCTGCTCCGGCGCGCTTCACGTGCCTTGAACGATCGGCAACGGAGAGATTTGCGGGGGAAGGACGGCGATCGCCTCGACGAGCGAGGCCGCGATGCGTCACCAGATGAACGATGGATCCGGCCGGAATTCGAGATGCACGGACTCGCCCATGTACCGCTCCAGCTTCTCGTTCAGCTGCTTTTCCATCTTGTCGAGCTTCTTCACGCCATTGGCCATATCCCAGAGGCCGAGCGCCAGCCCGACGCCTGAGGCAATGAGGCCGGTGACCAGTCCGGCCGCGGCAAGGCCGGCTTTGGCGGCATTGCTGAAGATGGTCACCACTTCGGGCGCCACGGTTCCGAGCCCCGAGAAGGCGCGGGACATGGCATTGGTCAGATAGAGCATCGCCTCGGAGAAGCCGATGAGCGCATTGCCAGTGCCGGCAATCCCGCCGATGATTTCGAGGGCGCCCTTGGCGCGGTCGCCGGCCTTCATCGACCGCGACGCCGAGTAGAAGCCGAGGCCCGCCATGGCGAGGCCGCCGGCCGCGCCGAGGATCTTGCCCGCCGCTTCCATCGTCTTGGGCGAGAAGCTCATGGAGATACCCCTGCCCCAACTGCCCGGCTCATTGCCGAAGGCGCTGAACGGCTTGCCGGCAACGTCGAGGTTCTTGCCGAGCCCCTCCATCGTCATGCCGACGATCTGTGTGGCCGAGCCGACCGCAGCCGCGATATCGGCCAGCGTCCACTTGCCGCCCACGCCGAGGCCGCGCGCCACCAGCACGCTCGACATGCTGAGCATCTGGACGGCATGGACGAGGCCGGCTTTATACACCTCGGCATCGATGCCGGCGGGTGTCCGGGTCTGGCGCGGCAGATCGAGCGAATCCTTGAAGGAGGCGAGTGCGTCGTCGAGCTTCATGCCGCCGCGCACCATGCGCAGCACACCGTCGACGTCGCGGGCTATGTCCTGCGCGAGGTTCTGTTTCAGTGTCTCGCCGCCGTCCGCCGGGCCGTTCTTGCTGATGAAATCCTCTGCGAACTTGTTTGCCAGCTGGCTGATGGCGTCATTCGTCGCACCGGGCACGAAGGCATCATCCGGCCCCGACAGCAACGGCTGGAGATCGACGCCCTGGCCGTCGCCGATATAGTGTTCCTTGACGATGTTGGCGAAGGTGACGTTCGCGGCGCCGAGATGCGCATCGATATAGTCTTGAGGCAGGAGATCGACGAGCGTGTTGAGCTCGGAATAATAATCCTTCAGGGCGTCTTCGAAGCTCTTGCCGGCGCCGAGCGCCCGGTCGATCGCCTTGCCGCCGCCGATATCGATCAGATAGGCGTCTTCGATGTTGGTGAGCAGATCGGAATTCTCCGGGCGCTGCAGATATTCCTTCATACCGCTCGCGAAGATGTCCGAGAGATGCTGCTGCGTCGCAGGATCGGCCGTCAGCTTTTCGATCCGTGCGTCGAGGTCCTTGCCGACACGCTCGCCATCCGGAACGCTGTCGCCATATTGGTTCATATAGCCGTTGAACTGCTGCTTGATCTCGATGAGATCGTAGAGCAGCGTCGCCTTCTGCTCGGGCGTCAACCGGTCGAGGTGGTCCATATTGTCGGGCGCGACGAAATCCCGGTTTACGTTCTTCACGGCCTCGCCGAGAATGCCGTACTTGAGTTCGTCGAGCTTCTTCAGCGTCGGCTCATAGGCGGTCGACGGAGCGTAGCCGCGCAGCACCTTGCTTTCCAGGACGTCGTTGTCGTCGATCGGCCGCTCGACGACCGGCGCGATGGCATCCGAGCCCGATATGACAAGTCCCATCTTCTTGAGGCTCGATGTCAGATATTCGCTGTCGATATAAGGCAGGTCGAGCGCCTGGATGGTCTTGCTCCAGCCATTGTCCTTGGTGCCGAACATGCGCTCGGCGATCCAGGCGTCGCCGCCGCTGCCGATGAAGAAACGACTGTCGGAACCGCCGGTCGCCGCGATCCCCTTGCCGGCCAGGCCGGTGGCGACCATGATCGCCGCCATGACGTCGTTGAACGAATAGCTGGCGAGATTGCTGGAGGGCAGCGGCGAGACGTTCTTGTCCCATTCGGGATTGGCCGGCAACTTCGAGACCAGGCTGGCGCCCATGACGAGGCCTTCGAGAGCCGTCTGCACCGCATGACGGTAGCCCCAGACTTCCTTGCCGCCCGGAGCCGCCAACCGCGATGTCAGGCGCTCCAGATTGCCGGCGAGGTCGCCGATCCCGATTTCTCCCGCGCCGATCTTGTCGAGCAGCGGGCCGAGAAGCGCCTTGACGTCGGCCTTGAACTGATCGCGGACCTCGGCGCTGTCTCCCCCATAAAACTGGTTGGCCATCGCCTGGATCGTCGGATTGAACAGGTGAGTGATATTGTTGGGCACCGTGCTGCCGAACTCGGAAGCAGCAACCTTCTTCAAACCATCGAGGTCGATCTTGAGATCGGCGCCCGGACCGGTTTCGGTCGTGCTTGCCTTTGCATCGACCAGTATCGCGCTTTTGGTCGGCGTAGACCCGACGAAGCCCAGCCGCGCGGCGGAGATGTCGATCGCCTGCCCGTCGCCGGCCGGAGCGATCTTGCGTATTTCGCTGGCGTCGAGGGTTTTCGCCGATGCCGGACGATGGGTCACGTCTTCGGAGCCAAGGTTCAGTACGATGGCCTCAGATCCGTTGCCAACTCGTTCCAACATCTCGTTACTCCCAATCGATGGCTGCATTCAGCGAAAAGCTGAAAGCCTCGTTAGGTCAGAAGTTTTTCAGTTATATGACAAGCGGGGGCGCCGGTCGCCAGCCTTCATCGATGTTTACACGAACGAGCTCGCCTGTTTTGCCATCGACTCGCCTCGGCAACGGAAACAGCTTGGCGGCACTCAAGCGCAATCGTTTCACCGCATTACCGGCTATGAACCGATCCGGGCATCACATGGTCGGGTATCGGGCAGATATACGCCTGCCCTTCGGTCTTGTCTGCCCATTCGGCCTTGGCCGCGGCCAGAAGTTCGGGTGTCGTCATCAGCGAGAGCCCGGTTGTCGCAAGCGCCTTTGCAGCATGCGCCATAGCCTTGTGAGCGGCTGCGCTCTTTCCCTGGGCGACGACCTGCCAGGTGTGAGGGCTGGTGCCGATCGCCCAGGCCGGCGTCCAGCATTGCGCCGTCGGCGTCACCCAACTGACGTCACCGACGTCTGTTGAACCCGCACGGAAATGCGAATGGCCCTCGAACTCACGCAGGCCGAGATGCAGTGGTGTCGATCCGTCAATCTTCGCGTTGGAAAAGACATCGCCCTTGATCTGATAAAGCCGGATGCTGCTCCTGATCGCTTCGTCGGTAAAGGTTTGCTGGATCGACCTGGCAAAGGCAAGATCCGCCTCGTCGAAGGCGATCGGCCCGAGCGCCGTCATATTTGCGTGCATGGCGGTTTCGAGTGTGATGTTCGGCAAGAGATTGGTCGAAGCCGTGTCGAAGACGATCTCCACCTCCGTTTCCGTCATCATGGCGGCGCCGCGCGCCACTTTCTCGACGCGTTCGGCAAGGTCGAGCGCCTGCTTCATTTCCGGAGCGCGGATCAGATACAACACCTCGGCGCTTGCCTGGACGACGTTTGCCGCCTTACCGCCTGTATCGGTGATCGCATAATGCACGCGGCAGTCCTGCGGCATGTGCTCACGCAGGAAATTGACGCCGACATTCATCAACTCCACCGCATCGAGCGCCGACCGGCCGAGATGGGCGGCGTTCGCCGCATGCGCGGCGATACCCTTGAAACGGTAGTAATATTCGATGACCGCAAGATTGTTGGTCGAGCGCACCCCATTGAACGGCGCCGGATGCCAGGTCAGCGCCGTATCGACGTCGTCGAATAGACCGGCACGCACCATGAAGGTCTTGCCGGAGCCGCCCTCTTCACCAGGGCAGCCATAATAGCGGACGGTCCCCTGTAGATTGTTGGCCTTCATGTATCGGGCGAGCGCAATGGCTGCCATCAGCGATCCGACGCCGAGCAGATTATGACCGCAGCCATGTCCGGCGGCGCCGTCGACCAGAGCCTTGTGCGCGGCAGCGTCCGCGACCTGACTCATTGCGGCCAGCGCATCGAATTCGCCCAGAAAGGCGATGACCGGTTTGCCGGAACCGAAGTCGCCGACGAAAGCCGTCTCCATGCCCGCCATGCCGCGCCGAAGGGAGAAGCCGTTGTCCTCGAGCGTCTTGGCCAGCAGTTCCGACGAGCGTTTCTCCTCGAACTTCAGCTCGGCGAAATCCCAGATGCCGTCGCTCAGCATCGCGAATTCCGGCTTCATCGCTTCGATCGTTGCGGCAATCGATTGCACTGCATCGTGGTTCATCGCTCGTCCTCGTATTGTGCCGGCGCCATTCGGGCGCAGGAAGCCGTTCGCCGCCAGGGCGCCGTACTTTCCGCAGGAATTGAGTTGCCCGCGCCGCCGTCCGCCGGCGGCGCGGGTCAGGACTTCAGTCGACCGACACTTCCCAGAGACGGGCGTTCGATTGCCAGACCGGCTGGCCTTTCAGCTTTTTCGTGGCGCCCCAGACATCGACCATGTCGTAGAGGAAGATGCCGGGCATCTCCTTCAGCATCAGTTCGTGGAACTCGTCGAAGATCTTCTGCCGCTTCATCTGATCGGCCTCGACATAGGCAGCCTTCATCAGCTCGATCGCCTTCGGATCATCCCACATCAGCGAAGCGTTCTTGTCCTTGTCGCCAACATAGAAGGAATACATCAGGGCCGGATCGAGACGCGGCGCGACCGATTGCGAGATGATCTGATAGTTGCCCGACCGGCGGCGATCGACCTGGGTAGCGTAGTCGAGGACCTCGATCTGTACGTTGAGACCGGCCTGCTGCAGCATCGCCTGGGCCATCACAGCGGCCGGGAAGCTCGGCACGTTGCCGCGCTTGTTGGCGATGATCGAGATCGGCTCGCCCTTGTAACCTGCCGCGGCAAGCTCTTTTTTCGCAGCCTCCAGATCATAAGGCGGACGCTGCTTCTGGGTCGCGTCGAAATAGACGGAATCCTGCGACACCATCGACCCGTTCGCTTGGCCGGTTCCGTTGGATGCGGCGGCCACCAGCTCGTCGAGATCGAGCGCCATCGCCATGGCGCGGCGAATATGCGGATTGCCGAGCACCTTGTCGCGTGTCTGGATGTAGAACAGGTTCTTGCCGTTGTTGCGTGCGATGATGAGCTGCATATTCGGGTTCGACTTGAACTCCGGAATGAGATCAGGCGAGAGTTCGGCCGTGTCGAGCACGCCCGATTCCAGGCCGGCCTTTACGGTCGATGGATCGGGGATGATCATGAACTTGATGCCGTCGGCGAGCGGCCGTTTGGAACCGACCATGCCGTCAGGTTTGCCGTCATTGGCCGGCGAAACGTAATCGGCGAATTTCTTGAGGTGGATATACTCGCCCTTCTTCCATTCGTCCCACATGAACGGGCCGGTGCCGATCGGCTTGGTGAAGCTGCCATCCGCCGCAAGCGACTCAGGCGAGATCATGCCGGTATAGCCGCATTCCGGACGCGACATCAGCCCGAGGAAAACGGCCGAGGGTTTTTCGAGTTTGATTTCGACAGTCGATGCGTCGACTGCTTCCACCCCGGTCACATGCGCCGCACCGCCTTCGGCGAAGTCCGACAGGCAGGCCCATTTCGTCTCGGGCTTCAGATACCGTGTCCAATTCCACACCACGTCGTCTGCGGTGAGCGGCTTGCCGTTGTGGAATTTGACGTCGGTCCGAAGCCTGAACGTGTAAGTCAGCCCGTCCGCAGAGGTATCGACGCTCTTGGCGATCAGCGGCTTCACTTCACCGCTGTTGTTATAGCCGACAAGCCCTTCGACGATGTGCAGGATCACGCCATCGGTATTGCCGTCACGGTTGACGCCCGGATTGGCGCTGCGCAGATCGGAACTTTGCGCAATCGTGATGTCGCGTGCAGCGGCGCCACCAGCAAGCACCAGCAGGGCGACGCCTGCGAGAAGAAATCTTTTCATTGCTCTACCCTCTTTCTGTTGTTGATCATTATTGGAAAAAGCCGTCCCAGCAGGCGCGCGAAAGCCGGCCGATCGTCTCCAATGACATTGTGTAACCGGGGGTACCGTCCGGCATGACCTGCGGAACCTCGTCGGTATAGGCGGAGATGATGTAGAAGGGCGTGCCGTCGCGGTAGACGATGCCGGCGTTCATGCGGCCGCGCTTGCCGGTCCCGCCCTTGTGCGCCACCACTGTGCCGAACGGCAGGCGCGAGGGGATGGCATAACGCAGGATCTGGTTCTTCAATGTCTGCAACGCATAGGCGCTGAGTTCGGCCGAAGTGCCGAGCCGTTCCTGCACGGCAGGCGACGTCTGCGCATCGAGGATCATCTGCAGAAGCATGGTCTGGTCGCGCGCCGTGGTCGTCGTTACCGACTTCAGCGCGTGATCAGGCGAGAGCGCGAGCGGCGGGATGAGGAAACGGTGATGGGTGCCGGCAAGGCCGATCGACTTGCAGTAACCGTCGACCTCCTCCAGCGTCAGCCGCTCGAACACCATTTTGGTGCAGACATTGTCGCTGAGCACCATCATGCCGGTGATCGCGTCGCGCAAGGAGATCACGATCCCAGGCGTCAGGTAACGGAACATGCCGCTCGCCACTTCCTCGGCGAGGCGGACCTCATAAGTGATCGGCTCGTTCAGATCGAGCCGCCCTTCATGCACGGCCTTCAGCGCCGCCATCATGATCGAGGTCTTGCGGGTGCTGGCCGAAGGAGTTTCCTCATCGGCGCCGCGTTCGATGGTCTCGCCGGTCTTCAGATTGCGAACCGAAAATCGTGTCACGAAGGGCTGGGCGTTACAGATTTCCGCCAGCCGTTCGGCGATCGCGTGGGAATTCGAAAGCGTTTCCACGTTACGTCTCCAGGCGCCATTTGAGAGTGACGCCGCCCTTGTCGTTCTGATCGAGGGCGGGAATGGCCGAGAGAAGCCGGCGCGTATAGGCTTCCTTCGGATAATCGAAAACCGTGTCGCGGTCTCCTTCCTCGATGATCCTGCCGTCTTGCATGACGACGACACGATCGGCGACCTGCTCGACGACGCCGAGATCATGGCTGATGAACAGGCAGGAAAAGCCGTGCCGCTTCTGCAATTCGGAGAAGAGCTCGAGCACCTGAGCCCTGACGGTGACGTCGAGCGCTGAGACCGGTTCATCGGCAATGAGAAAACGGGGGCGCCGCGCCACTGCCCGGGCAATCGCCACGCGCTGCCGCTGGCCGCCGGAAAGCTCGTGCGGGTAGCGATCGGCATAGGCCGCGCTCAGGCCGACTTCGTCGAGCGTCTCCAGCGCACGCTTGCGCTTGGCCGCGGCGTCGAGACCGGGGGCCAGCCGCAGCGCCTCCTCGACCAGGGACAGGATCGTCATACGCGGATCGAGAGAGGAGTACGGATCCTGGAAGACCATCTGGCAATCGAGCCGGAAGCTCTTCCAGTCTTCATCGCGCGACTGCCCGCGAAACTGGATCTGACCGCTGCTTTCCCTAACGAGACCCGCGATCGTACGCCCGAATGTCGTCTTGCCCGAACCGGAGCCGCCGACAAGCGCAACAACTTCGCCTTCGTGGATATCGATGCTGACGCCGTGCAGGGCACGCTTCGGCTTGCCCTTCTTGAGCAGCGACTTGCGACCGGGATAGTCGACCACGACATTGCGCGCCGACACCATCGGCGCCCTGTTCGCATCGATCGCCCGCGCCGTACTCCGAAACGGCAGGGAAGACAGGAGCTTTCTGGTATAGGGATGCCGAGGCGCATCGAGCAAATCTTCCGTCCGCCCCTGCTCGACGATCGCGCCCTTTTCCATCACCACGATGCGGCTGGTATAGCGCGCCACCATCGGCAGGTCGTGGCTGATCAGCAGGACCGCAGTACCCTCGGCGCGCGTCAGGTCCACCATCAGTTCCATGACGTCGCG
Source organism: Rhizobium sp. R635 (assembly GCF_002211285.1). GTDB lineage: Bacteria > Pseudomonadota > Alphaproteobacteria > Rhizobiales > Rhizobiaceae > Rhizobium. Next base: position 72,173 of record NZ_LOKX01000037.1, on the reverse strand, counting down.
CTGGATCACGGCATCGAGCGCGGTCGTGGGTTCGTCGGCGATCAGCAGCGCCGGCTTCAAGAGCATGACCGAGGCAAGCATGATGCGCTGGCGCATGCCGCCGGAAAACTCATGCGGATAGGCGGTCAGCGCCCCATCCGGATCGCGGATCCCGACGCGGCGCAGCATGTCGAGAATGCGCTCGCGGCGTTCCTCCGCCGCAAGCTTCGTATGGAGGATCAGGCCTTCCTCCAGCTGCCTGCCGATGGTCATCGACGGGTTGAGCGAGGTCATCGGCTCCTGAAACACCACGCCGATCTCGGCTCCGCGCAGGCGGCGAAGCTCGCGATCCGGCATAGACATGACGTCCCTGCCCTTGTAGGCGACCGATCCGCCGGTAACGCGGATCGCAGGCGGCAAAAGCGAGATCAGCGCGCGGGTCGCCAATGTCTTGCCGGAACCGCTTTCGCCCACGATGCCGAAGATCTCGCCGGCTGCGATGTCGAAGCTGATGTCCTTGACTACCTTGTGGCCGGTTCCTGCAACTTCGAGCGAGAGGTTGCGAACGCTGAGCATAGTATCCGTCGTCATTTCAGGCCCCTCATGCGCGGGTCGAGCTTGTCGCGAAGCGCATCGCCCAGAAGATTGATGCCGAGCAGCGTCAGCGCGATGCAGAGGCCGGGGAAAAGACCGAGCCAGACGGCCTGCTGGATCAGCGGACGGCCGGCGGCAAGCATGTTGCCCCAGGTCGGCGCCGGCGGCGGCACGCCGAGCCCGAGAAAGGAGAGAGCACTTTCCGACAGGATGGCCCAGCCGAACATCGACGTCGCAAGGACGGTGATCGGCGCAACGCAATTCGGCAGGATGTGGCGGAACATCGTGTAGAGTTCACCATTGCCCATCACGCGCGAGGCTTCGATGAATTCGCGTTCACGCAGCGACAGAACCGTGCCGCGTACGACACGGGCCATCGATGGCGTATAGGCAATGCCGAGCGCGAAGATGATGCCATACTGGTTGGCGCCGAAGACCGCGAGCAGGCCAAGGGCGAGAAGCATGCCCGGAAAGGCAAGAAGCGCATTGTTGATCGCCATGATCACGCCATCCACCCAGCCGCGCGCGTAACCGCTGGTAAGGCCGATCATCGTGCCGCATAGCGTGGCGAAACACACGGTCAGGAAGCCGATCCAGACACTCGCCCGGGCGCCGACCATCAGCCGGCTCAAAACGTCGCGTCCGAACTCATCCGTTCCGAGCAGATGCTCAGCGCTCGGGGCAGCGAGCCTTGCCGTGAAGGAGAGCTTCATCGGATCGAAGGGCGTCCAGAAGATGCCGGTCGCGGCGGTGATCAGAAGGATGGCGATCAGGATGCCGCCGACCAGTCCGTTGAGAGTGAACGTCTTCATTCGGCAACCACCCGGGGATCGAACAGGGGATAGAGCAGATCGACCACGAGATTGACCAGCACATAGGAAAGGGAAACGAAGAGCAGACAGCCCTGGATGACCGGATAGTCGCGAGCGAATATGCTGTCTACCATCAGCCGGCCGAGACCGGGGATCGTGAACACCGTCTCGATAACGGCAATACCGCCGAGCAGATTGCCGAGGATCAGACCGATCATCGTCCAGGTCGGACCAAAGGCGTTCTTGAAGGTGTGACGCCACAGGACGGCACTTTCAGACAGTCCCTTGGCGCGTGCGTGGGTGATATAATCGAGACGCAGGACCTCGAGCGTGGAGGCGCGCGCCATGCGGATCAGCACACCCATTTCGTGAATGACCAGCGTCATGACAGGCAGGGCCAGATAGAGCAGGCCGCCAACCAGATTGTCTCCGATCGACACATAGCCGAGGACCGGCAGCCAGCCGAGCGTCAGCCCGAAAAACAGCAGGAGCAGCAGCCCCAGCCAGAATGTGGGGATCGACAGCAGGATCGTTGCACCACCGACGAGCGCCAGATCCGTCAGGCTATTTTGCCGCCATGCGGCGATCACGCCCGCCGGCACGGCAATGAGGCTCGCCAGGAGCACGGCGATGACGACGATCTCGGCGCTGATAAGAAAACGCGACGCTACCAGCGGCAAGACCGCCTCCCCGTTCACGATCGACTTTCCGAAGTCGCCATGCAGGGCATTGTCGGTCCAGATGAGAAATTGCTGCGGCAGCGACCGGTCGAGACCGAGCTCGATGCGCATGGCGGCGATCTGATCGGGCTGCGCCATGTCGCCCAGCATCAGGGCGGCCGGATCGCCCGGAATGAAACGGATCAGTGCAAAAACCGTCACGGAGACGAGCACGATCGTCGGAAGCGCCATCACCAGACGGCTTAGGATGAATCTCAGCATTGTTTCCCCACGATCGGCAGCCGCTTTTCTGTCGGCCGCCATCGATTTCGTTGGGTCAAACTATGAGGGATTGACGAAAGTGGCGCAATATTATGCGTAATCGTCATATGTTTATGCAGAGTCGGAGGAAAGGCCGACATCGATCAGAATGTTTACTCATGCCTCTAATGACATGAAATCAATCTGTTTTCTGCGAAAACTCGATCTGTTTCGTCAATGCGTTGCTCAATCCCTGTGCCGCGATCGACAGCGGAACGCCGGCCGCTCGTGCCAAGCCGAATTCCTGCTTGGCCGTCGGGATGAACGGCCGTTGGATCACAGGCAGATGGCGATAGAGGTTTGCGTAAAAGCTGCTGATGATCGTGACACCCAGGCCATGCGCAACGTAAGCGCAGGCAGAACTGTTGGTATGTGTCTCGATCTTGACCATCTGCGTGACGCCGGCGCGCTTGAACTCCTGATCCAGCGCCATCCGATTCGGCCGCTGCCGCCCGATGAGGACGAGCGGTACGTTGCGCAGGTTCTTGATGGTGATCTCGCTCAGCTCCGCCAGCGGATGATCCCTAGGGATGACGCAGACGCTCTCCCCCTTCGCCACCCGATCGATCTCGATGCCCGATCCCGTCTCCCCCTCCATGCGCAGGAAGCCGATGTCGATGACACGCTCCTCAACCAGCTTGCTGATCGCCGTGGTCGTTTCGAAGAATGTCTCGATCCGCACGCCCGGAAATTCGCGCACATAGTCGAGAAGCATCGCAGGCGCAAAATTCTCCCACATGCTGCTCGGCAATCCGATCCGCACGATCTCCGGTCCCGATGCCCCCTTGCGCAGATCCTCCGCATGACCAGTCATCCGATCGACGGCGAGAAGGACGTTTTCGGCATCGCGGGCAAGGACGATCGCCTCGGGCGTTGCGATCAGCCGGCCCTTGTCACGCACGAACAGCGTGATCGAAAGATCCTTTTCCAGTTGCTGCAGGATGCGGCTTACACCGGACTGGCTGAGCCCCATGGCCTTGGCGGCGGCTATGGTCGATCCGGTCGCGAGCAATGTACGCAGCACTTCGAGCTGTTTGATATTCATGAAATGGCACCTCGTCGGGCAGGGTCGGTCATTGCGGCCAGTCGGCGATCGATTGCAGGAATAATCCCGCAACCTTTGGAAGCGGATTCCTTTCGCTGCTGACGAGACCGTAGGTCACCGGCAGGTCCGGCTTCAGAGGGATTAGATGGAGCGGCTGGCCGGCATATTCACGCGCGATGAGGTCTCCGACCAGGGCTATGCCGAGGCCTTCGGCGGCAAGCGCACAGGCGCTTGCAACGGAATGCGCCTCCAGAAGCGGGCGTTGCCGCAGCCCGTGCTGATAGAACAGTGCCTCCAACTGATGCCTGACGGGCCTCTCGCGATTGAGGACGATCAGATCTTGTCCCTTCAGGTCGCCGATCGAAAGCGACGAGCGTCCGGCCAAAGCGTGGCCCTCGTGAAGCGCGCAGGTCACATGTGACGGTATGATCCGCTCCTGCCTGAGGCCGGGCGTCGTCAGCGGCAAACGCGTGAAACCGATATCGGCTTCTCCGTCAACAACCATGCGTTCGATGGCAAGATAGCTTCCGGATGCCACCTCGATACGCACCGGGCCGTTGGCGGCCAGGAATGTGCGCAGCATCTTGGGCACGCGCGTCGATGAGAGACTGGCCGGGAACGCAAGCCGCAGCATGATCTCGCGCGAGCGACCGCTCTCAAGCTCCGCCGCCGCAGTTTTCAAGGCGCGCAATCGGTCGGAAATGGCACGGATTTCCGGGCCGAGCTGCAGCCCTTCGCGGGTCGGCTGAAGCCGGTTCTTTTCCCGTTCGAAGAGCCGAACCCCGAGATAGTCCTCCAACTGCTGCAACAGGCGGCTGGCGTTCGATTGCGATATCCCGAGCTCGGCGGCGGCGGCAATCGTCGAGCCGGTCGCGGCGATAGCGTCATAGGCCTCGATATGTTTCAAGCTGATCGCCGCACTCGCGTCGCGTGCCATTCTATCTCCGATATCGATAGCCCTACCCGTAAACCGCATAAGATTGCGGGCTTGCAGAAAGTTGAACATTTTCCGGGAAGGAACCAAACTCACGGAAAGACTTTCGTCAATGGCCACCATTCTCCAGAAGATCGCGGAACAGGTTCTGTCCCGAACCACGTTCTCAAGCCTCGCCATGGACAGGGCAAGGGATGCCGCGGTCGACACCATCGGCTGTATGATCGCCGGCAGGAACGATGAAAGCGTCGCCACGCTCACCCGCGCCTTCGACCGGGAAATCGCCCAAGGCGGCGAGGCGCGCCTCGTGACCGGCGGCTCCGCCTCGGCCCCGCTTGCAGCGCTCATCAACGCAACGGCGGCTCACGCACTCGATTTCGATGACAATTTTCATCCGGCGCGGGCGCACGCTTCCGCAGTGCTGGTGCCTGCATTGTTGGCGGTTCTCACGAGCGGCGCGGTCACGAGTGGAAGACGTTTTCTCGAATCCTATTTGGCCGGGCTGGAAGCACAGGCAGCCGTCGGCTTTGGCGTCAATCCCTCTCACTACAACAGGGGTTGGCACGCGACCGCGACAGTTGGCAGCATCGGAGCGGCGGCCGGCGTGGCACGGCTTCTCGGAGCCGACAAAGAGGTCACGGCCGCGGCCATGAGCCTCGCGACCAGCTTCGCCTGCGGCCCGAAAGGACAATTCGGCACGACCGCCAAGCCGCTTCACGCGGGCATCGCCGCGCGCAATGCGGTGGATGCGGCGCGCATGGCGCTTGCCGGCATGAGCGGGCGGCTTGATATTCTCGAGCGGCGGCAAGGCTTCCTCGATCTTTTCGGGGGTGACGAAGCCCACGGCTGGGAAGGCCTGACATTCGACGAGACCCATATCATCGAGGGCCGTGGGCTGGTGACCAAGCGCCATCCCTGCTGCGCCTCGACCCATCGCGCGATCGACGCGCTTCTGGATCTGAAGCAGCAGCATGCGCTTGCGGCCGATGATATCGTCAGGATCGAGACCAAAGTCGGCATATCCGCTGCCCGCAACCTCGCCTATCCCACCCCCGCCGACGAGATGCAGGCCCGCTTCTCGATGCAATATTGCCTGGCGACGGCCTTCCTGAAAGGTTCCCTCAGCCTTTCGGACTTTACGCGACGGGAGATCCAGCGGCCGGAAATCCGGGAGTTTATGCCGCGCATCGAAATGCAGTCTTATTCGCCCGAAGAAGAAAAAGGCGTAGAGCGCCTGCCGCACATCGTCACCGTCACGACGCGGAACGGCCGCATCTACAGCAAGTCCCGCCTCCACGCCAAAGGCTCGATCGAAGCGCCGATGAGTGAGCGAGAACGCGAAGTTAAGTTCATGGATTGTTTGCGCTGGGCAAACAGGCACGCTTCCGAAGCCGCTTTTCAACGGCTTGGCGCCCTGGCGGAGTTTGAAACATTGTCTCGCGACAATGCATTCTGGAGCCTGATTTCAGACGGCCCACATCCCCGGCCTGGCCCATGAGACCCGGCTGCGGTCTGCCAACCTGGCCGAGCTATATGGCGGATAGAGCAAGAACCGGACTCGTTGCCGTCGCGGCACCATCAGACGCATCGGCGCGGGTTTTTTCGTCACCGCCTGTCGCTTATCGCACGAATTCTCGACCGCTGCCGGGCGGCCCGAATCGGAACGGCAGCCGACAGGACGTCCTGGCGCAGCAGGCACACGCCCGGCCGTTTCCGATACGGCGCACCGCATGAAAGCCAGCTCCACCAAAACGGACTACTCCGGCCGCCGGGCCACCTCCTATTGGGCGAATGGATGAGGGCAGGCAAAAGTGGGAGAATTCGCCGCCCGGAAAGTCTCCATGCTTGGAGACTTATGACGCCTGGAGGTGTGCCATGAGGGCTCTCAGCTCCACATTGACGCTGTGCATTGCTATCGCGCTTTGCGCGCCGCATGCCACATATGTCAGCCTGCCCGGATATGCATTCAAGACGAAACCGAACTGTCAGCGCCACGTACCGAAGACAAGATTTGACGAAAGATGCGATTGGCCGAGACTGGGCTTCAAGGACTTCACGCCCCCGCTTGTGACCGTGCTCGGGATCTGAAGATCCTGTTCAGCCTCTTTGCAAATCACCGCAGTCCAGACGCGCTTGGCAGCCCGAGGCGTTCATCCCTTCGCCAGTTCTTTATCCACTGCGGAAACCAGCCGCGAATCATCCGCCGTCACATCAGGCGCGAAGCGGGCGGCGATTTTGCCGTCGCGGCCGATCAGGAATTTTTCGAAGTTCCAGAGGATGTCGTCCTCGTCGCCGCCTGATATGCCGTGGGCTTTCAGGCGTTCGCGCATCGGGCCGTCGCCTGTCGTCGCGACACCCGACTTGGTCAATTGCCGGTAAAGCGGGTGCTGGGCCTCGCCCTTGACGGAGATTTTCGAGAAGATCGGGAATTTGACGTCATAGGTGAGAGTGCAGAAGTCGAGGATCTCGGCGTCGGTGCCGGGCTCCTGGCCCTTGAAGTCGTTGGCGGGAAAAGCGGCGATGACGAAGCCGCGCTCGCGCTTTTCCTCATAGAGTTTCTCAAGCCCCTCATATTGCGGCGTCAGCCCGCATTTGGAGGCGACGTTGACGATCAGGAGCACCCTGCCCTTGTATTCGTTGAGCGTGGTTTCACGACCATCCACTGTCTTGACAGGGATATCCAGCACATTGCCCGTCACGGGAGCCTCCATTTCGAAAGAACATTTTCGCCGAGCTTAACGATATCGCCGCCGTTGTCATCAGCGTCGGGATCAACTCGGCTTCAGGATAAAGCCGGTGCGGCTTCCGGCCGCACCGGGCCTGAAAGCTCAGGCGGGGGATGTTTCCCTCACATCGTCGAGCAGGAAGTGCACGACGATATAATCGGTCTTGTAGTGGCGGCCGCTCTCCGACACGGCGTCGACGCTGCCGCCGTCCTTCGGATGCCAGGCGTGGTAGTGAGGGTTGGTGGTGATCAGGGTGATGGCCTTGCCTGCGAAACTTTCCTCGCCAAGGCGGAAGCGCATCTCGGCGAGCGGCCAGATCCGCTCGTAATCCTCCATGGTGATGCGCGCCTTCAGCGCTTTGCGGCGCAACGGCGCTTCGCCGGCCTCGGCGGGTAATTCCAGCATCACCTCCTCGGCTCCGCTGATAATGGCGTTGAATTCTTCAGGCCACATGCGTCTCATGAAATCGCTCCTCCCGAGGCTCTTCCGTCAGTCCACAGGTGAAACTTAGCGGTTTACACGAAAGAAGCAAATTCCTGTCATGCGGTTGTCATCCGCACTGGCCGCTCCTACGTTCCCCTCGAACCGCATCAGGGCCGTCAGCCGCCCGCAATTCCGAGATCAGAGATGAAAACACGTGAAGAAAGGCAGGCGCTGCGGGCGAGCATGCCGCGCACGGCACTCAGCGCCCGTCATATGGAAAACGCCCGGCTGCTGCCGGATCGCGGCGAACTGCTCTATCGTATCCCGAACGGCGGCATCGGCGTCGAGGTGGGAGCGGCCTTCGGCGAATATACGGCGGAGATTCTGGAAAAGAACCGCCCGGCGCAGCTCTATCTCATCGATCCCTGGTCGATGGATCGCTACAGTTCCGGCCTCGATTCGATCCATACGCAGTTCGGGGCCGAGATCGAGGCCGGCCGGCTGCATCTGATGCAGGGCACGTCGCTCGAAAAACTCGCCGAATTCGAGGATGATTTCCTCGACTGGGCCTATATCGACACCGACCACTCGTTCGAGCTCACATGGCAGGAGCTGCTGCTTTGCGAGAGGAAGGTGAAGCGGACGGGGCGCATCGCCGGCCATGATTTCTGCACCGGCAACACGGTCAAGCCGATCGTCTACGGCGTCGTCGAGGCGGTCACCAAGTTCTGCAAGGATTACGGCTGGCAATTCGAGTTTCTGACGGTCGAATCACATGCGCATTTTTCCTATTGCCTGAAGCGCCTCTGATCAGCTTACGCCTTGCCGGAATATTGCTCGTCGCTGACCTGTTCCATCCAGTCGGCCACGCGGCCATCCAGCGCTTCCTGGATGGCGATATGCGTCATTGCCGTGTCCGGGCCGGCGCCGTGCCAGTGTTTTTCGCCGGGCGCGAACCAGATCGTGTCGCCGGCGCGAATCTCCTGGATTTCGCCACCCCAGCTCTGGGCGAGGCCCCTGCCCGATGTGACGATCAGCGTCTGGCCGAGCGGATGGGTGTGCCAGGCCGTGCGGGCGCCGGGTTCGAAGGTAACGGAGGTTGCCCTCACCCGCGCCGGCGCCGGCGCCTCCATCAACGGGTCCTGGCGAACGGCCCCGGTGAAATAGTCGGCCGGCGGTTTTATCGAAGGGCTGGAGCCGACGGGTTTGATCTCCATGATCTTTCCTTTTCCATCCAATAGAGTTGAAGCCTCGTCTTCCGACGATATTTCATCGAGGCGAGCGATCAAGGCCGGATCGGCAATTGCCGCACCGTCGCCCGGCTGATAGGCCAGCATCTTTCATAACCTGAGGAGATTTTTCATGAAACACCATGCTTTCGGCCGCATGCCTTTCACCGTCACCAATGTCGGCTTCGGCGCCTGGCAGATCGGCGGCTCCTGGGGCGATATCAGCGAGGCGGACGGGCGCGCCGCACTGAATGCAGCGCTCGATGCCGGCATGACGTTCATCGACACGGCGGATGTCTATGGCGACGGCCGCTCGGAAAAGATCATCGCTGATGTCTTGAAGACACGCGGCGGCGAACGCCCGATGGTCGCGACCAAAGCGGGCCGCCGCCTCAATCCGCATGTGGCGGAGGGCTATACCAAGGCCAATCTCGAAGGCTTCATCGACCGCAGCCTCAAAAACCTCGCCGTCAACAGCCTCGACCTCGTACAGTTGCACTGCCCGCCGCGCGAGGTGCTTTACCAGCCTGAAGTCTTCGAAGGCCTGAACGAGTTGCAGAAGGCCGGCAAGATCAAGGGTTACGGCGTCAGCGTCGAAAAGGTCGAGGATGGGCTGAAGGCGATCGAATATCCCGGCGTCGTCAGCATCCAGATCATCTACAACATCTTCCGCCAGCGCCCCGACCATCTGTTCTTTCAGGAAGCACGCCGCAAGAATGTGGCGATCATCGCCCGCGTGCCGCTCGCAAGCGGCCTTCTCTCCGGCAAGATCACCCGGGATACACATTTCGCCAGCGACGACCACCGCAATTTCAACCGCCATGGCGAGGCCTTCGATGTCGGCGAGACCTTTGCCGGCGTGCCTTTCGAGGTTGGCCTGCAGGCGGTCGAGGACGTGCGCAAGCTGGTGCCGGCCGGCGCCACCATGGCCGCCTTCGCGCTGCGCTGGATCCTGATGAGCGATGCCGTCACCGTGGTCATCCCCGGCGCCCGCAACGCCGAGCAGGCCAAGGCCAACGCGGCCGCTGCCGACCTCGCGCCGCTCTCGGCCGATGTCATGGCGGCAACGCGGGAGATCTACGAGCGGCTGATCGCGCCGCATGTGCATCAGCGCTGGTAGGACTGGAGGTTCGTAAGTACTGCCGCGAGACGAGAGCAGCCCCTCATCCGCCTGCTGGCACCTTCTCCCCGTTTTTACGGGGAGAGGGCTAGCGTGAGGGGCAGCTTCTAGTTCGTCGCGCTCAGCTCGACCGGGAAGAACAAAGTCTCGCCGGAAGAATCGCTGACGCCGTCATTGTCGGTGACGGCGTAGGGCTTGCCCGATGCGTCGAAGGTGAAGCCTTCGAGTTTGTCCAGCACATAGCCGTTGGTCGCGCTCTTGAGTTCGCCGAGGAAGTCGTGCGCTTCGGTCTTCTTGACGACTGGAAGTTCACCGCCGAGCTTGGCGGGCTTCAGCTCCGAAATCGCCACCTTGTAGAGCTTCTTCAGCTTGGCGGCGTCGCCGACGAGGTTGTCGCGCTCGATGATGTAGACGCTGTCGCCCTGGGCCGAAATCTCGGACAGGCCGACCCAGCCGCTTTCCGTCTTGTCGAGCGGATAGCGCACGGCGCCCCATTCCTTCTTCTTCGGATTGTAGGAGACGAGCTTGACGAAGCCCTTTTCGTCGTCGTTCCACTCACGCTGGACCGCCATCCAGAGTGTGGCGTCGTCGCCGGTGCCGATAATGGTCACGCCTTCGAAGCCGTAGCGGATTTCGTTGGCGGCGAGTTCCTTCGGCAGAGCGATTTCAGCCTTGATGTCGCCCTTGGCATTGACGTTGTAGAGGGCGTGCGGGACGAGACGTTCGCTGTAGCCTTCCGAGGCAAGCCAGAAGGAGCCATCGGCGGCCGCCGCGATGCCTTCGATGTCGAGCTTCTGGGCCGGAGAGCCGTCACGCTTGACGACCAGGGCGTCGGTGATGACGGCCGGCTTCTTGGTGGCGTCGATCGTGTAGATCGTCGACTGCGAACCGAGAACGCTGTCGCTGACGGCGTAGAGCATGCCCGGCTTGCCCGGAACGGCGGCGAGGCCCGAAAGAGCGGCGAAGCCGATCGGATTGCCGTCCTTTTCGGCCGAGACGATCTGCGGATAGGCCTTCTCGCCTTCCGCGCGCTCATAGATCATGACATGCGAGCGCGTTCCGCCATCCTTGCCGAGGTCGAGTTCATTGGCGGTGGCAAGGAGGTTGCGCTGGGGAACAGCGACCGCACCTTCCGGCGAAATGCCCGACGGCAGCAGCTGAACGAGCTCGGGATCGGCGCCGGTATCCTTGTAGACGCCGACGACGGAGGCGCGCTCGGCGAGCAGGAAGAAATATTGCTCATCGCCGAACTTGGCGGCTTCGAGGCCTTCCGGCTCGACGCCCTTCGATCCCGAGCGGCTTTCCGGATAGTGGCCGATATGGGCAACGGCGCGCTCGAAGGATGCGCCCGATTCGTAGAGAACCTTGCCCGTCTTGTCGAAGATGGTGAAGCCGCGTGACCCGCCCTGGTAATCGCCTTCATTGGCAACGACGAGGCGGTTGTCGTCCAGCCACTTCACGGCGTCAGGTTCGCGCGGCACCCCCTTGGATTCGCCTGAGAATTTCAGGGCGCCGTCCCGCTTCGTGTCGATGCCGGTGAGATCGACGCTGCCGGCGGTGAAATGCGTCTTCACCTGAGCCGTGTTGGCGTCGATGATGACGATCTCGTTGTTCTCCTGCAGCGTCAGGGCAATTTCGTTCAGGCCGTTGAAGGCGACGAATTCCGGCTCCGGATCTTCAGGGGCGACACCGGCAAGCCCGGTCAGCGCCACGTGCTTGATGGTGCCGCAATCGACGGCGCCGTTCTTGACCTGGAAGACGACGAGGTCGCCGGCCGGCATCTGCGGGATCTTGCCGTCATTGACCTCTTCGTCACGCTCGTTTTCGATCGCGATGGTCCCGAGCGTCTTGTCCTTGTTGAGGGCGATCGAATCCGGCTGGCCGCCGAGATCGCAGGTGTTCTCGATCTTTTTCGTCGCCATGTCGACGATCGCGAGGCGACCCGAAGGCTTGGCCTTGCTTTCGGAGGTGTTGACGGCGACGAGTGCCTTGCCGGCGCTCGAGGTGACTGATGTCGGCTCGCCGTCCATCATCAGCGCGCCGCCGGCTTTCGGGGCCTTGGCGTCGGTGATGTCGATGAAGCCGATCGCACCGAGCGGACTGTCGCTATAGATCAGCGTGTTGCCGTCATCGGTCGCGGTGATGATTTCGGCGGATGTCGGCGAAAGCTTGTCCTTTTCGGCCGGCAGGTTCTGAGCGACCGGGAAGGAAGCGATGCGGTTGAAAACCGGCTCGGCCGCGGCCGGGAAGGCAACGGATGCGAGAAGCACGGCAGCGAGCGCCGCCTTGCGCGATGAAATTGTCATGAAATCCCCCAATGTCGAAAGATCGAACAGAGGGGTTTTGCGGGACTGCCATGACACAGACATGACAGCCCGCGAGATTTCAGAGGGTTCGCGTCAGGCCGGCTGCTTTTCCCGGCGCATCTCGTTCCTCATGATGAAGAGCGACGCGGAAAGAATGAGCGCGGCGCCCAGCCACAGATAGCCGGCCGGCGCATAGCCGAAGAACAGCCAGCCGGCGAGCACGTTCAGCGGCAGCTTGAGATCATCGAACGGCTGCACATAGGCGGCGTCGGCGCTGGCATAGGCAAGGGTCAGCAGATATTGCGCCACGACCGTGAGCAGGCCTGCGAGAAGGAAGAGCGCGAGTGTCGTGCCCGTCGGCACCGCGAAGTCGGCCGCAAGCGCCAGGCCGCCGTTGATCGGCGTCAGCAGCACCAACAGCCAGACGGTGATCGTTTCCGGTCTCTCGATGCCGGTCAGGCTCTTGGTGATCAGCGACGAGGCGCCCCAGAGCAGCGCCGAGAGGACAGGCAGCAGTGCTGCCCAGGTGAAACCATCAGACCATGGCTGGAGGATGATCATCGCGCCGGCAAAACCGACACCGGTCGCCGCCCAGCGGGCGGGGCCGACACGTTCGCCGAGGAACAGGCGGGCGCCAAGGATGATGAAGAAGGGCGAGGTCATGACGAGCGCGATCGCCTGCCAGATCGGCACCGAGGCAAGACCTAAAACCCAAGCCTCGACGCCGAGCGCGGCAAAGAAGACGCGCACGACATGCCGCCAGGGATAGTCCGTCCGCATGGCCGAAAGGCCTGCCTTGCGCAGGAAGGGCAAGGAGAAAAGAAAGGCAAAGGCATATTGCCAGAAGGCTGCGGATGCCGGCGGAAAGGCGAGCTTCATGGTCAGCCATTGGGTGACGACGTTGAGGAGCGAGAAGGCCACGCCTCCAAGCACCATGAAAGCTGCGCCGGCAAAGGCGCGGGAACGCGGGAGTGCAAGGGAATTCTGATTCATGTCTTCCATCCAAAACAGGGACCAAACATAAATCAGGACGCATGAGGCGACGGCACGCAGGCCGGCAGTCCCCTGCCCGCACGCGGCCATGCTCATTCTCTTTCATCCGGACTATACCGTCGGCTCCGGAATCACACCGGATCTGCTGACCCCTCCCCGGCCGAAGCTTCGGAAGGCGCTCGCGGGCTCGGGCCGCAGCCCTTACCGCCGGTGGGGACTTTCACCCCGCCCTGAGAACAGCTCCGTTCGTAGAACAAAGTGCGGGATGCGGCAAGCGGCAAAACAAAAGGGGTCCGGCAATGCCGAACCCCTCGAAATCCTGCTCAGCCGTTCTCGTTTACGACTGGCGGACGATCAAATCAGCCGTTGACGGCGTCCTTCAGGCCCTTGCCGGGCGTGAACTTCGGCACGTTGCGGGCCGGAATGTCGACTTCAGCGCCGGTCGACGGGTTGCGGCCCTTCGTTGCAGCGCGATGAGAAACGGTGAAGCTGCCGAAACCAGCGAGGCGGATGTCGCCCTTGTTCTTGAGTTCGGCCTGGACAACGTCGAAAACCGCGTCAACAGCGGAAGCTGCGTCAGACTTCGTCAGTCCTGCCTTTTCGGCCACTGCGGACACGAGTTCATTCTTGTTCATGTTTCCACCCCTTTCTAAATGGTATGAAACGACTCAAATCTAAGCTAGGCGCAGAATAGGTTTCATCAGGCCCGCCGGAAACCCAAAAGCCCTGCAAATCAAGGAAAAGCAAGCGTCTCCATGACGTTTTCACAAAAAAGGCTGGCGTTTCCGCCAGCCTTTTTGCGTGTTTTGCTCCAATGGGGCATAAATGTGGCAAGTGCCACTCAATGCGCTATGGCTGCGCCCGTATCGTCGAGACCTTCGACCGACGTGATGACAGGCGTTTCCACCGTGCCGTCCCACTCGATCGGCTCCGGCCGCCGGATCAGCGCATGCTTGATCACCTCGCCCATGCGGGATACCGGGATGATCTCCATGCTGTTCTTCACGTTGTCCGGAATCTCCGCCAGATCCTTGGCGTTTTCCTCCGGAATCAGCACCTTCTTGATGCCGCCGCGAAGCGCTGCAAGCAGCTTTTCCTTGAGACCGCCGATCGGCAGAACACGGCCGCGAAGGGTGATTTCACCGGTCATGGCCACATGCTTGTTGACCGGGATGCCGGTCATGATCGAGACGATGGCGGTCGCCATGGCGACGCCGGCCGAGGGGCCATCCTTCGGCGTTGCGCCTTCCGGCACATGCACGTGGATGTCGTTCTTTTCGAACATCGGCGGCTCGATGCCGAAATCGACGGCGCGCGAGCGGACATAGGAGGCCGCTGCCGAGATCGATTCCTTCATCACATCCTTCAGATTGCCGGTGACCGTCATGCGGCCCTTGCCCGGCATCATCACGCCTTCGATGGTCAGCAACTCGCCGCCGACTTCCGTCCAGGCAAGACCGGTGACGACGCCGACCTGGTCCTCGCCCTCGGCTTCGCCATGGCGGAAGCGCGGGACGCCCAGATAATCGGCGATGTTTGCGGCCGTCACGTGAACGGACTTCGTCTTGCCCTTGATGATCTCGGTGACCGCCTTGCGGGCGAGCTTCATCAGTTCGCGTTCGAAGCTGCGGACACCGGCCTCGCGGGTGTACTGCTGGCTGATCGCCATCAGGGCGTCGTCGCTGACCGAGAATTCTTCCGGCTGCAACGCGTGTTCCTTGATGGCCTTCGGCAGCAGGTGCCGCTTGGCGATCTCACGCTTTTCATCTTCGGTGTAGCCGGCGATACGGATGATTTCCATGCGGTCCATCAGGGGCGCCGGGATGTTCAGCGTATTCGCCGTCGTGATGAACATCACGTCCGACAGGTCGTATTCGACTTCCAGGTAGTGGTCCATGAAGGTCGAGTTCTGAGCCGGGTCAAGCACTTCGAGCAGGGCCGACGACGGATCGCCGCGGAAATCCATGCCCATCTTGTCGATTTCGTCGAGCAGGAACAGCGGGTTGGACTTCTTCGCCTTCTTCATCGACTGGATGACCTTGCCGGGCATCGAGCCGATATAGGTGCGGCGGTGACCGCGGATTTCGGCTTCGTCGCGAACGCCGCCGAGCGCCATGCGGACATACTCACGGCCGGTCGCCTTGGCGATCGACTGGGCGAGCGAGGTCTTGCCGACGCCCGGAGGGCCGACGAGGCACAGGATCGGGCCCTTGATCTTGGTGGCCCGGGCCTGCACGGCGAGATATTCGACGATGCGTTCCTTGACCTTGTCGAGGCCGAAGTGATCGGCTTCGAGGATCTTCTCGGCATTGTTGAGATCGGCCTTGATCTTCGACTTCTTGCCCCACGGGATACCGAGCAGCCAGTCCAGATAGTTGCGCACGACGGTGGCTTCGGCCGACATCGGGCTCATCTGGCGCAGCTTCTTCAGCTCCGCATCGGCCTTTTCACGGGCTTCCTTGGACAGCTTGGTCTTGGAGATGCGCTCTTCCAGTTCGCTCATCTCGTCGCGGCCTTCCTCGCCGTCGCCGAGTTCCTTCTGGATCGCCTTCATCTGCTCATTGAGGTAGTATTCGCGCTGGGTCTTCTCCATCTGGCGCTTGACGCGCGAGCGGATGCGCTTTTCGACCTGCAGGACCGAAATCTCACCTTCCATGAAGCCGAGAGCCTTTTCCAAGCGAGCCTTGACGCTCGTCGTCTCCAGCATCTCCTGCTTCTCGGTGATCTTGATCGACAGATGCGAGGCAACCGTATCGGCGAGCTTGGAATAGTCGTCGATCTGGCTGGCGGCGCCGACCACTTCAGGCGAAATCTTCTTGTTGAGCTTCACGTAGCTCTCGAATTCGGAAACGACCGAGCGCGACAGCGCTTCCAGTTCGACCGGATCGTCGTGCGGCTCCTCGAGCACATGGCCGAGCGCCTCGTAGAAATCCTCGCGGCTGGTATAGGAATCGATCTCCGCGCGGGCGCGGCCTTCGACCAGAACCTTCACGGTGCCGTCAGGCAGCTTGAGCAGCTGCAACACGTTCGCGACGGTGCCGACATTGTGGATCGCCGAAGGATCCGGATCGTCGTCGCTGGCGTTGATCTGCGTCACCAGCATGATCTGCTTGTCGGACCCCATGACCTCTTCGAGCGCACGGATCGACTTTTCCCGTCCGACGAACAGCGGCACGATCATATGCGGGAAAACCACGATGTCGCGCAAGGGCAGAACAGGATATGCGGTGCTGCTCGCTACAGACGTTTTCTTCGTCATTTTATGTCCTTTCCATCGTCCCGTTGCCGGGCTCTCTGCACGGCCGCTTGGGACCGGCCGGCACTCTCACTTGGCTCTACAAGTGGAGGTTCTGACTACGCTTTTCAAGCCACGCTAACGCCCGCGTTCCCCGGATGTGACAGCTTCATTACAACGGAACGCCAACACTATGAAACGCGTGGCTGGACCGGCGCTTACCACTTCCGACCTCGCTAAAATACAAACGCCAGCAATAGGCTTACGGAATCGCTGCATCTTTGCCAAGCACCGCCCCTCGCGCAAGATCGGCAAAGGCAATTCCGGTTCCCACCGGGAAAATACTAACAGCGCCTCGCATGGTTTTTCAAATAGAAAGGGGCTCGCCTAAGGCAAGCCCCTTAAAATAATGGTGCGAAAGTCACAGCATTACGCGGAAGCGTTGGCTTTTTCTTCCTGACGATCGGCATAGATGTAGAGCGGACGAGCCGAACCGCGCACGACTTCCTCAGAGATGACGACTTCGCGCACGCCTTCCAGCGTCGGCAGTTCGAACATCGTGTCGAGCAGGATCTTTTCCATGATCGAGCGAAGGCCGCGGGCGCCGGTCTTGCGCACGATCGCCTTGCGGGCGATTTCGCGAAGCGCGTCCTCGTGGAAGGTCAGTTCCACGTCTTCCATCTCGAACAGGCGCTGATACTGCTTGATCAGCGCGTTCTTCGGCTCGGACAGGATCTGGATCAGTGCATCCTCATCGAGGTCCTCGAGCGTCGCCAGAACCGGCAGACGGCCGATGAATTCGGGGATGAGGCCGAACTTGACCAAGTCTTCCGGCTCCAGTTCGCGCAGGACTTCGCCGACGCGGCGGTCGTCCTGGGCCTTGACGGTCGCGCCGAAGCCGATCGACGTCTTCTCGCCGCGGGCGGAGATGATCTTGTCGAGGCCGGCGAAGGCGCCGCCGCAGATGAACAGGATGTTCGTCGTGTCGACCTGCAGGAATTCCTGCTGCGGATGCTTGCGGCCGCCCTGCGGCGGAACCGATGCAACCGTGCCTTCCATGATCTTCAAGAGCGCCTGCTGCACGCCCTCGCCCGAGACGTCACGGGTGATCGACGGGTTGTCGGACTTGCGCGAGATCTTGTCGACTTCGTCGATATAGACGATGCCGCGCTGCGCGCGCTCGACGTTGTAGTCGGCCGCCTGCAGGAGCTTCAGGATGATGTTTTCCACATCCTCGCCGACATAACCGGCTTCCGTCAGCGTCGTCGCATCGGCCATGGTGAAGGGAACGTCGATGATGCGGGCAAGCGTCTGGGCAAGATAGGTCTTGCCGCAGCCCGTGGGCCCAACGAGCATGATGTTCGACTTCGCCAGCTCGACTTCGCCGTTCTTGGAGGCGTGCGCCAGGCGCTTGTAATGGTTGTGAACGGCGACCGACAGGATCTTCTTCGCCTGCCGCTGGCCGATGACGTATTCGTCGAGGACCTTGATGATGTCCTGGGGCGTCGGAACGCCGTCGCGGGACTTGACCATCGAGGACTTGTTCTCCTCGCGGATGATGTCCATGCACAATTCGACGCATTCATCGCAGATGAACACGGTCGGTCCGGCAATCAGTTTCCGGACTTCGTGCTGGCTCTTTCCGCAGAACGAACAATAGAGGGTGTTCTTGCTGTCGCCGCCGTTGCTGCCGCTGACCTTGCTCATATCACTTTCCTTCCAGCACGCCGCATTTCAAGGCGAAATCGCGGTCCACTCAATCAGCTCCTGACCGGCACTCCGTATCCGGAGTCTTTGCCGAGAAGGGCTTCAGGGGGTACGAACCGGTTCCAATCAATCATGTGCTGGTTCCGGCGGCAACGAATTCCCCTTCGAATGCCGAATGCTATGTCATAAAAATTCAACATAGCATTAATAGTTACTATTAGCGTCTTCGTCGCCGGATGAAAGCCCTTGTTCAATCACAAATGGGATAGAACTGTGGCGACGAAAACACCATCCCAATTAATTACTAGGCCTGCTCGCCTTCCATCTCGAGGCGGGACGTCAGGACCTTGTCGATCACGCCCCAGCCCTGGGCTTCGTCGGCATCCATGAAATGGTCGCGATCGAGGGTCTTTTCAACTTCCTCATAGGTGCGGCCGGTGTGCTTGACATAGACCTCGTTCAGACGGCGCTTCATCTTCAGGATGTCGCGGGCGTGGCGTTCGATGTCCGAAGCCTGGCCCTGGAAGCCGCCCGAGGGCTGGTGCACCATGATGCGGGAATTCGGGGTGGCGAAGCGCATGTCCTTGTGGCCGGCCGCCAGCAGCAGCGAGCCCATGGACGCGGCCTGGCCGATGCAGAGCGTCGAAACCGCGGGCTTGATGAACTGCATCGTATCGTAGATCGCCATGCCTGCGGTCACGACGCCGCCGGGCGAATTGATGTAGAGCGCGATTTCCTTCTTTGGGTTTTCAGCCTCGAGGAAGAGAAGCTGGGCGCAGACGAGCGTCGCCATGTGGTCCTCGACGGCCCCCGTCAGGAAGATGATACGTTCCTTCAACAGGCGGGAATAGATGTCGTAGGAGCGTTCACCGCGGTTGGTCTGTTCCACGACCATCGGCACGAGGGCCATTGCGGTATCGACTGGGTTTCTCATGTGCGTCCTTTGTCAACGTCTCGCCGGCCGGCGCCGGGAATCAAAGAAAATGTCTTATCCCTACATAGAGTGTCCCTGCCCTTCTCTTCAAGACACGCATTGGGATAACGTTAAGAAGGCGGGGGCAAGGCGGCTAAGCTTCGGCTTCGGCAGCCTCTTTCTCCCAAACCCCGGACGACCGCGAGCCCCAGTCGCCCTCTCCCCCGGCTTTTCTCGGTGACAGGATGAAGAAAAGCTTACTCCATTCGACCGTGCTCACACACGTTTACCCTACGGAAAGCCTACCGGCAGATATCGGCGTAAAACCATGCCGCAGTGCAGCGGCGTTAAGGAAGTGGCGAGCTTCCTCGGCAAGGATGCAGGCCAACAGACAAGGGCCGACAGACGAGGGGTTGCTGCCGTGTTCAATATCGCTACAGGTCTCGCCATCTGGTGCTCGGAGGCCATGACGCTCGCTTTGGTGCTGTTCGTCGCCTGGCGCCACAACGTCAGGAACGAGGCCTATCTCTATTGGGGCTTCGGCTTCCTTCTGACCGGCATCGGCTTTGCGATGGTCGCGCTGCGCGGCCAGATTCCCAGCGTGCTTTCCATAGAAGCGGGCAACGCCATCGCGCTCCTCGGGCAGAGCGCCTGGGTAGCAGGCTTTCTTGCGCTCGACCGCAAGAAGATCGAATGGTGGACGCTGCTGCCGCCGACGATCTGGCTGGCAGGCGTTTTCCTGCCCTGGGTCAACGATGATTATTCCAACCGCGTCGTGCTCTACAACCTCGCCTCGGCGACGGGCGCCACGGCGCTCGCCATGGCAGTCGCCGCCGGCGACATGCGCCGCGAGCGCACCCGCGTCAAGCTGATGGGCATCTTCGTCATCCAGGGCTGCCTGTGCTTCGGCTCGGCGCTGACGATGGCGCTGATGCTGCCGAACGAGATCGAGGCGACCAATATCGGCGGCGTCTCGGCGATGGCAAGCGCCTTCCTGCTCACCATCGCCTTTGCGCTCACCTGCCGTCTGATCATGGAGCGCTCCGAACGGCACCTGCGGGCGCTGAGCCTGACCGATGCGCTGACGGGCGTGCTCAACCGCCGCGGCCTGCTCGGCTATTTCGACGCCATCCAGGAAACGGCCCATATCGAACAACGCCAGGTCGCGGTGATGCTTTTCGACCTCGACCATTTCAAGCGCGTCAACGACCGCTTCGGACATCAGTCGGGCGATGCCGTGCTCACCGCCTTCGCGCGCATGGCCCGCCAGTACATTCCGAGCAACATCTTCGGCCGCATGGGCGGCGAGGAATTCGCAGCCTTCGCCGCCGTCGCGGACCAGACCGAAGCCGAGGCGATCGCCGAAGCGATCCGCACCGAATTCTGCCGTCTTCCCGTCAGCACCGGCGAGGCGATCGTTCCGGTCACCGTCAGCATCGGCATCGCGCTCGCCTCCTCGGTCGAAGCCAATATCGACAAGCTGATCTCGGCCTCCGACCGGGCGCTCTATGCAGCCAAGGCCGCCGGCCGCAACTGCACGGTCACGTTCGGCGAAGCGGAGGCGGCAGCCCCAGCGCCCGCCACGCCGAGCAGCACCGCCGGCGAATTGGTGCCGACGGTCGACGACCAGGTCGAGGCCTTGCGGCGCATGAGCACTCTGTCGCGGGCCGGTTAACCGGAATCGATTCCTAAAGCGCTTCGCGATCTTTCAGATTCGCTCCTCGCGCTTTAGGTCCTTGTTTTACGCATGTCGTTCTCGCAAAACCGCTGCACACTTTTGCGCGACATGCTCTAGGCTTAGGCGCAAGTCTTAAAGTGATGGGCGCGTCCTGCGGGACGCGCAGCCGCTTAAGCCACCATCTTTCCGAGGTCCGGCAAATCCGCTAAGCCTCAGGGCATGACGATACCGCCCTTTCTCTCGATCGATCGCGCCAGCCGCCATGTCTCGCTGGATGCCCGTAACCCGGCCTTTTACGGCAATCCGAACGCCGTCTATGCGGCGCTTCACGCCCACTGCCCGACCTTTTACTGGCAGGAGCAGAAGCAGTGGTTCTTCACCGGCTACGACCATGTGAACGGCCTGCTGCGCGACCGCCGCTTCGGCCGGCAGATCCTGCACATCGCCAGCCGCGAGGAGCTCGGCCTTGCCGAGCCGATGCCGCATCTTGCCAGTTTCGACCTATCGGAACGTTATTCTCTGCTCGAACTCGAACCGCCGGAGCACACGCGGCTGCGCACGCTCGTCAACCGCGCCTTCGTCTCCCGCCATGTCGAAAAGATGAAACCGGAGCTCGCCGAACTCGCCAACCGCCTGATCGACGGCTTCGCCGACCAGCGCGAAGTCGAGCTGCTCTCGGCCTTCGCCGACATCATTCCGGTGACGATGATCGCCCGCATGATCGGCATCCCCGAGGAAATGGGGCCGCAGCTGCTCGCCTGGTCGCATGCTTATGTCCGCATGTACATGTTCGGCCGCACGCGCGCCCATGAGGAAGAGGCAGAGCGGGCGGCAAAGGAATTTTCCGATTACGTCAAGACGGTCATCACGGAACGCCGTGCCGCGCCGCGCGACGACCTGCTCACCCACATGATCCATACCGAGCACAAGGGCCAGTATCTGACCGAGGAGGAGCTCGTCTCGACGACGATCGTGCTACTCAATGCCGGACACGAGGCAACCGTGCACCAGATCGGCAATTCCGTGCGCACCATCCTCGACAGCGGCTGCGATCCGGCGGATCTCTTCCGGGATGAAGCCACGACGGAACGCACCGTCGAGGAAACCCTGCGCATCTGTGCCCCGGTTCACATCTTCCAGCGCTGGGCGCTGGAGCCCGCCGAAATCGACGGCGTCTCCTTCAAGCGTGGCGACAAGGTCAGCCTCATCCTCGCCGCCGCCAATCTCGATCCGGCGAAATTCACCGATCCGCTGACCTTCCGGCCCGATCGAAACGAGGCGGCAAACCTCTCCTTCGGCGCCGGCATCCATTTCTGCATCGGCGCGCCGCTGGCCCGGCTGGAGCTCAATGTCGTGCTGCCGATCCTGTTCGAGCGGCTTGCCGACCTCAAGCTGGCAAAGACGCCGGTGGTCAAGGACGTCTACCATTTCCACGGGCTGGACCGGCTGGATCTGCGGTGGTGATCAGCCTCCCCGCAGATCAGCCGTTGCGGCCGGTGATGTAGTCTTCCGTGCACCACAACCTTACGGCATTACGCCGCTTGTTCTTGAAGCTTATTGGATATGTCGAATGCCGACATCGGTTTTCCGATCAAATAGCCTTGCAGCTGGTCGCAGCCGGCCTCCCGCAAGATCGCTGCCTGGCGGATATTCTCGATGCCTTCCGCGGTGACGGGAATCTGCAGCGCGGTCGCCAAAGAGATGGTTGCCTTGAGAACATCGGCGCCGTTCGAGCCCTGGTCGAGAGCGGACACGAGCGAGCGGTCGATCTTCATCCGATCGAAACCGAACTGCCGCAATGCGCCGATGCTTGCATAGCCGCAGCCGAAGTCGTCAAGGGCGAATTTGATGCCGACCTGCTTGAGGTGATCTATCGACCGGCGGGCCTGATCCGGATTTGTCATGAGGACGCCTTCGGTGATCTCCAATGTCAGGCGCCTCGGATCGAAATCGAGTTCCTGCAGGAGCGAGATCACTTCGACGGCAAATTCCGGATTGCAGAGCTGGACCGGCGAAACGTTGACGGACAGTGCGAGACCGGGCCAGTTCTTGGCATGCTCGATCGATGTTTTCAGCATATGGCCGCCGAGCGCATCGATGAGGCCGCATCTTTCGGCAAGCGGGATGAAGATCTCCGGGCTGATATTTCCAGTCGCAGTCTTCCAGCGGGCCAGCGCTTCAAGGCCGGTGACAGCACCCGTCGTCGCGGAGACGAGAGGCTGGAAAACGGCTTCGATCGCACCATCGCCGATGGCGGTCTTCAAAAGGCTTTCCAGTTCGGCGACCCTTTGGCGCTCCCGATCCAGTTCGGGGTCGTATTCGATCGCCCGGCCCCTGCCATTTTCCTTGGCGCGATAGAGCGCCATGTCGGCTCTGCGCAGCAGCTCCAAAGGCTCGATGTCTCCGTCACGCGCAGCAGCGCCGATGCTCGCTCCAACCTCGATCGTTCGTCCGTCGATTTTGAATGGCTCGGCAAACAGCGCCAGAATGGTCTCTTCTATCTCCTGGCGCGCGGCGGTTCCGACCTGCACCAGGGCGAACTCATCGCCTCCAAGCCGAGCCACGGCAACGACTTCGGGGTGGCAGGCGATCAGCGCGTTCGAGACCATCCGGATCAGGTCATCCCCCACCGCATGCCCCCAGGCGTCGTTGACCGCCTTGAACCCATCGAGATCGATCAGATAGAGCCGAGGCGGCGAAAAATCCGTAACGACCAGCTCGTCCAGCAGGGCGAGAAGTCCATGCCTGTTCAGCAGGCCGCTCAGGCTGTCGTGGTTCGCTTCGAAAATCGCTGCTTGCGCCAATTTACGCAGGCGCCGCGCCTCGGATACGCCCGCCAGCAGAACACCGGTCAGGAACAGCACGAGGATGAGTGTAGCAGCGGCAACATAGGGATAGACCTGTCGGTACACGGCACTTCCCGGCGCTTTGCTCGGCCAAACGAGATGGCCGATCACGCCACCCTTCATGTCCGTGATCGGCGTGTTCAGCAGGCCCGGCGCGGGTGCGGCGGCAAGGTGCAGTCCCTCGAGTTCGTGTTCGTTCGAAAGCGTGCCGAGAACGTCCGAGTTGAATTCCTTGTAGAAGCTCAGCACGCTGAGCCTCGGAAGCTCGCCTTCCTCTTCATAAGGCTGAATTGCCTGTGACGCTATCAGCGCGATGCCCGTTTCGGTCTTGATGAAATTGACCACCGGCGCCTGTACGGAATCGGCGGCCGTGTCGATCTGCCGATAGAAGGCCTGGCCAAAAAAAGCACCCGGCTGGAAGGGCTTGCCCTTGGAATATGCGGAGACGATCGACGAGCGGTCGGGACCGATCACGATCGCGCCGTCATAGAGCGGGTAATCCTCGCTGGTTTTACCCCAGTTCTCATAGGCCCAATCCGCCGCGCTGGGAGATGAGATCGCTTTGTAGGCATCATCCCATACGGCGTTGTCCGTCGTTGTCGCGCTCAGGCGACTGACAAAGGCTGCGATCGCCGCGCGGGCGGCGCGATTGGCCCTGGCATCATCGATCTCGTTCGCCGACCGCGTCATCGTGGCGACGACATGGGTCATGAGGCCGGTCAGAAGCAGCGCGACGACAACGAAGCAAACGGTTGTCACAATGATGGAAGACGTCTGGGTGCGAACGTGCCTACCCGCAAGATTCGACGACATGCCAATCCCGAAAAGATGAATTGCAAGGCCATGTCTATGGTGACGGCAGGAGACATCATGTCCGCAATGCGCTGCAGATAAGGTCTACCATTTGACGATATAGGCACCATTAATAAGATCGATCAAATGCCGTCTATCCGGGAAAGAAACGGTGAGATTGCAGCAGAAACGGACCACAATCGCCGCAAACCGGGACAGGCCTGGCATCGCCGGAGCCGGTTTGCCGCCGCCGCTCAGACCTTGATCACATAGTCCTTGCGAGTCGTTTCAACGACTTCCCAGGTTCCCTTGAAGCCGGGTCTCAAGATCATCCGGTCGCCCGCCTTCAGATGAACCGGCTCACCACCGTCCTCGGTCACGATCGAATGGCCGGAAAGCAGGCTGAAATATTCCCACTCCTCATAGACGATCCGCCACTTGCCCGGGGTCGCCTCCCAGATGCCGGAATAGAGGCCTTCGGCCTCCTCCAGGCTCCAGGTGCGGAATTGCGGATCGCCGGAGATGATCCGCTCAGCCTCGGGGGCCCCGAACTCGGGTTCGACGCCATCGATGCTGAAGGGGATGAAATTTGCCATGGTTTGCCATAGACCTCTTTGATGTCAGATCTTCGAGAGCGCCTGTTCGAGATCGGCGATGATGTCCTTGACATCCTCGATGCCGACGGAGAGGCGCACCACGTCGGGCCCTGCCCCGGCTGCGATCCTCTGCTCGTCGGTCAGCTGCCGGTGCGTGGTCGAGGCCGGATGAATGACGAGTGAGCGGGTGTCGCCGATATTGGCAAGGTGGGAGAAGAGCTCCAGGCTCTCGACCAGCGTCTTGCCCGCCTCGTAGCCGCCCTGGACGCCAAAGGTGAAGACGGAGCCTGCGCCCTTCGGGGAGTAACGCTGCTGCAGGGCGTGGTTCGGATCGTCTTCGAGGCCGGCGTAATTCACCCAGGCGATCTTGCTGTGCGCCTTCAGCCATCTGGCGACGGCGATCGCATTGTCGCTGTGGCGCTGCATCCGGAGCGGCAGCGTCTCGATGCCGGTCAGGATCAGGAAGGCGTTGAAGGGCGAGATCGCCGGCCCGAGATCACGCAGGCCGAGCACGCGGGCGGCGATCGCGAAGGCGAAATTGCCGAAGGTCGCGTGCAGGACCATGCCGTTATATTCCGGCCGCGGGCTCGACAGCATCGGATAGTTGCCGGACTTCGACCAGTCGAAGGTGCCGCCGTCGACGATGAGGCCACCCATGGAATTGCCGTGGCCGCCGAGAAACTTCGTCAGCGAATGCACGACGATATCGGCGCCGTGCTCGATCGGGCGGATGAGATAGGGCGTTGCCATCGTATTGTCGACGATCAGCGGCAGGCCGTGGCGATGCGCGACCTCGGCGATCGCGGCGATATCGACGAAGGTGCCGCCGGGATTGGCCAGGCTTTCGATGAAGATGGCGCGCGTTTTCTCGTCGATCTGGCTCTCGAAGCTCGCCGGGTCGTCGGGATCGGCCCAGCGCACCTGCCAGCCGAAATTCTCGAAGGCATGGCCGAACTGGTTGATCGAACCGCCGTAGAGCCTGCGGGCGGCGACGAAATTCTCGCCCGGACGCATGATGTTGTGGAAGACGATCATCTGCGCTGCATGGCCGGAGGCAACGGCAAGGGCTGCAGTTCCCCCTTCGAGCGCTGCGACACGCTCTTCGAGCACGGCCTGCGTCGGGTTCATGATGCGGGTGTAGATGTTGCCGAAAGCCTGCAGGCCGAAGAGAGCGGCGGCATGATCGGAATCGTTGAACACGAAAGCGGTCGTCTGATAGATCGGCGTCACCCGCGCGCCGGTCGCCGGATCGGGCTGAGCGCCCGCATGGATCGCCAAAGTATTGAATCCCGGATCATTCTTGGCCATGTCGTCCTCCAGTTATCGTGACGGGCAGGATCATAGCCTGTCGCGGATGAAAGTTAATCGCGATCCGTTTCAACCCAGGGGCGTTCGGTGGAAAATCCGTCTCCGCGGACAGCAGGTCAGGCAATGAGGCGAGGATACTCGATCGCCGGGCAGCGGTTCATCACCACCTTGATGCCGGCGGCTTCCGCCTTTGCCGCAGCCGCATCGTCGCGGACGCCGAGCTGAGACCAGACGACCTTCGGCAGCGGCTCCAGCGCCAGCACCTCCTCGACGACCCCATCCAGATATTCGGAGGCGCGAAAGACGTCGACCATGTCGATCGGCACGGGAATATCGGCGAGCCGGGCATAGACGGTGCGGCCGTGGATCTGTTTGCCCGCCTGCCCCGGATTGACCGGGATGACCTCATATCCGAGCGACAGCAGATAACCCATGACGCCGTTGCTCGGCCGCGCCGGATTGGGCGAAGCGCCGGTCAGCGCGATGGTCTTTACCGAATGCAGGATGCCGGCCAGATAATCGTCCCCGTAAGCGTCGTGATTCATGTCCGCTTCTCCACTCCCGTGAGTCCCTTGGCGCCGCCTGCAGTTTTTTTCATTTCCGTGAAACCGGCCGCACGCTTTTGGCGTATATATGAAGTGGATACTCATGAGGATAATTCGATGAAAAAAATCGCTCTTGCCCTCACGCTCGTGCTCGCCGCATCGCCGGCGCTGGCGATCTCGCGCTACAATCCGCTCACCATGAGCTGCGCCAGCGTGCGCGCCGCCATCCACAATCAGGGCGCCGTCATCTTCCGCTACCAGTCTCCCCGAGGCCTGCCGCTCTACGATCGCTACGTCCGCAACAGCAATTACTGCGACGCGACCGATTATGCCGAATGGACCCATATTCCCTCGAAAGACACCCCCCGCTGCCCGGTCCTGAACTGCCAGAACATCGACAACCTTGACGGGATGCTGTTCATTCCGCATTATCAACTCTGATAGTTCCGCCGCCGAGACGGACGCAAAACTATACGCCCTTCGCGCTTGTAAAGAGGCCTGGGCTCAATCCCGTGATGCGATTTCCTGCAGTTTACACAATCATAAGCTTTAATTTTCAACTATGTCAAAGTTATAGAATAATATCTATATTTCAGCAGCATAGAATAGACGACCTCCGAAACCTCGCGCAAACTTTCCGTATTTGTTCCCGATAATATCACGATACGTTCCCGCATCCATTAGGAACATCTCATAGTTGAAAGCCTCGCCTGGATTGAACGCATGTCGCGCGCACGTAAAAATTGATCTGACGGGCCGCCTTTGATCACATATCGAAGGATGTCAATCGACATCTGAACGAGGCCGTCACCGCAGCCTTCCATTTTCGTGCAAATGCCAGTTGTCTTTTCAAGAATTTAGGTCGCCTATGGCGAGGCGTTTCCTCTTTTTCGTCCCCTTTCCGGATTTGCTCCCTTGCCTGTCGACGTCATTCTGCTCGTTCTCTTCGGCGCATTGCTGCACGCGATATGGAACGCCATCGTCAAAGCCGGCAGCGATAAATCGCTCGATGCGGCGCTGATCTCGGCCGGCGGCGCGGTTTCGGCGCTGCCATTCCTTGCCTTTCTGCCCTTGCCGCAAACCGCCGCCTGGCCGTTCATCGGCGCCTCGGCCATCCTGCAATTCGTCTATTTCCAACTGGTCGCCGCCGCCTACCGAGCCGGCGATATCGGCCTCGTCTATCCGCTGATGCGCGGCTGCGCCCCTCTGCTGATTGCGGCGATCAGCGGTTTCATCCTGCAGGAAAATCTTTCCAGCGGCGCCCTCGCCGGCATCATGACGATCTCGGCCGGCGTGCTGACGCTCGCTCTCGAAGCACGGCGCGGCAGCGGCCGTGCCGTCCTCTTCTCGCTTGCCAATGCCTGCGTTATCGCCAGCTATACCTATGTCGACGGCATTGGCGCTCGCCTTTCCGGCAACGCGGTTTCCTACACCTTATGGATGTCGTTGCTGCCGCCCGTCCTGCTGTTTTCCTGGGCGACGTCGCAACGCGGCGTTTTAGCAGTGGCTAAGCATATCCGCCGGAACTGGTGGCGAGGCCTCATCGGCGGCGCAGGCTCGATCGCTTCCTACGGGCTGGCGCTCTGGGCGATGACGAAAGCGCCGGTCGCAACCGTTGCCGCCTTGCGCGAAACCGCGATCCTCTTTGCGCTTGTGATCTCCGTCACCGTGTTCAAGGAAAAGGCCAGCATCTGGCGCTACGTCGCCGGCGTCGTCATCGCAATCGGCGGACTGGTTCTGAAATTGGCGTGATCATTCGCCCTTCCATTCCGCCTTGCGCTTGCCGAGAAAGGCGCCGATCCCTTCCTGCGCATCCTGCGTCAGCATGTTTTCGACCATCACTCTGACGGTATGATCGTAAGCTGCCTCGACCGGCAGTTCGAGCTGCCTGTAAAAGGCCTCCTTGCCGATCTTCAGGGTCAGCGGCGACTTGCTGGCGATGACGCCGGCATATTTGGAGACCACCTGCGTCAGATATTGTTTCGGCACGATGCGGTTGACGAGGCCGAAATCCTTGGCGGTCGAGGCGTCGATCGTCTCGCCGGTCAGCAGCATCTCCATCGCCTGCTTGCGATGCGCGGCACGGGAAACGGCCACCATCGGCGTCGAGCAGAAGAGGCCGATATTGACGCCCGGCGTGCAGAAGGTCGAGGTATCCGTGCAGATCGCCAGATCGCAGGAAGCAACGAGTTGGCAGCCCGCGGCCGTCGCGAGCCCATCGATCTCGGCGATGACGGGCTTCGGCAGGTGCGCGATCTTCAGCATCAGATCGGCGCAGAGCCGGAAGCTTCTTTCAAAGAAACCGACACCCTGGTCCTCGTCGGCGCGATGGGCCGTGAGTTCCTTGAGGTCATGGCCGGCGGAAAAGACATTGCCGGTCGAGGCGATGACGATCACGCGCACATCCGCATCCGCGTCAGCCGCCTCGAGCGCGGCCGTCAGCGCTTCGAGAAGCGCGACGGAAAGCACATTGGTCGGCGGGTTGTTGAGCACGAGCCGCAGCACGCCGTCCCGCAGCGAGCGGACCAGCAATCCGCTCTCTTCCATCCTGTCTGCGTCCTTCCGGAAGGATACGATTTCGGCCATGACCATGCTCCTGCGCTCGATTTTCAGACAGGTGTTCTGCCACAAGGCGGCAGCAATTTCGAGCAAGATCCGCTCTCCGGATGAACCGACGTCAAGACCAGAACCAGGACTTGGAGACCTCGGTCCTCGCCTGGCCGCGCGTCAGGCCGACATCGCGAAGTTCGTCGTCGGTCAGGTCGATAAGCGTGCGGCGGCTACGGCGCTTCTCCAGGCGATGCTCGACAGCCGCGAGAAGCCGCAGGGCTAGGCCCATGATCTTGCGGAGTTTCCGCCGGGCGGCATCGCCGGAGGCTTCAGCGATCTCGCTTGTATCCAGAGCCATCTCTTCTTCCTTTTTTCAACGGATGAAGGATGGCCTGGAAGACGCCACGAAAGAAGCTTATGGATATTATCATATGCATAAGGATTTCTTTGCCGTGCCTCTTAATCTCGATCAGCTCTCGGCCTTCGTCAACGTCGCCGATCTCGGAAGTTTTACGGCTGCGGCCGACAAGGAGGGCCTGACGCAACCGGCGGTCAGCCTGCAGGTCAAAGGTCTCGAACAGCGGCTCGGCGTCCGGCTGATCGAGCGCGTCGGACGGCGGGCGCAGCCGACAGCCGCAGGCCTCGACCTGCTCGTGCATGCAAGGCGGCTGCTCCAAGAATCGGCTGCCGCGGAAGAAGCGATGATGCCGCACAGAGATGGCGCGAGCGGCCGCGTGCGCATCGGCAGCGGCGGCACGGCGTCGATCCATCTGCTTCCCCGCGCCATCGCCGCCGCCAGGAAAAACATGCCGAACCTCGAAATCACCGTCCATATCGGCAATGCAGACGATATTCTGCGCGACCTGGAAGCCAACAGCCTCGATATCGCCGTCGTCGCGCTGCCGGCATCCGGGCGGAACTTCGAGATCGAGACATTCTACGAAGAGGAGTTGCTGGCCGTCGCTCCCGCCGGCAGTCGCATGCCGGAGGGCGGACCGGACGCCGCTTTCATGCGCGAAAAGACGCTGCTGCTTTACGAGGGCGGCAACACAAGACGCGCGATCGACACGTGGTTGACCGGCTCGGATGCGACGACCCGGCCCGCGATGGAGTTCGGCAGCATCGAGGCGATCAAGGAACTGGTGGCCGTGGGGCTCGGCTGGTCGATCCTGCCGGGGCTGGCATTGAAAAGAGACCGCGCAGGCCTCGTGGCGACGTCGTCGCTAAAGCCCAAGCTCACGCGCCGCCTCGGCATGGTTCTTCGCCGGGACAAACACCTGACGCGCGGCCTGCGCGAAATGATGAAATGCCTGCGCGGCCTCGAGGATTAGGCGGCTTTCGACCTTGGAAATAAGGGTCTCAAGCCGCCGCTAAAGCGTCAGCACGACGGCTCTCCGGCCGACAAATGTGAGGTAATATAATACCATACAGCTAACGCATTGTTTTTACTTATTCTTTTTTCAGATGGCCGGGGAAGTCGATATTGACCGGATGTCACATTCCCTTTATACACCCCGCCAGAACGCAGCCTCTCCCGGCTGCTTTCTTTTTGGCATGCCTCGGGCGTGTCAATCCAAGCAACAAAAAACGCCCTTCAAGCCCTCGGGCCAAGGGTCCTAAAAGAGAGTATTCACTATGGCAACCTTCTCTCAGAAGCCTGCAGAGGTAGAGAAGAAGTGGGTGATCATCGACGCCGAAGGGCTTGTCGTTGGCCGTCTCGCTTCCATCATCGCTATGCGCCTGCGCGGCAAGCACAAGGCAACCTTCACGCCCCACGTTGACGACGGCGACAACGTCATCGTCATCAATGCCGACAAGGTCGTTTTCACCGGCAAGAAGTATTCCGACAAGGTCTACTACTGGCACACCGGTTATGCCGGCGGCATCAAGGAACGCACCGCACGCCAGATCATCGAAGGCCGCTTCCCGGAGCGCGTCCTCGAAAAGGCCGTCGAACGCATGGTTCCGCGCGGCCCGCTCGGCCGTCGCCAGATGAAGAACCTGCGCGTCTACGCCGGCTCCAACCATCCCCATGAAGCCCAGCAGCCGGTCGCCCTCGACGTTGCCGCGCTCAACAAAAAGAACGTAAGGAGCGCCTGATAATGGCTGACCTCTCCTCCCTGAAGGATCTCGGCACGGCTTCCGAAGCTGCTGCTCCGGCACACGTCCGCAAGGTCGATTCGCTCGGCCGCTCCTACGCGACCGGCAAGCGCAAGAACGCCGTTGCCCGCGTCTGGGTCAAGCCGGGCTCCGGCAAGATCATCGTCAACGGCAAGGAATTCGCGGAATATTTCGCCCGTCCGGTGCTGCAGATGATCCTGCGTCAGCCGATCGTCGCGGCTGCCCGTGACGGCCAGTTCGACATCGTCGCCACCGTTGCCGGCGGCGGCCTTTCCGGCCAGGCCGGCGCCGTTCGCCACGGTCTCTCCAAGGCCCTCACCTACTTCGAGCCGGGCCTTCGCTCGGTGCTGAAGAAGGGCGGCTTCCTGACCCGCGACAGCCGCGTCGTCGAACGCAAGAAGTACGGCAAGGCAAAGGCCCGCCGGTCCTTCCAGTTCTCCAAGCGTTAATCGCTTCGGACAGACGAGAATTTACGAAGGCCGGGGAAACCCGGCCTTTTTGTTTGCGCGGTCACAGCATCGCGCATCTTTTCCGACGCGCAAGAGACGCCGACCGCTTCGCACCTTTACTGGATTTTTTTAGAAGCCGCCGGAAGAGAGCGCCGCCACGCCGTTTTCAGCCGCCACGTCGTCTCGCTTCAGAGCGACCAGAATTTCGTCGGCTACGGCTTCCGCCCCCGCCGGGGTGAAATGCACCTTATCGAAAATCAAGGCTTTGCCTTCCCGCGCCAGATCGCATCGCCCCGTCTCTATCCCGCAGAAGATCTTGGCCGGATCGACGCGCAGGACATGCTTGTCCTTGGGGCCATCGAGATAGGCATAGGACGGCAATGACTGCTCGATGAATTCATCCTGGGCGATGGTGATGGTCGGCGCCGGCATGCCCTTGTGCATCAGCTTGGCGACCTTGGCTGCGATCTCCGTGTCGCCGCGCGGATGAGGGTAGACGATGACCACTCGGATGCCGGCCGACGTCAAATCGCCGACGGTTTTGTCAAAAGCATCCTTCAACTTCTGTCCGACGTCTGGCGTCGCGACTTCCTCGTCCTTGAACACGTATCGGGATTGTGCGAAGAACACCTGCCAGGATGCGGCGAGAACGACGGTCTTGACCTTGCTCTTGACGAGATAGTCGATCGCGGCAGCATTGAAGGCACCGCATTCGCGCGCCTGGAGGGAGGCCATCGAAACATCGGCGACCGGCGCACAAAAGCTGTGCGTGATCTGCTCCAGGCCGATATCCATGCCGTCCAGACGCTTGGCAAGCGCGGGCGTCAGCGCCGATGCCAGGGAATCTCCGAGGATTGCGTAAGTCCGCGCGTGACCGCTATTGAATATGCAGTCCTTGATCGGCATCGCATCCCAATCCGACCCGCTCTCGATAAGACACGTCTTGCTCCACTCGCTGTCCGCGATGAAATCCTTGATCGGCTCCGGAAGTCGCCAGGGAATACCGCGCGTATCGTGGCCATAAAGCCCGAAGGCAAAGAGGGCTGCGAGCATCACCGATGCCGATACGGTCAGGCCCCGGCGGGTCGGCAGCAATCTGTGCCGGCTTCTGCGGAACGGCTGCTCGACGAAACGCCACGAGAGATAGCCGAGGACAAGAGCAACGCAGGCCAGCGCGCCCATCACGGCGAGACGGGGCGGATCGATGCTGCGAATGCGCGCAAAGGCAAAAAGCGGCTGGTGCCAGAGATAGGCGCTATAGCTGATCTTCCCGATCATGATGAAGGCGCGGGTCGAAAGCAGCGCCGCCACCCAGGTCCCCTGTCGGGCAAAGAGCAGCACGAGCATCGCGCCCACCACGGGAACCAGTGCGAGCGTGGAGGGAATGGGCGAGGTCTCGTCGAAGTAAAAGACGGAGAAGGCAATCATGCCGAAACCGAGGAGCGACAGCGGATCGCTGCCGCGTTCCTGCCCCTTCAACTGCATGAAGCTGCAGAGTGATCCGGCCAGAAACTCCCAGGCCCGCGACGGCAGGAAATAGAAATTGGCCGAGGGAAAGGCGCGTGACGCCCACTCGCTGTAGGCAAGGCTCGCAAGCGCAATCGCAACCAGGAGCGCAAAGAGCCAATTCCGCTTGCGCTTCCACATGAACATGACGAGCAGCGGGAAGACCATGTAATACTGCTCTTCGACGGCAAGGCTCCAGATATGAAGCAGCGGCACCTCTCCGGCCTCCGGCGCGAAGTAGCCGCTTTTGAACCAGAACAGGAAATTTGCGCCGGAGAGGCTGGTGGCAATCAGGCTGTCGGAGAAGGCACGAAATTCCTCCGGCATGACCCAGAGCCAGGCGAAGGGCAGACAGCACAGAATGACGAGAAACAGGGCCGGCAGGATACGGCGGGCCCGGCGCTCGTAGAATGCCGCCAGCGAAAAGGTGCCGTCGCGCATCTCCTCGAGGATGATCGACGTAATCAGAAAGCCGCTGATCACGAAGAAAACATCGACGCCGATGAAACCGCCGGAAAAGAGACTGCAACCCGCATGGAACAGAATCACGGGCATCACCGCGGCTGCCCGCAGGCCGTCAACCTCTCTTCGGTAAATCACTGTAAATATTCCTAAAATACAATGCTCTTGCTGACTGCGGAGTCATCCCCACGACTCAGGGCTTGCTTTAGGTAGCCGCAAGACTTATTGCAAGTGTGGATTTTAAAAAAATTGTGACTAAACTAGTGCTTTCATGCATCCCGTCGATGCAGGAGAGGACGGCACTCCGCGCCATGGCCGTAACGGGCGGGCCGTGATCCGAACGATTGCTTGAATTCCAGCCGCACCTCGCCTACCCCTTTCTGCGCGCGAGGGATCAGCCAACACTTTCGCGAGACTGCCGCTCGATGCCTGCGTCGAACGGTGATCTTACAACGCAGCGTCCGCATCGAACGCGACGATGGTTTTGCGAGCGAAAAAAGGAGCATGACTTGGCGAACAGATCGATTGACCACGCCTTCATGGCGACCAGCCTTACCTCCGCCGCCAGCGACCCGACCTTTGCCGGCGCGCTGTCCTTCATGCGCCGCCGCTTCACCAAGGAGCTTGCCGGCGTCGACGTCGCCGTCTGGGGCATTCCTTTCGATGCCGCGACATCGAACCGGCCGGGCACGCGCTTCGGGCCGCAGGCGATCCGGCGCGCCTCGGCGATCTTCGACAACGACGCGCAATATCCCTTCAACCGCGATCTCTTCGCCGGGATGGCCGTGATCGACTATGGCGATTGCCTGCTCGACTACGGCAACCATCAGGACACGCCCGCGGCGATCGAACGCCAGGCGAACGCCATCCTCGACAGCGGCGCCTTTCTGCTGACGCTCGGCGGCGATCACTACGTCACATGGCCGCTGCTGAAAGCCCATGCGGCAAAACATGGCCCCCTCGCCCTCGTGCAGTTCGACGCCCACCAGGACACATGGTTCGACGAAGAGCGGCGCATCGACCATGGTTCCTTCGTGGCGCGCGCCGTCCGCGAGGGCATCATCGATCCCGACCGATCGATCCAGATCGGCATCCGCACGCATGCGCCCGAGGATTGCGGCATCAATATCCTCTACGGGCATCAGGTCGAGGATATGAGCGCCGGCGACATCGCCTCTGCGATCATCTCGCATACGCGCGGCGCACCCGCCTATCTCACCTTCGATATCGATTGCCTCGATCCGGCCTTTGCGCCCGGTACCGGCACACCGGTTGCGGGCGGACCGTCGAGCGCCAAGATCCTCTCGGTGCTGCAGCGTCTGCATCAGCTCGACATACGCGGCGCCGATATCGTCGAGGTGTCGCCGCCCTACGACCACGCCGATACTACCGCCATTGCAGGGGCGACGGTGGCAATGTATATGCTGGGGCTTCATGCGGAGCGACGCGCCATCGCGACGTCACACGACTGATTTATTGATCTCCCAAACCGAATCCGGAAACCTTCAGAACCTCTTGAAAGCGCAGGTCTATCATGGCACCGAAAATCTTCATCGACGGCGAACACGGCACAACGGGTCTGCAGATCCGCACGCGCATGGCCGGCCGCCGCGATGTCGAGCTTCTGTCCATTCCCGAGGCCGAACGGCGCAATGCCGCCATGCGCGAAGACATGCTGAACGGCGCCGACATCGCCATCCTCTGCCTGCCCGACGATGCGTCGAAGGAAGCGGTTCAGATGGTTTCGGGCAACAACAACGTCCGCGTCATCGACACCTCGACGGCCTTCCGCGTCAATCCCGGCTGGGCCTATGGCTTCGCCGAAATGGACGGGGCGCAGGCCGACAGGATCAAGGCCGCCCGTTTCGTCGCCAATCCCGGCTGCTATCCCACCGGCGCGATCGGCCTCATCCGGCCGCTGCGTGCCGCCGGCATTCTGCCGGACGGCTATCCGGTGACGGTCAACGCGGTTTCCGGTTATACCGGCGGCGGCAAGCAGCTAATCGCCCAGATGGAAAATCCGGATCATCCGGATGCGATCACCGCGCCGCATTTCCTTTACGGCCTGCCGCTCACCCACAAGCATGTGCCGGAGATGACCGTGCATGGTCTGCTCGACCGCGCGCCGATCTTCTCGCCGTCGGTCGGCAAGTTCGCGCAGGGCATGATCGTGCAGGTGCCGCTCCATCTCGACGATCTCGCCGAGGGCACGACGATGGAGAGCATCCATGCCTCGCTCGTCGCCCATTTTGCCGGACAGGATATCGTCACCGTCGTGCCGCTCGCCGAAAGCAAGGCGCTGCCCCGTGTCAACGCCGTCGAGCTCGAAGGCAAGGACACGATGAAGCTCTTCGTTTTCGGCAAGGAAGGCGGTTCGCAGGTCAATCTGGTGGCCTTGCTCGACAATCTCGGCAAGGGCGCATCGGGCGCCGCGGTCCAGAACATGGACCTGATGCTCGCTTCCTGACGACATCATGACGCCGGATGCGCTTATCGCCGGCCTGCGTGCCTGGTTTGCAACCGCCCTGCCCGACCACGGCATCTACGCGCTGATGGCGTTTGCCTTCATCGCCGGACTTGCCCGCGGCTTTTCAGGTTTCGGGGCCGCGCTGATCTTCATTCCGCTCGGCGGCGCAATCGTCGGGCCGAAGCTGGTTTCACCGATCCTGCTCGTCATCGACGGCATTGCCACGCTCGGAATGATCCCGCCCGCCTGGCGCGGCGCTAACCGGCGCGAGGTCTTCGTCATGGCGGCAGGGGCTGCCCTCGGCGTGCCGGCCGGCACGGCGATGCTGGCTTTGCTCGACCCGATGCTGCTGCGCTGGAGTATCGCGGTCATCGCCATATCCCTGCTTGCGCTCCTCGTCTCCGGATGGCGCTACCACGGCGCCCCGTCCACGCCGCTCACCAGCGGCGTCGGCCTGATCGCCGGGCTTTTCAGCGGCGCCGCGCAACTCGGCGGCCCGCCCGTCGTCGCCTATTGGCTCGGTGGCAAGAGCGATTCCGCGCGTGTCAGGGCGAATGTGGTGCTCTACTTCTCGATCTCGACCGTCTTCAGCGTCATCAGCTATTATGTCGGCGGTCTGTTCGTGCCCGCCGTCTTCGCGCTCACGGTCGTCACCCTGCCGAGCTATGCGGTCGGGCTCTACGGCGGCTCGAAACTCTTCGGGCTTGCGGAAGAACGGACTTTCCGCATCGCCTGCTACGTCCTGATCGGCGCCGCCGCGATCGTCGGCATGCCGTTGCTCGACGGCCTGCTACGCTGAAGCGGCGAGCTCAATCGTGTTCCGCGATCACCGTCTCACGCGGATATTCGCCGTAAAAGCCTCGCCAGTTGGCAACAGCGAAGCCGAAAACGACAAGTGCGCCGGCCTGGTGCAGCAGGCCCCAGTGAAGCGGCACCTGCATCAGCAGCGTGGCAATGCCGATCGCCGCCTGTAGCGTCACCAGCGCGAAGAGCAGGACAGCGCGGCGAGCATGTGTGGTCCATGATGCCGCGCGCAGCGCAATCACCATATTAATGAGCGTCAGTGCGAAGAGCGTATAGGCGCCGACGCGATGGATGAACTGCACCGTTTTCGGGTTCTCGAAGGCATTGATCCAGAAGGGTTGCTGTATCAGCAGATCGGAGGGGATGACGGCCCCGTCCATCAGCGGCCAGGTATTGTAGGAAAAGCCGGCGTCGAGCCCAGCCACAAGAGCGCCGAGATAGATCTGGAACAGCGAGAAAATGGCGATCGCGGCGGCAAAGCCGCGCGAGCTTCGCGCCGGCATCGGATCGTTGGAATGCCTGGAGAGGCCGCGCATGATCCACATGCAGGAGGCGAAGATCAGGCACGCCATGACGAGATGGGTTGCCAGTCTATACTGACTGACGTCGGTGCGGACGGAAAGCCCTGACGATACCATCCACCAGCCGATGAAGCCCTGCAGGCCGCCGAGCGCCAGGATGCCCAGGAGCGGCCAGCGCAGGCGCTTCTCGATCCGCCCTGTCAGCCAGAAATAGATCAGCGGCAGGGCGAAGATCACGCCGATGCCGCGGGCGATCAGCCG
The DNA here is from genome assembly GCF_002211285.1 of Rhizobium sp. R635. GTDB lineage: Bacteria > Pseudomonadota > Alphaproteobacteria > Rhizobiales > Rhizobiaceae > Rhizobium. The sequence goes on along the minus strand of NZ_LOKX01000037.1, from coordinate 34,271 downwards.
GTGCGCCCATTCCCACCAGAAGATGCTCTTGAATTCCTCGACGGTCATCGAGCTGTTCAATTGCTGAAATTCGGGAATGCGCTGGTAGAGGCGGAACTCCTCCTCCCATTCGGCAACCGACAGCGGCGGGATGACGCCGTGGATCGGCTTCCATTCGGTGATCGACAGGCCGGAGTTGGTGAGCCGCGTGGCGCCTCCGACGAGCACGAGACAGAAAAGCGCCAAGAGCACGAAACCGAGCCAGAGGCGCACGGCGCGGCGATCGCGGTCCTGCTTTCGCATTTCGCTGCGGATCGCCTGTTCCGTGATGAGGTTCGCGACGGCCATGATGTCTCCTTCTATCCGGGTGTTGATTTGCCCCACCGGCTCATGCAAAACAAGCCCCGAACCTTTGCGGCATGCCGTCGCGCCGGTCGATGCGTCCAATCCAAGAGATAACCGATGCCCATCCGCCTCCGCAAATTCATCGGCACGATCCTCATCATCGTGCTCGTGCTCGGCTATGCGCTGCTGGCCAATACGATCGCGGTGGCAACGCTCGGCAACGCGCCCTGGTGGGGACACCTCCTCTATTTCTTCCTGACCGGTCTGCTTTGGGTCTTGCCGGCGATGGTGATCATCAAATGGATGGCCGGCCCCCGCCAGCGGTAAGATCACCCAGCGCGTCGCACCAAACTTGATCATGCGCAGCACTTTGACCCCCTGTTTTATGCATGTCGTTATCTCGGAACCGCTGCACAGTTCCGAGCGACATGCATTAACGGCGGAATAACCGTGATCAGCGGAAAACCTCGCCCACCACCTCCAGTTAAACCAAATATACGTCAGGCACCCCTACCTTCCGCTCAGCATTCTTGACCGGAGACCACCCGTGCAGACGCAAAAGCTCGATGTCGATGAACAAGCGTCAGACGACGCAGCGCTGGCCGAGACAGCCCTTTCGAACCTGCGCCAGCTGAGCATGAAACTCGCCATGGCCGAAATCGACATCAGCGTTTTCGAGGCAATGCAGCCGCTGGAGGACGACTGGCGAGCTCTGGAGCGCGATAATCTCCAGTCGCTGCATCAGAGCTACGACTGGTGCGCCGCCTGGGTAAGCGCCTTTCAGAGGCCGCTGGCGATCCTCAAAGGCACCCATGCCGGCCAGGCCGCTTTCATTCTGCCGGTCGAGATCGTCAAATCTCGCGGGCTTTCCGTCGCGAAGTTCATCGCCGCCGATCACAGCAACATCAATACCGGTCTGTTTTCCGAAAGCTTTGCAGACAGCGGCGGCAGCATCGACGCCGACAAGTTCGCCGGCCAGCTCCAGCAGGCGCTGAAGGGCCGGGCCGATCTGCTGCTGCTGCAGAACATTCCGCTGGAATGGCGCGGGCGGCAGACGCCGCTGACGGGGCTGCCGATGGTGCAGAACCAGAACCACGCCTACCAGCTGCCGCTGCTTTCCACCTTCGAGGAAACGCTGAAACAGCTCAACGCCAAGAGCCGGCGCAAGAAATTCCGCGTTCAGTCGAAACGTCTCGAGGCAGCTGGCGGCTTCGAATACGTCATTCCTGAAACGTCGGAAGAGCAGCATCGCCTGCTCGATACGTTCTTCCGCCTGAAGAGCGCCCGCTTTGCCAGCCTCGGCCTGCCCGACGTCTTCGCCGACAAGGAGACGCAGGCCTTTCTGCACGGCCTCATCGACAAGCGAGATGACGCCAGCCAGTATTTCGGGCTGCAGATGCACGTGCTGCGGCTCAAGGGCGAAAACGAAGGCCGTATCGCCGCGATTTCGGGTATCTCGCGCAAGGGCGATCACATCATCTGCCAGTTCGGCGCGATCGACGAAGAGCTTGTGCCGGATACGAGCCCCGGCGAATTCCTCTATTGGCAGACCATCTCGGGACTGCATGGCAAGGGCGTGGCGCTGTTCGATTTCGGCCTCGGCGATCAGACCTACAAACGTTCCTGGGCGCCGGTCGAGACGGCGCATTACGACGTAGTGCTGCCGGTCTCGCCGCTCGGCGTCGCCGCCGGCGCCGCGCATCGGCTCGTCACCCGCGGCAAGGCGCATATCAAGGCGCGGCCCAAGCTCTATAAGTTCGCCCAGGGCATAAGGGCGCGGATCAGCTGACGCTCAGGCGGCCCGGCCGAATGCCTGCTCCGACCCATCCCCGCCCGACATCAGCACGACACGCTCATAGCCTGCCGCCTGGAAGTCCGTCATCAGCGTCACGAAGATGGTCTCCTCGACCTCCGGCAGAGAGAGGATGATCTCGACGTCGCGGCTGCGCGTCAGTCGTGAAACGCCGGCGACATCGGCCGCACCGCACTCGACGACGACAAGGTCATAGGCGGCAGCGAGCGCATCGAGGAGCAGCGAAAGCCGGTCGACGCCACGCATGGCGCGGCGCACATCGCTCTGGCCCTGCGGGATCAGATGCGCGTCGGAAAAACGGTCGCCATGAATCGTGTCGCCAAAGGCGGCCTCGCCGCAAAGCAGATCCGTGACACCAAGGGCCGCCCGGTCCTCTGCCATCAGTTCTGTGGGATAACCGGAACCGGTCATGTCGATCAGAATGACGCGGCGTCCAGCATCGGCAAGCATGCGGGTCAGCGAAACCGTCGCCGTCGAACCATTGTCACCGGTCGGAGATATGGCGATCGCCAGCGGCGCGCGGCTGTCCGTAAGATAGTCCGCAACGGAGGCAATGGAGAATTCATTGTCGTCCTCCGATGCCTGTTCGGCAGCCTCCACGTCCTCGACTTCGTCATCCTCATCCGCGGCGACGGCGAGCATGCTCGGCTGGACAGGTTTTCTGGCGGCGGCAACGACAACCGGAGCGGCCTGCGGCACGTCGTTCTCGACGGCCGCTTCGTCTTCCGACTCCTTCGGCGCGGTATCGACGGCTCGGAGCGCCCGGCCGCTGAAGAGCTCGGCCAGCATGATGACGATCGCGCTCACGATCAGCGTCGCGACAGCGGCGACGACGACGATCGGCACGACCTTCGGGAAATAGGGATCGACCGGTTCGATCGCCTTGGAAACGATGCGGGCATCGGCAGGGCTCGAATTGCTGTCGGCGCGGGAAGCCGCCTCGCGGTAGCGAACCAGATAGGTTTCGAGCAACTGGCGCTGCGCATTTGCCTCACGCTCCAGCGCGTTGAGGCCGACCTCGTCTTCGCCGGCGCGGGCGCTGTTGGCCTGCACAGCGTCCTTCTGGCGCTCCAGCTCGCTCGCGCGCAGATCGGCAACCTTCGCTTCGTTTTCGATGCTCGCCAGGATCTTTTGCGTCTCCTGGCGGATTTGGCCGCGGATATCGGAGAGCTGGGCGCGCAGGCTTTTCAGCCGCGGATGATTGTTGAGAAGACTGGTCTGCAGGTCTGAGATCTGCGACTGCAGGCCGGATTCGGTCCCCTTCAGCCGCTGGATCGCCTGTGAGGACATGATGTCAGGCAGCGTGTCGGAAGCCTCGCCCGAAGACAGCGCATTACGCACCGCCTGCGCCCTCGCCTCGGCATTTGCCTTGTCTCCACGCACGCGGGTCAGCTCGGCGGAGATATCGTTCAATTGCTGTGCCGGAAAGGTGGTCGTGCCGTTCGTCTGCAAGAGCCCGTAAGTGGTGCGATATTCGGCAACCTTCTGCTCGGCCTCGCTAACCTTCCGGCGCAGGTTTTCGATTTCCGGCTCCAGCCAGCGCGTCGCCTCCGAATTGGAATCGAGCTTGGCGCCGCTCTGGATCGAGAGGTAGACCTTCGCCATGACGTTCGGGATGGCGGCGGCGAGCTTCGGATCCTTCGAAGTGAAGGTGATGCCGATGACGCGCGAACCCGGCACCTGATAGACTTGCAGCCGTTCGATGAAGGCGTCGATGACGCGCTCTTCCGGCGGGTTTTCCAGCGGGTTCTTCTTCAGGTGCAGTTTCACCAGGATACTGCTCATGGCAGAGCCATTGGCGGCGTCGTCGAATTCCGGCAGGTTATAGAGCTTCAGGTCGTTGATGACCCGCTTGAGGAGATCGGCCGATTGCAGGAGCTGCACCTGGCTGGCGATATTCAACTCGTCCATCAGCGGGCCAGCACTCGCGTCATTGGCCTGCTGGGTGCTGGCGAAGGCCGGTGCGCGGGGTTCGATGAGGAGCCGTGTTTCGCTGCGATATTGCGGCGACATGAGCTTGGCGCCGGCGAAGGCGGCACCTGCCGCCACCAGAGTAATCGCCAAAACCCTGAGGCGGCGCGCCCAAACAGCGCGGACCAGCTGGCCGAGGTCGATGTCCACATCCTGATCACGCACTACGCCGGACATGCTCTTACTCCACAACAAACGAGCCGCAAGCGTAAACGACCATGGTAACTCAACGGTTAATGGCGATCCTGCCAAGAAATGAGCGAGGTCGGCGAAGGAAACCGGGAAATTGCATGCGCCCTTTACCGGGCATTAACCCTAACGGATCGATAACGGCTTCACCAAGTTCATTTTCTGTGAGCACAAGCGGATGTCTGTCGCCCCGCCCAAGATCCTTTTGGCCCTGAGCCTTGCAGCCATGACGGCAGCATTGGGCGGCTGCACGACGTATAAGCCGGCGCCGAAGGCCTTTAACGAGGCGACGATCCAGCCCTATACGCTCGACAGCGGCGACCGTCTGCGCATCACCGTCTTCGATCAGCAGAGCCTGACCAATACCTATACGGTGGATCAGGCCGGCTATATCGCCTTCCCCCTCATCGGCCAGGTCCCTGCCCGCGGCCGGACCCTGCAGCAACTCTCCGGGCAGATCGCCCAGAAACTGCAGCAGGGCTATCTTCGCGACCCCGACGTCACCATCGACGTCGATCGCTACCGATCGATCTTCATCATGGGCGAAGTCGGCCAGCCCGGCCAGTATGCCTATGTTCCCGGTATGACGGTGCAGAACGCCATCGCGGTTGCCGGCGGTTTCTCCAGCCGCGCCAACCAGAGCATGGTCGACGTCACCCGCAAGATCAACGGAGAGGTGCTGACCGGCCGCATCAACATATCCGGGCCGATCATCGCCGGCGACACGATCTACGTCCGCGAACGGCTCTTCTGAGCGATGGCAACAGAGAAGCCGCTCCGCATCCTCCACTGCTTCAGGTCGCCGGTCGGCGGGATCTTCCGCCATGTCCGCGATCTCGTCGAAGAGCACAGCAAGGCCGGTCATGAAATCGGCATCCTCTGCGACAGCTCGACCGGCGGCGAACATGAGGACAGCCTTTTCGACGATATCCGTCCCTATCTGTCGCTCGGCCTGACACGCGTGCCGATCCGGCGCTCCGTCAGCCCGTCCGATATTGCAACGATGTGGGATACGTACAAGAAAATCAAAAGTTTGCGGCCGGATGTGCTGCACGGACACGGCGCCAAAGGCGGCGTGCTCGCGCGACTTGCCGGCTCAGCTCTGCGGGTGAACAGGTATCGCGTAGCCCGCCTCTATACCGCGCACGGCGGAAGCCTGCATTATTCGCGCTCCTCATTCACAGGACAGTTCGTCCTCAGGATGGAGCGCCTGCAGGAATATTTCACGGATGCGCTGGTCTTCATCTGCGAATACGAGCGCGACACCTATGCCCGCAAGGTGGGCAAGCCGCGAACGAAGACGAAACTGATCTACAACGGCATCGGAGAGCGTGAATTCGAGCCGATCCACACCCGGTCGGATGCCGTTCATTTCATCTATGTCGGGATGCTTCGGGACCTCAAGGGTCCCGATCTGTTTGTCGATGCCTTCGCCAAGACCGAGCGGCTGCTCGGCAGGCCGCTTTCGGCGCTGATGATCGGCGACGGGCCTGACCGCGACCGCTACCGCGAAATGATGGTCGAGCGCGGCCTCGGTAAACGTATCGGCATGCTGCCGGCGATGCGCATCCACGAAGCCTTCGCCATGGCGCAGAATCTCGTCGTCCCCTCGCGCGCCGAAGCCATGCCCTATATCGTGCTCGAAGGGCTTGGCGCCGGCAAGACGATCATCGCAAGCCGCGTCGGCGGCATTCCCGAGGTGCTCGGCAAGGACAGCCCTGCCCTTGTGGAGCCCGGCAATTCCGCCGATCTTGCCCGCGTCATGGCGGAAGCGCTGAGCACGCCCGGCTGGCACGCCCAAACAATGCCCTCGCGCGACGCAGTAAAGGCCGTGTTTTCCTCGGCGGTGATGGCGCAGGATGTCCTGAAATTGTACCATGAGCTCGTCGATCCCACTGCCGAGCAAGCAATGTCCGTCGCCTCGTAAATATTTCTTAGGGGCTTTCTGGTATTTCGCTTGCTGACAACGAGCGACAAAACCCCATGAACAAACTGGAAAAAGGCGATCAATTCGACGTAGAAGCGCTGCGCAAGCAAGTTTCCGACGTCGAGGCGCGCAGCGACGCGGCCGAGGAGAAATCCTCCGGGCCGATCGAGATCAATCCCTATGCCCGGCAGATCGCCGAACAATTCCGCGACGGCCCGCAATCGCCCGTCATCATCATCGGGCAATTGCGGCTCCTGGAATTCCTGGCGCTATTCGCCATTGCCCTGATCGCTCACTATTTCTGGCCGGGCGACGGCAGCGATACCCCGCTGATGCGCGCCGGCATGGCGGCGATCGCTTCGGCCTTGACGGTCGTCGGCCTGCAGCTTGCCGACACCTACACCATTCCCGCACTTCGGGCCAAGCTCCGGTTGATGCCGCGCATCCTCGCCTCGTGGACGATCGCGCTTATCCTGACCGTCGGCTTTTTCGCGCTCGTCCGCGGAACGACATGGGCGATGGTCGAGGCCTGTATCCCCTGGTTCGTGGTGGGCGCGCTTTTCCTGGCGGCCGAGCGTTTCCTCGTCGCTTACGGCATCCGCAACTGGGCGCGCAATGGCATCATGGAGCGGCGCGCCGTCATCGTCGGCGGCGGCGAACCGGCCAAGGAGCTGATCCGCATCCTCGAACAGCAGGCCGACAACGACATCCGCATCTGCGGCATCTTCGACGACCGCGGCGAAAAGCGTTCGCCGATCATGGTCGCCGGTTATCCGAAACTCGGCACCGTGGCCGAACTCGTCGAATTCGTGCGGCTGACGCGCATCGACATGCTGATCATCGCCCTGCCGCTTTCGGCCGAGGCGCGTATCTTCGATCTCCTGAAGAAGCTCTGGGTCCTGCCGGTCGATATCCGCCTTGCCGCCCATGCCAACCGGCTGCGTTTCAGGCCGCGCGCCTATTCTCATGTCGGCTCGGTGCCGATGCTCGACATTTTCAAGAAGCCGATCCGCGACTGGGATTCCGTCGCCAAGCGCGGCTTCGACATCTTCTTCACCATAGTCGCGCTTGCGCTGCTCTGGCCGCTGATGCTCGTGACCGCCATCGCCATCAAGGCGACCTCGGAGGGCCCTGTCTTCTTCATGCAGAAGCGCCATGGCTTCAATAACGAAGTCATCAACGTCTTCAAGTTCCGCTCGATGTACACCAACATGAGCGACCCCACAGGCAGGGCCGCCGTGACCAAGGGCGATCCGCGCGTCACCCGCGTCGGCCGTTTCATCCGCAAGACCTCGATCGACGAGCTGCCGCAGCTTTTCAACGTGCTGAAGGGCGACCTCTCCCTCGTCGGCCCGCGTCCGCATGCCGTTCTCGCCCAGGCGCGCGACCGCGCCTTCGCCGATGTCGTCGAGGGTTATTTCGCCCGCCACCGCGTCAAACCGGGTGTCACCGGCTGGGCGCAGATCAACGGCTGGCGCGGCGAAGTGGACAATGACGAGAAGATCAAGTTCCGCACGGCCTACGACCTCTACTATATCGAGAACTGGTCGCTCTGGTTCGATCTGAAGATCCTGTTCCTGACGCCGATCCGGCTGCTCAACACGGAAAATGCCTATTGAGCGCGATCGAGGCGACATATCAGCGTGTCGCCCAGCCGCAGCGGGCGACGCTGCGCCTGATCGGCTCGGCCTTCGTCGCCTTCGGCGTCTTCCTCTCGGGCTTCGTCATCGACGAGCCGGCGCCCTATGAACTCTGGATGGCGGGACTGATCGGCCTCTGGTTCATTCTCGGCCTGAAGATTTCGCGGGGCGTCGCGCCGTTGCTTGCCCTGCTCCTCACCTTCAATATCGGCGGCATGCTGTCGCTGACACAGATGAAGGACCTGGCGACCGGACCGATGTATATCGCGGTCTCGACCTTTCTGGCCCTGACGGCCGTCTTCTACGCGGCGATCATCGAGGACAGCCACAAGCGGCTGCCGCTGATCTTCAACGCCTGGGCCTTCGCCGCCGTCGCCACTTCAGCGCTCGGCGTGCTCGGCTATTTCCACGCCTTTCCGGGTTCAGAGGTCTTCACGCTCTACGACCGCGCCAAAGGCGCCTTTCAGGATCCGAACGTCTTCGGCCCCTTCCTGGTGCCGCCGTCGCTCCATCTCATCCATGGGATTCTCGTCGGCGACCTGAAGAAATCGCCATTGAAGGCCGTGGCCCTGCTGGTGATTGCGCTCGGTATCTTCCTCTCCTTTTCCCGCGCCGCCTGGGGTCTCTTTGCCCTTGGCGTGCTGCTCTTGATTTTCATCATGCTGCTGAAGGAGCGCAGCGGCGCCTTCCGCTTGAGAGTGCTGATCCTGTCGCTGGCGGCGATCATCATGCTGGTCGCATCGCTGCTGGTGGCGCTGCAGATCCCGAAGGTCGCAAACCTGTTTTCGGCACGCGCCCAGCTGGTGCAGCAATATGACGGCGAACACCTCGGCCGCTTCGAGCGCCACAGGATCGGCTTCACCATGATGATGGAGCGCCCGCTCGGCATCGGCCCCCTGGTATTCGGCACGATGTTTCCCGAGGACGAGCACAATATCTGGCTGAAATCGCTGACGACCTATGGATGGCTCGGCTTCGTCAGCTATGTCGGCATGCTGCTCTGGACGCTCACGATCGGCTTCCGCAACCTGCTGCTCGACCGGCCCTGGCAACCCTTCCTGATGATCGCCTGGATCTCCGTTCTCGGCCACGCGGCGATCGGCAACGTGATCGACATCGACCACTGGCGCCATGTCTACCTGCTCTTCGGCACGGTCTGGGGCTGCGTAGCGCTGGAAGCGCGCCACAAGCGCCGCCAAAATCTCGCCCGAGCGGCTTGAAGCCTTGCCGCCGATGGCTTGGGCTTCCTATTTCGTCGTCCCTGCCGTCAGGCCGGCGATGAACCGGCGCTGGAAAATGAGATAGGTCAGGATGAGTGGGGCAATGACGATCACCGCGCCGGCGGTCAGAACCGGCGTGTTGACGGTGTAGCGCCCCTGGAAAAACAGCATGCCGAGAGGCAGCGTCCGATAGGCGTCGTCGTTGACCAGGATGAAGGGGATCAGAAACTCGTTCCAGGTCCAGATGAACAGGAACAGCGCCAGTGTCGACATTGCCGGCACCATGAGGGGGACGACGATCTTGCGAAGGATGTAAAAGCGCCCGGCGCCATCGAGAACCGCCGCCTCGAGAATTTCCTCCGGCAGTTGCTGCATCGCGCTGGCCAGGAAGATCGTCGAGAATGGGATCGACATCGCGATCTGCGGCACGATCACGGCCGCATATGTATTGATCCATCCGAGATACCGCATTTCATAATAGAGCGGGATGATGAAGGCCTCCGCCGGCACCATCATGCCAAGCGTCAGGATGGCGAACAGCGTACGTCTGAGCGGGAAAGACAGAAAAGCGAAGGCGAAGCCCGTCAGCAGGCCGAGAAAGACGCTCGCGGCGACGACGGGTATGACGACGATGATCGAATTCCAGAAGTAAATATTGAAATGCCCGGCATTCCAAGCATCGAGGTAATTCTCGAAATGCGGATATGCCGGCAAGGCGAACGCACCCTTCAGAACGTCGGCCTTGCTCTTTATCGACGTCAGAAGCAGAAGCAGGAACGGCGTGATCGTGACGAATGCAAGAAGCCAGAGGAGAATGCGAAGAGGCAGCGTGGTCGCGGGGATATTGGACGAACGGCTCATCACGCCACCCCTTTGTTCTGCGAGCCGACAAACCGGTGAATTATATAGTTGATGATGAATGTCAGGGCCGCGCCGACAATGGCGATGGCCGCCGCCGCGCCGAACCGATTGAGCTCGAAGCCGAGCTGATACATGTAGATGTTCGGCACGAGCGTCGCATTGGCGGGGCCGCCGCGGGTCATGGTGAAGATGAGATCGAAGCTCTTGATCGACGCGATGACGGTCAGAAGCAAAACCACCCTTATCTCAGGCAATAGAAGCGGCAGCGTTATCCAGAAGAAGGTCTTTCGCGCCGAAGCGCCGTCGACCTTGGCGGCGTCGAAAAGCGACGGATCGATGCGCTGAATTCCCGTGAGGAAGATGACCATGCAGAAGCCGAAGAAATACCAGGTCGCGACGATCCCGACTGCAGGAAGCACAAAGTCGAAATCTCCCAGCCATGGAAGCGCGAACTTGCCCAGGCCTACCGCTCTCAGGAATTGATTGAAGGGGCCGAAGGCAGGATTGTAGAGCCATGCCCAGATGATGCCCAATACGGCAGTCGGCATGATATAAGGCAGGAACAGAAACGTACGCAGGGCAAGCTGTTCGCGTTGCTTCAGATTCCAGACGCAGGCGGCAAGAGCTATGCCGAGCACGAGCGGCAGGACACAATAGAAAATCATGAGCTCGGCATTGTTGCGCAAGGCAATATAAAAACGATCGTCGGAAAAGAGATCGACATAATTGCCGAGGCCAACCCACTTGGGCATGGTCAGGCCGTCCCAGCTGGTCAGGCTCAATCCCAAAGCCGCGACAATCGGGCCGAAGACGAAAGCCGCGTAAAGCAGCAATCCCGGCAACAAATAGATCCAATTGGTATGTTCGGAACCATCAAGTGGGGAGCGCTTCATCCGGTACTCCATGAAGCCAAAACTATCGTCGTTGCGCCGCAAGCCTGAGATCGCGGCGCTCGATTTTTAACCGAGGATCGGCGAGACGCAGGACGCGGACGGCCGCAACCTGCGTCTGCGCCATTTTATTTCTGACCCTTCAGATACGCCTGATAATCCTTGTCCATGGCGTCGACGAAGGCTTCGGGCGTGATCTTGCCGGACAGAAGAAGCGGCGTGTTGTCGTCGATTGTCTTCAGCATCGTCGGGCTCGACCAATCGGGATAATGGCCGAGAGCGTCGTTGGCGTTGAGCGCCTTCCACATCTCGATGCCGGAGGTGAGCAGCGGCGTGAGCTTCGGCTTTGCATCCGCCGCCAGCGATGTTGCCGGAAGATAGCCAGCATTGGCCCAGGTTTCGGCAGCCTTTTCCGAAACCATGTAGTCGATATATTCGCCGGCCAGATCCTGAGTCGCCTTTTCCTTGGCAAGGCTCGTTATCGCCCAGGCGAGGTCCACGCCGCCGACGCTCAGCGGCTTGGAAATACCTTTCGGGGCAGGAATGGCCATGAAGCCGATATCCTGATTGTGCTGCATATCACCGAAATACCAGGTCCCGGAGATCAGGAAGGCGCCTTGCCCTGATATGAAAAGCTGGACGGCGTCATCACCCGAGATGCCCTCGAAACCGGGGTAGAAATAGCCGCCCTGCGCCCACTTCTGCACGAGTTTGGCGGATTCTATGTTGCCCTTGGTGTTCCAGGAGCCGCCCTTGCCGTAAATCAGATCGTCAAGTTCGGCACGATTGCTCGCATCGATATGCGCCTGATCGATGGCGCCGATCATGTGCAGGGCCAGATGCTGCTTTGCCGAGCCCATCATGAAGGGCGCAACACCCTTTTCCTTCAGCTTGTCGAGAGCGGCCAAGAGCTCCTCGAAGGTTTGCGGCAGCGCTATGCCCGCATCATCGAGGATCTTCTTGTTGTAGTAGAGACCGACGATTTCGGCGAGGCCCGATATGCCGTAGGTCTTGCCCACGCCGAATTTTGGTCCGTCCCAGCGGTCTCGGGCAAGCACGGAATCCGATTGCCGCTTATCCCAGCTGTATTTCTTGATGTAGTCGTCGACAGGAAGGAGCAGGCCTTCCTTCACCATGGCGCCCATGTCGCCGGCGCCCTGGTTGACCTTGGTGACGACGGGGCCATCCCCTGCCGAAACAGCAAGCTTCAGCGTCAACTTCATGTCGTCGAAGGTCCGGGCGGTGCGTTTGATGGTGACGCCGGGATGAGCAGCTTCGAACTCCTTGTTCAGCTGCTCGATGACCGCGCTCTGGCCTTCATAGGTCTGATCGTCCCATACAGGCAGATCGGCAGCGCGCGCAGCGGAAAGGCCGAGGCTGACAAGCGCCGCGCCGGCAAGCGCGACAGCTGCTCTCAATTGGCATGCGGACAGTATGTTGATCGATTTCACGCTTCTTTTCATCTGTTCCACCATTTATTTGGTTTATTCTCCACTCCCCGTTCAGTCTCTGCGCCAAGCACCGGCCGAACGTTTTCTTCCCCCAGAGCTTTGCCGGACCGGCGAATCTGAGGTAATCCTCAATGCATGAGCCTCCCTCGCAACTTGGAATGACAAGACGCCACGCAGGAGGTGGCAAAGTGATGGACAGCAACTGCTTCCTTCGCCCGGCGGTTGACGCGGATAGCGAAGCCCTTTTCGAAATCTGCCTCAAAACCGCAGATGGGGGCAATGATGCCAGCGCATTTTACAGCGATCCGCATCTGCCCGGCTATATCTGGTCGGTGCCCTATCTCAAATTCGCCAAGGACTTTGCTTTTGTCCTGGTTCTCGACGGCCGCCCGGTCGGCTATGTCGTCGGCGTGCCGGATACTGCCCGGTTCGACAGGGACCTCGAAGCAAACTGGTGGCCGCTTGTTCGCCGGCAGATCGCCGGCCTCACACCCGCCCGTCCGCGCGACGCCGACGTGATAGAGCGGATTCATGCGCCGCGCAGCGGGACGCCGTGGCTTCAGGACGATTACCCCGCACATCTCCATATCAACATCCTGCCCGGACTTCAGGCGAGCGGCTGGGGACGCAGGATGATCAATACCGAGCTCGAGGCGCTGAAAAAGCATGGGGTCAGCGCCGTGCATCTCGGTGTCGATCCGAAAAACGAGCGCGCCAGAGGCTTCTACCGCCATCTTGGTTTCTCTGAGCTGGAACAGGACGGCGCCGTGGCCTTCGCAATGCGGATCGATGACCGATCCGGGCAAAGCGCCTCCTGATTTCCCTGAGTCAGGAAAAATCTTTATCTCTTTGTTTCTGCTTAATTTCGGGCACAGAACCGCCGCGCGCCTTTGCTGCGACTGCTCTATAACCAATGATGCCGCAATGCTCATGAGATGGCTCCGCAGTTGGCGGCGTGTATCCCTTGGCCAACCATGCTATAGGCCGTCCTCCATTTGTCAAGGACATAGACAAATCGTCGGTTTAATGTACTCTGATACAGCCGGAAGACGAGGTTTATGCGCCAGATCTTTCGCTCTTATCGATAATTCGACTTGATATCGTCCTGATTAAGTATGCGCTCCGAACTAATTGGAACGGGCTATCTTGATGGCAATGGCATCTTCGGTCGTACAGACTCCCATCGCGCGAAAAATTTCAACCAATGCCGTGATCCGAACCGTCCTGGCAAACGGGCCGATTTCCCGCGCCGACATTGCCAAGCTGACAGGCCTGTCGAAGCAGACGATTTCCGATGTCGTGCGCGACCTCCAGGATGATGGATGGCTGAAACCCGCCGGGCAAACAGATGGTCGCCCGGGCCGGAATGCCATCACCTACGAAATCAACGCGAGGGCCGGGCTGGCCGCCTCCATCGACCTGGGGGATACGAGGATCGCCGCGGTGATCTGCGATCTGTTGGGAAACGTGGTTGCCGAAATCAACGTGCTTACCGACCCGCGCGGCGGCACGCATCTCATCAATCAATTCAGCGATCTCCTCGCCGAGCTCGCGCTTGCCGCCGAGACCACCACCGATAGACTCCGCCTCGTCGTTCTAGGCAGCCCCGGCGTGCTCGATCCAGCCACCGGGCATATCAACGTGGCGCCGAATATCCCGGGCATCGATGCGATCGATCTGCGGCAACTCTTCAGCGACAGAATGGGTATGGCCGTGATCGTCGAAAATGATGTCAACCTCGCCGCGCAAGGAGAGAAGTGGCGGGGACACGGCGTTGAAAGCAGCAATTTCGCTTTCGTTGCGCTCGGAACAGGGATCGGCATGGGTATCATCGCCAACGGAGCTCTGTTGCGCGGGGCACGGGGCTCGGCCGGCGAAATCGCCTATCTTCCGATCGGCGGAGATGCCTTCGATCCTGGCGGGTTTACGCTTGGAACCTTTGAGTGCGCCGTCGGCAGCGAAGCGATGCTGCGCCGCTACACCGGTTTCGGCGGGCGTAACGCCTCGACCGTGACCGATCTCTTCGCCGCGTTCAACGCGGGAGAAACAAGCGCGGTTGCGGCAATCGAAGAGACAGCAAGGCTGGCGGCGGTCGCCATTGCTGCCATCGGCGCAACTCTCGATCCTGAAATGGTGATCATCGGCGGCAGCATCGGCGCCAGGCCGGAGCTCGTAGACGCCATCCGGCGTTTCCTGCCGCGTTGTACGCCCTACCCGCCGCGCATCGAGATCAGCCGCTTCGGGAACCGGGCCTCCCTCATGGGAGGCGTAGGAATCGCGGTCGAGCGCATGCATGACGATCTCTTTGGCGTAAAATTGAGAGACGTCTGAAGAGGCATGGAGAGGCGGCGGCATCAGCCAGCCTGCAGCGACCTGTGACTTCGCCGATCAACCGCCGCACCACTTGAGAAGTGTGGGAAATGCGCTAGATTTTCCATCATGATAACGGCAACGCAGATACGCGGCGCACGCGCCATGATCGGGATGAGCCTCGAAGAGCTCGCCGCCGCAAGCGGCCTGACGCCCGAGACCGTGGCGGCGCTGGAAAAGGGCGAATGGATGGGCGAGCCGCATGCGTTGCTCGACGTGCGCGCAACGCTCGAAGCGCACGGCATCATCTTTCTCTCCAGCGGCAATCAGGACGAAGGCGGCCCCGGCATCCGGTTGCGTGCACGCACATCGAGCGATGACGGCATCCGGCCGGAAAACCTTAACGCCGCCAACGACGACTGACGGAACCCAACGATCAGAGATAGGTCTTTGCGAGGTCGGCAAGCTTACCGCCGTCCCTCACGCCCTGCCTGTAGAGCTGGATGATCACCGCGCCGATCCGCTCGGCCTCCGGCGCCGTCCTGTTGAGACCACGCTCTTCGCAGACCTTGTCGAGCACCTGCGAAAGGAGATCGAGATCTTCCGAGAAAAGCGGTAAATCATGGGGGTGAATTGACGATCGCAACATCACGCCGCAGTTCCCTCCGAGGGCAAACGCATCCAACGCTTGCACCGCCAGCCGCCCTCCGCAACCGACGATGAGAGCATTATGCGCGACGGCTTGAACTTTAGCAACTGCGCAGATTTCGGTGGAACAATATTTTGTCCCATGCGTTAGCGCCGCGTTTAAAAGCACGAAGCAGCGGGTGCAGACGCAAGCGAAAAACGCTTTTCCTCTCCTGCCCCGAGCGGCACTTTACGACGAGTTTAGCCGCTGCGACCGCCGCCAGCGGCGACGAGTTGAGGATGAATGGAGCCTTCCATGATCACCTTGGCGGTGACCTCGATCACCCGCTCTTCGGCGAGTTCGGCAAGGGCCAACGCCACATCGCCCTCCGACCATCCGGCTTTGACGGCCTCTTCCGACAGAGCCTGAAACGCGCTGGCGAGGGCCTGCCTGCAAGTTAGATTCTGCTTCATATCCGCCATGCGCTCGCACTAGGCTATCTGGGACAGGGATAATGTTAATCTACACCTATTCGCAGGAATGCGAAGAGGTTTCAGCCACTCATTCAATCCAAAATTAAGTTATTCCGTCAAGAACGGCGTATAGTCTTAACAAAAGACGACAAATACCATGTCCTCGAACTAGAGGAGCCCCAAAAAGAACTACGGGATTTGCTTGCGACTGCACTCTGGGGGAGTATTTCGTCGCGTTATTTACTTTAAATGGTCGGGGCGACTGGACTTGAACCAGCGACCCCTTGACCCCCAGTCAAGTGCGCTACCGGGCTGCGCTACGCCCCGACCTGCCGAAACGGCTTGCTTCGTTTAGTTTTTCAGCGCGTGCAATGCAAGCGGAAAAAGCCTGCCTCCAAGAAAAAGAGGCACTTCGCGGCAATGGTCAGACCGCAGCCAGCATCAGCCGGCCTTCGGCGGTCTGGCGGGGCTGCCATGCCTGGTAGTTGGCGATCGAGAAATGCGGCGTTTCGAAAGGTGTGGCGTGGGTTTCGGTGATCACGGTGACATCGGCGCCGGCGGCTTCGCCGGCGAGGATGCCGGCGACCGCATCTTCGAAAACCAGGCATCTCGACGGGTCGACGCCGAGGCGGCTTGCGCCAAGCAGATAACCTTCGGGGCTGGGCTTGCCCGATTTGACCTCACCGCCGCTGACCATGACCTTCGGCATCGGGATGCCGGCAGCGGCCATGCGGCGCTTGGCGAGCTCGATCGGAGCGGAGGTGACGATCGCCCATCGGCCATCGGCGATGGCGCTCAGGAAACGAATGGCGCCCGGGATTTCGACGATGCCGGAGACATCTTCCATTTCCTCGGCGAGCAGCAGATCCGCCTCGTGAGCCGGATCGACACCAGGCAGTCCAAGCCCGCGAATGACGTCGGAGGCGCGGATGCCGTGGATGGTCTTCAGGAAGACCTCCGGCTCGAAGCCATGGCGTCTTGCCCATTCGCTCCAGACACGTTCGACGACGGCAATGGAATTCAGGAGCGTTCCATCCATATCGAAGAGGAAGGCGTCATAAGACCTGTCGAGAATGTCATGGAGAGCGGACACGGGAGTTTCCTTGCGAGCGACGAGGCCATGAAGGGCGCTCAAGCAGGCGAGTAGCGGAGAGCGGAGGCGACGTCAACGTCAGTCGTTGACGTCGGGGTGGGTCGCCTCGCGCAGATCGGCAAGGCCGCGGGCGGCATCGCGGCTGCCGGTCGCAGCGGCAGCCTGGAAGATGCGGCCCGCATCGTCGTACATTTTCAGATTGAGATAGCAATAGCCGCGCAGGACCATCAGGTCGATGCGTTCCTGCTGCAACTGGGCGCGCTGATCGAGATAGATGAGGGTTTCGCGATAACGCTTTGCGTCGAAGGCCGAAAGGGCGCGATCGGCGAGGATCGCCACCTGGAGCTCGGCGGCGCGCTGGCGGCTCTGCGGCGCCTTGGTGGCCGCGACGGCAGCGTTGCTGGAAAGACCGGCACGAAGATAGGCAAGGCTTTGGCCATAGGCTGCGTCCTCGCGAACCTTGCGCACAGGACTCTGC
This sequence comes from Rhizobium sp. R635, assembly GCF_002211285.1. Classification (GTDB taxonomy): domain Bacteria; phylum Pseudomonadota; class Alphaproteobacteria; order Rhizobiales; family Rhizobiaceae; genus Rhizobium. The sequence goes on along the minus strand of NZ_LOKX01000037.1, from coordinate 17,003 downwards.
AATGCCGCCTCGAAGGCGGAGATTGCTTCCATCGGCCGATTGAGTTCCATCAGGCACCAGCCGCGCGACAGCGCGTCGTTCGGGCTCAGCTGCCCGGCATCGACGGTCGTCGAGCAGCCGCGCGTTTGGCGCGGACCACGCTCGACGGTCACCGTCTGCATTGCGGGCCTTGCCGCGCGAACGGCCGCGTCCGGCTCCAGCTGTGGAACGGTACGGCGCTCGGCCGGAAGCGGCTCGACCGCGGCAGGGCGCTCCGGCGGCTGCGTCGACGGCTGAGGAGCCGGTTGCTGCGGAGTGACCTCAACCTTTTCCGGCGATGGCATGACGGCATTCGGCGCCAGCGAAGAGGTGTCCTCGAGATTGGCGATCCGGGCCGAGCGGCCAGCCCAGGCATTCTGAATATCGCTCACGCCTTTGCGGTCGCCCAGCTGTTCGCGGGTGATGACGAGGCCGTAGGCGGAGGGTTCGTCATCGGGTTTCCAGGCAAGCGCCGTCTCGAACCAGCGGGCAGCGGTCTGGAACTGGTTGAGGGAGCGGGCGTACCAGCCGAACTGCTGCGCCGTCGGCGCGTATTTCCGGGCGATGGTTTCCGCAGCGATACGGTGCAGCACGTCTTCGGGCAGATCGGCCGGCGGCTGCAACGCCATCAGGTTGGCGGTGGCGGCCAGATAGGTCGATGTCGCATCGTCGGAATCGGCCCGCCAACGGAACATCACGTCTTCGGCCTCCTCAGGCGCCTTGCGGGCGATCAACGCCAGCGCCAGCCCCTGCGAAGCGGCGGCCGAATCCTCCTTGGCGCGGCCGGCGCGGAACCACTTTTCGGCATCGGCATCATTGTTGCGGCGGAGCTGATACCAGCCGAGCAGCAGCGCATCGGAGGCAAGTCCCTGGGTTTCGGCGAGTTTTTCAAGACGGGCGATATAATCGGGCGCAATAGCGAGCTTCGGATCTTCATTGCCTTCGGCCACGAAGCGCCGCGCAAGGTTGTCGCGGATCGCGTCGAATTCCCTGCTGCCGTCGTTCGCAGGCTTCTCCAGCGAAAGCAGCGCCTGCATCGGCTGGTAGCCAAGCAGCGTCGAGGCCTTTTCGACCGTCGCTCGCCGCTCGGCGGGATCGGCGCAGTTCTTCAATATATAGGTGTAGGCATCCTGTCCGCGCTGCGCCCTTTCCGTATGTATGAAGGCTTCGGCGACGCGCCAGAGAACGTCGACTTCGCTGCACGTCAGCAGGCTCGGCGTTGCGGCAGCGATATCGACCACCGTCGCATATTGCTTGAGGTCCGAGGCGTTGACGAGACGGGCACGGGCTTCGACGACGCCGAGGCGGTCGAGCAGGTCGGCCGGCGGCTGCCATCCGGCATCCTCCGCCTGACGGTCGGCGATCGCCTTGCGCACCTCGGCATAGCGGCCGTCGGAATAAAGCCGCCACATGGCCTCGAGCCGCTTGTCGCCATTCTGCGGCACGGCGAGCGGATCGGCCGGAGGAACCCAGTCCGGATAGAGCGCCTGAAGCCGGGAGATTTCGGCCTGCAGGCGCACCTTGTCGCCGCGGCTGGCGAAATAGCGGAGCGCGCTTTCATCGACGGCGGGCTGCGGCTGTGCCGCGGGCTGTTGCGGCGCCGGCGTCGCCGAGACGATAGGAGGCGCAACCGGCGTCGGCTCGGCGGTCGTCTGTGGCGCAACGGGTTGCGGTGCCGCAGGCTGCGGCGTAGCCGTTTCCGCCTCGGGTGCGACCGGTGCCGGCGGCGGAGAGGTAATCGCCTCGATCTTATCGGCAACGTTCTGCACGTTGAATTCTGAATTGCCGACCGGGGCTTCGGCCGGCTTGATGCGGCCCATCATCATCAGCTCCGGCGCCGGCTTGGCGTCAGGCCCAAGGCCGAACTTTTCCTGCAACGCGCCGCGATCCTTCAGCCCGGTGACGAGTGTCGCCACCACCGCTGCTGCCGAAATCGCCACGAGAGAAGACTTCACAGACACTCCGGATGCTTCTCCCCAATATAGGCCAGCCCCAGTAGTTGAAGCGTAGACGGATAATAGAGTGCGGGCGCAAATTGCAGGGCCGAAGCCGGCAGCTTGGTCCCATCGACTACACAGGCCACAACATCGTTAACAATTCGATAACCGGGGTCCGACAGCACGGCCTTCGGCCGGCCGGTGGTCAGATCGATGGTGGCGGGAAGGCCGTTCTGTGACATGCCCTGCTGCAGACGGGTCAGCAGCGCCTTGTCGGCGACGCCGCCGCGCACGAGATAAAGCGGGATTCGGAGAGCGTTATAGGCGAATTCGGCATCGAAGCCCTGCGCCGGTCGGGGCTGGCCGTGCAGGCTCACCCACTCGGCCGGAAGCTTGCGCGGGCCGAACTGCATGGTACTCAACAACGATACGCCGTCTTCGGACAGTTTTTTCCAATCATCCGACGGAGCAAGCGCGGCCATCACGGGGATCGCCTCAAAGATCCAGTAGGACGGGTTGACGACGGGACCGTCGTCGCGATCGGCGGCGGTAAAGCCTTCGCTCCCCGGCATCAAAAGCGTCCGGCCGCCCGTCCGAACCACGGTTTCTGAAAGCAGCGACTGCGCCATGCGGGAAGCGGCGAGGATATAGTCGTCGCGTTTCCACGCCGTACCGGCGAGTGCCAGCGCATAGGCGATCAGCATGTCGCCGTCGGAGGCATTGTTGGTGTCGGTGACATGCGGTTTGACGTTCGGATCCCACTTCCACACGGCCAGGCCATCGTCGCGCAGCAGCAGTTCCGTACGGGTAAAATACCAGATCTGTTCGAAATCGGCCGGGCTTGCCGAGAGGTAGGCGAGCAGCATGCCGTAGCCCTGCCCTTCGCTGTGGCTGATGTTGCCGTTGCCGTTATCGACGATGCGGCCGGACGCATCGAGAAACTTCGCCTTATAGGCGGACCATGCCCCTGCATTGATCATCGCCTGCTGCGCGGCCGTGGACGAGCCCACGGGTGTAAGCGCGACCGTTGCCGCAAACATGAGCGTGGTCCATCCTCTCATTTCGACCGGCCCAGACTTTTGAGCATGCTGGACGTGGCGATGCCGATCAGCAGCACGAAGACGACCAGCAGGAAGGCATAGGAGAGAATATTCGTCGACAGCCAATTGGCGGCGATCAGGCGGTAATTGCGGATAGACCAGGGCGTGGACGGCACGAAATCGAAGCGAGTGACGGGCACGGTGTCGATCTTGCCTGTCTTGCCCGAATAGGCGGTGATGTGGCCTGACATCTGCGGCCAGTTCAGTTGCTCGGTCACGGCCTCGAGCCCTTCGCGCAAATCCTTCGCCGACGGCGCCGTCACCACGGTCCATGAGCCGCCGCCCGCGGGGCTGGCGCCCTGAGCGACCAGAAGCGTGGCGGCGTTGGACGGCGTAAAAATCTCCTCGGCGCCGGGAACGAACTGCAGTGAACTGCGGGAAATATCGAAATTGCGCCACAGCCATTCGCGGAAGGCGGTGATCCGGCTGCGCAATACGCCGCCGCTGACCTTGGAATTCCACTGTTCGAAGGCGGCGCCGGTATCGACGACGTCCGTTTGCGTATCGACGACGGGACGCCACGAGGCCTGGCTGGTGGTGGAGATATTCGCCTGCGTCAGCACGGTCGCCGGCATCTGCGAGATCGAACCGATGAAGATCGCATCGCGATCGCCGATCGTATTCGGCGAGGCGACGGTTTCAAGGGGGATCGGATGGCCTGCCATGATCGCCATCTGGCCAAGCAGCGTCGCCGCGGCCGAAAGCGTATCGGGATCGACACGGTCGATGAAGAGCGGCACAGGCTCCGTAGAGCGCCCATAGGGATAGGCGGTGCCGGCCATCGCGGCAAGGTTCGGACGCTGGCCGACGCGCGCAAAATCCGGAATATGCAGCTCGGTCGTATCGAACAGGGCAAAGCGCGGATTGGCGCCAGCCGCCGTTCCCGGCGCACAGGCCGCATCGTCCTTGGTCATCAGGATCGCCTCGATCGCCACCGAATTGAGGCCGGGCTTGAAGTGACGCATCGTCATGCGGATCGGCAGATGACGGAGAATGCCGCCTGATGTCGTGGTGATCGGCACGGTGGAGGCGATGTTGTCGTTGACGTAGATATCGATATGGCTGCCCGGCAGGACGCTATCGGTATAGGCGGCGTCGAGCAGCACCTTCGCCTCGCCGTAAGCATTGGCATAAAAATCGGCCGGGACGGCAATGTTAAAGCTGGTTCGGAGCCGCCGCCCTGAAAATTCGGTGGTCTTCACGCCGAGTTGCGACAGGGCAACGCTCGTATCGGAAAAGACGAGCGGCGCATTCGGCGCGCTCCAGCGCTCGGTGGTCAGCGCATCGCGGCGAATATCCGGGGATCTGTCCGTCGGGGCGACGATGGTATCGATCGCCGAAGAAACCGCCTGCCAGGAGGGGCCGCTGATCAGGAGCACCGGCGAGCCGCTGCGCGGATCAGTGACGAAAGTGGCGAGTGCCGCGCTTGCGGCCTCGGGCGGCAGGCCGGGAAAGAGCGGCCGCAGCTCTGCCGCAGTGCCGACGAGCACGCTGAGCTTGCCTGGGCCGGCGGCCGGAAGCGAGTCGGTGGCGAAGGCGAAGACCTGGTTCGGCATGCTGCTCAGCACCGACAGGCCCTGCGCCAGCCGCAGCAGAGGCTTGGTGGTTCCCGGCTGTTCCAGAGCCGGGACAACGATGTCGAACTCCGTCTTGCCGGCGCTGTCGACGCCGATGGCGCGGATCGCGTCCGCGCTCGATAGCTGGGCGGCATCCTTGCCGGCGAAGCTCAGATAGGTTCCGGCCGGATCGATGTTCGACCACAGCTCATAAGTGGACTGAATGCTGCAATCGGTGCGGTGGCGCTGAACGGCTTCAAAGGTCACGAGGTTGGCACCCGGCTGCAGCAAACCGGAGGGAATTTCGAACGTGACCGCCGTTGACCCATCCGGCGAACCGACACGCTGTTGGCCGATCGGGCGGTTGTTGAGATAGATGGTCAGCGTCGACGCCTCGGGCGCCACCACGATCGCATTCTGATAGGCGAAGGTGAAGCTTGCCTTGGCCGCCGCCTGCTCCGGCGTCAGATAGACGGACCACGACCGGCGGTCATATTCCCCGGCGAGGCTCAGCTTCGAGAAGGGCAAGACATAGCGGCGAACATCGCCCGAGCGTGCTGGCGAAGCGGGATTTGCCGCCGCGGCGGGCTGTGGCGCCGTCTGCGGCTGAGCGGCAATCGCTGGAGGAACGGCAGCCGGAGCCGCGGGCGCGACGGAAATGGGCGGCGTGACGGGAACCGGCGCCGGGGCCGCAGGCGTCAATCTCGGGGCAGCGGAGGCGCCGGGCGGCCGCTCGCCGGACATATCGAAGGGTGCCGTCTGCGCCTGGGCGAAGGCGGAAGCATTCAGCAAAAGGAGCGACGCGGCGACGATTTTTCTCATCCGGCGTTGACCTTTGCCGTCTGCTGCTGGGCTTCCTTTTCCGGCCGCATGCTGCGGAAGAGATAGATCAAGCCGCGGCTCGTCTGGTAGAACGACAGGCCAAGGAACCAGATCGTGCCGCGGATGATGCCGGGATTGCGGCGGCGCGAGGCCTGGAACTGGGTCCACTGGTCGGAATTGGCAAACATCAGGTCGGCGATCAGGCGATGGTCGAGCGCGCTTTTCGGCACGTACTGGCAGCCGACATTGGAGATGTCGCCGGACGGCTCGATGTTGCGGACGATGAGCGGCAGGGTTTCCAGATCCGCGCCGCTATAGGGCCGGAAGCGAATTTCGCCGAGGGCGCCGACCAGCATCTCATCGAGATGCTTGTTGAAAATATGAAGCCTGGCGCCGTGGACAGAGACGTCCTCGATCGAGGCCGCGTACCATTTGCCGTTTGCGCCGAATTCGCAGCGCCGGTTGACGCGAACGCGGCGGGACAAGGCGCGCTCGCCGCGCTCGGATACGACACCAAGGGCGCAGCCTGCCATGATCAGGTTGATGATGTTCCAGCCGCCGACGACGAGCGTGACGTCGGCCTTATAGGGCTCGGCATAGATCCTGTAGATGGTGATGACGAGCGCGACGATCTGCACCGCGAAGATGACGAAGAACGGACGACTGATCTCCGACAGCCGGCTGACGGAGATCGATTCGTCCTTGGCGGTGACCTTGAAGGTCGGCTTGCGCGGATTGAGCATCACCGAGACGACGGCCGGCAGCAGATGCACGGTCTGCACGTATTCGTACAGCTCGGAAATCCATGGCCAACGGAACGACCCGTAGAGATAGTTCTGCATCATCAGGTTCACGAGCATGTAGGCCAGCGTATAGGCGAGGAACTCGCCGCCGGAGGCCGTGAAGATTTCCAGATCGAAAAACAGATAGAAGAGCGGCGCAAACAGAAAGATCGTGCGCGGGAACGGGAAGAGCCAGAAAAGCGTCGAGGACATGTAGCAAAGACGCTGCGGGATCGACAGCCCGCGCTTCAGAAGCGGGAACCGGAAGCGCAGGATCTGCATCATGCCCTGCGCCCAGCGGCTGCGCTGGCCGATGAAGCTGGCGAAGGTCGCCGGCTGCAGACCGGCGATCAGAGGCTTGTCGACATAAATACTGTTCCAGCCGCTGCCGTGCAGCGCCAATGCGGTCTCACAATCCTCGGTGATGCTGATGCCGGAAAAGCCGTTCTGGGATTCGAGCGCCCTGCGGCTCAAAACCGCGGCCGAGCCGCAGAAGAAGGCGGCGTTCCATTTATCGAGGCCGCGCTGGATGATGCCGTAGAACATTTCGTTTTCGCTGGGCATCCTGTCGAAGGTTCGCAGGTTGCGCTCCAGCGGATCGGGATTGATGAAGAAGTGCGGGGTCTGGACGAGGAAGAGCTTCGGATCGTCTTCGAAATAGCCGACCGTCTCGAGCAGGAAATCGCGGGCCGGCGCGTGGTCCGCGTCGAACACGGCAATGAGCTCGCCGGTCGAATGTTTCATGCCGTTGTTGAGATTGCCGGCCTTGGCGTGCTCGTTGCGATCACGCGTGAGGTAGTGGACGTCGAGATCCTCACAGAGCTGCTTCAGCTCGGCATGGCGGGCCGCCGCCGCCTGGGCCTCCAGCAGCTTGCCGGAATTGCGCTTCTGCAGGGTACCGCCATCGTCGAGCAGCCAGACATGCAGCTTGTCGGCCGGATAATCCATGGCCTTTGCGGCGGCCAGCGTGTTGCCGAGAAGCCCGGCATCCTCGTTATAGGATGGCACGAAGACGTCGACATGGGGCAGCCGCCCGGGATTGGCGGCGCGCGAGGGGCGCGAGGGCAACGGCGTGGCAACGATGAAGAGGCTGAGCGCCAGCATCGCAACGCTGTACATTTCGGCAAGATAGAGCAGCAGACCGGGAATGAAGTTCTCCGGCTGGTTCAAAGGCGGAAGCGTGTTGGTGGTGCGCCAGTAGACATAACGCAGCACGATCGACGTGCCGAAGGCGAGCGCCACGAGGCGCCATGTCCCCTCGCCCTTCAGAATCTTGATCAGCGCCATGATGGTCACGACCGTGATGCTGGTGATGAGCTGGGTCTGCAGATTGACCGGCAGCGTGATCAGCACGATTATGCAGAGCGAAACCACGGCCCATATGATGACACTGCGGGCTTTGCGCATCGACGTTCCTTCGAAATTGCTCAACCGGGGCACCATCCGGCGCTCCGGACATGCTCATTATTTCCGGCAGGCGGCCGTCATGGCCGCATCGCCTATGCAGTCCGGCGACGGCACGGTGACGCCGATCGCCCTTGCGGATTGTTGAACTGGCGCTTCCGCCGGTATCGGCTTTGCGCTCGTCTGCGGCGCCTCGCCCGGCAGCGGCACGCGCGGACCTATGGGTGCCGGCAGCGGCGCAATATTCTGAGACGGTTGCGAAGCCGGGGCGCTGCGAACAGGGGCTGTCCGCGGCCGGCTGGCAATGGCGGGCGCCGGCTCGTAGCCGATCGGCATCGGGCTGGCGCGATAACCGCCTTCGTCGGGGTAGATCGGCTGACCGGTGCTGCCCAGCGCCGCGTCGGCGGGCGACGGATTGCCATAAGGGTTCCAGATCTCGCCGTCGAAAGTGCCGGTAACGGTGTAGCCGTAGACGATGCCGAGCAGCTGACGCTCACTTGCCCTCGCGTCGCAAAGACGCAAACGCAGCTGGATCATGCCGAAATTGCGCGCCTGGGTATTGGCGGACGCGCTCGAACGGATCTGCTGCCAGGCATAGATGCACGTGTCGCCGGCGCGGCTTCGGCCGGAGGCATAGCCAAAGGGCCCGTAACTGTTCTGCAGAAAGGTCGCCGACGTTCCCATCGGCACGCCGGGAACCGAGCGGGCCACTTCACGGGCAATACCGCTCTCGTTGATCATGCTGAAACCCGCGTTGCCGGTGCCGCGATTGGCTCCGGAAGCGCCGAGGAATTGCGCCTTCAGAAAGTTCTGGCCGGGCACGGAGGATGAGGTGAACAGCGAGATCGTCTGCTCGACACCGTTGCCGCGCTTGCGTTCAACGACGCTGACGATCGACGGCCCGCCCGGCGGCGGCAAGACAAGCGCCTTTTCAGGCGCAACGGTCTCCGGCCCGGAAGGTTGGCGCACACCGCCTGTCGATGTGCAGCCGGCCATTATACCCGCCACGGCCACTAGCGATATCATTTTCCGCAAGTGCATAAATCGAGCCGCCGCAATCGTTTTTCCAGATATCCATTCGCAAGCCGAAACGCGAAGGATCTTCGAATCAACGACCAGCCGGCCGTTTACCGGACATAAGCTGCCAACATGGTTAACGAAGAGTAACGAACCGGCCCTTGGCGTCACCGGATAGACTCATGCTGGACGTTGTTCGGACAACTCAACCGTATGATGCGTGAATTGATTCGCCAACAACTTAATCGTTCTCTTCTACCCTTTGTCGGTGCGGGAATGGTCGGAATAGGAGCGTCTAAAGCGCGTCGCGATCTTTCAGATTCGCTCTTCGCGCTTTAGGTCTTTGTTTTACGCATGTCGTTAACGCAATACCGCTGCACACTTTTGCGCGACACGCTCTATCCGACCCCAATTTCGGGGCAATCCGTCACGACGCCGATACGCAGAGCGAAAAAGCCGAAGTGGGAACCATGCCGCATGGCCGGCGTTGCCTTGATATCTGGGGTAGGAAAAGGAGACACCCATGCGCAAGACCATGCTGGCTGCGGCCGCCATGCTGACCATCTGCTCCTCCGCTTTTGCACAGAGCAGCGTCATCGTTACCGATCCGGCACCGACGAGCTCAACTGTCGTATTGCCCGGCGAGGTGCGCACTTATGTGATGGAGCAAGACACGCCGTCCGTCGTCTATGACGGTGACGTCGTGGTCGGCACGACGCTGCCTGATACGGTTGAAATCCATACCGTGCCCAATATCGACGGCTACGCCTATACCGTCGTCAACGACCGGCGCGTCATCGTCGAGCCGCAGACGCATCGCGTGATTCAGGTTCTGGAATAACGCGATCGGAAGGCTGCGGACGTGCGGCCTCACGTCCGCTCGTCTTCCGTTCTTGCCGGCACATTCAAGATATCCCTGATCTTATGGGCCAGCTGCTCCAGGCTGAAAGGCTTGGCGAGCAGGGAAACTCCATGATCGAGCACGCCATTGTGGACGATGGCGTTGCGAGTGTAGCCCGTCGTATAGAGGATCCGGATGCTCGGCCATCTTTCCTGGACGACGTCGGCAAGCTGGCGCCCGCTCATCTCAGGCATGACGATGTCGGTGAAGACCAAATCCACCGCCGCATTTTCCTCGAGAAGGAGAAGCGCCTCAGTGCCGCTCGCCGCCTGCAATACGCTGTAACCCAGCTCATGCAGGCTGTCTGCGGTCATGGTGCGGACGTGTTCATCGTCCTCCACCACCAGAATCGTGTCTTTGGCGCTGCCTTGAGGGATCGGATGAGCGCCGACGCTTGACCGGGCATCGGCCACGCCGACATGCCGGGGAAGATAGATCTTCACCGTCGTGCCTCTGTCGATCTCGGAATAGATCTTGATGTGGCCCCTGCTCTGCTTGATATAGCCATATACCTGGCTAAGGCCGAGGCCGGTCCCTTTGCCGGGTCCCTTGGTCGTGTAGAACGGGTCGAAGGCGCGCTCGATCACATCAGGCGACATGCCGGTGCCGGTGTCGGTGATGCTGACCATCACGTATTGGCCGGCGTCGACCTCCGAATGCATGCGCGCATATCGCTCGTCGAGTTCGGCGTTGGCTGTCTCGATGGTCAGATGACCGCCGCCCGGCATGGCGTCGCGGGCGTTGACGGCAAGGTTCAGCATGGCGTTCTCAAGCTGGCTGAGATCGGCAAAACTCGGCCAAAGACCACCGGCAAGCACTGTCTCGATGCGGATATGCTCGCCGAGCGTTCGCCGCAGCAGCTCGGACATGCCGCCGACCAGCTTGTTGACATCGATCACCTCCGGGGCGAGCGGCTGCTGGCGCGAGAAAGCGAGAAGACGCGCGGTCAGCACCGCTGCCCGCTGCGCACCGTCTCGGGCATTCTGGAGGGAGTTCAGCAGGCGCGGATCTTCGTTTCCGGTCATGCGCCGCTGGGCGAGATCGAGATTGCCGATGATGATCGCCAGCATGTTGTTGAAATCATGGGCGACGCCGCCCGTCAGCTGACCGATCGTCTCCATCTTCTGCAGCTGGCGCACCTGCGCTTGAGCGGCGGCATTCTCTTCCATTTCATGCCTGAGTTCGCCAGTGCGCTGAGCCACCGTCTCTTCCAGGCGTTCGTTGAAGCTGTTGAGTTCGTCGCGAAGGCGGCTCTGCCTCGCATGGGCGACGATGATCATCTCCATCAGGCCGACGATGATCACGGCATTGATGAAATAAGTGGAAAGACCGACCCATTGCCCGGCAGTGACCGGCCAGAAGGCATCGTGCGGCTCGACGAAGAACTGCTGGACGATGAAACCGGCGAGCATGGCCGCAACAAGGCCCGGGCCCGCGCCGCCGATGAAGCTCGCGAACAATATCGCCGGAAGGAAGCTCAGGAAAGGAAACCCGGAGAGATAATCGCTGGCGGCAAGCCTCAGAAGAAACGTCAGCCCAACGGCGGCAAAAGCCAGCGGATATGTAAATGCCGGCCTTTGACGCAACCAGTCCGTGGCACTCAGCAAATCCATCCCAGACCTCTTCCCTCCGCTTCGACACGGCATTCCAGCTTTTGCACATCGAATTTCACCCGGCAATATGCAGTTTCTCGCACTGCCGGACACGACGTCTTGACGAGCCGCCCAAGCGGTCCACATAAATCCCCATCCCCTGCAAGGGAAATGGGTGGGCGGGAATCATGAAAGACATATTCATCGTCGAGGACGATGCTCTGATCGCCATGTTGCTCGAGGATATGCTCGGCGATCTCGGCTACCGGGTCTGCGCGAGCGCCCCCGATCTCGAACGGGCGCTGGCAACCGCCAGGGATTCGGAGTTCGACGCCGCCATCCTCGACGTCTCGCTTGCCGGCCACAGTTCGCTGCCGGTCGCAAAATTGCTCGACGAACGCGGCAAGCCCTATCTCTATGCAACGGGATATGGCAGCGCCCCGGAGGGCAGCAGCGCAGGCACGCTTCCCATACTGCGCAAACCCTTCCAGCTCAGCGAGCTCGAAGAGGCGATGAAACGGCTGGCCGAAGTTTGAATTGTCCGATCAGCGCACTTGATCGAGCAGACGCTTGCATTCCAAGAGATCGTAAAGCGCCTCCTGCAACAGCGCCCGGTCTTCCTTGCCGACGCTCGATTTGCCGATCGAAACTTCCGGCTGGTCATCCTCTCCGGCGACGAAGTTGAAGAAGCGGCGGGTGATCGGCGGCTTGGCGCGTCCGACGATCTGGTCCTCCTCGGCCATTCCGACACGAGGTTCGCCGATGCCCGCCTCCTGCACGCCTGAGGCAAGCGCCTCGACGCTGGCGAGATCGCCATGGCCGACGGAGACGACGAACTTGTTGCCATTGGTCTTCAGAAGTTTCTGCACGCCCTTGATCGTATAGCCGTGATCATAAAGGAGATGGCGGATACCCTTGAGGAGATCCACATCCTCCGGCCGATAATAGCGACGGCCGCCGCCGCGCTTCATCGGCTTTATCTGGGGAAATCGCGTCTCCCAGAAGCGCAGCACATGCTGCGGCAGATCAAGATCGTCTGCGACTTCGCTGATGGTGCGAAAGGCATCGGGGCTCTTGTCCAACGTCATACTGCTACGCGACCTCGCGGCTCGATCCAACGGCGACTCATCATATTTCAAAGGTTTGGCGCCAACAATTCAAGTCATGTCTTGACGTTGCGCACAGGCAAGGATGGCGCGAGGGGAAAAAACGTCGTCGGGAAAAAGGGGACGTCGATATCAGGAAGCCGGGTTTTGCGGCTTCAGCTTGACCTTGCGGGCGATGTGCGCCTTGAGGATACGCGTCTTCAGCACGTTCGACGCCTTGAAGGTCATGACCCGGCGGGGAGAAATCGGAACCTCCTCGCCGGTCTTCGGGTTGCGGCCGATGCGCTCGTTCTTGTCGCGCACCTGGAAGGTCGCGAAGGAGGAAAGCTTGACGGTTTCGCCACGCACGATGGCGTTGCAGATTTCATCAATGACGGTTTCCACAAGTTCGGCGGATTCGGTCCGGGAAAGACCGACCTTTCGGAAAACGGATTCCGCCAGGTCTGCTCGCGTCACTGTTTTTCCGGTCATGGTTTCCCCGCCCATTACAAAATATTTTGTGAAAGCAAACGAAGAGTATTTGTCTTGCGCCTTACGGTCAAGCTCTTGTTCGCCGCCAGTTTTTTAGGATTCACGCTTACCAGCGCAGCAGAACCGCGCCCCAGGTGAAGCCGCCACCCATCGCTTCGAGCATCACGAGGTCGCCCTTCTTGATGCGGCCGTCGCCGGCGGCGGTCGCAAGCGCGAGCGGGATCGAGGCGGCCGACGTATTGCCGTGCAGATCGACTGTGACGACGACCTTCTCCGAGGCGATGTTCAGCTTCTTCGCGGACCCGTCGATGATGCGTCGGTTGGCCTGGTGCGGCACCAGCCAATCGAGGTCTTCGGCGGTGGTGCCGGTCGAATCGAAAGCGGCCTGAATGACATCGGTGATCATGCCGACGGCGTATTTGAATACCTCGCGGCCCTCCATGCGCAGCTTGCCGACGGTTCCCGTGCTCGACGGTCCGCCATCGACATAGAGCTTGTCCTTATGCGAACCGTCTGAGCGCAGATGCGCGGTCAGCACACCGCGATCGGCGGACGTCCCCTCGCCTTCGGCGGCTTCGAGCACGATCGCGCCGGCCCCGTCACCGAAAAGCACGCATGTCGTGCGGTCGTTCCAGTCGAGGATGCGCGAAAAAGTCTCGGCGCCGATGACGAGAACACGCTTTGCAAGGCCCCCGCGGATATAGGCGTCCGCTGTCGTGACGGCGTAGACGAAACCGGTGCAGACGGCCTGGACGTCGAAGGCGAAGCCGTGGCTCATGCCGAGACGGTTCTGGATATTGACCGAGGTCGCCGGAAAGGTGTTGTCGGGCGTCGAGGTGGCGCAGATGACCAGATCGATATCGGCGGGCGTCAGGCCGCCATTGGCAAGGGCTGCGCGTGCGGCTGCCTCGCCGAGCGAAGCCGTCGTTTCGTCATCGCCGGCGACGTAACGCTGGCGGATGCCGGTGCGCTGGACGATCCATTCGTCCGACGTATCGACGATGGCCTCCATGTCGCGATTGGTCATCACGCGCTTAGGAAGTGCGGCTCCGAACCCGCGAACCACTGAACGGATCATATTCGATTGAACCCCATAGCTCATGCCGCTTCCGGGCCCATGGGAGGCAGCCGCTTGGCATGATATTTCTTAAGATCGTTTTCTATTTTCTGATTGAGGCCGTTCTTAGCCATGTCGTAGCCGACCTCGATGGCCGCGGCTATGCCCTCGGCGTTCGCCCCGCCATGGCTCTTGATGACGATGCCGTTCAGGCCGAGAAACACGCCGCCATTGACCTTGCTCGGATCGAGCTTCTCACGCAGCATGTCGAAGGCGCTCTTGGCGAAGAGGTAGCCGATGCGGGCGAGCAGCGTGCGCGACATGGCGGCGCGCAGATATTCGGCAATCTGCTTGGCGGTGCCTTCGGCGGTCTTCAGCGCAATGTTGCCGGAAAACCCTTCGGTGACGACGACGTCGACCGTGCCTTTGCCGAGATCGTTACCCTCGACGAAGCCGGAATATTCGAGCGAATCGATATTCGCCTCGCGCAACAGCCGGCCGGCCTCCTTGACCTCTTCCTGGCCCTTCACCTCTTCGACACCAACGTTCAGCAGGCCGATCGTCGGACGTTCGATCTCGAAAAGCGCGCGCGCCATGGCGCCGCCCATCAGGGCGAAATCCATCAACTGCTGCGCATCGGCGCCGATCGTCGCACCGACATCGAGCACGATGCTCTCGCCTTTCAGCGTCGGCCAGATCGCCGCGATCGCCGGGCGCTCGATGTTGGCCATGGTGCGAAGACAGAACTTCGCCATCGCCATCAGCGCGCCGGTATTGCCGGCCGAAACCGCGACATCGGCATCTCCGGTCTTCACCGCCTCGATCGAACGCCACATGGTAGAGATATAGCGGCCGCGGCGCAGCGCCTGGCTCGGCTTCTCCTCCATGCTGACTGCAAGCTCGCAATCGTGAAAGACCGATTTTTCCTTGAGTTTCGGGAACTTGGCGAAAACCGGTTCGCATTGTTCCTTGAGGCCGTAGAAAACGAAGGAAATGTCCGGATGCCTTTCCAGCGCCTTGGCGGCGCCGGGGATGACAACCTGGGGACCAAAGTCGCCACCCATGAGGTCGAGAGATATTCTGATCACGCGTCCCTGATCCTTCTTTTCGCCGAGGGCGAAATTTCGGCCAAAATACCGGTTTTGGCGTCGCTTACAACTGAATTATGTCAAATGCCAGAGGTGCTTCAGTCCTTTTTCCAGTCCTTGAGGACCGCGAAAGCGGAGGGCTTTTTGTCGTTCTCGCCGCTATCCTCGATATGGCCCTGGAACTCGACGCCCTGCTTGCGCGGATAGGGATCGATCGCGAGTGCGGCGAATTCGGCAACGACCTCGCCGGCATCGATCGTGTCGCCGACGAAGGTCTCCGGCAGATCGGGACCATCGGGATCGAGCAGCATCTCGCCGGCGTCGTTGCCGGGCTGGCGGGCAAGCTTGGAGCCCTCCGGCACGAAAATCTGCTCGAAACTCTCGTCGATGGCGGCTTCGACCGGCTCCAGCGTGACGACGCAGGACTGAACGATCTTCGCCCGTACGCGACCCTTGACGCGCACGCCGTCGCGTTTCCAGCGGGCGATCTGCAGATCGGCCCTGAGTTCGTCGACGGAGACGACGCTCCAGCTCTCGGCGAGCGCCTTCAGTTCGCTGGCATCGGCCTCGATATGAACCTCGACGGGATTGGCCGAGATATGGCCGACCTTGACGTGATAGGAGAAGGGAACATCGTCCCGATCGTTCTTCATCGTTTCCTCCTTCAGGCAACCGGTGGGCGGGCAACCGGCGGAAGCGTTGCCGAACCGGTGGCGATCAGCTCTTCCGGAACGGCGGACAGATGGGATTCCGCGGCCATCATCCAGTCGGCGAGGCCGGACATGTCGGCCGGTGCCGAGCTTTCGGGGTAGATATTGCGCGTGAGCGCAAGAGCGAGCGCTTCGGCATCGCCGGCATCCATCGCCTTCGAATAGGCTTCGAGCCGGCCGTAAAACATGCCCGCGAGTTTCTTCATGCGTTTCGGCACGCTGTTATCGCCGATGCCGAGCTCGCGGATCGAATAGTCGATGTCCTGGAAGAAGGCGTCGACGATCTCCTGGGCGATCTCCTGGCCGCTGGTGGTGGAACCGCGTGTGCGGCGAAAAAACAGAATCATGGCGATCGACAGCATTTCGAAACGGCCCATGACCGTGTCCGGCACATTGAGCCGCTCGTAAAGATCCGGCATGCGCGCGGCGGCCGTCAGCGCCGCATATTGCCGGTCGACGATTGCCTGATTGTTGTTTTTCTTACGGAACAGCCCGAAGATCATTGTTTTTTCCGGAAATGCCTCATTCTTCACGCCGGCTGGCGTCTGGCCTTGTTGCATGATTTCGAAAGCTGGTTTACCGAAGCAGGCGCGAATTGCAATGCCGATCGTGGCTGGTTTCGGGACGGCGCCTTCGAGGCGTCGGTGAAACGAATTCGGGACATTCGACCCGGAATGGCCACAATGGTTTTGCAGGAGGAAGCGTGTAAGGCCCGAAATGGCTGCTATCGACACTCAAGGGAGTAGATGTCGTTGAAGAAACGGTATTTCAAGTCTGACATGAAATTCTTCAGCAGCGCGGCCATTGCCTTCATAATCGCCTCCACCTCAGCTCTTTCCGGCTGCCAGACCAGCACCGTGCTCAACGGGGGCTACGTCGTCGATCAGCAGTCGCTGAACCTGGTTCCCGAAGGTTCGAGCCGCGAGCAGGTGTTGCTCTCGCTCGGCACGCCGTCGACGACGGCGACCTTCGACGGCGAAGTCTTTTATTACATCTCGCAGCGGCGCACGCGCGCCGTCGCCTTCCAGAAGCTGAAGGTCGTCGAGCAGAGCGTTCTGGCCGTCTATTTCGACAAGGACGGCGTCGTCACCCGCCGCGCCAACTATACGCTGCAGGACGGCAAGGTGTTCGACACGATCTCACGCGTCACCCCGACCGGCGGCAAGGAACTCACCTTCCTGCAGCAGATGCTTTCCGGCGGCAGCGCTGCGAGTGCTGCCCGCAGCCTGTTCGGCGGCGGCGCCGGCGGCACGCCGCAAAATCCGAGCAGCCTGCGTTAAGCCAATACGCCTCATTATGAAAAACCCGCCGGATCTGAACTGACCCCCGAAAGTTGGACACCCAACTTCGGGGGTTTTGCATGTCCAAATACAGCACGTCGTTCAAGCAGAGTGTTGTGGAGTTTTACAGCGGCGGCAAGCGTAGCGTGCGTGAGGTGAGTG
>NZ_LOKX01000036.1 GCF_002211285.1 Rhizobium sp. R635 | reverse complement strand
GGGCTCAAGCGGGCCGTCGGCGAGGCGGTGCATCTGATCGACAGCAGCAGTCTGCGCCTTTCCGGAGCGGGATCGGATTGGGCACGCTTTTCCGATCAGGCCTGTGGCGCCAAGGTTCACGTCGTCTACGATGCCAATGCCGAACGGCCGATCTATGCGGCGGTGACGCCGGCCAATGTCAACGACATCACCGCCGCCAAGGTTATGCCCATCGAGGCGGGCGCCACCTATGTCTTCGACCTCGGCTATTACGATTTCGGCTGGTGGGCGAAGCTCAATGCCGCCGGCTGCCGCATCGTCACGCGCCTCAAATCCCATACCAAATTGGCCGTCACCGAGGAAAGAGCGGTTAGCCTGGTTGGAACCATCCTGTCGGATCGGGTCGGCCTCCTGCCGCAGCGCATGGCGAAAAGCCGCAGGAACCCGATGAGCGTGCCGGTTCGGGAGGTCTGCGTGCGGATCGAAACCGGCAAGATATTGCGCATCCTTTCCAACGATCTCGATGCTCCGGCTGAAGAGATCGCCGCGCTCTACAAGCGCCGCTGGGCGATCGAGCTGTTCTTCCGATGGGTCAAGCAGACGCTGAAGATCCGCCATTTCATCGGCAATAGCGAGAATGCCGTGCGCATCCAGATCGCCGTCGCCCTGATCGCATACCTGCTGCTGCAGATGGCCAAGGCAGACCAGACCACCGTCGCAAGCCCGCTCGCCTTCGCCCGCCTGGTGCGCGCCAATCTCATGCACCGACGCAGGATCGACCGCCTGTTGCGACCCGCCGGCAGCCCACCAGCCAATCCCCAACAGATGAGCCTCCAATGGTGACCAAATTTAAACCGGACACCAGTGGGACAAGCCCGAGCATGACGGAAGAAGAGTTGGCGAACCTCGTCTGGTCGTGGCTGGTGTCGGCCAGTGTCTTACCGATTGTCCACCCTCCGGTCCTTCCGTTTCCCGTCGGAAACATCTCCTCATCACCCCTGCCTGCGTGGCATCACTCGCTCCGCGACAATGCCGAGCAATCCCTTCGCCTTGCGTGCCGTTTCCTCAGCCTCATGCGTCAGCGGATGAAGTCCGTCGATCGGTGGCAGGGGATCGCATTCCTCGCAGATGCAGCGGTAGCGTTTGAGTGCCGTCGCCTTCATGCCGCCTGCCTGTTCCAGCTGGCGAAGGGATCGGGGAGGTTGCGCCAGCGCTCGGGGGTGAAGGCGTTGCTTTCCACCAGACAGGCGTCGAGTTCGCTTCTGATCCAGGCCTCGTCCATCGGATCGGCGCCGATGAAGACGATTTCCTGGCGGCGGTCGCCCCAGACGGGGTCGAGGTACGGGCTGATGGCATTGAGGAAGCCGGGTTCCTGAGGCCATTGTTCGCGAGGGACTGAAGCCCACCACAGGCCCATCTTGCCGGTGCGCACGATCGCGCCGGCCTGGCTGACCTCGCCGACATGGTGTGGCCGGGTCGCCAGCCAGAAGAAGCCCTTGGCGCGCACCACGCCCGGCCATGTCCTGTCGAGAAAGGCCTGCAGTTTCGCCGGATGGAAGGGCCGTTTCTCGCGATAGACGAAGGAGCGGATGCCGTATTCCTCGGTCTCCGGCACGTGGTCGCGGAAGCCGTGCAGCTCCTTGTACCAGAGCGGATGGGTCTCGGCCTTGTCGATATCGAAACGGCTGGTGCCGAGCACCTCCCTCAGCGCCACCTTGCCGAAATCGGCCTCGATCAGCCTTGCATCCGGATTGAGGCCGGTGATGATCTTGCGCGCGGCGTCGCGCTGTTCTTCGCTTGCCGTGCCGATCTTGTTCAGCACCACGATATCGGCGAATTCGATCTGCTCGACCAGCAGGTCGACGATCGTCCTGTTGTCGCCGTCGCCGGCCGTTTCGCCGCGGTCGGCGAGGAAATCGGCCGAGGCATAGTCGGCCAGCAGATTGGCGGCGTCGACGACCGTCACCATCGTATCAAGCCTTGCGACGTCGGAAAGGCTCTGGCCGTTCTCGTCGCGGAATTCGAAGGTGGTGGCGACGGGCAGGGGCTCGGCGATGCCGGTGGATTCGATCAGCAGGTAATCGAAGCGGCCCTGATCGGCGAGGTCGCGCACCTCCTTCAACAGGTCGTCGCGCAGCGTGCAGCAGATGCAGCCATTGGTCATCTCGACCAGCTGTTCCTCGGTGCGCGAGAGATTGGCGCCGCCATCGCGCACGAGACTGGCGTCGATGTTTACCTCGCTCATATCGTTGACGATGACGGCGACGCGCAGGCCCTCGCGATTGGCGAGCACGTGGTTGAGCAGGGTCGTCTTGCCGGCGCCGAGAAAGCCGGAGAGCACCGTGACCGGAAGTCTGTTGTCCATGGGAACCTCATTGATATTAATGTTATATCATTACATTAATGGTGACGAAAAAAGGCGGAACGGGGTCATCCGCCTCTTTCCGCCTCAGCTCTTTCCAGTATGTCGCATGAATATCATGCGCTGGAGAGGCAAGCCTTCATGCTGTCGGCGATGCCGCGCATGAGGGTGAAGTAGAGATCGGGGCCGGCCTTGAGGGTTGCGGCTTCGGGGTCGAGCACGCCCGATTTGGCGCTCGTGCCCTCGATGACGACCTTGACGAGGCGCGGCTCGAATTGCGGTTCGGCAAAGACGCAGGTTGCGCCGAGTTCGCCGACCTTGCGGTGGATTTCCGAGACGCGCTCGGCGCCGGGAATGGTTTCCGGGCTGACGGTGATCGAGCCGGCGACGCGGATGCCGTAGCGGTGTTCGAAATACTGGTAGGCGTCGTGGAAGACAACGAAGGGCTTGTCCTTGACTGGGGCGACGGTGGCGGCAAGCTCCTTGTCCAGCGCCGTCAGCTTATCGTCCAGCGCCTTGGCATTGGCCTGATAGGTCAGGGCATTGGCGGGGTCGGCGGCGACCAGCGTCGTGGTGATGACGGTGGCCATCGCCTTGGCATTCATCGGGTCGAGCCAGAGATGCGTGTCGAAGGCGCCGTGGCCGTGCTCTTCATGATCATCGTGATGGGCATGCCCACCATCATGTGCTTGCTCAGCCGCATGATCGTGGTCGTCGGCGGAAGCGCTTTCATGGTCCCCGTCGTCATGCGCCTCGAAGGCGCCGCCTTCGCGGAAGGGCAGCTTGGTCAGGCCGGCCGCATTGTCGAGCTCGACGACGCTGGCATTCGAGCCCAAAGCTTCGAGCGGTTTTTCGAGGAAAGCCTCCAGGTTCGGGCCGACCCAGAAGACGGCCTTGGCATCCTGCAGCGCCCGCGCATTCGAGGGTTTCATGCTGTAGGTGTGCGGCGAAGCGGCGCCATCGACGATCAGTTCCGGCTCGCCCACACCCTGCATGATCGCCGAAACCAGCGAATGGATCGGCTTGATCGAGGTGACGACGACGGGTGCATCGGCCGCCCGCATCGCACCGGCAAAAAGCAAAGCGGGGATCGCAAGCGCCGGAATGGCGAGGGCAGCCGGAATTCTGAGGGCCAAGCTGTTCAGGGCAGGCCCCAAGGCGCGTTTCATCATATGCTCCGCTTGAATTGCAAATGTTATGTTATTACATCAATTGCGTTATGCTATAACGTGTGCAATAGCAGGATGCAACAGCGCTGTCGGAAAATTTGATGCTCTCTCCCGCACATGCCAAGGGCGAACGGCTGGTTTCGCTCGAGAATGTCGGCGTCCTGCGCGGCGGCCGCTGGCTGGTGCGCGGCGTCGAATTTTCCGTTTCGCGCGGCGAGATCGTCACGCTGATCGGGCCGAACGGCTCGGGCAAATCGACGAGCGCCAAGGCCGCGATCGGCGTGCTGAAGCCGGACGAGGGCAGGGTGGAGCGTCTCTCCGGCCTCAAGGTCGGCTATGTCCCGCAGAAGCTTTCGATCGACTGGACGCTGCCGCTGACGGTGCGCCGGCTGATGACGCTGACCGGCCCGCTGCCGGAGCGCGACATGCAGGCAGCGCTCGAAGCCGCCGGCATCGCCCATATGATCGGCGCCGAGGTGCAGCACCTTTCCGGCGGCGAGTTCCAGCGGGCGCTGATGGCGCGCGCCATTGCCCGCAAGCCCGACCTGCTGGTGCTCGACGAGCCGGTGCAGGGGGTGGATTTCTCCGGCGAGATCGCGCTTTACGACCTCATCAAATCGATCCGCAATGCCAGCGGCTGCGGCATCCTGCTCATCTCGCACGATCTCCACGTCGTCATGGCCGAGACCGATACGGTGATCTGCCTCAACGGCCACGTCTGCTGCCGCGGCACGCCCGAGGCCGTCAGCCGCAGCCCGGAATATGTGCGCCTTTTCGGCAGCCGGGCGGCCCAGACGCTCGCCGTTTACAGCCATCACCACGATCATACGCACCTGCCGGATGGCCGCGTGCAACACGCCGACGGCTCGGTGACCGATCATTGTCACCCCGAGGACGGACATCACCCTCATGGTGCCCATGAGCACGGGCATGATCACGCACATGGGTCTCATGAGCACGCTCATGACGATCATCATGGGCACGATCATGCGCATGAACACGCCCATTCCCGCAGCGGGGAGGGCCGCCATGCTTGACGATTTCTTCGTGCGCGCCATCCTTGCCGGCGTCGGACTGGCGCTGACGACGGGGCCGCTCGGCTGCTTCATCATCTGGCGGCGCATGGCCTATTTCGGCGATACGATCGCCCATTCGGCGCTGCTTGGCGTTGCATTGTCGCTGCTCTTCGAACTCAACTTGACGCTGGCGGTCTTCGCCGTCGCCGCGCTCGTCTCCGTGCTCTTGCTCTTCCTGCAGAAGCGCCAGGCGCTGTCGGCCGATGCGCTGCTCGGCATCCTTTCGCATGCCACGCTGGCGATCGGTCTCGTCATGGTCGCTTTCATGAGTTGGGTCCGGATCGATCTCATCGCCTTCCTGTTCGGCGATATCCTTGCGGTGTCCACATCTGATATCGCCCTGATCTGGGGCGGCGGGCTCTTCGTACTGGCGGCGATCGCCTGGCTCTGGCGGCCGCTGCTGGCGGCCACCGTCAATGCCGAACTGGCCGAGGCCGAGGGGCTGCGGCCCGAGCGGGCGCGGCTGTTCTTCATGCTGCTGATGGCCGTCGTCATCGCGATTGCCATGAAGATCGTCGGCATCATGCTGATCACCTCGCTGCTGATCATACCGGCAGCGGCGGCACGCCGTTTCTCGGTCACGCCGGAGATCATGGCCGTGCTCGCCTCGCTGATCGGCGCGGCCGCCGTCGTCGGCGGGCTGTTCGGCTCGCTCACCTACGACACGCCGTCCGGCCCGTCGATCGTGGTCGCGGCGCTGATCCTCTTCATTCTCAGCCTGCTCCCCGTCAGGCGCCGCGCACTTGCGCAAGGACAAGGCTCATGACGACACCGCAACTCACCAAGAACCAGTCGCTCGTTTTCGACGTGCTCGAAAAGGCCGAAGGGCCGCTCAGCGCCTATACCATTCTCGACAAGCTGCGCGACCATGGTTTTCGCGCGCCGCTGCAGGTCTACCGGGCGCTGGAAAAGCTGCTCGAATACGGCGTCGTCCACCGGCTCGAAAGCATCAACTCCTTCGTCGCCTGCGCCCATCCCGGCGAAAACTGCCACAGCCACGGCATTGTCGCCTTCGCCATCTGCGAAAGCTGCGGCCAGGTGATGGAATTCCACGACCACGAGGTCGACCACCGGCTGATGGCCTGGGTGCGCGGGCAGAAGTTCAAGCCCGAGAAAACCACGATCGAGATCCGCGGATTGTGCGAGGCCTGCGCGGCGTAAGCGGAGGAGTGTCGCCTAGGGGCGGGAAGGATGGAGAGGGTGTATCGTGTGGCACCCCCCTGTGTCCTGCCGGACATCTCCCCCACAGGTGGGGAGATTGGCTGGAAGCGCCACTTTCCCCAACAACTAAGCATTGTGATTGTCGCTACCGTTAGAGAGGGAGCGATGGTCAAGCTTCTTGCCAATCTCCACCCTTGTGGGGGAGATGCCCGGCAGGACACAGGGGGGTGCCCCGAGCACTGCCTGTAACGCGAAGCATCGGCGCACGGCCGCCCTCCAGAACAGGCAAAACCAGGTGCAGCGGCAGTAAATTCGACGACGAATTGTACGCCCCCAAGCGCTGCCCGACCCGTGCAGGATGTAAGAATCAGAAATACTTTGTGACTAAGTTACTACAAAAGCTGCGCTTTTCGACTTGCGAGGAAAGTAGAGATGACGGATATTGCTCGCATGTTGAGGACGCTGTCATGATCCGAATGATAGAAAACCCGGCCGAGCTCGCCGGGGAAGACATCACTGGCAAATATATTCTCCGCAGGCTCAATTATCATTGGTTCGCTTATGGCAAAGCGGCCATCGTGACCGCGTGCAAGGGGACGATCCTCCATCTCGAACGGGAAGAGACGGTCCATTCCGAGCGTTGGGGCCGCCGCGCCTATACCGGGACCGGCAAGCGTTATCCCGGTGGTATTTGTCCCATCTCGGCGGTCGCCTGCGTTTGCGATACGCCCGACGACGTCAACGCCGTCATTCAGCTCGATGTCGAGGCGCAGGACGAATTCTATCAGCTGATCGCCAAGACGGAAGCCAGGGTTCGGGCGCTTGCAGCTTCTTCCGGGCAGAGCCAGTTTCTGGAGGCCGCCGAGTAGGGCGGCTCATCGATCGCTCGAACAATGCGTTGTCGGGCGCGTTTCACCTTCTAAATTCAGCGGGGGGCTGCTGGGCATCGGTCTGAAAATCGGCATCGATTTTCGGGCCGATGCGCGCTCGTGAGGAGGCACGACGCTCCAGGCTTGGGAGCGGAGAATGGCCATGACACAGCTGAAAACCGGACCCGGCCGCGCATTGGCGCCATCGCTCGGGTCGCTTGGCATCACCATCATCGTCATGTTCGCGGCGCTGTTCTGGCCGGCCGGCACGCTCGACTGGCCGCGCGGCTGGATGTTCCTCGGCCTGTTTCTCGCACTGACGGCGATCGCGATCCTCTGGATCTGGCGGACGAATCCGGAGTTGTTTGCGGCGCGTAGCCGCTACCAGAAAGGCACGAAGGCCTGGGATGCCGTGGTCGCGACGCTGACGATCATCCTCTTCGCCGCCATTCTTCCGGTCGGCGCCTTCGACGACGGGCGCTTTCATTGGGCGCCGCAGCCGGACTGGGTCGTGGTCATCGGCTATGTCCTGATGACGTCAGGCTATCTCGGCCTTACCTGGGCGCAGTCGGTCAACCAGCATTTCGAGCCGACGGTGCGCATCCAGACCGACCGCGGCCACAAGGTCATCGACACCGGCCCCTATGCCACCATCCGTCACCCGGGATACGCCTTCGCCATCGTGCTCGCCGCCGGCATGGCGCTGTCGCTCGGCTCCCTCTACGCGCTGATCCCCGTGGGGCTGCTGGTGGTCACGCTGTTCGGGCGGACGCTGGGAGAGGAGGCGGAGTTGCGCAAGGGGCTTGCGGGATATGCGGAATATATGGCGCGGGTGCGCTGGCGGTGGGTTCCGGGCGTTTGGTGAGGGCGAGACTTCGCTTCTTTTCTTTACAGGTGTGCCACACGGCACACCATCACCTCTCTTCGGCCTCATTCACCCAATCACCTTAAGATCCCGCGCAAACCGCTGCCAATTCGCCACATAATTTTCCGCCGAGCGGCGAATACCTTCCACCGCCTTCTCATCCAGCACCCGCACCACACGGGCGGGGGCGCCGACGATCAGGGAATTGTCGGGGAATTCCTTGCCCTCCGTCACCAGCGCATTGGCGCCGACCAGGCAGTTGTTGCCGATTTTCGCACCGTTCAGGATGGTGGCGCCCATGCCGATCAGCACGTTGTCGCCGAGCGTGCAGCCGTGGAGGATGGCGTGGTGGCCGATGGTGCAGCCCTTGCCCGTCGTCAGCGGAAAGCCCATGTCGGTATGGGCCATGACGCCTTCCTGGATGTTGGTGCCGGCGCCGATGGTGATCCGCTCATTGTCGCCGCGCAGCACCGAGCCGAACCAGATGCCGACATTCTCGCCGAGTTCGATGTCGCCGATCACATGCGCATCCGGCGCGATCCAGTGGAGGCCGGCGGGCGGCAGCTTCGGGGTCAGTCCGCCGAGGGCGTAAACGGGCATGGGCCTCTCCTCAGACGATGTCGACCGACAGCTTTGCGACGCCGTCGATGCCGCAGGTGATCCGGTCGCCCCTCACAACCGCGCCGACGCCGGCCGGCGTGCCGGTCATGATTACGTCACCGGGCGCCAGCACGAAGAGCTTCGACAGTTCGGCGATGATCTCCGGCACCTTCCAGATCATCTGGTTGAGGTCGCCGTCCTGAGCGCGCCTGCCGTTCTGCTCCAGCCAGATCCGGCCGTTTGCGGGATGGCCGAGGCGGCTTGCCGGCACGATCGCCGAGACGGGGGCGGAATGTTCGAAGGCCTTGGCGAGCTCCCAGGGACGGCCGAGCTTCTTGGCCTCGCCCTGCAGGTCGCGGCGGGTGAAATCGATGCCGACGGCATAACCGTAGATGCAGTCGAGCGCATCCTCGGCCTTGATGTCCGCGCCGCCCGATTTCAGCGCCAGCACGCATTCCACCTCGTAATGCACGTCTGATGACAGCGGCGGATAGGGAAAGGCGCTGCCGGCCGGCAGCAGATTGTCGGCGTTCTTCTGGAAGAAGAAGGGCGGCTCGCGCGAGGGATCATGGCCCATCTCGATCGCGTGATCGGCATAATTGCGCCCGACGCAATAGACGCGGCGCACCGGGAAGCGCTCATCGCTGCCTTCGACCGGCAGCAGAACCGGTGCGGGACGCGGAATGACGGTGGCGGGATGGGGCATGGCGGGCCTTCCTGTTCAACGAGTCTTTGGGTGATCTTAGAGCATGTCGCGCAAAAGTGTGCGGCGGTTTTGCGATAACGACATGCGTAGCAACAAAGACCTAAAGCGCAAGGAGCGAATCTGAAAGATCGCGACGCGCTTTAGACGGAAAACAGTGCGGCGGGGAAGCGTGCTTGGCGGATTGACGCTGTTGCCGGCGGGCGATAACTTACGCCCATGAGCAGGATTTTCGCAGTTTCCACGATGTCTACGACCACCGTTTGGCGGTGGGTGGCAGACGCGTGAACTGAATTCCGTTCATCGCAGAAGACACCAACCCGCCGGAAACGAGCGGGTTTTTTGTTGCCGCTCGCCTCCCGCATTCGAGGACGAGAACATGGACGATATCGAGAAACAGATTGTTGCCGAGCAGGCGCTCGCCGCCGCCCGCCGCTCTCTCGCCAGCCGTTATGCCGGGGCTGCCTTCGCCTATGTTTCCGGCTCCATCATGCGCGGCGAGGGGACCGGGTTTTCGGATATCGATCTCGTCGTCGTATTTGCGTCGCTCGACAGGGCCTGGCGGGAGTCCTTCACTGAAGACGGTTTTCCGGTCGAGGCCTTCGTCCACGATCCGCAGACGCTGGCGCATTATCTCCATCAGGATGCGGAGAGCGGTTGTCCGGTCATGGTCAACATGGTTGCGACGGGCAGCCTCGTCGGGCCGGATGTCGAGCGTGCGCGCCTCCTCCAGGCGAAGGCGGCGAGCGTTCTTGCCGCAGGGCCGAAGCCTCTCGATGGCCCGAGCTACGACATGCTGCGCTATCATGTCACCGATCTCGCCGACGACCTGCGCGGCCACCGCCCACCCGAAGAGATCGCCGCCATCGCGGCGGCTCTCCACCAGAAGCTCGCCGACCTGATGCTGCTCGGACGCGGCGCATGGGCCGGCCGCGGCAAGTGGGCGCCGCGTGTTCTGAGGGAGCTCGATGTGGAACTGGCGGCGGACTTCGATGCCGCGTTCAGGCTGGCGGTGCAGGGTGACGGCGGCCGATTCCTCGCCTTGGCCGATCGAGAGCTTGCCTTGCATGGCGGCCGCTTTTTCGACGGCTTCAGGCAGGAGGCTCCGCTGGAGGCGCGGCGGCTGGAATAGGTGCGAGTGGGAGAATGCCGCGTTCCAGCGAGAGGTGACGAGCAAGTGCGAGAACGTCGCTCCAAACTCCCTCATTCCTATGCCCGTCACAGGAATCCAGCCACGGCGCGTCTGCGCCGTGAATGACTCAATTGGGATGAAGAGAGTCTCCCGCGCCCAAGGACTTGGGCGCGCTGGATCCCTGTGACAAGCACAGGGATGAGGGAGGAGGGGTTGGCGCTCACTAGAGTCTCACCTGGGGGTGAAGGGCCACGAGCCATTGAAATAACTTGCCGATTGGATAGGGTGAATTGTATTACAATTTAAACCGGGGGATGAAAGACGAATGTCCTGTTTGCGAGTTTTCAAGAAAAATCATATTTCGATTTCTGTACTTTCCATAATTTTAGGCCTGTCTGGATGTGCCACCACCAGTAACGGTGTTCAAATTTCCGAGGATCACAGCCGGGCTGTGAGCGGAGAACGGACGAAGATGGGCCAGTCTTACAATTTGAATCCAGACTGCACCGCTGCAACGATGGCGAAGATAAAGTTGGTGCAAGCCCCGGCGCACGGCTCGGTTGAATTCGTTAGCGAAAAGATTTTTTCACATTACTCAACAGGTGCGCCCCAGATTCGGTGCAATTCCAGGAAATCTCCTGGCGTGTCCGAATATTATACTTCTAACGCCGGATACTCCGGAAAGGACGTGTATAAGGTGCGGGTGTCCTACGGTGAGGGAACGATCAAGGACGTCACGGTCAATATCAATGTAATAAAGAAATAGAGTCAGGCCGTCGCAAACTATTTCCGGCCGGTCATTCTCATCGGCAAACGAGGCGATGGCGCGTCCGCGGGTGCGCTGTCGCCATCACTCCATGCCTGCTGTCTATCCTAACCAAGCGCACCTTGCTCAGCGCAAATCCTGTCGATCAGCGCATCCAGCTCACCCTTCGGCGGGCGGCTCTTCGCCAGGCGCTGCTTGAGGTGCATGATCGAGTCGGCGAGGATTTCGTCCAGGCTCTCGGCGCAGGTGAAGTCGCCGGCCACGCGCTTGACTTTCGAATTGTCGAAAATGGCCGTCCATGCCTTGTCGCCGAGGAGCGGGCCGATCCATTCCGGATTGTATCTGATCAGCGTGTCCGTCGGCACGTGGACGATCCTGGCCTCGACGCCCAGCAATCTTGCGATCGTCTTCTGGATATCGTTCCAGATATGGGCGCGGTCGGAGGTGATGTGGAAAATCTCTTTCAGCGCCGCTGGCTTGCCGAAAAGCCCGACGAAGGGCACGGCGAAATCGACCGAGCGGGTGAGCGTCCAGGGCGTGTGGCCGTCGCCGGCCACGATGATGGGCTCGCCGTCCAGCATGCGTCTCGCCATGATGTCGCTGTCGCCCATCATGATCGGCAGGCCGGTGCGGACGGTGTGGCTGGGGCGGATGATCGTCCAGGCGAGATTGCCGGATTTCTTCAGCAGTTCCTCGCAGGCGATCTTGGCCTGGCTGTAGGGCCAGTAGGGATTGATCGCCGGCGTCTCCTCCGTGATCACGTAATGACGCGGCGGCTTTTCATAGACCGAGGCCGAGGAGATGAAGATGTACTGGCCGCAATTGCCCGAGAAGACCTCGATGTCGCGGGCGACCTGATCGGGCGTGAAGGCGATGAACTGGCAGACGACATCATAATTGGCCCTGGCGAGATCGGCATGGGCGTCCGATCCGAGTTCCCCGACGATCGAGGTCGTCCCGGCGGGCAAGGCGGCGCTTCTCAGGCCGCGATTGAAGACGCTGACATGGTGGCCCTCGGCAACGGCGCGTTCGACGCATGGATGGGAGATTTGGCCGGTGCCGCCAATGAAGAGAACTTTCAAAGCCATGGAGTGACCTCGGGGTCTATGGGCGGGAGTTCTGACCACTCTTCATAGCGCGAAAGAAGGTGGTCGTCTCCCGCAATTCTCCGCCGGGAGCATGGGAATGGGCGGCGGCGGCAATACTTCGGATCGCCGCCGCGCGGACCGGCAGCGCCTATGCATGTGCCTTGCGACGGGCCGCGACGACGAGCCAGATCGAGGACAGCAGGAAGTAGAAGGCGCCGAACCCGGCATAGGGCACGATATCGAGGATCGTCGGCGCGGCGGCGGCAAAGGACTGGCTGATCATGTAGCCGCCGGCAAGGGCCGATTGCGCGCCGCTGAGGATCATGACCCATTGGGCGCCGTAGATGCGCCAGCGCCTGACGCCGGTATAGAGCTGCAACAGGCCCGAGAGGATCGCCCAGGCCCCGAATACGGCCAGCACCGCATAGGTGCTGTGGCCGAGCGCGATGGCGACGGCAAGCGCCGTGACGGTGCTGACGGCGACATTCAACGTCTGGGACGGGTTGGCCTGCAGGCCGCCATTGACCCTGGCGTCGATCAGATTGGCGAGCGCATCCCACAGGGGATAGACCACCAGCAGAAAAGCCACGGCGCCTGGCTGCCCGGCAAGGAGAATGGCGGCGGCGATCCAGATCACCGAGAAGGCGGCGCAGGCGAAATAATAGGCTCTCAGCCAGTCGGACTGGAGGGAAGATTGAGTTTGCATCGGCGGTTCCTTTGTAATTTCCTCCCTACTAGTAGGTAGATAAGAAATAGGAGTCAACGCCGCGGCCGCACACCTTCTTGTGATGCAAGCGATGCAGCTCCAGGCTTGACAATCTGCCTACCAGAGGGTAGGCGACGCTATGAAATCAATGGCTTCGACGTCCGACAAAATCCTCGACATCGCGCAGTCGCTCATCGTGGCGGGAGGCTACAACGGCTTCAGCTATGCCGATATCTCGGCCGCGATCGGCATCCGCAAGGCAAGCATCCACCATCATTTTCCGACAAAGGCCGAGCTGGTCTCGGTGCTGGTGGATCGTTACACCAAGCAGGCGGAGGCGGGTTTGCAGTCGCTGCGCGGGCAGGCTGCAAGCCCCGCCGATCAGCTGCATCTCTACATAAACTATTGGAACACATGTATCCGCGACGCCTCGCGGCCCTTCTGCGTCTGCGCGATGCTGGCGAGCGAAATGCAGATGCTGCCGGAAGAAGTCGCCTCCCGCGTCCGCGCCCATTTCCAGGGGCTCGCCGCATGGCTGACCTCAGTGCTGCAGGCCGGCGTCGAGCAGGGCCACTTCCGGCTGGACAAGCGGCCGGAAGAGCAGGCGCAAATGCTGATGGCTTCGGTTCATGGGGCGATGCTCTCGGCGAGGGCACTCGGCGATCCCGGGCTGTTCATTGCGGTTGTGGGGCCTGAGATTGCGAGGCTGCGGGTAGCTAATGATCTGGGTAATGCTGCGCCGACGCACAGGGAGGAAGCCCCTCAGCAAGGATGAGGCTCTCTTGGGTGCAAGACAGGTTTTTTTCCCTTTGCCGGGGTGCCACACGGCACGCCCATCCACTCTCATCCTGAAATACGCGTCCCCGTCGCACTGCCGCGTCGAAGCTCAAGTCGCTGCGCGATCACTCCCCGCCTTCCGCAAGCCCATCCAGCACCATCGCATAATATCCCGCAAGCTCCGGTATATCCGCAGCCAGCGTATCAAAAACCGGATCGGACGGTGCAAGCGTGGCGGCGTATTTGGCGTCGATGAAGGCCTGGTGGGCGGTGAGGGCTTCGGCGTCGGCCTTGTGCACGACGGTGAAGACGGGTGAGGGGACGGTGCGGCCTTTGACGATGATGCGGTCGAGTTCGACGATGATGTAGGTGTTGGCGACGAGCCTTGCTGTTTCTTCGCCGAGCAGCAGCGCCACGCCGTAATTCTTCGAGGCGCCTTCGAGGCGGGAGGCGAGGTTGACGCTGTCGCCGAGGCAGGAATAGTCGAAGCGGCGGTTCGAGCCCATGTTGCCGACGATGCATTCGCCGGTGTTGATGCCGACGCCCATCTTCAGGACGTGCGGCTTGCGGCCAAGGGTGGCCGCCTCCCGCTCCAGCTGGGTGTTCAGCCTCGAAATCGCCGCCTGCATGGCGAGCGAGGCGCGCACGGCATGCAGCGCATGGTCGGGATCGTCGAGCGGCGCGTTCCAGAAGGCCATGATGCAGTCGCCCATATATTTGTCGATCGTGCCGCCGTGATCCATCACCACGTCGGAAAGCGGCGTCAGCAGCCGGTTGATCAGGCCGGTCAGCTGCTCGGGATCGTCCTTCAGCGTCTCGGCGATGGTGGTGAAGCCGCGCACGTCCGAAAACATCACCGAGAGCGTGCGCCGCTCGCCGCCGAGCTTCAGCTGGGAGGGGTCGTTCGACAGGCGCCGGACGAGATCCGGCGAGATATACTGGGCGAAGGCGCGGGTGATCTGGCGCTTGTTGCGGCGCTCTTCGGCAAAATCGAAGGCGGCCTGGCCGAAGACGACGGAGATATAGGCGACCGTTGGCCCGAGCGGCGAGACGAAGACATGGGCCAGCCGGATGCCCGCGAAGCTGACGGCCGCAAAAGCGAGGAGGGCGGCCGCGCTGGTCACGACCGTCAGCCACCCCGTCGAGCGCCAGACGGTGGCGGCGGCAAGCAGCACCGATATCAGGATGCAGGCGGCAACCGTCGGCAAGCGGGCTTCGGCGATCGACAGGCCATTGCGGATGTTGTCGTAGATCGTCGCCTGGATCTCGACGCCCGAGACGAGCTTGCCGGTGTGGACGGTATAGGGTGTGGCAAAGGCATCGACGCCGCCCTTGTCGATCGCCGGCGCATTCTGCAGGCTGAGGCCGACCAGCACGACGCGGTCCTTGAAATAATCCGGCGGCAGCAGGTTCTTCGGGTCGAGCGCCTGGTAATAGGAAACGGTGGGATAGCTGCGGGCCGGGCCGAAGGATTGGATCAACTGGCCGGCCGGCACGGAGGCGCGTGCCGCTCCCGCTGTCTTCGCGAGCATTGCCGCAAAGCCGTCCTCGTACCCCGGAATGCGCCGGAAGATGCCGTCGCCGCTGAGATCGATCGAGGCGATGCCGGTGACGGCGCCCGCTTGCGTTAGCTGCGGCAGCGGTGTGGCGCGGATCAGCTGCGAGGCCTGCGGCGTCTCGATCAGCGTCTCGTCGCCGGCGAGCACGATATCGGGGCCGACCGCGGCGGCGATCGCCGCGTCATTATCCGGGTTCGAGGGCTCGGCCATGATGATGTCGAGGCCGACGACGCGGGCGCCGGCGGCGCGCAACTGGCTGACGAGTTCGGCATGAAGGCTGCGCGGCCAGGGCCATTGCGCGTTGATATCGGCAAGCGAGGGTTCGTCGATGGCGACGATGACAGGCCCGCCCTGCGGCGGGCGGGGATCGTCGACGGTCGAGAGATAGTCGAAGCTTCTGAGCTCCAGCAGCGACCAGGCGGGCAGGCGCGACAGCAGCGAGATGGCGATCAGCGTGGTCAGCGACAGCACCAGGAGCCGGAGATGACGGCTCCTGATCTGCCTGGCCTGCCGGGGCTTGTCCCGCACCTGCATCAGAAGCGGACTTTGAGCGTGCCCTTGAAGGCGCGGCCCCAGCCGGGCACGCCGGGGGTGATCTCGAAGTCCTCGTCGAGCAGGTTATAGGCGGCCGCCTCCAGCTCCATGCGCTTGTCGAAAGGTTCCCAGACCAGGTGGGCGTCGAGGCTCCAATAGTCGTCGAGCTTGGTGCCGAACCGATCGCCATCGCGCTCGCCGAAATAGTTGGCGGCAACGGTCGCCTTGACCTTGGCTTCGTTGACCCAGGTCAGTGCAATCTGCCCTGAATTCTGCGGTATGAAGGGAAGGGGGCCGCCGTAGATCGGCTCGAGCGGATCCCTGTTTTCCGAATCCATATAGGCGTAGGTCGCCGAAAGGCCGAAACCATGGCCGAGCACGACGTTGGCAGTGACCGCGGCGCGATCAATCCTGCCGCGCGAGATCGGAAGGCTGGTATCCGAGGGAAGCGAGATCAGCGGCAGATCGATCGAAAAATCGTGCAATTCCTGATGCTGATACTCGACCGAAGTGAAGAAACGGTCGGTCCATTCGGCATCCCACTGCAGGGCGACCGTATCCGTATAGCCTTGCGGATTGGTGGAAAACTGGTTGGTCTGTAGCCCGAGTATGCCGATCGGGGCAAGGGTCGGCACGGTGGTATCGAAGCTTTGACGCATGAAGGCGGCACGCAGCCAGTGGCCTTGAGCCGGCGCCCAGGCGAGGCCGAAGCGCGGCTCCAGCCGGCTGATATCGATGCCGTCGCCTTCCAGGCGTGTGGCGAACAAGGCGTATTCGCCTTTGAGATCAGGCGTGATCTCATGCAGCACATCGACATAGGCGCGGGCGATATTGACGGTGTTGCTCGTGGTGGTCGGACCGTCGATGATTTCCGGGATGAGTGGGACGAGAGGAACGAGTTCATAAAGGCGGGAGTAGGTGGTCTTGCTGGTGTCGATCCAACCGCCTTCGATACCGTATCGCCAAGTCAGCGGCCCGCTGCCGATGGAATGGTTGAGAGCACCGATGTAGGTTCTGGAGGTCGTGTCCTCTCTCGTATCCAGAACCGGAATGATGTCCGGGTCGGGCAGGGGTAAAACCGGGGCATCGTCGACCTGAAGAGAGATTGCCGTCCGCGACTTGATCTCCGAATAAAAGAATGCGCCGTTTAATATGTTTTCGTAGGCAAAGGTGTGGCTCCAGCCAAGCCCAGCGTTGGTTATCTCGTTGTCAACATCGCGGCCGACATATTCCGGCAATACCGTCGTCCTGATCGGAAAGCCTGCCAGATTGAACAGGTCCGTCAGTGTCGTGCCCTGCGTCTGCGCGCTCAGTGTTCCATCGTTTTTGGCATGGTTGACGAAAGCGACCACGCGATCGTCAGGCGTGACGGTTGCCGTCAGATAACCGTTGGCGCTCAGCAGCTTGTTATCCGTCTGGACACCGCCGAAATCCCGGTAGTCGCGATCAAGCGCCAGCTCTTCCCAGCTTAGATTGCCATAAAAGCTGATGGGGATGGTCTCATTGGAATAGCCCTGGATATCGGCCTCGCCGGTGCGCCTCGTATGGCCGTCGACGCTGTTGATGCCGCCGCCGAGCGAGCCTTCGATGAAGGGCACGTCGAAGAGTGATGCCGAGCGCGAACGGCCGGAGAGCATGTGCGGAGAAATCAGCAGGCCCTGGATGAAAGATGAATAGCTCGACGCGTTGCCGCGGTTCTGGATGATATTGTCGTCGCTGAAATTCGTGGCGTTGACGAAAGGAAAGATGCTGCCCTTGATCGCCTGATCGATATAGCCGCTGCCTTTGAAGGGATCGAAAACCGCATCGCCGTAATAGCGGCCCCAGGCATCCAGGCCCTGTAGCCGGAAGGCGTTGTTCAGGGTCGAGCCGGCGCTCGCATTGGCGCCGAGGCCGCTGTAATCACCGCCACGGGCGCGCGAGCGGCGCAGGAATTCCTGCGCGTTGCGGATGGCGCCATCTGAATCGTAGTCGTCGATATCGATCGCGGTGCGGAAGGCCGCGATGACCGGATCGTCATCGTCGAGACGGTTGGCGTTGTCGAGCGCCTGCTCGGAGGGAAGCCGGTCGCCCTTTTCGTAGTGTGCGGCTGCCAGCATGAACTGCGACTGCGAATGCGCGGGATTGGCGGTGCTGGCGGCGAGCAGGTCTTGCAGGGCCTTGTCGCGTTCACCGGTCTGAAGATAGTAGCGGCCGCGGGCAAGCAGCGCGAGATCGAAGGAGGGGTCGAGGGCGATCGCGGTGTCGATCTCGCGCTTGGCTTCCTTCATGCGCGCCTGGTCGAGATAGAGGATCGCGAGGTTCGCGTGCAGGAGCGGGTCCTGCGGATCGAGCTCGATCGCCTTCTTGAAGGCCGTTTCCGCCTCGCCGTTGGCATCGCGCGAACTCTGCAGCAGGCCGAGTGAATTCAACGTGCTCGACCCGCCGGGCGCGAGTTCGATCGCACGATTGAGATCGGCAAGCGCACCGTCGATGTCGCTCTCATAGTTCGCCTTGTAGCCCGCGCGGGCGGCGAGCGCCATCGGATGATCAGGGTCGAGCGCCAGCGAGCGTTCGATCGCTTCCTTCATCTGCTCACGGTCGTCGGTGAGCTCCGCCAGCTGGGCGCGCACCGCCGGCAGGGTCGGATCGTCCGGATAACGCTGTTCGGCTTTCTTGATGATCTCGAGCGCGGCGCGCGGGTTTTCCAGGAAGCCCGTCGTATAGGCATGCATGATCGCGCCGTAGGGGCCGGCGCTGTTGGCCGGCGGCGGTTCGGCATGGGCGGGGTCGGCGAGCGAACGGGCGAAATAGCCGCCATATTGCGCCATGTTGCGGCGTGTCGGATCGAGATGCGGCAGGGCCTTCTGAAAGAGCCTGGCGGCATCGCCATAGCGCTTTTCCGAGCCGGCGATGGTGGCGTCGATCAGGTCGACGCGTGCCTGCTGGGCTGCCGTCAGCTTGCGGCCGCGGATTTTCTCCAGCGTCGCGGCCGCGGCTTGGCGACCGTCGAAGGCGCTCTGCACTTCGGCAAGCTCCAGCCAGTCTTCGCTCGTGCGGCGCTCCGGCGGCAACGCCAGCAGGCGGCGGCGCTCCTTCGCCATGCGGTCGGCCCGCAGC
Organism: Rhizobium sp. R635; assembly: GCF_002211285.1. Taxonomy (GTDB): domain Bacteria; phylum Pseudomonadota; class Alphaproteobacteria; order Rhizobiales; family Rhizobiaceae; genus Rhizobium. The sequence goes on along the minus strand of NZ_LOKX01000036.1, from coordinate 208,500 downwards.
GGCGAGGTCGGCATCAGGTCGAAGCCGTCGCGCAGGTCCAGATAGAAGAGCATCTGCTCGCGGTCGTCGGGATTGACGCTGATGATCTTGGTCGGCGCCTGGCCGATGGTGGCGACCGCCCCTTCGCCCTCGTTGACTTCGACGCTGCCTTGCGGATTGCTGAGCGCCACGCGGCCTTCGAGCACGATCATCGAGGTCTTGGCGCCCTCGACGGTCATCGTCCAGTCCGTGCCGCGGATGGCGGCTGCGGCGGCCGGTGTTTCCACGGTCAGGCCCTGGCCGCCGCGCTCGGCGCGCGCCCAGATGGTGCCCGATTGGAGATTGAGCACTGTATCGCCGCTCGCGGCCATCTTCTTGACCTGCAGCGAGGAATTGCGGCCGAGGCGGACCTGTGTGTGATCGGAAAAGACGATGGCAAGCTGGCCGTTAGCATTGGTGCGCAGCACGTCGCCGGTCAAAAGATCCTGGTTGATGTCGACGACGCGCCAGTCCGATACGTCGATGAAGCGAACTTCCTCGCCGGTCTTGCGGGCGATGACGGAGCCGGCGACCGGTGTTGCACGCTGCACGGGGTCGGCCATTGCCGGCAGCCCGAAACCGGGCACGGCAAACGCAAGCGCCATCCCGACGCGACAGATGTTATTGGAATAACCCCGCATGTCCTCGACCCCACACCCCGCTTCCCCTTTGTCCGTGTAGAGTGAAAAAGTCAAGCACGTTGCACACGTGTTCTTGCTTTCGTTCCAAAGTGTACTATCAGGGAAACACTTTTGGGGTGGAGTATTGACGTGAGCGAGTTCGAAAATGCCACTGAGGTTATGCTGAGCAATCCCTCAAGCGGGGACGTCAGCACCGAATATTTTGATCATATCAAGAAAATCAACGACATATTTTACGATCAGATCAAGATATCCGATCAAAAGGCCGCCTATATCTTTACTTTCATGCTCGCCTTTCTGGTCAGCTCCAGCGAGGTGAGGGCGGTCTTCAGCCTGGCGCGCTACACCGGCAGCGCGCCGGGCAGCATGCTGTTTTCCGGCCTGCTGGCCGCAGCCTCGGTCTTCTCCATCCTGTCGGCGATCCTCGTCGTGCTGCCGCGCCGTCTCGGCGCTTCCACCTCGCTGTTCTGGGGCGCCTGGCCCAAGCATCGCGACATGTTCTTCGACGCCGCTCTTCGCCGCGACGAGCGCTACCTCTTCGACCAATACTTCGAAAACGCCAACATCCTCTCCGCCATCGCCCGCAACAAATACCGCTGCGTTACATTTGCGTTTCGCGGGCTGATGGTGAGCGTGATTGCTTATGTGCTGCTTTTGGTGGCGGGGTGAGGGTGAGGTTCTCGGAAGAGCCTCCCCGAAGGTGCTCGTAGGGGCCTTGAGAAGCGAGATGATGCGTTAACCTTCCTTCCCTCATTCCTGTGCTCGTCACAGGAATCCAGCCACCGCGCGTCCGCGCGGTGAATGACTCAATACGAGAGTTGAAAAGTCTCTCGCGCCCAAGGACTTGGGCGCACTGGATTCCTGTGACAGGCACAGGAATGAGGGAGGAGAAGGCAGTGCCCCAATGAAGCATCGTGGAGAGGCCGCGCAGATCACGCAACCAAGAGTCCAGGCCGGAACCTCGAAGGGCGAGGCAGGCGTTGCTGATATCACCGAAAATTGAAGCCCCTCGCGCGGCCGGGCGTCCTGCGCGGGCCAAGCTGTGTTACAGTTTCCCTGCTTGATGGCGCGGGGATTTGTCGATGCTGACGACGATTGCGGTGCTCATGGGTCTTTCCGGTCTCGTTCCGGCCGCAGGCGCCGGCGGCAACGAAGTCGACGTCACGCTGGTGCTTGCCGTCGATACCTCCCGGTCGATGGATTTCGAGGAGATCAGCATCCAGCGCCGGGGTTATGTCGAGGCGCTCAAGCACAAGGAATTCATCGATGCGGTGAAAGGCGGGCTCACCGGCCGCATCGCCATCAGCTATTTCGAATGGGCGGGCTATGTCGTCCAGGATTCGATGATCGACTGGCAGGTGATCGAGACGGAAGCGGATGCGATCGCCTTTGCCGACAAGCTCGACGCCCGGCCGATCGGCACGCAGCGGCGCACCTCGATCTCGACCGCCATCGACCAGGGCGCCAGCATGATCGCCACCGGTCCCTTCCAGGGCAGGCGCGAGGTGATCGACGTTTCCGGTGACGGCCCCAACAACTCGGGCGATCCCGTCACGCCCGTCCGCGACAAGACGGTGGCGTCAGGCATGATCATCAATGGGCTGGCCATCATGCTGCGTCCTTCCGATGCGCCCGGCGGGCTCGACAAATATTACGCCGATTGCGTCATCGGCGGCCCCGGCGCCTTCGTGCTGCCGGTCCACAGAATAGAGGATTTCGCCATCGCCGTGCGCCGCAAGCTGGTGCTGGAGATCAGCGGCCTGTCCCCGCCGCCGACGGTGGAGAGGGTCGCCGGCGCCGGGCCGCTGACGGATTGCCTGATCGGCGAGAAGCAGTGGCGGGATATGTTCTACCGGTGAGGTGGTGGGCGATGGTCCGCCTCTTGGGACGAGAGGGGTGCCACACGGCGCGCCGGTAAAGGTCCTCCAGCGAGGGACGGCGGGCCAATCCCGCCGTCAATTGCGCGGGCTTCTATGCCGCAAGAGCCGCGCGCGTTTTCCCGATCATGAGAGCGGCGCGTGCCGCCTCGCGGCCTTTCTCGACAAAATGGGCGCGGTAGATCTGCGTGTGATGCTCGGTTTCCTGGTAATGATGCGGCGTCAGCGAGACCGACAGAACAGGCACGCCGGTATCCATGCCGGCGCGCATCAGGCCATCGACCACGGCCTGGGCGACGAATTCGTGGCGGTAGATCCCGCCATCGACGACGAAGGCGGCGGCGATGACGGCGGCATAACGGCCGGTGGCGGCAAGATCGCGCGACAGGAGCGGCATTTCGAAGGCGCCGGGAACATCGAACACGTCGATCTGCTCGGCGGGAACGAGCTGTTGGAAACCTTCGAGCGCACGGTCGACGATATCGGCGTGCCAGCCGGCTTTGACGAAGGCATAACGGGTGGGTGTCATAGTCATCTCCTTTGGCGTACAGACACGTCACCCAAGGCGATCACGAACGTCCGCCGCCAGCCCGGGAGGGCAGCAGCAACGCGCGTTCTCTTTCATCCGGACTATGACCGTCGGCTCAGGCATCTCACCTGATCTGCTGACCCTTCCGAAGAAGGCGCTCGCGGGCTCGCAATTGAAACTGCATACCGCCGGTAGGGACTTTCACCCCGCCCTGAGAACAGCGCGACAATAGGGGCAAGGCGGCGGGCTGGCAATAGGGGGAAGATGGTTTCGTGGGTGGGGTTGGCGGCTGATGGATACAAGGAGCACCGTTGCAGCATGTCCTTCGAGGCTCCGGCCTCTGGCCTGAGCGGGATGAGGGATGTTGCGGGATGCTGCACGCTGCTCCAACCTCCCTCATCCCTGTGCTCGTCACAGGGATCCAGCGCGCCTAAGTCCTTGGGCACGGGAGACTCTCTTCATTCCAGGTGAGCCATTCGTGAGTCATTCACGGCGCGGACGCGCCGTGGCTGGATTCCTGTGACAGGCACAGGAATGAGGAGGAGAGGTGGTGCCCCCTCGAAGGGCGAGGGGAGTGCTCTGACAGACGATAGATGCATACCCCACCACCCTTGCTGATCACGCCCTTCCGCCTACATGCTCCTGCTGAGGACATCCATGTCGAAAAAGCATGCCGCTCGGCGTCATAAGGGGCAGGGCAGCAACCATGGGAGAGAGCGATGCCAGAACCTTTCGTCGTCCATCGCGAGGCGCATATCGCGGCGCCGCCGGCGGCGGTGTTTGCGCTGATGACCGATCCGGAGAAGATCCTGCGCTGGATGGGGACGGAGGCGGAGATCGAGCCGGAGCCGGGCGGGCTTTATCTCGTCAACGTCACCGGCGCCCGCTTTGCGCGCGGCTCGTTTCGCGAGGTGGTGCCGGTGCATCGGCTTGCCTACAGTTTCGGCTGGGACGGCAGCGAGGTGGTGCCGCCGGGATCGAGCCTGGTCGAGATCGATCTGATCGAGCAGGGAGGCGGGACGCTTCTGCGGCTCACCCACAGCGGTCTGCCGAGTGCGGAGCAGTGCGCGGGCCATGAGGAAGGCTGGGCGCATTATCTCGGCCGGCTGACCGAAGTCGCGGCCGGACGGGACCCCGGTCCGGATCCTTTTTACGGCAGGACATGAACGGTTTTCGGCAGGCAGGGGACGCTCCTCAAGCGCCTGACGCTGCGGGAGGAACGGCTTGCCGGCGCTGCGGCCGGGCGTCCAAAAGCGCTGTTTTCCTGCCTCCAAACATGAACGTGCAGTTCATCTCCAGTTCAATTTGGCGCTCCTAAGGTGGTTGCGGCTGGATGAAATGGAGTTTTCGATGAAGGCACTTTCTATCGCGGCTGCCTTGCTCGCTGGCAGCCTCTCGATCGGCACAGCGCAGGCGATGCCGGTAGGGACAATCAAGGTTGAGAGCACTGTCACAAAGGTCGACTACGCCTGTGGCCGCGGCTGGCACCTGACCCGCTGGGGCGAATGCCGACGCAACTGGCGCCGCCCGCCGCCGGTGGCTTTCTACGGCGGTCCGCCGCGCTGGGGCTGGGAACGGCGGCATCACCGCCATTGGGACGGCCCGCGCTGGCGCGAGGAGCGGCGCTGGGATCGCGAACGCCGCTGGCGGGACGACTACTAAAATCCTTGGACAGAGGCAGACGAACGAAGGCCGGTGCGATGTTTCGCCCGGCCTTTATCTCTTGGAAATGACGGCTGCGCTCAGATGCGGCTGACGAGCCAGTGCTTTCCGTCGATCAGCTCTTCGAGCTCGGCCGGGTCCTTGACCCCGAACTCGAACCACTCGACGAGTTCCCTGGCCTTCCGCTTGCTCTCTTCCGCCGTGAATTCGATCCCATAACGCGCACACCAGCGCCGAAGGATCGACGTCAGCAGCGTCATGTCATTCCCGTCAAGCGGATCTTTCGGCCAATATGTCGTGCCCATAGCAACCCCTCAATCGCTAATGACAAGCTGGCACATAACCGAATTAATGTCGCGCAATTTAAAGGTGTTTATCTGGTTGTTTTCCACCGTGATGAACGGTTTTCCACAGGCTTGTTCGGTGATGGGGTTGACAGGGTTGTGGAACGTTCGCTTGCGGACATCCCCGGGGCGATGCAATGTTAACACATGGATCTGCCTCCCTCTCTTGCCTGGCTGATTGACGAGGCCGCGGCGTCGCCCGCTCCCGAGCGCTTCCTGGCCGAGCTCGGGCGCCGGCTGCTGGCCGATGGCCTGGCGCTTTCCGGCGGGGCGCTGACGCTTTCGGTGCCGCATCCGATCATCGCGCGGCGCACCTGGCTGTGGCGGGCCGAGACCGGGGCGGTCATCGAGGCGCTCGCTTTTGCCGCCGCACCGCGAAGCGATGCCGGGCGCGAGTGGCTGGCCGGGCTCGGGCCGGTTTGGGAGGAGAGGATCGGGCCTTCGCAGGATGGCGCCATGCTCGGCTGGGCTGGCATCGGCAAGGGGGCAGGGGCGGGTGAATTCGCTTCCGATGAAGCCGCGCGGCTGAAGGAGGTCGCGCGTTTTGCCGCCGCGCCGCTGGCAGCGCTGGCGGCACGGGAGGCGCGGGCGGCGCTGCTGGAAGCCTATCTCGGCCGGCGCAGTGCGGCGCGTGTCCAGTCCGGCGCGCTTGCCCGCGGCACCGGCGAAACCATTCGCGCGGCACTTCTCTGCGCCGATCTGCGGGATTTCACCGCGCTTTCTGAAGTGACGGAACCGCAGGCGATGATATCGGCGCTCGACGCTTATTTCGACCGCGTCGCCGGCGCGGTGCACGCCTTCGGCGGCGAGGTGCTGAAATTCATCGGCGACGGCGTGCTGGCGATCTTTCCCGTCGCGAAGGCTTCCGGCGACGAAGCCCGGGCCGATCGGGAAGCCTGCGAGGCGGCGCTGCGGGCCGTCGCCGCCTGCCGCGCCGGCATGGCTCATCTCGACCAGATGCGCCAGGCCCAGGGGCTGGCGCCGCTGCCTTTCGGCGCCGCACTGCATTTCGGCGAGATCCTCTGGGGCAATATCGGCGCCGCCGATCGGCTTGATTTCACAGCCATCGGCCCGGCCGTCAATCTGGTCAGCCGGCTGGAAGGGCTCTGCAAGCCGCTCGGCCGAAGCGTGCTGATCTCGGGCGCCGTGGCTGATAACACCGAAGGCCCGCTGACGCCGCTCGGCGAACACGCCCTGCGCGGCATCGCCGAGCCCTGCGCGGTCTTTGCCCTGCCGGAGGATTGAGACAGCCGTGTTTTCTCAGAAAGCGCGCAAAAGAATCCTGATTGTTAAACTCCTCTTTTTTGGCTAAAGCCTCTGCGTATCAGAGGGGAGTTGTCAGATATGACTCGATACGCAGGTAGATTTTTCTCGGTCCTGGGCCTGTCCGCAATGCTGGTGGCGGGTGCCGCCCAGGCGGATGATGGCAAGAAGGTTTCGATCGTCGATGATCGCGGCGTCATCATCGATGATCGCGGCGTTACCGTCGAAGTCCCGGCGCAGCCGAAGCGCATTGCCTCGATTTCCTATTTCGCCGACGACGTGGCTCTCGCGCTCGGCATCAAGCCGGTCGCAAGCACCTATATGACTTCAGGCCGCGAGCCCGATTTCCTGCTCGGCCTGACGTCCGGGATGAAGCAGATCGGCCAGCGCGCCAAGCCCAATCTCGAACTTCTCTCCGAAGCCAAGCCGGACCTGATCATCGCCATCCGCCGCTACACGGCCGGCAATGCTGCCCAGCTTCAGAACATCGCGCCTTACGTTGCCTACAATATGGAGCTGCTCGAAGAGAGCTACAGCGAGACCGCCGCCCTTTCCAAGCTGCTCGGCAAGCCCGAGCGCGGCGAGCAACTGAACGCCGATTTCCGCAAGCATCTGGCGGAGTTCGCCGCCAAGGCGCCTAAGGATGTTCATCCGCGCTTCCTGATCATGTGGGGCGGTGCGACGCCTTTCGCTTTCCATACGGAAAATACCTCGGCCTCGATCGTGGCTGCGATCGGCGGCGACAATGTTCCCGGGCCGAAGACCGCCGGCGGCGAATTCGGCATCGACCTCAGCCTGGAAACCATGCTGGAAAAAGATCCGGAGGTCATCTTCGTTTATGATTCCGGCCCGGATCGCCCACATGAAGGCAACCCGATCTGGTCGCAACTGTCGGCGGTGAAGAACAACCGCGTCTTCTATGTCGGCGACCAGTGGGTCGAGACCAATGGCCCGATCGCCCGCGAAATCGTCCTGCGCGAGGCCGCGCACTACCTCTACCCCGATACGTTCCCGGCCGTCGACGTCAAGGCCGAAGCCGCCAAGCTGATCCCGGCCGAGTTGCAGAACTAATTCCGGGACAAGGCTTGCAATGAGCCCCCGGCAATCATTCCTGGCCATAGGGCTCATCGCCGTCGCCGCCACGCTGGCGGCGATGCTCGGCCTGCTGGTCGGCGCCAAGACGCTTTCAGTGGAGACCGTGTTGCGCGTGCTCCTGGCGCCCGACGGCAAGCTCGAATCCATTCTCGTCTGGACGCTGCGCCTGCCGCGCAGCCTAGCGGCGGCGGCCGGCGGAGCGGGCCTTGCGGTTTCCGGCTACGTGTTGCAGACGCTGACGCGCAATCCCCTGGCCGATCCCGGCATTACCGGCGTGACCTCGGGCGCGGTCGCGCCGATCGTCTGCTGTTTCGTCTTCTTGCCTTGGCTTTCGCCAGCCTATTATCCCTTCATCGGCCTTGCCGGAGGGCTTGCCGCGGCTTCCATGACGTTCTGGGTGTCGCGCGGCGGGCAGGGACGGCCATTGCAGCTTGCGCTTGGCGGCGTCAGCGTCTCGCTGTTTCTGGGCGCGATCACCACCTATGTGCTGCTCTTGACCGGGCCGCAATCGGCATCGCTGCTCTTCTGGCTTGCCGGTGGTTTCCAGGGGCGCACCTGGTCTCATCTCTTCTACATGCTGCCCTGGACGATCGCCGGCGTCGTCGGGGCGTTGGTTCTGCGGCGCGTCATCGGCATGTTCACGCTCAGCGATCATGCAGCGGCCGGAATGGGCCTGCAGCTCGGCCTGTGGAAGCCGCTCATCCTCATTCTGGCCGTCGTCCCGGTCGCGGGCGTCGCGCCGATCGCCGGGCCGGTCGCCTTCGTCGGGCTTGCCGCTCCCCACATCGCCCGGCTGCTCAAGCCCAGCGGCACCGGATGGGAGATCGCGTTGAGCGCGGCTCTCGGCGCGCTAATCGTGACGGTCGCAGACGTTTTCGCGCGCAGCATCGCCATTCCGCGCGAGCTGCCGGTCGGCATCATCACCGCATTGCTTGGCGGCCCGATCTTCATCTATCTCGTCCAGCGCGGACGGCTGAGCCTTGCGGGTGAGACGCGATGAGCGCGCCGGCATCGATATCGGCCGATTCAACAAGTTTCGGCATGGCCTTCGCGCTTGGCGTCTTCGCGCTCCTGTCGCTAGCGGCGGCGGTCTTCCTCGGCGTCGCCGATATTCCCATGGGTGACGTCGCGGCCGTCCTGACCGGCGGCGGTTCGGCGGAAGCGCGGCTGATCATCCTCGATATCCGGCTGCCGCGCATCGCCACCGGCATTCTCGCCGGCATCCATTTTTCGTTGGCGGGATATCTCCTGCAGACCATCACCCGCAATCCGCTCGCCGACCCATCGCTGATGGGTGTGTCGCAGGGGGCCACGCTGTCGGTGACGATCTTCCTGCTCTTTACTGTCTATATCTTCGAGCCGGGCTCGAACACGCTGGCCGAACTGCCGGTCGCATGGCTGCCTGCGGCAGGCCTTGCCGGCGGCCTGCTTGCCGGCGGCGTCATCTATCTGCTCGCCTTCCGCCTCGGGCTCAGTGCGTTGCGCATCACGCTCTGCGGCGTGGCGGTCGGCGCGGTGCTGCATGCGATGGCGATCGGCCTCATCGCCGGATGGGGATCGGCCCGCATCGAGATCATTCTCGAATGGCTGTCCGGCAGTCTTTACGCCCGCAGCTGGGATCACGCGCTCTTTCTGCTGCCCTTCACCATCGCCGGGCTCGCCATGCTGCCGGTCATCTACCGGCCGCTGACGCTGCTGCGGTTCGATGCGCCTGTCGCCCGCTCCTTCGGCCTCGGCTATCGCAGGCAGTTCTCGATCGTGCTGATCGTCTCCTGCGCGCTTGCGGCGAGTGCCGTCGGCGCGGTCGGCCCGATCGTCTTCGTCGGCCTCATCGTGCCGCATCTCGCGCGCTTTCTGTCGGGACGGAATTTCATGCTGTCGCTTGCGCTGACGATAGTGCTCGGCGCCGTCATCGTCACGCTCGGCGATCTCATCGGCAGGCTGCTGGGGCAGGCCGAGGAAATTCCGATCGGCGTGGTCACAGCCGTCTTCGGCGTTCCGCTTCTGCTCGCGCTGCTGCGCAAAACCATGTGAGGCCGAAATGCCATTGTCCTGTTCCGACCTCTCGGTGACGTACAACAAGCGCAAAGTTCTCGACAGCTTCAGCCTTTCGCTCGAAAAGGGCGAGATCCGGGCGCTGATCGGCCCGAACGGTTCGGGCAAGAGCACGGCGCTGCATGCGCTGGCCGGGCTCATCCGCCCGGCCGAGGGCAGGGCGTCGCTCGACGGCATTGCTGTCGCCTCCATGTCGCGCCGGATGCTGGCGAAGCGGCTCGCCTTCCTGCCACAGCAGCCGACCGCACCCGATGAGATGACCGTCGCCCAGCTCGTGCGCCAGGGCCGATATCCGCATGTCGGCCTGTTCCGCTCTTATGACAGCCGCGACGAAGAGGCGATCGAATGGGCGCTCGAAAGTACCGGGCTGTCCGATTTGGCCGACCGCAGCCTGCGGGAACTGTCCGGCGGCGAACGGCAGAGGGCGTGGATTTCAGCCGCTCTCGCCCAGGAAGCGGAGATCTTGCTGCTCGACGAGCCGACCTCCTTCCTCGATATCGGCTATCAGGTCGAGGTGCTCGATCTGGTGCATCGGCTGAGCCGCCAAAAGGGCGTGACCGTCGTCATGGCGATCCATGACATCAACCAGGCAATCGCGGTCAGCGACCGCATTTCACTGCTCGAAAAGGGGCACCTCAGGTTCGACGGCGCCCCGCATGAGCTTGCCGAGCGCAACCTCGTCCAGGAAATCTTTCGCGTCAGGGGCCGTTTCGTCCAGGTCACTGCAGATAGTCCGCCGCATTTCGATGTCGAGCTGGTGAAACTTCAGTCGGTGCCAGGCGTGATCCAGGTATAACCGTCATCAGATTGCAATACAGCTCGACACCTATATTCTAGTTGCATCGACTGCGTTTGTTGCAGGGGGCGGGGGCCATAAGATGAATGGTATCAAGGGAACGGAAGAACCTTCAAAGCGCGAGCTTTTCGAATTCGAGAAAGAGAAGTTCGACAAGGAATTCAAGTACAAGCAGGAGACGTCGCGCATCGAGATGATGCGAGAGCGGTTCGGTTTCCTCAAATCACCGTTATTGCTGGCAATATTCGGCGGCATCATCACGATATTCGTCAATTCCATCACGGCTTATTACTCCAACCAGAACACCATCGCTCTGGAAAGAGAGAAGAGCGAGAATACCATCACGCTGGAGCGGGAAAAGCTTCAGTCGGAGCTGATCAAGAAATATCTGGAAGTGCCGGACAGCGCCGCCAGAATTGCCAATCTTCATTTTCTCGTCGATTCTGGCCTCATTCCCAACTACAGCGGCCCGGTTTCGGAATATCTGAAGAAGGATCCTGCACTCGCCCCGCAGACGGTTTCCGCCGCGACCGCATCGGCGGCCGATAATTGGCGGGCCTTCGGCGGCAACAACATACTGGATGGCGGCGTGTTGAAACGCGTCCAGAATGCGGGGGAATCGCTGGTGCTCGTGATGATCCGGCAGAGCGTTCGGGAATGGCAGAAATGCACCGGTTTCCTGATCGGCGAGCGGACGATAGCGACGATCGGTTATTGCGTGCCGGGCGACATTGCTGCGGGCTCACCGAAACTCGGCGATATAAAGCTGCAGGGAGTCGCCGCAGCCGGGGCCGAGCCACGGGTCGAAAGTGTCGTTCTGCGCGGCGAGGGGTCTTCCGATCACCGGATCGCTTTGCTGAGGCTGACGGCTCCCGTCTCTGGAAAACAGATCCTGAAGATAAGGCCAGATGCGCCCGTCGTTGGCGACCGGCTGATCATGCCGTTCCTCAAGGGAGATACCGCCGATTTCAGCGCCTCGGTGGATGCCGAATGCAGCATCAGCGAGATCGACGAACAATCCGTCATTGCCTATCGCTGCGACGGCGATGTCGGCGCGGCCGGCGCTCCGCTCGTCTCCTTCGCGACGGGGGAGGTGATCGGCATCCATTCCTGGTCCGGCGAAAAGGCACGGTTCGGCATCCGCGTCAATCCGTCAGACCTGCTGTAGATGCGATCTCCTGGCCGCCTCAGCGCTTCACCAGCCTGAAGACGATCTTGGTCTGGGTGTAATAGTTGAGCGCATCGGCAAAGTCCGGCGTCCAGCCGTCCGCCACGAAGGGGATGAAGCCGTCATATTCGAGCTTGCGGGCGGAGACGTCGAAGCCCGCCTTTTCGAAGGCGCGGCCGTAATCGGTGATCGATCGATCCTGAACGACGGTGTTGGTGCGTGTGGCCACGAGCTCGCGCCATTTCGGCCAGAGCGGGTTGTCCGTGTGGCATCCGGTCACCGCGTAATAGACGCCGCCCGGTTTCAGTGCCTGGCGGATGTCGGCGGCGTGGGCGTCGATATCGGGGACGAGATAAATGACCTCGTGGCTGAGGGCGAGATCGAATTCCTCGCTCCAGCCGTCCAGCCTGCCGCCGACCTGATGCTGGATCGGCAAATTGCCTTTCAGCGTCTCGGCCTTGGCGATGGAGGTTTCGGCGATGTCGACGCCGAGCGCCTTGCGGAACGGGCGGATCGCATAGAGATGGCGCAGCAGGCCGCCTTGGTTGCAGCCGAAATCGAGCACGCTTTTTTCGGAGAGGTCGCGCTCGAGGATCAGATCGATCAGGTGGCGCCAGATGGGCGCATGTCCATCGGCCATCCTGTCTTCGGCATTGGGGTCGATGTACCACGTGCCGATGTTTTTCTGCGCTTCCTCAGCCATCCCGTACCCTCGTTCATGCGGATCATGGCGACGGTCTTAGGGGGCGGAATCATGCTTGGCTAGGTGCGATGCCGGTTTTCAAGAGCCTTTCCAGCTCAATGAATTTTGCAAAGAAATCTTTGCAAAGATATGTTTGCAATGTATGCTTAGATCATGAAAGAACAGGATTCTGACCCTGCCCCAGATGCCGCCGCCTCCCGTACCGTCAGCCGGGTCGTGCCCGAACCGACCGCGCTGAAGGCCTTGGCGCATCCGGTGCGGCTGCGCATGCTCGGCATGCTCAGGATCGACGGCCCGGCCACGGCGACGCAGCTTGCCGCTCGGCTCGGCCTGAACAGCGGCGCGACCAGCTATCATCTGCGCCAGCTCGCCCAATACGGCTTCATCGAGGAGGCGCCGCATGCCTCGCGGCGCGACCGCTGGTGGCGCGCGAGCCATGAGTTGACCTCGGTGCCGCCGAGCGAAGCCGAGGGGGAGGCGCTGGATCTCGATATCGCCTTCAACCAGGCCGCACTTTCGCTGCAGGTCGGCCAGATGCAGCAGGCGCTGGAGGAATATGCCGAGCTGCCGGCCGAATGGCGCAAGGCGACGGCCGCCGACGACATCATCATCCCGATGACGGCTGAACAGGCCGAGGCCCTGACAAAGCGGCTGAGGAACATCATTCTCGAAGCGATGCAGGCCGCCCCGCCGCTGGGAGAGGCGGCCTCTCAAAATCCTGACGTCGTTCCTTTCTATGTCATGCTGCATGCCTTCCCTTATCCGGGCCGTGTTCCGCACCGCGAGCGGGAGGACGAGCCGTGAGGCGGGGCGGGCCGTTCCTCGCGCTTGCCGCCGCCGAGACGCTTTCGCTTTCCGGCACCCGGCTTTCGACCATCGCCATTCCCTGGCTGGTGCTGAGCGCCACAGGCAGCCCGGTGCTGACCGGGCTGACGGCGATGATGGAGATGTTGCCCTACGTTGTCGCCAAGGCGCTCGGCGGGCCGCTGATCGACCGTGTCGGCGCCAAGCGCATCGCCGTCATCTGCGACACCGCTTCGGTTGTCGTGGTCGGGCTGGTGCCGCTTCTCGATCTCTTCGGTCTCTTGACCGTGCCGGTGCTGCTGCTTCTCGTCTTTGCCATGGGCGTGCTGCGCGGGCCGTCCGACGCCGCCAAGCAGGCGATGGTGCCCGATATCGCGGCGCTGGCGGACGTGCCGCTCGAGCGGGTGACAGGTGTTGCCAGCGCCATCGAGCGGCTGGCCTCGACGGTCGGCGCGGCCGGCGCCGGCGCGCTGATCGGGCTCATCGGCCCAGGCCAGGCGCTCGTCGTCAACGCCGTCACTTTCGCTGCCGCCGCGCTGGTCGTCAGCCTGGGCATAACAGGCCTGCGGCGCGTGCCTCGCCTGCCGGGCGAGACGGCCTCCTATCTCGACGATCTCCGCGAGGGCTGGCGCTTTCTCAGCGGCGATGCCGTGCTCGTCAGCATCGTCGCCATGGTGGCGATCACCAATCTGCTCGATCAGGCCTATCATGCCGTGCTGCTGCCCGTCTGGACGCGGAATGCCGGTCACGGGCCGGAGCTGCTCGGCGCGATGTTTGCCGCCTTCACCGGCGCCTCGATCGCGGGGGCGGCGATTGCCGCCGGCATCGGCGAGCGCATGCCGCGCCTGATCGTCTATACCGTGGCTTTTTTGCTGACCGGATTTCCGCGCTTTCTGGTGCTGGCGGTCGATGCGCCGCTCGGCTCCGTCTTCGCGACGCTCGCCATCGCCGGCTTTGCCTCCGGCTTCCTCAATCCCATCCTGTCGGCGGTGATCTTCGAGCGCATCCCCAAACCGTTGACCGGCCGCGTCACGGCGATGAACGCGGCCCTCTGCTTTGCCCTCATCCCCTTCGGCGGCCTCGTCGGCGGGGCGCTGATCAGCACGACCGGCCTTGCCGGAGCGCTGTTCCTCACCGGGCTCGCCTATCTCGCCGCCACCCTCGCGCCGCTGGCGCTGAGGAGTTTTCGCGGTTTCGACAAGGCCGTCGCCTGAAGGACTGGGCAGCTCTACCCGCGACGCCCGAACTCCCCAGCCATCAGCTCGATGAAGCCGCGCGCGCGCGGTTCGAGCAGGCGTTTGTCGGGGTAGAGCGCCACGATCTTGGCGTCTTCGGTTTCGAGGTGAGGCAGGACGTGGCGAAGGCGGCCGGCGGTCAGATCGGCGGCACTCAGGAAGTCGGGGAGGAGGGCGATGCCCAAGCCCGCCAGCGCCGCGTCGCGGATGGCTTCGCCGCTGTCGAGCCTCAGGCGGCTGCGCCCCGGCGCCTTGACGAAGGCGCCGCCTTCACCGCGGAAGCGCCAGCCCTGCCTTTGATTGCGGCTGGTGAAGAACAGGCAGTCATGGGCGGCGAGATCTTCGAGATCGCGCGGCTCGCCGCGCTCGGCGAGATAGGAGGGCGAGGCGCAGAGCCGCAGCTTTTCGCTTGCGATGACGCGGGAGGCGAGGCGGCTGTCGGCTGACGGTGGCATCGTGCCGATCCGGATCGCAAGATCGAAGCCTTCCTCGACGATGTCGGCGAAGCGGTCGGTGAAGCTCACCTCGGCCTGGAGATCGGGCCAGGCCCTGAGATAGTTTTCGAGCAGGGGCAGCACCACGAGCCGGCCGAAGGCCTCGGGAACGGTGAGCCGGAGAACCCCGCGCGGCGTGCCGCTCTTGCCCGCGACACTCGCCTCCGCCTCATCGACCGAGGCGAGGATCTGCAGCCCTCGCTCGTAGAACAGCCGCCCTTCCTCGGTCAGGCTGAGGCTCCGCGTCGTCCGCGTGAGTAGGCGCGCACCCAGCCGATCCTCCAGGCGGATCACGGCCTTTCCCGCCGCCGAACGCGAAAGCCCCATGGCCTGACCGCCGCCGACAAAGCTTCCGGCATCGACGACGGCCATGAAAATCAGGATATCGTTGAGGTTCGTGCGTGGCATGAGGCAACTCGAGCGGTTCGGTACAGCCATAACTCGGTCAGCCATGCGATGGTTCAAGGCTTGGGGCGTTGATGCTGCTTGAGGTAGGGGGCGCCGACTGTTGGCGGCATGCTTGTAGAAGACCCCGCCCCAAACCCCTCCCCACAAGGGGGAGGGGCTTAACTTGCCGCACCAGCTTCCTAAATCTTCGACGTTTCGGGAGGAGCGAGACGGTGCCTCAGCTTAGTCCCTCCCCCTTGTGGGGAGGGGTTGGGGAGGGGTCTTCGTCCGGCTGGACACAAGGCATTCTCCATCCTCGCTCTTTGATAAGCACGGGAATAGGCCGGGTGATGCCCGCGCCCAAAACCCGTCCTTCGATAAAGCCATCAATATCGCCGCCGAGCTCACCGCCAGCCGAGCGCCGGCGCCACATGGGTCAGGATCGCCTCGATGACATGGGCATTGTACTCCACGCCGAGCTGGTTGGGGACGGTGAGCAGCAGCGTGTCGGCTTCGGCGATCGCCTCGTCTTCGGCGAGCTGCCTGATCAGCACGTCGGGCTCGGCGGCGTAGCTGCGGCCGAAGATTGCGCGGGTCTTCTCGTCGATGAAGCCGATCTTGTCTCCTTCGTCGCCGCCATAGCCGAAATAGGCGCGGTCGCGCTCATCGACCAGCGCGAAGATGCTGCGGCTGACCGAGACGCGCGGCTGGCGCGTATGGCCGGCCGCCTTCCACGCCTCGCGATAGGCGCGGATCTGGTCGGCCTGCTGGACGTGGAAGGGCTCGCCGGTCTCGTCGTCCTTCAGCGTCGAACTCTGCAGGTTCATGCCGAGCTTGGCCGCCCAGACGGCGGTGGCGTTGGAGCTTGCGCCCCACCAGATCCGCTCGCGCAGGCCTTCGGAATGCGGCTCGAGGCGCAGCAGGCCCGGCGGGTTCGGAAACATCGGCCGCGGGTTCGGCTTGGCGAAACCTTCGCCGCGCAGCACTTCGAGGAAGACTTCGGCGTGGCGCCGGGCCATGTCGGCATCGCTCTCGCCTTCGGGCGGGCCGTAGCCGAAATGACGCCAGCCGTCGATCACCTGCTCGGGCGAGCCGCGGCTGATGCCGAGCTGCAGCCGCCCGCCGGCGATGAGATCGGCCGCACCGGCATCCTCGGCCATATAGAGCGGGTTTTCATAGCGCATGTCGATGACGGCGGTGCCGATCTCGATCCGCTTCGTCCTGGCGCCGACGGCCGACAGCAGCGGGAAGGGGGCGGCGAGCTGCCGGGCGAAATGGTGCACGCGGAAATAAGCGCCATCGGCGCCGAGCTCTTCGGCCGCCACGGCAAGGTCGATCGACTGCAGCAGGGCGTCACCCGCCGAGCGCGTCTGCGATTGAGGCGAGGGCGTCCAGTGCCCGAAAGAGAGAAAACCGATCTTCTTCATGGCCAGGCCTTTGTCCGTTGGGTTTGTGGTGGATCGGTCATGGCATGGTTTTGCCGTCATCCGCCATACCTCTTGTTGATAATTGCTGGAGTGGCGTGCCATCGCTCGAATCATTTGTCTCAGGGTGAGGTTCTCTTGAGCGCGCGTGGCTGGATTCCTATGCTGCGTACCACGTGCGGCCCCCTCATCCGCCTGCCGGCACCTTCTCCCCGCTGGGTAGAAGGGACATTGCCGCAAGGCCTCGCTCCCAATCGAAGCGCTTGATATGGTTACAGCCGCGCGCCGCTTGCTCCCTCTTCTCCCCAGCGGGGAGAAGGTGGCCCGAAGGGTCGGATGAGGGGGCTACACGGCACACCCTCTCTTACGGCATCCCTGCTTCTGTGACGGGCAAAACGGATGAATGCCAACCATCACCCGCGGCCCTTCCACCCACCAACAAGCCGCAGCCACGGAGCCAGGTGGAAGCCGGTCATCAGCAGGTACATCGATGTCATCCCGGTGAGCGGAAAGGCGTCTGCCGTGGTCATGCAGAGCATATCCGGGCTCCCGGCCGTCAGCAGCGCCATGATCGCGAATGTCGGGGCTGCGGCGAGCGACAGCCAGTTGGCGGCGTCGAGGGAGGGGCCGGCGTCGTCAGCCCGTTTCGAGGCGTGAGCGAAGAGCGCCATTGTCGTCACTCCTTGCCGTAGCGGTCGTGGTGGCGCCACCAGATGCCGGTTTCGTTGCGGCCCTTGGGGGCGCGGTCGAGCCATTGGTACATGCCCCAGAGCCCGTCGAGCCCGCGCGCATAGCTGGAATAGCTGTGGTAGACGGCGCCGTCGATCAGTTCGAAGGCGCTGACGCCAGGGCGGTCGCGGGTGTAGGTGGGGACGTCGGTGCCGGTCATGGAGGCGATCTGGACGATGGGTTCGTCGCTGCCGCGCGGCTGCCATTCCGGCACCGTCTTGCCCGCCGCCGGCTCGGGAGCGGGCGGTTCGCGGCGATAGTTATATTCGATCTCGCCCTGGCGCTGCTGCTCCGGGCTGAACCAGACGCTGAAATCGGCGTTGAAATCGCTGCCGGCCGACGAGGCCCAGGGAAAGCTCCAGTCCATGCGCCGCTTGAAGGCCTCGAGCTTTTCGAGCGGGGCGCGCGAGACGGCCCAGAAGGCGACGTCGTGGTTTTCCAGGTGGACGAAGAAACCGTTGAAGCCATCGGCGATCGACGAGCAGGAGGGGCATCCGGCGCTGTAATCCGGCCCGAACATGAAGTGATAGACCAGAAGCTGCGAGCGCCCGCCGAAAAGATCCTTCAACGAGGCGCCGCCGCCTTCGGTGTCGAAGCGATAGTCCTTGTCGATCCGGACGCGGGGCAATTGCCGGCGTTTGGCCGCCAGCGCATCGCTTTGCCGCGTCAGTTCCTTTTCCTCCTCGAGCAGATCGAGCCTTGCGGCCAGCCATTCTTCGCGTGTTGCGTTCGGCACTGTCATGGGTCTTCTCCTTTGCCTGTCTCTCGTCGTAGCATCCGGCTCGGTTGCGGCCGTTGGATGAAGCTTACGGCCGGGCAGGCGAATGGCGGGAGTGACAAGTGTGACGGGATTTGAATGGACTCGCTGATCACGGCCGCCGCGCGGGCGCTGGCATCGGGTGATGCGCTGGGTGCCTTGAAGCGGGTGGCGCTGCGCGACGATGCGCCGGCGCTCGCGCTGCGCGGCATTGCCATGGCGCAGCTCGGCGATCTCGTCCGCGCCAAGGCGCTGTTGAAGAGTGCGGCGCGTGCCTTCGGGCCGCGCGAGGCGGTGGCGCGGGCGCGCTGCGTGGTCGCCGAGGCTGAAATCGCGCTCGTCTCGCGCGACCTGACATGGCCGACGAAGGCGCTGGAGACGGCGCGCAGGGTTTTGGAAGCGCATGGCGACCGGGTCAACGCCGCCCATGCCGGCAATATCGCCATTCGCCGGATGGTGCTGATCGGCCGGCTCGATGAAGCTGAGCGCGCATTGGCCGCGCTCGACCCGATGCCGCTGCCGCCGCCATTGCGGGCGGCCCATGAGCTGGTGGCATCGGGCATCGCCGTCCGGCGCCTGCGGACGGAGGCGGCGCGGGCGGCGCTCGACCGGGCGAGGCTTGCGGCGCGGCAGGCCGGCATGCCCGTGCTGACGGCGGAGGTCGAAACCACCGCCCGCGTGCTCGATCTGCCGGCGGCGCGGCTGATCTCCCGCGGGGACGAACGGCCGCTGCTGCTTGCCGAGGTGGAGGCGCTGTTTTCCAACGGCACGCTCGTCGTCGATGCCTGTCGCCATGTCGTGCGCGCGGGCGGTGCGGTCGTGCCGCTCGCGAGCCGGCCGGTGCTTTTCGCGCTCGCCCGGGCGCTTGCCGAAGCCTGGCCGGGGGATGTGGCGCGGGGCGCGCTGATTGCGCGGGCCTTTCGCGGCAAACATGCCGATGAATCCCACCGCGCCCGGCTGCGCGTCGAGATCGGCCGGCTTCGCGCCGAACTGGCTGGGCTGGCGGAGGTCTCGGCGACCAAGCGCGGCTTTGCGCTGTCGCCGTGCGGCGCCGGGGAGATCGCCGTGCTCGCCCCGCTCGTCGAAGGGCCGCATGCGGCGGTGCTCGCCCTCCTTGCCGATGGCGAGGCGTGGGCGAGTTCGGCGCTTTCGATCGCGCTCGGCGCCAGCCCGCGCACCGTGCAGCGGGCGCTGGATTCGCTCGCCGGCGAGGGCAGGGCGCAGGCGATCGGGCGCGGGCGGGCGCGCCGCTGGATGAGCCCGCCGCTCTCTTCTTTCCCGACGATCTTGTTACTCCCCGGGCCGCTGCCGAGCGACTAGTATGGGTCATCCACAAGGAGGAAGAGATGAAGAAGTCTGCCGCGACCATCCTGCGTGAATATGGACCCTTTCCGGACGCCGAGCGCGTCAACGGCGTCACCTTCGACGGCCGGCACGTCTGGTTCGCCTCGGGCGACAGGCTGAACGCGCTCGATCCCGACAGCGGCGAGGTGGTGCGCTCCATCGAAGTCGCCTCCCATGCCGGCACGGCCTTCGACGGCGAATTCCTCTACCAGATCGCCGAGGACGTCATCCACAAGATCGACCCGAAGACCGGAAAGATCCTTTCCACCATCCCGGCCCCCGGCAATGGCGGCGATTCCGGCCTCGCCTGGGCGGAGGGCACACTCTGGGTCGGCCAGCATCGCGGCCGCAGGATTCATCAGATCGATCCCGAAACCGGCAAGATCCTGCGCACCATCGAATCCAACCGGGTCGTGACGGGCGTCACCTGGGTCGACGGCCAGCTCTGGCACGGCACCTGGGAAGGCGACGACAGCGACATCAGGCGCATCGACCCCGAGACGGGCGAGGTGCTGGAACGGCTCGACATGCCCGAAGGCACCGGTGTCTCAGGCCTCGAATCCGACGGTGCCGGCTGCTTCTTCTGCGGTGGAGGCGGCAGCGGCAAGATCCGCGCGGTGCGGCGGCCTGGGTAGGAGGGCCGGCGCCGGCGTGCTTTTTTTGAGCGCGGGGGGCACCAGGATTGAAAGGTGTGCCGCGTGGCCCCCTCATCCGCCTGCCGGCACCTTCTCCCCGCTGGGGAGAAGAGACTCGTGGCAACGTTTCGCCCTTCTTGAAGCTCTCTTTTGGAAACGAGGACAGGCGGCTTGCTCCCTTCTTCTCCCCAGCGGGGGTCCGAAGGACGGGTCGAGACCCGCGGCTCGACCCCGGTCGGTGGCCCGCAGGGTCGGATGAGGGGGCCACACGGCACGACATCCGAACATTCACAAGCTCTCAGGATGAGGCTCTCCTGGATGTTGACGCCTGCGACAATTGCCCGCCAGGCGCAATTCACCGTCCGTCAACCTTTGCGTGTCAATTTCTCGGCAGCGGACGCCGTCAAAAGGTTGCGGGTATTGAAGGTCGGGCTGACATCGCACATCACGTTCGTATTGGTGACGCTCACCTCGGCGGCGGCGGTGTTGTTTTGCGGGTTTGCCTGGCTTGCTTCCGTGAAGGTCGATGACATTTCGCTGCGGCGGCAGGCCGATTTCGTCGGCCAGGGGCTGGAAGAGCAGATCAAGGCGCTTCCGCGCGAACAGGACAGCGTCACCAAATGGGACGACGCCTTTCTCTATGCCAAGCAGCGGAACCATGAATGGCTGCTCGACAATGTCGGGCGGTGGACCAGCCAGTATTTCGGTCACGACAGGACCTATATTTTCGACGATAGCAACCGGCTGATGTTCGCCTTCCGCGACGGGACGGATGCCATGCCGCCGAGGCTCGGCAGCGACGATGGCGAGGAGATGACGGCGCTTGCCGGCGAAATGCGCGCCGCCCTTGCCGAAAGTGCCGCAAAGCCCGGCGCCGCGCCGCTCGGCCAGCTCTCGCAGGTGCGCACGATCATGATCGGCAACCGGCCGGCGATAATAAGCGCGCGTCCCATGCTGCCGAGCTCGACGAGGATGCAGATCGAGCCGGGCCAGGAGTTCATCGCCGTCTCGGTCAAATTCATCGATGGCAAAGTCGCCGAAAACATCGCCCATTATGCCCGGCTCGAAGGGCTGCGTTTCGCGCTCGTCAAAGGCCCGGACGAGCGGGCGCAGGTGCCGGTGGCCTCGCATGACGGCGGCACGATCGGTTATCTCGTCTGGCCGCCCATCCGGCCGGGCTTCATGCTGCTGAAGCAGATCGCGCCGGCCGGGCTCGGCTGCCTTGTGATACTGATCACTGCCGTCTTCTGGCTCGGGCGCGGGCTGCACCGCACCTCGCTGACCTTGCTCGACAGCCAGGCCGAGCTGACCCACCACCGCAACCATCTGGAAGAGATGGTGGCCGATCGCACCGCCGAAATCGAAAGGCAGAGGGAAGAGCTGGACCGGCTGCTTGCGCATGAACGCCACGTCAATGCGCTGCAGCGCCAGTTCGTCGCCATGGCCTCGCACGAGTTCCGCACGCCGCTCGCCATCATCGATGCGGCCGCCCAGCGGCTCTGCCGCTCCACCGCCAATGTCAGCGGAGATTACGTTCGCGAGAAAGCCGGCGTGATCCGCAGCGCCGTCGTGCGCATGGTCGGCCTGATGGAGAGCATCCTTGCCAGCGGCAGGCTGGAAACCGGGCAGATTACGCTGAAATGCAGCGAGGGCGATCTGAAAGCGCTGCTCGCCGAGTGCTGCGAGAGGCAGCGCCCGCTCAGCCGCTCGCATGTGCTCCATCTCGATATCGAGCCGATCCCGGATCGTTTGACATTCGATCGCAGCGCGATGGAACAGGTGTTTACCAACCTGATCTCGAACGCCGTCAAATATTCGCCCCATGCGGGTGATATTCATATTCGCGCCCGGACCGACGAAAAGATGGTGGAGATTTCGGTCGCCGATAGCGGCATCGGTATCGATGCCGAGGATCTGCCGAAACTGTTCCAGCCCTATTTCCGCGCCCGCAGCGCCACCGGCATTGCCGGAACCGGCATCGGCCTCAACGTCGTCAAGCAGGTCGTCGAACTGCACGGCGGCAGGGTCGAGGTGAGAAGCGAGCTCGGCAAGGGCACGGTGTTTACGATTCTCCTGCCGATAGAGCGCCTATCGCAGGGCCAACAATTTGCAGCCTAAGGAAAATCTCATGGTCACTGTCCTGTGCATAGAAGATGAAGTCGAGATCCGGAACCTCCTCGTCGAGGAGCTGAACGAAGCCGGATACAGGACGCTGGAGGCCGCAAACGGCGCAGAGGGATTGGAAATGATCCTGTCGAAATGGCCCGACATCGTCATCAGCGATATCTCGATGCCCGTCATGGACGGCCACCAGCTGCTGGCGGAAATCCAGATCAACCATCCGCAATTCTCCAACATCCCCTTCATCCTGCTGACGGCGCTGACCGACCGCGAAAACACGCTGGCGGGGCTGCGTGCCGGGGCTGCGGATTATCTGACGAAGCCGCTGGATTTCGATCTGCTGCTTGCGAAGCTGGAAGGATGTGTGACGCGGCTGGAGAATGACAAGGCGGTCAATCGGTCGTTTTGATTGGGGTAAAAGACCCCGCCCCAAACCCCTCCCCACAAGGGGGAAGGGCTTAACTTGCCGCACCAACTTTCCAATTCTTCGACGTTACGGGAGGAGCGAGGCGGTGCCTCAGATTAGTCCCTCCCCCTTGTGGGGAGGGGTTGGGGAGGGGTCTATCCCGCTTCGGAGCGAATGCACGAAGCGTAAGCGAAGGGCATGATTGGGCGTGCGATGAGGCCCTCGAACTAATCCTACCTCCCCAACACATCCGCCAACACCGCAAACACCCGCGCATCCAGCGTCTGCGATACATTGAACCGCATGAAATTCGTCGCCGACTGCGACAGGCTGAAGGCGTTTCCCGGCGCCAGCACGATGCGCTTTTCCAATGCCGCGCGGGCCACATCGGCCGCGTCGATGCCGTCGGGCAGGCGGCACCAGAGGAACATGCCGGCCTGGGGTTCCAGCCAGGGGGTGATGCCGAGGCCTTTCAGCCGGGCGGAGACCTCGGCCATGGTGCGCGCCAGCCGCTGGCGCAGCGTTTCCATGTGTTTTCGGTAGCCGCCGTCGCTCAAGACGTTGAGCACGACTTCGGCCGTCATCCGGCCGCCGCCGAAGGAGGTGGCGATCTTGAGGTCGGTGAGGCCGTCGATCCATTCGGGCCTGGCGGCGACGAAACCGCAGCGGGCGGACGCCGAGAGCGTTTTCGAAAAGCTGCCGATATGGATGACACGCTCCAGCCCGTCGAAGGCGGCGAGGCGGGGTGCGGCCGTATATTCGAAATCGGCGAAGATATCGTCCTCGATGATGGTGAGGTCGAACTGGTCGGCGAGTTTCAGGAGGCGGTGGGCCGTGACCGGGGAGAGTGTCGCGCCGGTGGGATTGTGGATGGCGGAATTGGTGATGTAGAGGCGCGGGCGATGTTCGGCGAGGGTCTGCGCGAAAAGCTCGAGATCCGGGCCGGCTGAAGTATAGGGCACGCCGACGATTTTTGCCCGGTGGGCGCGCAAGAGCGCATGGAAATTGAAGTAGCAGGGATCGTCGACCAGCACGGTGTCGCCGGGTTCGAGCAGGAAGCGGCAGATGAGGTCGATCGCCTGCGTGCCGGACTCGGCAAGCAGGATCTGATCCGGCGAGGCCTCGATGCCGCGTTCGCCCATGCGCCGCGAAATCAGCTGGCGCAGCGGCGGCAGGCCGAGCGGCGAGCCGTAATCGGCAAGGGCCGACCCCTCGGCGCGGGCAAGGGTTCTGAGCGCCCGGCGCATGCCGTCGCCGGGAAGCCAGGAGGGCGGCAGCCAGCCGCAGCCAGGCTTGAGATCGGCATCATCGGCCTCCAGCGATTGCCGCGAGATCCAGAAGGGATCGACGGCGCGGTCGAGCTTCGGCCCGGCTTCGGCCAGCGCGAAGGGGGCGGCCTGGTTGGCGACATAGAAGCCCGAACCCGGCCGTGACAGGATCGCGCCTTCGGCGACCAGGCGCTCATAGGCATCGACGACGGTCGAGGTCGAGAGCTTCATGCTGGACGCGAGGCCGCGCACCGAGGGCAGCCTTGCCCCCGGCGTCAGGCTGCGCCCGGCGATGCGCTGCCGGATCGTCGCCATGACCATCTCGACGCGGGTGCGTCCCGCCAGCTCTTCGTTCATCCGTACTGCCTTCCGCACCATAACAGTTTTGCCAAACCGTATCAGACCGTCACTGTCATGGCTATCGGTATCGGCGGATAAGGGTGAACGGCCCGTTCTTGCGAATTCGATTCAGGAAACGCGGCTTAGGTCATTGTTTTTATGCATGCCGCACAGGGCGGCATGCATCGGGAAGGAGTGCATATGGAGCGCATGACGGCAGGGTGGATCAATGGTTTGATCGGGGTGGTGATCTTCAGCGGTTCGCTGCCGGCGACGCGCGTGGCGGTGGCGCAGTTCGATCCGGTCTTCCTGACGGTGGCGCGCGCGGCGATCGCCGGCATTCTGGCGCTTTGCCTGCTGATCGTCTTCCGTGAGAAGCGGCCGGCCGGGCGCGACATTCTCTCCCTTATCGTCGTGGCGCTCGGCGTCGTGGTGGGCTTTCCGCTGCTGACGGCGCTGGCGCTGCAGCACGTCACGTCGGCCCATTCGATCGTCTTCATCGGCCTCTTGCCGCTCGCGACCGCGACCTTCGGCGTCATCCGCGGCGGAGAACGGCCGAAGCCGGCCTTCTGGCTCTTCTCCATTCTCGGCAGTGCGGTGGTGGCGGGTTTCGCTCTGGCGCAGGGCCTGACGGCCTCGCCGGTCGGCGACCTCCTGATGCTCGCGGCCATCCTCGCCTGCGGCCTCGGTTATGCCGAAGGCGGCCGGCTGTCGCGCACGCTCGGCGGCTGGCAGGTGATCTCCTGGGCGCTGGTGCTGTCACTGCCGATCATGATCGCGGTCGCCTTCGCCTACCGGCCGGCGACGTTTTCCGGCATCGAAACGCCGGCGCTGATCGGCCTTGCCTATGTCTCGCTGTTCTCCATGCTGATCGGCTTCATCTTCTGGTATCGCGGCCTCTCGCAGGGCGGCATCGCCGCCGTCGGCCAGCTGCAGCTGCTCCAACCCTTCTTCGGCCTGGCGCTCGCCGCCACCCTGCTGCACGAGCCGGTGACATGGACGATGCTCGGCGTGACGGTGGCCGTCATTTTCTGCGTGGCCGGAGCGCGGAAGTTTGCGCGCTGAACTCGGGCTGATGCCACAAAGCCGCCGCTCAATCGTCAGTAAATGGCCCCGTTATCGCCGCATCGAGCCCTTTTCAGGCTTCATCGTCGCGACCTCGCCAGCCTTTTCGAGCGGCTGAGCGATCGACCGAGGCGGTCTTGCTGCCGTCCAAAATCACCGGAAAAGGAATGAAAATGATCACTCGTTACACATCCCTCGCAACGATGACCGCCGCGGCTTTCAGCCTTCTTGCTCTCAGCCCGGCATATGCGACGGAGCTTGCCCAGGCGCAACAGCAGCCGGCCGCGCAGGGCCAGGCGCCGATGCAGGGACAGGGCGGCGGCAGCGGCGCGGCGGCCCCCGTCAGCGATCAGAAACTTGAAGCCTTCGCCGTCGCCTATGTGCAGGTCGACAAGGTCCGGCAGGAATATTCGGCCAAGATCGATGCGACGAAGGACCAGGCGGCAAAGCAGAAGCTGCAGGACGAAGCCAAGAAGCAGATGGTCGAAACCGTCCAGGCCTCCAACGACATCTCGGTCGAGGAATATTCGTCGATCCTGACGGCCGCGCAGAGCGATCCGGCTCTCGCCAAGAAGGTTCTGGAAAAGATCGGCACCCCGCCGCCGGCGCAGCCGCAGCAGTAAGGCGTCACGAACGCCGCGCCGTTCGTGGGAGAAGCGGTGCCTGTCATTTCGTCGGGCACTGCTTTAGAGCTTTGGCCCTCAGGGCCGGTCGAAAAGCTCGGGATCCAGTTTCCCGATCCGCATCAGATGCTGCAGCGTGTATGATATCGACAGAGCATCATCGAGACCGTCATGCGCCTGGAATGGGGGATGTTCGACGCCGTAATAGTCGGCGAGTTTGCTGCTCCGCGTTTTTGCCAGATCCTCGATCGGCATGCCGGCGGCAAGGAGCAGCTTGACGGCGTTGTCGAAGCGGCGGGCCGGGATGGGCGGCTCGATGCCGGCGACATAGCAGCTGATCGCCATCATGTTCATCTCGTCCTTGCCCCAGGACCAGAAGCGGGCGCCGCCCGAGAAGCTGTCGACAGCGGAAAGCGCCTCCTGCAAGGCAACGCCATGAGCCTCGATATCCGCCTCGGTAATGCCGGTGAGATCGGTGAAGTAGGGATCGAGCGGATACCGTCCGCCGAAGCGGTCGACCGCCTTGATATAGGATTTGTGCGTATCGAGAATCGGGAATTCGCCTTCGAGGCCGAGCTTGACGGCGCCGATCTCAGCGATGACCGGATCGGGATCATGCGCCCCACACCAGAACCGGCGCTGCGAGCCTTCAAGGCAGAGAAATTCACAGTCGAATATGATGGCGGTTTTCATTGTCTGCGGCTCCCAAACGGACTGTCCAATGCGGCCATTGTGGCGCTGATTTTTATCGCGTCTCACTCCGTATCGAACTTGAAGATCGGCCGGCCGTTGAGCGTGAAGGCTTCGCCCGGATGGTAGAGATAGGCGGCGCAGGCGCGGTCGAGGCGCATGGCGAAATCATTGGCGACGGAGAGGCGGGCTTCACCGCTCGGGGCCTGCCGTATAAAGGCTCGCAAGGCCTCCTGATCGCCTTTGGCGAAGAGTAGTTCGGTCACGATGCCGAAGGTTTCGAGATCGGCGGCGAGAATCGGCGAGATGGCGTCATCGCGCACCTTGGTCGCCATCTCGGTCCAGCGCGGCCAGTTGATCTTGTTGGATAAGTCCTCGGGTCTGGGTGGCACGGCATCCGCCTTGCCCGTCACGTAAGGCTGCAGAGCCTCGACGGCGAGCAGGCGATCTATGACGTCGCGGATGGTGAAGGCACCTGATGTCCCGACGTAACGTTTGCCGTAATAAGCTCTCTTCTCCAGATTGGTCTCGATTTGCGATCGCCCGGCAAGATCGATGGCGGTTCGATAGCCAAAGAGCCAGCCGGCATCCATCGTGCCGCTTCTCTGGATCGCGCCGCTCTGGATTTGCTGCGTCAGCCTTTGAGCAACGAGAGCGCCGATCTTGTACTCACCGTCGACCACAGTCACGCTCTCCAAAAAGCTTTCCTCGGGTTCGAACGCCATTCCGATGAAGATATGCTGGAGTTGTTCCTGCTCCGGGCTTTTCCCACTCACTCTGGGATGCCCGACCATGGCTCGCGCAAAATTGGCATCGAAATCCGGCCGAACCTTACTGCCTTTCGTGCTGCCGCGGGCAATGAAGCGGTCCCATGCCGAAAGGTCGTTTTCGCTCGCTGCCAGATAGTTTGCTATGTCGGGCACACCGTTGGCTTCCGCCGTGCGGACGATCTTCTCCTTGAATTCGTCCGACTGATCGACGATCGACGCCGAAATCACGCCGCCGCCTTTGGTGAATGCGCCGGCCGTGGTGTCGAGCGGTATGAAGGGAAAGGCAGCGAGCCGCTTCGTCAGCAGATCTTCGCCACCGTCCAGCAGCAGCGCGCGGATGCCCGATATGCGAAGCCCCGACATCATTTCATCGAATTTTTCGGCGCTGGCCGCGCCACGGAACGCCTTGTGACCGAAGCGATGGAGATACCAGGCAGAGACGAGGTCGTCCGCAGCCTGAGAACTGGGACTCCGTTGAAGCACTGCGGCGAGCAGGATGCGGGTTTCCTCATTGCCAAGCCCCGCATAGCGGATCTTGAGATAGGCCGCCTCGGGGCCGTACTTATCCACGGCCGCCGGCGGCAAGGCGTCGTGGCCATTGAGCACGATGTCGCTGAAGGCGAGAATCGTTTCCCTCTGCTGGCAGAATTTATCCGCGGCAAGAGCCGGCGAGGCGAGGCAGGACAAGTAAAGAAGGCTGAAAAATCCGGTCAATATGCGAAGCATCGTCAAATCCTTGCGGTTCCCCAAATGCAGCCCCTGACATGGGGCGCGACCGCCGGCCGGAGGATAGGCGGCTGCTGCGTGCGCGGCAAGGGGATGGCACGGGGAAGTGGTGGGTTTTGATTGATCTTGCGCTCCTCGAATTAAGAAGGGCGTGCCGTGTGGCCCCCTCATCCGACCCTTCGGGGCCGCACGCACATCGAACGACGCGTTGCTGGCATGGACTTAAGCCGTTGAATCCCAAAAACGTCGCCATCCACGAGGCCGGACACTCGTCCGCTATCGCGGCCACACTTACATCGAGGCGGCATCCAAAACCCGCACTTCTATCCATTTAGCGCCGCATCATTGCGGTCTGCCAAGGCCGTTTACCCTTTGTCAACCATGCGGCCATCAATTCGACTTTAGTTCGAGAGGCGCGGGCACTGGATTGGAAGCTGGAGCCCGCGCCGCATCGTTCGAGAAATTCTGTTTCAAGAGGGATTCATGCAGAACTTTTCCCATGCGCATAGGGGTGATCAGGCTCAGTCGAAAAACCAGAATATCGAGCGCCGCCTCGAATTCATGGAGCTCGACGAGCAGGGGCGCGCCGGCATCCGTTCGCTGAAAGCGCTGATCGAGCGCGAGCTGCCGCGTGGTCTCGACAAGTTCTATGCGCAGCTGCGCAACAGCCCCGAGGTCAAGCGCTTCTTTTCCTCCGACGAGCACATCGCCCGGGCCAAGGGCGCCCAGATGGGGCATTGGGCCAATATTTCGGACGGCAATTTCAGCGAGGATTATGTCGGCAAGGTCCGCACCATCGGCACCGTTCATGCGCGCATCGGCCTGGAGCCGAGGTGGTATATCGGCGGCTACGCGATCATCGTCGATCACCTGATCCGGAGCGCGGTCGAGGAGATGTTTCCGCAGGGGATGTTCTCCCGCAAGACGATGAAACCGGCGGAGTTCGGCAAGGCGCTGGCAAGCCTGGTCAAGGCCGCGATGCTCGATATGGATCTTGCCATTTCGGTCTATATCGACGAGGCCGAGGTCGCCAAGCAGAAGGCGCAGGCCGACGCGATTGCCAGCGAACAGAAGCTGGTCAGCGACTGTTTCGGCAAGGCGATGGCCGCCATCGTCGCCAAGGATATCAGCTACCGCATCACCGACGAGCTGCCCGCCGCCTATCACCGGCTGCGCGATGATTTCAACCATGCGCTGGAGCAGTTGACGGGCACGATCCGCGAGATCGATGGCGCCGCTTCGCAGATCAATGCCGGCTCGCAGGAGATCCGCTCGGCCGCCGACGACCTTGCCAAGCGCACGGAGCAGCAGGCGGCCTCCATCGAGGAGACGGCAGCCGCACTCGAAGAGATCACCACGACAGTCAAGGATTCCAGCCGGCGCGCGGAAGAGGCGGGCCAGTTGGTCGCAAGGGCGCGCACGGGCGCGGAAAAATCCGGCCAGATCGTCGAGCGGGCGGTCACCGCGATGGGCGCGATCGACAGTTCCTCGCGCGAAATATCCAGCATCATCGGCGTGATCGACGAGATCGCCTTCCAGACCAACCTGCTGGCGCTGAATGCCGGCGTGGAAGCCGCGCGCGCCGGCGAGGCCGGCAAGGGCTTTGCCGTCGTCGCCCAGGAAGTGCGCGAGCTCGCCCAGCGCTCGGCCAAGGCGGCAAAGGAGATCAAGGAACTGATCAACACATCAGGCGAGCACGTGAAGACGGGCGTTTCGCTGGTCGGCGAGACGGGCGAGGCGCTGAGCGTCATCGTCGACGAGGTCAAGGAGATCGACCGCCACATCGGCTCGATCGTCGAGGCCGCGCGCGAACAGGCGACCGCGCTCGCCGAGATCAACATGGCCGTCAACGCCATGGACCAGGGCACCCAGAAGAACGCCGCCATGGTGGAGGAATCCACCGCTGCAAGCCACGCGCTGGTGCGCGAGATCAGCCGGATCGCCGCCATGCTCGCCGAATTCAACATCGACAAGACAAGCGCATTCCGCAGACCGGCGCCGGCAAGGCCGGCGGAAACCGGCTCTCCGGCGCGCGATCTCCGGGCAAAGGTGGCCAGGGCGTATCCGACGCAGGGCAATGCGGCGCTGGCGAGCGGGCAGTGGGATGAGTTTTGAGGGTGTATGACCTGTCGCGTGGCGTGAGTTGAGATAGGGTAGGGTGTGCCGCGAGGCCCCCTCATCCGGCTGCCGCCACCGACCTGGGTGAGCCACGGGTCTCACCCGTCCTTCGGACCCCCGCTGGGGAGAAGAGATTTCGTGGCGGCGTCCAGCTTTCGATCTACCGTCGCTTGAATGTGAATGCGGCAGTGCCGCAAGTCCCTTCTCCCCAGCGGGGAGAAGGTAGCCCGAAGAGTCGGATGAGGGGGCCACACGGCACACCTTCGCAGGTCGCGACACCCTCCGACGCAGCCTCACTTGGCAACGCCTCGCCCTTGCGCACGACATAAGTCGCCAGCCGATGGCGCATTTGCCGATATTCGGCTAACCTGCCTCGAGGCGATGCCGAACGCAAGTCCGCTCGCCACGTGATACAATCCGGTCGAGGGTAGTTCAGTGCAAATCGCGAGATTTTGCTTCTGTTTTGCCATCTGTCTCGGCATCGTGCCACATGCTGGCCCGCTCTATGCCGACGAACTGGTGCGCTTCGAAAGCGCGCCGGTCAAGCTGAGCCCCTTTCGAATACGCAAGGCGAAAGAACAGGCGGAAACTCTCCCTCAACCGCAAGGGACGCCATTGCTCGGTTACGTGTCTCGCCCGCGGGGAGATGGCCCTTTCCCGGCAGTCGTTCTCCTGCATGGATGCGAGGGCATGCGTTCGAGCGTCAAAGACCTTTGGCCGAAACGGCTGGTTTCCTGGGGTTACGTCGTGCTCATCGTCGACAGCTTCACCACCCGCAACATCATGGACGCCTGCCAGCGCTCTCTTCCCGATCGTGTCTTCGACGCCTATGGAGCCCTGGATTATCTGTCGAAAGCGAGCTTCGTCGATATCAGGCGCGTCGCCTTGATGGGTTTTTCGACGGGCGGCACCGTAACGCTGGACGGGACGAAAATCCAAGGCAACGAACAGCTCATGGACCGCAAGTTCAAGGCGGCGGTCGCCTACTATCCGCGCTGCGCGGCAACTCAGGGCGAGGCGACGGTGCCGACCCTGATCTTGACCGGCGATCGAGACAATTGGAGCCCCGCCGACCAATGCCGGAAAAGGCTCGCCTCCCTTGGTGACGATGGCGCGCCCATCGAGCTCAACATCTATCAGGGCACCTACCACAATTTCGACGCCCCGGAATTCCGCGCCGGAAGGAGGGTGCTGGGTCATATCGAAAAATACAATCCGAACGCCGCCGCAAAATCCATCGGCAGCGTTCGCACCTTCCTGCGAAAGTATCTCTAGAGAGTGCAAGGCTCAGTTGGCGGGCACGACCAGCGCCTCGTCCTTGCGCACGACATAGGTCGCCAGCTCGGATGCCTTGCCGTCGCCGACGTTCCTGGCCGAATGCACCACGCCGGAGGGAATGAACAGGGACTGGCCGGCCTCGAGGATCACCGGCTCCCGGCCGTCGAGCTTGTATTCCAGCACGCCCTCCAGAACGTAGGCGATCTCTTCGCCCGGATGCGCGTGTCGCGGCGCGAGAACGCCGGGCGCGAAATCGACACGCACCTGCACGGCTGCGTGGCCGGGCACGTCGATATCGCCGCTGACGAGATCGGTGCGCTGCAGCGGCTGCTCCGCATGCGCTGCCGCAGCCGTGCCGAGGAGAAGGGCGAGTGTTATCGCCTGGATCATTTTCATCGTGTCATCCTTCCTGAACTGACCATTGCCGGCTCGTTGGCCGCGATGACATTTCAGCCGATGAATGAACCAGGCATGTGTCGGGAAATCTGGGTTTTTGTAAGCGAATGTATCTGCGGGTCAGGCGAACCGGACCGCGTTTTTCGCCCGCGCCTTCGCCGCGACTTCCTCGCGGTCGCGAGGTGGTTGAGAGGTCTCCAATGAATCGATCAGTTCGCGGGCGCAGGCGGCGATCGAACTGACCGCGCGCTCGAACGCGGCCTCATTGCGCTTCGACGGCTTGGTCGCTCCGCTGAGCTTGCGCACGAACTGGAGCGCGGCATCATGGACCTCGTCGTCCGTCGCCGGTGGGTCGAAATTGAACAGAGGTTTTATGTTTCGGCACATGGTTTGCTCGCGGTCGTTTGTCTTGAGTGGCCTGATACCAAAAAGGTAGTTGGGTGGAGGTGAATTGCAACGGGGCAATCGCGGCCCCCTCATCCGCCTGCCGGCACCTTCTCCCCGCTGGGGAGAAGAGATTCGTGGCAGCGCCTCGCTTCCAGTTTACCGCTGTCGTTTGGATGTGTATTCGGCAGTGCCACAAGTCTCTTCTCCCCAGCGGGGAGAAGGTGCCGGCAGGCGGATGAGGGGGCTGCTTGGTAGGACCCGTCGGGGGAAACTCTGTCGCCTTCTCATCAAGCCGCCGAGGTCGAGCCTCTCGCGCCAAGCGTCGCAATATCCGTCACGCCGCCCGATGACTCGAAGTCGAAGATCTTCTGCGTTACCAGCGCCGCAGCACCTCTTGCCCAGGAGTTGTCCTCCCAGTCGGGCAGCAGCGGTGGGGCGGTGCGGAAGGTTCGGGCGGCGAGGGCTTCGCGCAGGGGCGTGAGGAAGGGATCGCCGAGGGAGACGGCTTCGCCGCCGGCGACGATGACTTCGGGGTCGGTGATGTTGACGAGGTTGGCGAGTGCCGTGCCGATGCCGCGGCCGGAAGCGGCGACGAGGGCGGTGGCGGTGGCGTCGCCTGCGGCGAGGGCTTCGCAGAGTTGGGGGAGGCCGAGTTCTTCGCCGCGGCCGGTCGCTTCACGCCAGCGGCGCAGCATCGAGAGTTCGGAGTGATAGGCCATCAGGCAGCCGCGCTTGCCGCATTCGCAGAGGCGGCCGTTCTCTTCGAACAGCGTGTGGCCGAATTTGCCGGCCGCACCATTGGCGCCGCGATAGAGCTTGCCGTCGATAACAAGCGCACAGCTGATGCCGACGCCGACGGCGAGCACGGCCATGTTGCGGTGCTGGCGGCCGAGGCCGAAAAGCTGCTGGGCGATGGCGTAGGCGTTGGTGTCGTCCTCCAGCCAGACCGGCACATGGACGCGGGCAGCCAGCAGCGAGGCCAGCGGAACGTTGTCCCATTGGAAGCGGTGGCTGCGCACGCAGGCGGTCTGTTCGTGGTTGATGACGCCGGGCATGGAGATGCCGATGCCGGCGAGCTTGGCTTTCGGCCGGCCGGCGAGCTTCACCAGTTCGGGCACGGTGGCCGCCAGGAGATCGGCGACATAATCCGGATCGTGGCCCTTCAGATCGACGCGCATGGCGGCGACGGGATTGGTGGCGAGATCGGTCGCCACGCACTCCACCGAATCCACCATCAGCTTGAAGCCGACGGCGAGCGAATGCTCGTAATTGATCTCGACCGGGATCGGCCGGCGGCCGGCCGGGCCGGGCACGGCCTTGCCCTCGGTGACGATACCCTCTTCCAAGAGATCGGCGACGACGAAGGTGACGGCGGCGGGGCTCAAGCCGATCACGGTTGCGATATCGGCGCGGCTCCTCGGCCCTTCGCGTCTGAGAAGGTTGAGGATGAGGCGTCGGTTCATGGCTCTCGCCGTGGTCTGGTCGCCTTTCAGCTTCACTTTGCATTCCTTAATTTTGTAAATTAATTATTGCGGGTCGGTTTGATTTATGCATAAGTCTGCCCGCCGATCAACAGAACGAGCCAAACGGATTAGGGGCGTTGCATCGTGGAGGGTCGGCATGTCGAGCGCCTGATCGGGCGGGCTTCAAGGAGGAGCCGCTGGAAGAGGGCGGTGTTGATCGATCAACCGGGAGGAATTCAATGACATATTCGAAGCAATTTCCTGCAACCACCCGCAGAACCTTTCTCAAGGGAGCGGGCCTCGTCTCCGCTGCGGCGGTGACGGGCAGCTTTCCGATGCCTGCGATCGCGCAGGCGCAGGAAGTCACGATCATCTCTTCGGAAAACAACGGTGCGGCGCTCGATGCGCTGAAATCGATCGCGGCGGGCTTCGGCAAGGAGGCCGGCGTCAACGTGGTCGTCAACAATATGGACCACGAGGCGCACAAGACGGCGATCCGCAACTATCTCGTCGCCGGCGCGCCCGACATCTGCTTCTGGTTTTCCGGAAACCGCATGCGCGCCTTCGTCAAGCGCGGCTTGTTCGACGATATTTCCGACCTTTTCGAGAAGGAAAAATACAAGGACGTGCTGGGTGCGACGGCCGGCGCCGTCACCGATGACGGCAAGCAATACGGCCTGCCCACGGGCGGCACGCTCTGGGGCATGTTCTACCGCAAGGACGTGTTCGATCAATACGGCCTGACCGTGCCGAAGACCGCCGAGGACTTCATGGCCTATGGTGACAAGTGCAAGGCGGCGGGCATCACCCCGGTTGCGATGGGCACCAAGGAATTGTGGCCGGCGGCCGGCTGGTTCGACCAGATGAACCTGCGCATCAACGGGCTCGACAGGCACATGGCGCTGATGAACGGCGAGATGAGCTATCTCGATCCGGCGCTGACCCCCGTCTTCGACCAGTGGGAGGCGATGATTTCAAAGGGCTTCTTCACCCCGAACCATACCTCCTTCGGCTGGCAGGAGGCCGCAGCACTTCTGGCGCAGAAGAAGGCCGGCATGATGAACCTCGGCGCCTTCCTGCGCTCGGCCTTCACCGAAGCCGACCTGCCGCAGCTTGCCTACGCGACTTTCCCGGTGCTCGATCCCAAGATCGGCCATTTCGAGGAATTCTCGGTCAATTCGGTCCATATTCCCGCCAAGGCGAAGAACAAGCAGGGCGCGCGCGATTTCCTCGCCTATTTCTACAAGCCGGAAAACCTGGCCGCCTATCTGGAGCCGGGCGGCAACGTGCCGCCGCGCCACGACCTGCCTGCGAGCAAGGACCCGCTCGTCAACGTCGCCGTGGAGACGATGAAGACGGTGCAGGGCGCCTCGCAATATTACGACCGCGACAGCGATCCGGACATGGCCCAGGCCGGCCTCGTCGGTTTCCAGGAGTTCATGGCTAAGCCCGACCGGCGCAAGGCGATCCTCACGCGGCTCGAGGGGACGCGGAAGCGGATTTATAAGATCTGAGCTTGCTGCCGGTTTGCTGACGAAGCGCGCTCCTTACTCGACGTCATCCTCGGCCTTGTGCCGAGGATCTGTTGCCCTATCGGTCCGGGGTTGGATGCTCGGGGCACAAGCCCGAGCATGACGAAGGAAGGGGTGGCGGGCTTTGTCGGTAGACAGAGGGCGTCGCTTTACTCCCGGCGACGCCCGCCTTTAACTCGACGTCATCCTCGGCCTTGTGCCGAGGATCTGCTGCCCTATCGAACGGGGTTAGATGCTCGGGACAAGCCCGAGCATGACGAAAAGAGGGGGGCGGCCTTTGTGAGAAGCTGAGGGGCGGCAACGCCCCTACGAATAATACGAGGTTCTCGACATGCAGACATTATGGCGCCGCCAGCGGTGGTGGCTGACTCCGACTCTGCTCATCGCGCCTGCGATCGCGCTGTTCTTCACCGTCATCCTGCTCTCGGCGGTCAGGAGCGTGTGGATCAGTTTTCACGAGTGGGACGGGTTCGGGCCGATGGTGTGGATCGGGCTCGGCAATTACGTCGAGCTCTACAACGATCCGCAGTTCTACGTGTCGCTGAAGAACAATCTGATCTGGCTCGTCATGTTCATGGCCGCACCGCCGATCGGGCTCGCCATTGCGCTCTTGGTCAACCAGAAAATCGCGGGCATGCGCTTTCTGAAATCGCTGTTCTTCATTCCGCTGGTGCTCGCCTCGGTGACGGTGGGCGTCGTCTTCACCTGGGTCTATACGCCTGAGTTCGGGCTGCTGGCGCTGATTTTCCGGGCTTTCGGGGCGGTGGCGCCGGCCGTGCTTTCCGACGAACATTTCGTCACCTTCGCGATCGTCATCGCCGCGCTCTGGCCGCAGATCACCTTCTGCATGGTGCTCTACCTCGCCGGGCTCAATAACTTAAGCGAAGAGCTGATCGGGGCGGGCCGCGTCGATGGGGCGAGGGGCTGGAACATGCTGCGCCATATCGTGCTGCCGCAGCTGACGCAGGTCACGTTCATCGCCATCGCCGTGACGGTCGTCGGCGCGCTGCGCTCCTTCGACATGATCTCGGTCATGACCGCCGGCGGGCCGTTCGGCTCCTCCTCGGTGCTCGCCTACCAGATGTACGAGCAGTCGATCTTTTCCTACCGCTTCGGCTATGGCGCGGCGATCGCCTCGGTGCTCTTCGTGATCATGGCCGTCTTCATCGCCTGGTATCTCACCCACATCATCCGCAGCGAAGAGAGGGGAGGCTGATGTATCCTCGTCCGATACCCGAAACCGCGATCTGGCAGCGCCGCCTCTATGTGTTCGCCGTCGTCGTCGTGCTCATCCTCTGGCTCTGCCCGCTCTTTGCCATCGTGCTGACTTCCTTCCGCTCGACGGCTGACGTGATGGGCGGCAATCTCTGGGGCTGGCCGACCGAGATCGGCGTCATCGACAATTACCGGGCCGTCTTCACCGACACGCCGATGGCGCGCTATTTCCTCAACAGCCTGACGATCACCATTCCCTCCGTCATCGGCGTGCTCGTCATGTCGACGCTCGCGGGCTTCGTGCTGTCGCGCTACCGCTTTCGCGGCAACATGCTGATCTTCGCGCTCTTCGTCGGCGGCAATTTCCTGCCGCACCAGATCATGATGATCCCGGTGCGCGACCTGATGGTGCGGCTCGACCTGATCGATACGACGGTGGCGCTGATCATCTTCCATGTCGCCTTCCAGACGGGGTTTGCCACGCTCTTCATGCGCAATTTCATCGCGGCACTGCCCGACGAGCTGTTCCAGGCGGCGCGCGCTGAAGGGGCCTCGCCGTTCCAGACGCTCATCCATGTGGTGATCCCGCTGGTGCGGCCCGCACTTGCCGCGCTCGCCATCCTGATCTTCACCTTCGTCTGGAACGATTATTTCTGGGCCGTGGTGCTGACCGTCAGCGACAGCGTCAAGCCTGTCACGGCGGGCCTTGCCAATCTGCGCGGCGAGTGGGTCTCGGCCTGGAACCTGGTTTCGGCGGGCACGATCGTCGTCGCCGTGCCGCCCGTTGTGATGTTCTTCCTGATGCAGCGGCATTTCATCGCCGGCCTCACCATGGGCGCGGTGAAGGGATGAGCCGGCGTCTTCCGTTTCAACAAGAGAGGGCCAGGACATGACCAGTCTCGAACTTCGTGAGATCAACAAGAATTACGGCGCCTATCATGCGCTGCGCGGTATCGATCTTTCCGTGGCGCAGGGCGAGTTCATCGTCATGGTCGGTCCATCGGGCTGCGGCAAGTCCACGCTGTTGAAGAGCATTGCCGGGTTGGAGGCGATCTCCTCGGGCCGGATCCTGATCAACGGCCGGGATGTCACCCGGCAGGAGCCGGGCGATCGCGGCATCGCCATGGTGTTCCAGTCCTATGCGCTTTATCCGCACATGACGGTGGCCGAAAATATGGGCTTTGGTCTCCGCATGGCCAAGCGCCCGAAGGCCGAGATCGATGCGGCGGTCGCCCGCGCGGCCAAGATCCTGCGCATCGGCGACCAGCTGGACAAGCGGCCGAAGCAGCTTTCCGGCGGCCAGCGGCAGCGCGTGGCGATCGGCCGGGCGATCACTCGCTCGCCCGAGGTTTTCCTGTTCGACGAGCCGCTGTCGAACCTCGATGCCGCGCTGCGCACCCAGATGCGCGTCGAGCTCAGCAGCCTGCATGCCGAGCTCGGCGCCACCATGGTCTATGTCACCCACGACCAGGTGGAGGCGATGACCATGGCAAGCCGCATCGTCGTGTTGAACAAGGGCATCATCGAGCAGGTCGGCTCGCCGCTGGAGCTTTACCGCAACCCCGACAATCTCTTCGTCGCCGGCTTTCTCGGCGCGCCGAGAATGAATTTCCTCGGCGTCACCCTCGACGAGGTCTCCGGCCGCAGCGTGACCGTTTCCGCGCCCGGCCTCGCACCGCTGACGGTGGAGCTTGCCCAGCCGACGACGCTGGCGAAAGGCGCGGCTCTCACGCTCGGCGTGCGGCCGGAGGCGATCTCGGTGGTCGCCGAGGGCAGCGAGGGCGGAGCCATCCATGGCGAAGTCCGCCTCGTCGAGCATCTCGGCCGCGAGACCATTCTCTATGTCGATGCCGGCAATCTCCGCACCATCGCGTCTGAAAGCGGCACCGGCAACATCACCGCGCAGCTCTCCTATGTCGCGCCCTTCGCCGCCGGGCAGAAAGTGGCGCTGAAGCTCGATGCGAACGAGCTCTATCTCTTCTCCCCCGATGGCGGCCGCACGATCAGCGCCCGCAAGACCATTCTCGACAAGTAATCAGGAAAGAACCGCCCGTGTCCGACAAGACCCTCTCCGCATGGAACACCGTCCAGACCGACCGCTTCCTCGTCGGCGTGCCGCATTATCCCGAGCATGTCGACGAAAGCTATTGGGAGCGCGATGCCGAGCGCATGGCGAAAGCCGGCTTCAATGTCGTGCGCATGGCCGAATTCGCCTGGCATATTCTGGAGCCGAAGCTCGGCACCTATGATTTCGATCTCTTCGACCGCGCCATCGCGATCCTCGGGCGCCACGGCATCGATACGATCATGTGCACGCCGACGGCGACCCCGCCGCGCTGGCTGACGGCGGCGCACCCTGAAATTTTAAGGGTCGACGGCAAGGGCCGGCCGATGAGCCACGGCTCGCGCCAGCATTGCGATACGGCAAGCCCCGTCTTCCGCGAGCACAGCAAGCGCATCACCCGGGCGATGGCCGAGCATTATCGCGGCAACCCGCATGTTGTCGGCTGGCAGACCGACAATGAGCTGAACACCAGCATGCCCGAAAGCTTCTCCAAGGCGACGCTCAGCGAATTCCAGGCCTTCCTTGCCGATAAATACCGCGAGATATCAAAGCTCAACGCCGCCTGGGGCGGCGATTTCTGGGCGACGGCCTATGACAGCTTCGATCAGGTGGTGCTGCCGATCGAATTCGGCCCGACCTTCCCGAGCCCCGGCCATCTGCAGGATTACCACCGCTTCCTCGCCTTCTCCACGGCGCGCTTCCAGCACGATCAGGTGGAGATCCTCAGGGAGGTGAAATCCTCCTGGTTCGTCTTCCACAATCTCGGCGGCCTCCGGGATATCGATTTCCGCGGCCAGTTCAGCAAGGATCTCGATTTCGTCGGTTACGACATCTATCCCATGCTCTATGACGAGTTCATGCGGCTCGGCAACCACGCCAAGGTGCAGGCGCTGCACCTCGATATCTGCCGCGGCTTTTCCGGCAATTACATCGTGCCCGAGCAGCAATCGGGCTTCGGCAGCCAGCCGGGCTTCTGCACGCTGACGCCGGAGCCGGGCGAGCTGCGCCGCATGGCGCTCTCCTCCGTCGCCCACGGCGCCGACGGCCTGATGTTCTTCCGCTGGCGGCCCGCCCATTTCGGCGCCGAGATCTATTGGATGGGCATCATCGACCATGACGATATCGGCCGCCATCGCTATGAGGAGGCCACGCGCTTCGCGACCGAGATGACGGCGCTGCAGCCGAAGATCCTCGGCACCTATGTCCGCATGGATGTCGGCATCGCCGGCTCCGATTTCGACAATCAGGAAGCCCACAAGACCTATCCGATCGGCCTGCCGAGCCCGCAGGACGATGCGATTCTGCTGCATCAGCATTGCTACGATCGCGGCATCGCCTGCGGCTTCATCCATCCGGAGGACGATCTTTCCAGGCTGAAGCTCTTCTATGTCCCCCATTGGGTGATGTGGAAGGACGAATGGACGGCGAGGCTCGAAGCCTTCGCCGCATCCGGCGGCACCGTCGTCATCGGCGCGCGCACCGGCACCCGTAACGAGGATAATCACGTCATCCGCGAAACCGCGCCGGGTACTGCGCTTTCGAAACTGACCGGCGTGCGCGTCGAAGATTTCGGCCGTCTCGCCGCCCCCGGCGCCAACGGCCTCTTCGACGTGATGGAACGCTCCGGCGGCCTCGTCATCCCGCCGAACAAGCCGGCCGAAAGCCACCGCCGCGTCCGCCGCTTCAAGATCGGCAACCGCGAAATGCCCGCCGGCCATTTCTACGAAAACCTCACCATCGCCCCCGACGTCGAAATCATCGCCGCCTGGTCCAACCGCTACGCCGAAGGCCAGCCGATGGCGACCTCCCGCAAGGTGGGCAAGGGGCAGGTGGTCTATCTCGGGACGTATCTGACGCCGGAGCTGACGGAAGCGCTGACGGAACGGCTGTTTGCGCCGGCGGGCGTGGAGCCGCTGGTCGGCGGGCTGCCCGAGGGGGTGGAGGTGACG
The DNA here is from genome assembly GCF_002211285.1 of Rhizobium sp. R635. Taxonomy (GTDB): domain Bacteria; phylum Pseudomonadota; class Alphaproteobacteria; order Rhizobiales; family Rhizobiaceae; genus Rhizobium. Next base: position 168,129 of record NZ_LOKX01000036.1, on the reverse strand, counting down.
ATGCGGATGAATGAGGAGCGGCGGCTGCTGTTCGTGCAGAATTATATGGATCAGGCTGTGACGGTGAGTGGGGTGCCGGCTGGGCGGGATTTGCTGGATGGGGAGAAGATGGTGGCGGGGAGGCTGGAGCTTGAGGGGTATGGGTGTGCGATTGTGGAGTTGGAGGGGTGAGGGGATAAGGAAGGGCGTACCGTGTGGCCCCCTCATCCGACCCTGCGGGCCACCTTCTCCCCGCTGGGGAGAAGAGGGGAGCAAGCCGCTCGACCGTCGTTCTATAGCAGAGTTTTAAGCCGGGCGAGGCGTGGCCACAACCCCTTCTCCCCGGCGGGGAGAAGGTGGCGGCAGCCGGATGAGGGGGCTGCACGGCACGCCGCTGCTCACCCCCTCGTCGATTGAACTATTCCAGCTTTAGGGCTGGAAAGCACGGTGCCAAGTGTTTTCGATGTTTTGAGCTTTAGCGGCGAGCCACAGTCGAAAGGCGACGGAATGCTGGTGCATCAGCAAGTGAAGGCGCGACCAATCGAATCTGGTCCAAGGCATCGGTAAGATCGTAAGGAATGACAGCGCCCTCCGATGTGCCCACCGTCAGATCGAGCAAGCGCAGCAATGCTCGTGCCTTAACCTCGTCATTGATGACGGCGAGCTTTTTCGTTCCACTTTCGTCGCCATAAAGGCCGTAGTCGAGCATCGACCAACACTCAAAGGGTACGAGGAAACGCGCGATTGTATCGACGGCCTCGGCGAAGGCCTCTTTTGAGGTGGCGGGAAGATCTGCAAGGGCGCCACTTACGCCCGGGGTTGCGAGGGAGCGCTCTTGTGGCCAAACCTCGCGAAGGAACGGCGCAGCTGCGGTCCGGAACAACGTCGCCGCAGAAGCTGCGCTCTCCGGTCCTTCGCGGTCAGGCTGACTCTCCTCGGAAGGCTCCTTGGATAAATCGCGGACGAATTGCTGTATCGCGTTCGCCGCCGATGCACGAACTTCGTCGTCGAGTGTACGCAACATCTGTTGAATCCGCGGATTGGGCACGGCGGATTCCCGTCCCTCGCGGAAGGCGTGGAGCGACTCGATGATGATGCTGAATACCAGTCCTCGCCGCGTCTCTCGCCCAAGCCGGCGATCTGTTGCTCGCTCTGCCATTACGCCACCGATAATCGTCAAGACTTCGGTGAAATGTGTGCGCCGGGCGATGGCGCGCCAGAGCGCGAGTGACTCGCCGTCGTCGTTAAGCAGTGGGGTAATCAGATGTTCCTGAGTCCAGACAGGGTCGGCGTGTAGGAAGTAGGGCAGCGCCTCGATTAAGCGATGTCGTGCGATTAGGCCACTTCGCCCAGTCGACGCGATCACGACATCGCGCATCTGCCGTTCCGTCGATTCTAGAGCGAAAGCCTGTGAGTTGGTGGTAAGCTTAGGGCATGCCGCCAAGAACACGCCAACAAGCTTCCCGGCTGGGGTGTTGAGCGTGTCGAGATCCATCGGCTCCCGATCGTTGTCAGCGGACGGAGCGGTGACGCTCATATCAGCATCTTCGCCTTCCTCTGGTCTGGTGTTAGTCGTCTCAACAGCAACCGGCCAGACTCGCAACCATACTGACAACTCCAGCGGCAGGAAAACAATCTGGTTCTCCCAGGCATCAAGCCAGGCGCTGATTCCTTGTATCGCCGCTTTCAGCGTTCCTTCCGAAAGTTGATTCAACAGCTCAAGGACTCTTGCGGATTCTTCTTGGAGATCGCGTTGTGTTGCGGCAGCGAGATGCGGCGACCTCGGTGAATGTGCCCAACCGAAATGGTCCCAGACTCTGGGGAAGTTATCTCCGCCATTTTCCGCGGTTTCTAAATCGCTAAGGATGAGCGAAGAGTTTCCCTCCTGTTGCAGCCAATCGTTAGCCCGCTCAGCAGGATCGTCGTCCCAGCCGCGCCGGCTCGCAGAAAGCGCAGTCTCAAGCGCCCGCAGCCGAGAAAGGCCCACCAGTGTATCGTACCGATCATCGGGATTGCGAGGAACCCATGCTACGCTCGTCTCCTCCGGGAAGCCTTCATCGACGGTCATCGTTTCAAGATCAGCAAACTGTGCGGATCTAGCGTTAAGCCACGGCTTCGAATCGGCGGGCAGCTGCGCTCCCGCAGTCTCAATACGCTTCAGTTCCCGTACGGCCCAATAGAGGCGGGCATTCTCAACTTTGGCCGCTTCTGCTTTCCTTGGCCAGTGATCCCGGGGCGGCCCCTTCTTAATCCGTTCAATGATGAATTGTCGGGTTCTTCCATCCAACTCCCGGAAGCGTCTTGCCCGAAGCTCGGTGATCTCCGGAAACACGTGCAAATCCCAAAACTCCCGATCATCGGCTTCAAGAAGGAACGATCCGATATGCTCAGTCGGGGTTAGCTGCGAGTTCCGGGACATAGCAGCCCAAAGGCGAATATGCACAGGTGATTCGATCAGGCTCCATCGCGACACAAATCCCCGCGCGGCGGCAGGGTCAAGATCAGCAATCCGAGCCAGTATAGCGTGGAGGAGCTTGGTTGATGGGGCGATACCGCGGTGATGAGCATCAGGATCTCTGCTTTCGCCAACTCGCGGAGCAGAGGTAACGTAGTATACTCGTCCCAACCCCCCTAGCTGCCAGAAGCGTGGTTTTCCATCCCATCCAAGGCGTCGAGCGATATCGAGACCGTGCACCAATGCGGCTTCAAGCGCGCAGGCGAGTGAAATCAGGAATTGGATATCCGTTACCCTAGATAATTCAAGGATGTTGAGATCGATCAGATCGCCACTCGTCAGGCTCGCTGAAAGCAAGTGTTCGAACGACTTAGGGCTCCGCGGCTTTTTGGTGAACTGCCAACGCCAAGCATCGATTGGTTCGACCTTGAGGCGTGGAGCAACAAGATTCACAATTGCGGCAATAACTGAGCCGGAATGATCTCCACCACGGAGGCGCTCTTGTATCCCGTAGATCGCTGTTCCGTCATCTTTCTCGGCATAAGCAGGGGACCAGCTTTCTTCGATCAAGCGCCAAGCAGTTGCCCAAGGTTCCTGCAGCTTCAATGCGCCAGGACCGCTCAACAAGTCTTCAATCGCCATCCGCTCAACGTGCTGATCACGTTTCAAGCGCAGTGCCCAATCGATGGTGCCTTGTTCTGCCAAGCGTTTGTGCAGAAATGCGACTGTGGCTCGGAACGTGTCCCGAGCCTGCGGGTCGAGAAAGGCCCACGGTCGGTTCATGGTTTGCGGCCTCGCTCTCTTTCGGCACTAATTTTCACGATCGCATCCAGCCAGTCTATGTCCGCCTTCGCACTGGATACTAGCGATGACAATCGCGTCCGCTCACTGGCATTGCTTCGCCGGAACAGATGATCGAATAAGTCTCGGTCGGATTCTGGAGCTGTTCCTCGACTTAGCTTGACTATCCGGCGAAGCTCCGAGTCAATCTTTGCTTTCTTCCCGTTGATAGCCGAGAGTTCGGACCAGCGCTCAAGCGTTGTCAACAACGCTTGATGCTTGCCATTCGAGTCGTAGTGTATCGGCGTAATGCCACGCGCTTTCCAGTCCTCCAAAGCGACCGGATCGGGTACGCTCGTGCCATAGAACGTAAATCGTTCCTTCAAATCGTCGAAGCGACTGCCATCCGCAGCGACCGCATTCAATAGGTAACGCATCGGCGGATCATTGGCGCTGTATCCAACGAGGACTAAGTGAAAAAGTCGCGCCGCGTCGTAAATAAAATCTGGAACGACACGCCGACGCAGGTAAAATTCGCCGAAATCTTGGTCCGACAATACAAGCTCGGAAAAGCGCAAAAGATCCGTGGCCAGAGCGCCATGTATATGAAGCACGCCGGAGAAATCCGTCTGCCTTGAGGGTCTGGGGATCGATCCTAGCGCGTACGTCGCAACGGGCGATCGATGCTTTTGCGATGCCTTTTGAAGCAGGAGATCGAAATTTGTCGTGACAATGGTCCTTGCTCCACCTCTGTCCGCCAGCCGCATAAGCGCTCGATGAATCGGCGCAGGAGTGTGAACACCAGAATTGAGACGTGAGGCGACCTCGCGTCTGACTTGGCTGTCGCCGCGGGTTTGGTCATCAAGTCGCCGTTCAAGCATCCCAAGGACGACATCATAGTCACCAAGCATGAAACGCTTAACTTCGGCTGTTTGACGTTCGGTCAAGGCAGAGCAATCAACTTGCCATTGATTACATACTCCAGCTGGTAAAGCGGCCAAGACGGCGTGAACACTTGTGTCCAAACGCGCATACACGTCGACTACCAGTTCTCGAAAGTCAGGAAGTCCCGCGGGTTTAGAAATTCCTGCGCCACAGATGAATAGGACTTCGCCACGAGCATGGGCCAACAGAAGGCGCTCAGGAATAGCTGCCAGGCCACTACCAAGGGAGATGACGCGATCTTCGATATTCGGCGAACTCATCCGCAAAACCTTCTTGGCAAAACAACTCGAGATCGCGATTATTGCGATTTTCTACCTGCAGCGAATTGAGTATTTCAAGGCCACGCGCGTGTTTCTCAACAAGCAATAATGACATTGAATCACTGCGGCCAGAGCGCCCACCATCGCTTAAAAGAACTAGAGAGCAAGCTTTCTGGGATGATAGAGGGGACAGAATGTCCCCCTAGTTGCCCCAGCCAACTTCGAATCGATCAAATCGAATCTCACTCAACGGCTGGTTGGCGGTGCTCAACCTCACCGAACGAAGAACGAGATTAAGCTCGGGGGAATAATATTGTTCGAAAATAATCGGCGGCAATTCCGACAGTTTCAGACGGCTGTTGATGGCCCAGACTTTGTAGGAACAAGATGCAATCGTTTCCTCTCCCAAGCCGTCGAACCGAATAAAAGTCGTGCCCGAATCGGATTTTTTGCCATTGATGAAAAGCGTGGTGCCGGATTGCCAGTTCTTCTTCTGTGGTAGATCGTCCAACGCAATCGCATTCGCGTATTTCAGCTCATGCGTTCCGCTGGCACTCACTCTCTTTTCGACGAGCAGGGGGTGCACATAGACAGCCGACACCGGCTGCAGCGAACCGTCGCGCTCCATCAGCCGTTGTTCGGTTAGACCCGGGCCGTCCGGCTTGTAGAAGACGGAATAGAAAGGCGCTTCTCTGGTCAGCAGCACGCCCTGTTTGGTCTCATTGGCGGTTAGGCAATTGCCAAAGGCTGGTACCGCCAATGTTATTCCAACCAGTAGCGACAGATTTCTTAGCAAGATCGACATCCCAGATTCCCTCATCCAAGTCCGCTACCACAGTGCTTGGGTGAAATTGGGGAGATCGAACAAGCCATATTTCGCGGGCTCCCGCCCGCCGCGTCAGTCGAAAATCCATTCACCATACCAAGACACCCACCATAAACCCTAATCCCACAACCCCACGCTCAACCCTCCCAAACACCGGCATTTCCGCACTCATCGCCCGCTTCATTTCAACCTTCCTTAAGCGGCCGCCCCATAGCGTGACCGCAAATCGAGGGTCTCGTTCCATGTTCACCGTGCTCACATGCATCACCGAGCAGCATAATCTTTCGCTGGTCGGGCTTGCGGGTTTGATCTGCTTTCTCGCCAGCCACTGCGCGATGGTTCTGCTCGATCGGGCGATGTCATCAGGCGGTGTTGCGCGGTGGGTGTGGCTGCTGACGGCGGGGGCGGCGGGTGGGTTTGGGATCTGGGCGACGCATTTCGTTGCCATGCTGGCTTATGATCCCGGTGTCGTCGTCGGGTATCATGCCGGGCTGACGCTGGTCTCACTGCTGGTCGCGATCGTGGCGGTGACGGGGGCGGTGGCGGCGAAGATCGTCTATGACAGGCGGATGGCGAATATTCTGGCGGGCGTGCTCTTCGGCGCCGGCATCGGCTCGATGCATTTTTCCGGCATGCTGGCCATCGAATTCCCGGGAGAGATCGCCTGGAACGGGCAGTTCGTGGCGGCGTCGATCGCTCTCGGCATTGGTTTTTCGGTCGCCGCCTTTCGGTTTGCGGGGAGCGGCGAGCGGTCGTTTTTGCGCGGGCTTGCGCCGACGGTTCTGCTGACGTCAGGCGTCGTCGCCCTGCATTTCACCGCGATGGCCGGCGTTACCGTCACGCCGGGCGTCGAGGCGCTCGATCCCGCGACGCTGATTTCGCCCGCGATCATGGTGGTGACGATCGCCGCCGTGACTTTTTCGCTGCTGGCGGCCGGTTTCGCGGCGGCCATCTTCGCCGTGCGCTCGGAGGCCAAGACCGCCAAGGTGGAGCGCAATTTCAAGCTGCTCGTCCAGGGTGTGACCGATTACGCCATCTACATGCTCGATCCCAATGGCAAGGTCAGCAACTGGAATGCGGGCGCCGAGCGCGTCAAGGGCTACACGGCCGATGAGATCGTCGGCAAGGATTTCTCGCTGTTCTATTCGCAGGAAGACCGCCGGAAAGGCATTCCGCAGCGGGCGCTCGCGATCGCGCGCGGGGAAGGCAAGTTCCAGGCCCAGGGCTGGCGCTACCGCAAGGATGGCTCCTCCTTCTGGGCCTATGTCGTCATCGACGCGATCCGTGACGAAACCGGCGCGCTGATCGGCTATGCCAAGATCACCAAGGACAACAGCAAGCAGAAGGCGGATGCCGACCGGATCGAGGAAGTCACCCGCAATCTCGATGTCGCGCTGGAAAACATGGGGCAGGGCATCTGCATGTTCGATGCGGGCGAGCGCCTGGTGCTCTGCAACAAGCGCTATCTCGAAATCTTCCGCTTCCCCGAAGGGTCGGTGCGTCCGGGGATGCACTACAGGGAGATCGTCGAGATCGGCTATGCCGCCAACACCGAGGATGCGGTGGAGGCGGCCGCGCGGGCCGAGGCGCATTATATCAGGAACATGGCGCTGATCCGGGGTGGGGCCGGCAGCGCGGTGCACAAATATCCGAGCGGCACGTCGATCCAGCAGCATGTCAACATGCTGCCGAATGGCGGCTGGGTCGTGACCTTCGAGGACATCAGCGATCGCCTGAAATCCGAAGAGCAGGTCGCCTTCCTCGCCAAGCATGATGGGCTGACGGGCCTGCCGAACCGGCTGCAGTTCGGCGAGCGCGTCGCCGAGGAATTGATGGTCGCGGACCGGGTGAGGGGCAAGGTCGCGGTGATCGGCATCGATCTCGACAAGTTCAAGGAGGTCAACGACCAGCATGGCCACGGCACCGGCGACATGGTGCTGGTCGAGCTGACGCGCCGTCTCGGCGAGGCGCTGCAGGAGGGCGAGTTCATCGCCCGTTTCGGCGGCGACGAATTCGCCGCGACCAAGCGCTTCGACGATCTGAGCGCGCTGCATGATTTCATCGCCCGCCTGGAAGGCGCGCTCGGCGGCATCGTCTCCGTCGACGGCTTCGAGATCAAGACCGGCGCGAGCCTCGGTGTTGCGATCTATCCGAGCGATGCCGAGAGCGTCGATGGGCTGCTCGCCAATGCCGACCTTGCCATGTACCGCGCCAAGCAATCGCTCTTGCAGAAGGTCTGCTTCTATGAGGCCGCGATGGACGAGACCGCGCGCCGCCGCCGCGCTCTCGCCAACGATCTCTGGGCCTGCATCGACCGCAACGAGCTGCATCTGCACTATCAGGTGCAGAAATCGGTGCGGACGGGAGAAATCACCGGCTACGAGGTTCTGCTGCGCTGGCGCCACGCCGAACGCGGCAACATCCCGCCGATGGATTTCATCGGCCTTGCCGAGGAATGCGGCGCCATCCTGCCGATCGGCGAATGGGTGCTGCGCGAAGCCTGCCGCGAGGCCGCGAGCTGGAACAACGGCCACAAGATCGCCGTCAACCTCTCGCCGGTCCAGCTCGGCCATGCCGACATGGCGGCGGTGATTTCAGCCATCCTCGCCGAAACCGGCCTCGATCCGCGCCGCCTGGAAATCGAAATCACCGAAAGCTCGATCATCATCGACAAGGACAAGGCGCTCGCCACCATGCGGGAGATGAAGTCGCTCGGCGTCTCGATCGCCATCGACGATTTCGGCACCGGCTACTCCTCGCTGGAAACGCTCCGCTCCTTCCCCTTCGACAAGATCAAACTCGACAAGAGCTTCATGGCCGAGGTCGAAAGCAACGCCCAATCGAAGGCGATCGTGAGGGCGATCCTGGCCCTCGGCCGCAGCCTCGACGTCCCGGTGCTGGCGGAAGGCGTGGAAACGCAGGCGCAGCTGGATACGCTGTTCGAAGAGCAGTGCGATGAGGCGCAGGGGTATTTGCTGGGCAGGCCGCAGGCGATGGGCGAGGTGGTGGTGGAGAAGGCGGCTTGAACCAACTGTTCTATGGTTCGAGTTGGAAGGCGCCGATTATAGAAGGCGTGCCGTGTGGCCCCCTCATCCGACCCTGCGGGCCACCGACCGGGGTCGAGCCGCGGGTCTCGACCCGTCCTTCGGACCCCCGCTGGGGAGAAGAGGGGGCGCGAGCCGCCTGTCCTCGTTTCTAAAAGAGAGCTTCAAGAAGGGTGAGACGTTGCTCCGAGTCTCTTCTCCCCAGCGGGGAGAAGGTGCCGGCAGGCGGATGAGGGGGCTGCACGGCACACCGTTGCCTCCGCCCGCCGCCCTCAAAGCTCCATCATCATGTCATGCCAGCACGTCCCGCGTGATCCGACGGCGAATGCGGCATCGTTCAAACCACGCCATTTCCGCCGATCCGCTCAATCCGATCTTCCGCGAGGTCGGCATCAATCAGCTGAAGAGCCGGCCTCGCTCCCATCCCGATGTTGCTGCAGTGCATCACGCCGATCTCGTGCGGACGATCCTGGGGACAGGAGAGCCGACGGTGATCCGCGCCCCAACCAAACTCGCATCAGCCTTTGGTCCGATCTTCCAAGAACCAAACAAGTCTTCCAATCGTATCGATATCAGACTAACGTCTGACGACAGCATGCGACGATAATAATATGGTCGCGCCCGGTTAAGCATTTTCCGATCGTCTGATTTGATCTTGCAGTGGTTGTAGATATCCCGTGAAGAAAAATTATCAGGTACGGAATTATACCACATTGTAGTTAAATCATGAGGCGTGGACTGTTTGGTTCGACATTGTTTTATATTTGCATGAGGCTGTGCAGATGAGGAACAGGGGCACGTGATGAAGAGAGTTCTAGTAGCAGGCGGGGCTGGTTTCATTGGTTCGCACATGTGCGACAAGCTGTTGCGCCGCAACAATATCGAAAAGCTCGTCGTCGTCGACAATCTCTGGACCGGCCGGGCGGAGAATCTAGCGCACATCAAGGATTCGCGGTTCCATTTCGTCCGCTCCGACGCCGAAACTCTTCAGACATCGGAGAAATTCGACGAGATCTACCATTTCGCTTCTCCGGCCTCGCCGCCCTGGTACATGAAAGAACCGAAGCGGACGATTGCGGCAAACCTGCTCGGCGCCTTCCGCCTGCTCGACCTCCTGAAGAAGGGCGGCCGCTTCTGCTTCACCTCGTCTTCGGAAGTTTATGGCGATCCGTTGGTCTCGCCGCAGCCGGAGAGCTACAAGGGCCAGGTCGACTGCACCGGGCCGCGCTCTTCCTATGACGAAAGCAAGCGCTGCACCGAATCGCTGCTGTTCGAGCTGCAGCGCACCGAAGGCCTCGACGTCAGGGTCGTGCGCCCGTTCAACTGTTATGGGCCGCGCACGCGGCCGGATGACGGCCGGGCCGTTTCCAATTTCATCACCCAGGCGCTGAGCGGCCGGCCGATCACCGTCTTCGGCGACGGGCTGCAATCGCGCAGCTGGGGGTATGTCGACGATATCACCGAGGGCTTTGCCCATTATTTCTGGATGAACGAGACCGATTACCGGGGACCGCTCAACGTCGGCAACGACCGCGAGATCTCGGTACTCGAGGTCGCCAAATATGTCTCCAGCCTGATGGGCGGCGTGCCGATCGTCTTCAAGCCGTCGCCGCCGCAGGACCCGACGAACCGGCGGCCTGACCTGACCAACGCCAAGTATGTGATGCCGGAATGGTCCTGCAAGATCAGCTATGAGGAAGGTGTCGCCAAGACCCTCGACTGGTTCAGGGAGGAGATGGTGTCCAAAGCCGCCAAGCCCGGCAAGATGGCTGCCCGCAATCCCCGCCAGCAGAAGGCCAAGAATACGGATCTCGGCAGCTTCTCCGGCTTGTGAGGAAAGAGTAGGATCGAGGGAAGCGGCTCCAATCGGCTGCGTTCGCGGATGCTGACGTGATGCCTGCCGCCGGCGGGCATCGCCATGTCGTTCGAGAAGGACCGGGCTGTGACGTCGATCGGAGCAACGCCTCATATGCCGCCGCTGGTTTCGGTGGTCGTTCCGGCGTTCAATGCCTCGCCCTATATCGAGCGCACGCTTCGATCCGCCATGTCCCAGACATATGCGGCCCTCGAGATCATCGTGGTGGACGACGGCTCGACCGACGACACGGCCTGTCTGGTCGAGCGCGCGGTGATGCAGGATGGACGGATCCGCCTCATCCGCACCGAGAATCGCGGTGTGGCGGCGGCGCGCAATACCGGGCTGGAAGCCGCCCTCGGCGCCTATGTCGCCTTCCTCGATGCGGACGATCTCTGGCATCCGACGAAGATCGAAAAGCAGGTGGAGAGCCTCGAGCGCCTGCCGTCTCACTGGGCCGCGGTCTATGTGCTGCACCATTTCATCAACCTCGAAGACGAGATCGTCGGCCCGGGGCCTTCCCACCTGGCGCGCGGCTATATCTTCGCGCGGCACCTGACCTTCAAATATGTCGGCAACGGCAGCGCGCTTCTGGTGCGCCGGCAGGCGGCGCTCGATATCGGCGGTTTCGACAGCTCCTATGCCGCCGCCGGCATCGGCGGCTGCGAAGATCTCGATTTCGAACTGAGGCTCGCCGCCCGCTACCGGATCGAATGCGTGCCCGAGCGTCTGCTCGGCTATCGAAAACATCCCGGCAGCATGTCGTCCGACTATGTCAAGATGGCGCATGCTTTGGCCGAAGTGATCAGGCGCTCGCTCGCCACGACCCCTCAGCTTTCGCCCTACGCGGCCAGAAGTGCGACGATCGCCGCTCATAAATATGCGCTGCACCAGTATCTGCTTGCCGAAAACCTGCGCCTGGCCGCCGGGCCGGCGCTCGCCATCCTGGGGAACGAGCCGGCCTTCCTGGCGAGATTGATCGCGCGGCGGGCGGCGAGCCGTATGAAGCGCGGCGTGTTGTCGGCGATCCTGGGGGCGGATTATGCGGAGCGGCGGCGGATCAGGCTGAGGTTCGACCAGGTCACGCCGTCTGCGGTTGCGGCGAGCCCGGGAGGCTTCTGGATGCGGCGTCGGGTGGCCCGGCTGGCTAGGATGGATGCGGTGTTGGAGAGTGGCCTATGATTGCTGGTGGGGTTGTGACTTGCTTGGCTGAGAGGAGAGGGTGTGCCGTGTAGCCCCCTCATCCGCCCTACGGGCACCTTCTCCCCGCTGGGGAGAAGAGGGGATCGAGACGTTGCGGCAAGTCCCTTCTCCCCAGCGGGGAGAAGGTGGCCCGTAGGGTCGGATGAGGGGGCCACACGGCACACCCCAACCGTAACATCACCCCGAACCGCTTGTGCCGCAGAGGCCTCGGGTTTATGGTTCTGCCCGTTCTAGCATGAGATCTGCAGGCAGTATTCACCGTAAAACCGGACGCCGATGGTTTTGTCCGCGATCCGGGACGAAGGAGCTGAGCAATGAAAATTCTCATGGTTCTCACATCGCATGATCAATTGGGCGATACCGGCAGGAAGACGGGGTTCTGGCTGGAGGAGTTCGCCGCCCCTTATTTCGTTTTCCGGGACGCCGGCGTCGATGTCAGCCTCGCTTCGCCGAAGGGTGGCCAGCCGCCGCTCGATCCGAAGAGCAACGAGCCGGGCTTCCAGACGGACGATACGCACCGCTTCGAAGCCGACCCGGCCGCAAAGGCGGCACTTGCCAACACCATGAAGCTCTCCGAGATCCGCGCGGGCGATTATGACAGCGTGTTCTTCCCCGGCGGCCATGGCCCGCTCTGGGATCTGACCAACGACCGCCACGCGCTGTCGCTGATCGAGACCATGCTTGCGGCGGGAAAGCCGGTGGCACTGGTCTGCCACGCGCCTGGAATCCTGATGAACGTGAAGGCGCCGGATGGATCGCCGATCGTCAGGGGCCGCACCGTGACCGGTTTCACCAATTCCGAAGAGGACGCCGTGCACCTGATCGATGTCGTTCCCTATCTGGTGGAGGACGAGCTGAGGGACCAGGGGGCCAAGTTCTCCTCGCGGGAAGACTGGGCCGTGCATGTCGTCCAGGACGGGCTGCTGATCACCGGCCAGAACCCGGCTTCGTCGAAAGAGGGCGCGCGCACGCTGCTCGCCGCCTTGAAGAAAAAGGCCGCGGCTTGAAGAGCCCTGGGCTGTCGCTTCAAATACGCTGGTGCGCGGGGACGATGCGTCGCTCATCCGGAATTGGCTCCCGCGCGCCCTTACGCAATTTTTCTTGAAGAAAAAGTCGATCCGGTGTCGGATTGGCCAAGCCTGCCGCGTCCTAGGCTCGTCCATTCCATCCAGTCAAAAGGATCACGACCATGCCCAGCACCATACGCCTGCACCGCGTTTTCGCGACCAGCCCGGAGAAGGTCTACCGCGCGTTCATCGAGGCCGACGCGCTCGCCAAATGGCTGCCGCCGAACGGTTTCCTCTGCACCGTGCACCATCTGGAGCCTTCGGTCGGCGGCACGTTCCGCATGTCCTTCCGCAACTTCACCAACGGCCAAAGCCACGCCTTCGGCGGCGAATTCCTCGAACTCGTTCCCGGCGAACGCGTCCGCTACACCGACAAGTTCGAAGATCCGAACCTGCCGGGCGAAATGGAAGTCACCGTGATCCTCAAGAAGGTCTCGGTCGGCACCGAGATCGATATCACCCAGGCCGGCGTGCCCGACATGATCCCACCGGAAGCCTGCTATCTCGGCTGGCAGGAATCGCTGCGGAACCTCGCCAAGGTGGTGGAGCCTGATATTAACGAGTGAGGTGCTCCTGCCTTGGGGCAGCGCTGCGGCGCGTGCTTCGAGGCTCCGCCCTTGCGGGCTGCGCACCTCAGCATGAGGGAAGGTGGAGAGTGCGGCAGGTCATGAGGTGGAGGCATGGGCGGGAACGCCTCTCCAAACTCCCTCATTCCTGTGCCTGTCACAGGAATCCAGCCACGGCGCGTCCGCGCCGTGAATGACTCAATTGGGATGAAGAGGGTCTTCCGCGCCCAAGGACTTGGGCGCGCTGGATCCCTGTGACAAGCCCAGGGATGAGGGAGGAGAGGTTGGCGTTCATTAGCGGCCTCCAGGTGAGGCGGGTGTACCAATCTCAGTGAATGCAAATAGCAGCGCTGCGGCGCGCGCTTTGAGGCCTCGCCCCGGGGGGCTACACGGCACACCCTTCATTGCCTAGCTTCGGTGAGCGGCAAGCGAAAGGCAGATGACGTGTAAACAATCCTCACCCCCTAATCCCACGTTTCGCCAGCGCATGGCGCGCCGCGCTCGCACCCCAGTCATCGTCAAGATCCTGCCCCTCGATCTCGGGCGGAGGGGTTGCCGTTCAATGACGGAGCGTCTCAATTGCTCCCGTCGTTCGGCCGCGCCTTGGCGCTGTCGTTGGTGGTGTCGGAGGTGGTCTTGCCGTCCGGCTGCTGGCCGAAATAGGTGCCGCCGAGGTGTCCGCCGGCGCTGGTGTTCCGGACCTGCTGTTCGGCGCGTTTTTGAAGTTCACGAACGTTGGTCTTGCTCATCTTCGGCTCCTTTTTCGAGGTTTGCGACCTTTCACCAACCGATGGGGGCCGAGACTGTTCCATATTTTCTGCCGGAACACTTCCCGGCTTTCGCGGTTTTCCCTCCACAACCAAGGAGAAACGACGATGGGCATGACCACCCCCAAGGACGGGCCTGCGGGCACCACCGATCAATCGCCCCGCTGGGAAGGGCCGAAAGGCAATAGGCCGCGCGGCTACCTCAAAGCCAAGGACGACCCGGACAAGAACCGCGACGCGCAAGGCGAAAACAATCGCGACCCCGAAACGAATGACATTTCCGACGCGCTGAAGCAGAAAGGCGAATGAGATGGCCAATCCCGAAAAAGACGCAGCCGGCCAGTTCGCCAAATCCCGCGCCGACCGGAAAGCCAGCGGCGTGGCCAGCGCCAAGCCGACCGTGATCACCGGCTCGGAGGACGCGACGGTGAACAAGAACCCGCCGGGCAAGAAGCCGGAGAAGGACTGGGACATCAACTACGATCCGGCCGATATGAATGAAGGGCGGATGCGCTGACATGGTGGCGCGCCCGCCCTAGGCCGAAGACTGGAGCCTCGAAGGACGCGCGCCAACATCGCTTCTTGCATCCATCCGGCGCCTCTTACTTCACCACCGTCACGCTGAGCACACCTTCTTCCGTCTTCCCCTCTTCATAAGGCGAGCGGATGACGAGCCTGTCGCTGCCGGTGTAGCCCTTGTCAGCAGTGTAATAACCGACGACGCCATTGACCTTGGTCGTCTCGCATTTCGAGACTTTTCCCACGAGCTTGGGGAAGAGCGGTTCGTGCACGATTTCGAGGCGGCCGTGTTTGGGCTGTTCGACGATGTCAATGGCGGGGTAATCGATGTGGCGGCAATCGTCGTCGATGTGCCAGTTCTTGGCGACCAGCGTTCTGACGCCGCTACGGGCGGTGATCGATTGAGACTGCCGGCGGAAGCCGTCGGAGGTGGTCGTGCAGCTCGAAAGCGGAATCGTCGTGGCTGCTAATATCAAGTATATAAAGGCGTTTTTCACTTTAAATCCTCAACTTTCGCTTGAATGAATATTGCTTTTCTCCTGAAGTCAATCAGATTGCGAAGCGGAGAACGGCACGGATCTGGTCAAGCTCGAGCGCGGGTCGGTGGCGGCGGCCGACGTCAGGCCGCCGAAGAGGATCTTCCAGCCGGCCTTCTGGCTGAAGCCGCAACGGGACTATCCGGAGAAGCCCGCGGATCGCGCCGATTTCGAAGTGAGATTGAGGAAGGTCGACGGCACGGCGGAAATCAGGCTGCTCAGGCACTATCCATGGCGGCTCGAAGAACGCCGCGATCTTGACGGGGCGGTGCAGTTCAAGGTCTGGAACGAGCTGGAAGACCAGGGCATGGCCGTCTCCACCACCGATGACCAGCATCGCTTCGAGGCCCGCCGTTCGCCGCGCGCGTCCAACTATCCCTACACCGCCTTCGACAAGATATCGGAGCGGGTCGATATGAAGCGGCCATCCTCGCATCGCGGAACGGACTGCGCGTGGTTCCATTTGAAATCGGATATTGTGAAGCCGGCCACCAAAAATGTCGGCATAGCGGAATGCACGACGCCGGAGGGCATGCCGCTGAAGTTCATCGGTTTCGACGGATCGGGCGCGACGGAGACCTTCATGGCGGTCGATGCCAGACGCCGGCCGGTCGACTTGAAGGAGATGACCCCGCCGGCGGATTTGATCGATCCGTCCTCATGGGGATTTACGGTCGGCGATTGAGGGAGCGGGTGTTGTCGGAGCGTCTCAGATGAGGCTCGCTGGAGCGCCCGCGCGTTCCGGCAGCGGCGCAAGCTTCACGCCAGCTTGGCCTGGCAGAAAGCAAATATTGATTCTCCCAGGATCTGTTGCGATCGATTTTCAGCAGAAACAGCCCCGTCAATGATTGGCGGGGCTTTTTGCTGCGTCGATGGGCGAGGCTGCGGCACTCCTCAGCCGCGCATGGCCGCCTCGATCGCGGCGATGTCGATCTTGTGCATGGTCATCATCGCGTCGAAGGCGCGCTTGGCCTCGGCGGGGCTTGCTTTCAGCGCTTCGCTCAGCACGCGCGGGGTGATCTGCCAGGAGACGCCCCACTTGTCCTTGCACCAGCCGCAGGCGCTTTCCTGGCCGCCATTGCCGACGATGGCGTTCCAGTAGCGGTCGGTTTCCTCCTGGTTTTCCGTGGCGATCTGGAAGGAGAAGCATTCGTTGTGCTTGATCGAAGGGCCGCCGTTCAGGCCGATGCAGGGAATGCCGGCGACGGTGAATTCGACGACCAGCACCTCTCCCTGCTTGCCCTCCGGATAATCTCCCGGCGCCCGAATGACGGCGCCCATGGCGCTGCCGGGAAAGACCTCGGTGTAGAAGCGGGCGGCAGCCTCGGCGTCCTTGTCGTACCAGAGGCAGATCGTGTTCTTGTTCAGCATGGCGTGGGTCCCTTTGCTCGTCGTTTCCGGTCTCCTGGCTGAAAATAAGAGGCGAACCGGCTTTCTCCAGCCCGTGGCGGCCATTTTGGCGGACGCTTTGACGTGCCGCCGGCCAATTGCGGCCATGCAATCCTGTGGTTGAATATTTCTATTTGCGCTGCTTGGTTAATGTAGTATGTATTTCTAATATAAAATAAGTCTGGCTGCACAAGAAAGACGTTTTTCGTGAAATTCTGGGCGTTCATTGCAGCTTTTGTTTTGAGCGTGCTGCTGTGGAGCAGCTTTTATTACGGCGGCCGTGGGATCTACGGCGCGATTAATACTTTGCAGCTCTTTGCGGAGCGGGCGATTGGTGGGGGTGGATAGGGCTGGAGAGAGGGCAGGGTCGAGGTCTTGCTCTTCGCTTGCGCTCGCCGAGGCCAGACGATGAAAGTTGTGCCGTGCGGCCCCCTCATCTGCCTGCCGGCATCCGCCGGGGCGAGCCACGGGTCTCGCCCGTCCTTCGGACCCCCGCTGGGGAGAAGCGGAATCGTAGCAGCGCCTCGGTCCCTCTGGCATTTCGGTTGAAAGGATGGTCGTGCGGCCTGGTCCCTTCTCCCCAGCGGGGAGAAGATGCCGGCAGGCAGATGAGGGGGCCGCACGGCACACCTTTTGCCTGGCTTCGACAAGCGAAAGGCAACAACCGAGCCTCCCGGGCGTCGGCATTCTTCCCCTAATCCCGCGCCATCGCCCGCCACGCCGCAGGCGGACTCCCGAACGCGCGTGAAAACGCCCGGTTGAAGGCGGCTTCGGTGGCGTAGCCGGTGTCGTAGGCGATGGCGGCGATCGGTTGGGTGGAGGTGGCGAGCGCCATGCTGGCGAGCGTCAGGCGCCAGTCCCTGATGTAGCGGATCGGCGAGGTGGAAAGGATCGCCTGGAAGCGGTCGGCGAGCGCGCTGCGCGAGAGGCCGGAGGCGGCCGCCAGCTGCTCAAGCGACCAGTCGCGTTTCGGATCGTCGTGGATGACGGAGAGGCAGCGGGAAAGGGCAGGGTCGGCGAGGGCGGCGAGAAAGCCTGACGTATCGGGCGCGGCCATCATGATCTGGTGGCGCAGGATCTCGATGAAGATGATCTCCGTCAGCCGCGGCAGCATGGAGACGCCGCCGGCGCGGGGGCGGTCGACCTCGTCGGTCATCTGGCGGATGGTGGCGCGCAGCCAGTCGCCGTCATTGGCGGCCCGCGTCCTGACATGGATGAGCTTCGGCAGCGCCTGGCGCAGCGGGCCGAAGCTCAGGCCGTCCCATTGCAGGTAGCCGCAGAGCAGGCGGACACCTTCGGCTTCCGCGCCGTAGCGCAGCACGGGAATCTCGCGCCAGGGCTTTTCCGGCAGGTCGCGCGTCGGCAGCACCAGCATGCCTTCCCGGCCGGCGCCGAGCTGATGGCCGGTGCCGAAGGGGAAGACTAGCACATCGCCGGCTTCGAGATCGGTCGCTTGGCCTTCCACCTTCAGCCAGCAGCGGCCGGCCACCACGATATGAAACGGCATGGTGCCGGAGGCTCTGGCCGAAAGGGCTGCGAGCGAGGGTGCGGCATCTGTCTGCCAGTTGCCCGTCGGCATGAAGCAGAATTGCAGCGATCCGGAAAGGCGGATGCTCGACAAGAGCGCCGACAGCACGTCGTCGCGCGCTACGCCGAGAGTCTCAGGATTTTCGGACAAGGCTTCCCGCATTCCGGCCAAATACGCGCCCCGCGCGCCCTCCTATGGTGGAGCCGTTCACTTCAATCTCAGGGAGAATACTATGCAAAGCCAAAGCGACAAACTGGTCGTGCTGATCACCAAGGGCATCGAATCCGAAGTCTCCTCCGTCGCCTTCACCATCGCCAATGGCGGGATCACGGCCGGGCTGAAAGTCTCGGTCTTCCTCACCAGCACCGGCATCGATCTCGTGCGCAAGGGCGGCCAGCGGATGACGCATGTGCCGCCGCTCGATCCGCTGTCGAGCCTGATCGAGACTTTCCTGGCGCGGGGCGGCACGATCTGGGCCTGCCCGCCCTGTGTGACCGCGCGCGGCTATACCGAGGCCGATATGCTCGACGGCGTCATCATCGTCGGCGCCAGCGCCATGCATGCCGAGATCAAGGAAGGGGCGGCGACGCTCTCTTTTTGACGCGATCGCCGGGAGATCGCGGTCACAACTTCGTGCGCAGGGGCGAAGGCGGCAGGATGGCATGAACCAAAGTCCGGTTGCGGTGTTTAGGCAGGGCCTGACACTTCCAACGGAGGACCGATCGCCATGCAAAGATTCCTGCTCTCCGGCCTTGCCCTTGCCGCGCTCGCCGGGACCGCCTTCGCCCAGGAGCCATCCGCCCCGCCGCCATCCGGCGCCGCGCCGCCGCCCGCAACCGATGCCGGCTCGCCGCCGGCGCCCGATGCCGGCGCACCGCCACCTCGCGACGAGGCCATGCCGGACGCCTCGTCGAGAGACCGCTTCGCCTTCCGGGGACATGGGCGGAGAGGCGATATGGGCTTCTACCGCGGCCACCACCGCGGACCGCCGCCCTCCAAGGCCGCCCGCTTCCGGATCATGGACGGGGATACCAGGATCGACCTGAAATGCGCGGAGGACGAGCCGATGAAGGTCTGCGCCGATCTCCTGCTGCAGGTCATGGACAGGCTGCAGGGGCCGGCGCAGCCTTGATTGGGCGCGTATGAGCAGGGTGGATGGGCGTGCCACACGGTACGCCGGTAAAGGAAGAAACGCTGCTCCCTGCCGTCCCTACATCCGCACCCCAACCCGTGGATTTCCTTGACGCCCGGGCGCATCCATATGAGATTATCCTCATAGGGGGCTTCGATGACATCCGTGAGGGTCAATGAGCTGATATCGGTGGCGGGCCAGCCCGAGGCCGCCGACTTTGCCGATTTCGCGGCGCGGGGTTTTGCCGGCGTCATCAATACCCGGCCGGATGGCGAGGAGCCCGGCCAGCCCGGCAATGCGGCGGAAAAGGCGGCGGCGGCCGCCGCCGGTCTTTCCTACGGTTTCGTGCCGGTGAAAGGTGGCGAGATCACCGAGGCCGATATCCGCGCCTTCCAGGCTGCCATGGCCGAGGCCAGGGGGCCGGTACTTGCCCATTGCAGGAGCGGCACGCGGGCGATGACGCTCTATGCGCTCGGCGAGGTGCTCGACGGGCGCATGGGATCAGGCGATATCGAGGCCTTCGGCAAGAGCCACGGCTTCGATCTTGCCGGCGCGCGGCGCTTTCTGGAAAAGCGGGCAGGGCAGGCGCCTGATGTGAGGGCCTTTTTCCATCCCGCCACATCGAGCGTGCAATATGTCGTGACCGATCCGGCGACCAAGCGCTGCGCCATCATCGACCCGGTGCTCGATTTCGACGAGACCTCGGGGGCGACGGGCACCGCCAGCGCCGACGCCATCCTCGCCCATATCGCGGCCGAGCGGCTGACGCTCGAATGGATCCTCGACACCCATCCGCATGCCGATCATTTCTCCGCCGCCCACTATCTGAAAGGCAGGACCGGCGCACCGACGGCGATCGGCGCCCATATCCCCGAGGTGCAGGCGCTCTGGAAGGAGATTTACAACTGGCCGGCGCTTGCCGCCGACGGCTCGCAATGGGACCGGCTGTTTGCCGATGGCGATACGTTCAGGATCGGCGCGCTCGAGGCCCGGGTGATGTTTTCTCCCGGCCATACGCTGGCCTCGATCACCTACCTGACCGGCGACGCCGCCTTCGTGCACGATACGGTGTTCACGCCGGATTCCGGCACGGCGCGCACGGATTTTCCCGGCGGCAGCACGAGCGCCCTCTGGCGCTCGATCCAGGCGATCCTGTCGCTGCCGGAGGAAACCCGCCTCTTTTCCGGCCACGACTACCAGCCCGGCGGCCGCCACCCCCGCTGGGAAAGCACGGTCGCCGCCCAGAAACGCGACAATCCGCACATCGCGGGCAAGGACGAGGCCGCCTACGTGGCGCTGCGCCAGGCCCGCGACCGCACACTCGCGAAACCGAAGCTGATGCTGCACGCGCTGCAGGTGAATATTCGCGGCGGGAGATTGCCGGAGCCGGAGGAGAATGGCAGGCGCTATCTGAAGATACCGCTGGATGCGTTGTAGGGATGCAAGGAGCGGCGTTGCGACGCGTGCTTCGAGGCTCCGCCCTACGGGCTGCGCACCTCAACATGATCCTTCGACGTGATCCTGGGGATCGCGCCTCGGGATGAGGGGCAGTTGAGGATGCGCGCCCATGAAAGCGGAGCGGCCGGATATCGGACGGAGCTCAGGAAAGCCTTATCCCGAGGAGGCGAGGTGCCGGCTTCTTCGTGAATGCTAAACAAACTTAGTTCAACGGTGTTGCCAAAATTACCACGAATTCCAGTTCAATATATGCTACAAATTATGGAACGAAGAGAGAACAAATGGGTGATTCTTGCTGACGTACGTTCGGACAAGTCTTTTTGATTCCCCGGCGCAGACGCTGGTAAACACGGTCAATACCGTTGGGGTCATGGGGAAAGGGATAGCGCTGCAATTCAAAGAGCGCTATCCTGAGATGTTCAAGGCTTATAAGTCCATCTGTGATAATCGTTCATTGGATGTCGGCAGACTGCATCTGTGGCGCGCTGCGGACCATTGGATATTAAATTTCCCAACAAAGACTACGTGGCGGCAGCCGTCGAAACTAGAGTACGTCGAGGCGGGCTTAACCGCTTTCCAGCGCTCGTATAAGAAGATGGGCATCTCCTCCGTGTCTTTCCCGCCCCTCGGCTGCGGGAACGGGAACCTGAATTGGGAAGAGGTTCGCCCTGTCATGGAGCGATATCTTTCGAAACTGGACATTCCTGTCTACGTGCACGATAGACAGGTGCCTAAGTCTTTTATACCCGAGCACAAGAATCCACAGGAGCGTCGGGTCCCCATCTCGTTCAACGAGTTTCGAAATGACATTATGGAGAACATTGATCGGCACGCTAGCTTTGCAACCCTGCGCCGCACGTCCGAATTCCATGCGAAGTGGGCGGCCGACGGAGACATTGTGATAGAGAGGTTAACTGGTAGGACTGAGGTGATCGATCACGAACTCATCGAGGCTGCGTGGTCCTCGCTGCAAAATGGAATTTTGACCTCAGAGCAATTCGCTGATGACGCATCTAAGAAATTGAAGTCCTATCTTTTTCCGATACTCGCAGAATTGCCGTATGTTCAGGTCGCAGAAATTAGCCGACCTGGTTGGTTGGAGCATAGCCCTGGGCACGCGCTGTACATTAGTCGGGAAGACAGAAAAAATAGCGTTCAAGTGGACGCGGTTAGCGCGTCGCGTGGAGAGCAGGCGTGCCTGTCACTTTAGTTCGAGCGCAAAAGCATGTAAAAGACATGGTAGCGCGCCTTTCTGCGCGTGGTGGTAGGTCCGTTTGGCCGAACTTCCTCTATCACGCCTGTGATGTCACGACAGCTATCAACATCGTCCGGGACGGAGAGTTGAAATGTCGGAACAACGCGACGAATTTCTTGGACGTAGCAAACTCTGGTGCTTTGGGTATCTATGAGGGTTCCCACTCTTGTGCGCGTTTGTATTTTCGGCCCAAGAATGGGTTTCATTTCCGCACCGAGGGCATCAAATGTCTTGCCGACCCTTACCGGCTGCAACACCACATGTCTATCCCGGTGATGTTCGTATTCGATTTCATTTCAGTAATCACACTTCCATTTGCTCGCTTCAGCAACGGCAACGTTCAGCGCTCCAGAATTTTCCTTGATGGCGATACGGCGTTTGATACTCTAGATTTTGATGCCATTTATCATGATGGTCCCACCAATCAGGAAAATCGCGACTACATTCAAAATCAACGAATGTCGGAGGTAAGTGTTGAAAGCTGTGTCAGCCTTCAGCCACATCTAAGGGCGATCGTTTTCCGGACGCAGACAGACATGCATACGTTTGAGCACTTGTTAGCCCAGAGTGGCCTGACTTGCGCTTACAAGACGTTTGTTGAACGTGTGCGAGGAACTTTGTTTCTGGCGCGAGCCTTTTATCTTAATGATCTCACATTTTCTAATGGCACGGTCACCCTGACATTCAACTTTCCAGTCGACTTCACTCCCGCGGATAGAAACTTCAAGTTGTTTGTGCAGCAGACTTCAGGGGGTAACGTCGCCACCTATGATAAAACATTTCAACTCAAAGCACCCAACCTGAATATCTCAAACTATTCAACGACGCCTGGAACGTGGGTAATAAGACTGGAAGAGCAGTTGGCGTTTAGGGGGCCTATAAAGTCGGAAGCCTCAGAGCTGTTTTGATAACTAGTATCCCACTCATCAAATCACTCCCTCCACATCCGTCCTGCTGAAATCATCGCCCACAAACAGCAGCCGGCACCCATATTCTCTAGCCACCTCATAGGCGAAGCAGTCGCCGAAGTTCAGGCCTGCGGGATGGATGCCCTTGCCCCAGGTGCCATAGGTATCGGCGATGCGGCGGGCGGAGGCAGGGGTGACGGAGATGATTTCGAAGCCGAGGCCGTCGAGCAGTTGTTCCATCTCCGCGCCGACATTGCGCCGGGCGGCGACGATCAAGGTTTCGGCGACCGTGCCGGCGGAGATCAGGAGGTCGTCTTCGGCTTCGAGGGCGGCGATCAGGGCGTCAGCCTGCGGCTCGCCGAGCAGGATCGCCATCAGCGCTGAGGTGTCGACGGCGATCATTCGGGCAGGCCGTCATCGCCATAGAGAAAATCCTGGCTCCGTGCGGCCGCCGGGCCATCGGCGGCTTTGGCGGCGGCGGAGGCGCGCATCGCCTCCATGAGCGCCCGGCGCGATTTGTGGTCGGGCGCCGTCTTGACCGGAACCAGCCGGACGGCGGCATGGCCATGCCGGGTGAGGATCACCTCGTCGCCCGCTTCGGCGCGCCGCACCAGTTCGGTCAACTGCCCCTTGGCATCGGTCACGGATACCCGCATCTCACACTCCCGCTCGGCCGGTCCGGCTCGTTCTCTGTCAATTTAGACCAGTCTCTGGACCATATCAAAGGGTAAGTGTCGTTCAGCGAGAGGCAGGCATGCAGGGAAGCGTGGCGCTCCCCCCGCCATCAAAAATCCTGCCAGCCCGCTTCCGCCACGGCGGCCGAGCCGTGGGATTTCATCGGGCGGGGCCGGTGGAGCGGGGCCGGTTTCGGCGTCCTGGTGCCGGGCAATGTGGAGACATTGGCCGCTCGCGGGGCGTCGTCGAAGCGGAACTGGCTGAGGAGTTCGAAGAGGGCGGCGGCCTCGTGGGCGAGGCTGTGGCTGGCTGCGGTCTGTTCCTCGACCATGGCGGCGTTCTGCTGGGTGCTCTGATCGACTGAGTTGACCGCATTGTTGACTTCGGCGAGCGCGGTGGACTGCTCGCGAGAGGCTTTGACGATCGCCACGACATTGCTGTTGATGTGATGGACCTGTTCGGCGATTTCCTCGAGCGCGCTGCCGGTCTTGCTGACGAGGGTGACGCCGGTGGCGACGTGGCCGCTGGAGGCGGTGATCAGCGCCTTGATTTCCTTGGCGGCGTCGGCGGAGCGCTGGGCGAGCTCGCGCACTTCCATCGCCACGACCGCAAAGCCCTTGCCGGCCTCGCCGGCGCGCGCCGCCTCGATGCCGGCGTTCAGCGCCAGCAGGTTCGTCTGGAAGGCGATCTCGTCGATGACGCCGATGATGTTGGAAATTTCGCGTGAGGAATTTTCGATCTGGTCCATGGCCGCGATGGCGTTTTTCACCACCTCGGCCGAATGTTCGGCATGGGCCTTGGTATGGGTCACGAGGTCGCCGGCTTCGCCCGCGCGCTTGCTCGCATCCTTGACTGTTGTGGTGATCTCTTCGAGCGTCGCGGCCGTCTGCTCGACGGAGGCCGCCTGCTGTTCGGTTCGTTTCGCCAGGTCGTCGGCCGCACTGCCGATCTCTTCCGAGCTCGCGGAGATCGCCTTGGCATTGTCGGCGACGGTCGCCATGGCATGCTTGAGCTTGTCGGAGGCGCTGTTGAAATCGGTGCGCAGGCGCTCCAGCGACGGAATGAAGGGGGAGGCGATCTTCTGCGAGAGATCGCCGTTCGACAGGTTCGTCAGGCAGGCCGCGAGCTGTTCGACATTTTCGACGCGCGGCGTCACGTCGGTCGCGAATTTCACGACCTTGAAGACCTTGCCGTTCATGTCGAAGATCGGATTGTAGGAGGCCTGGATGAAGACCTTGCGGCCGCCCTTGCCGATGCGCATGAATTCGTCGGCGGCGAGCTTGCCGGCCGCCAGACTCGGCCAGAAGGCCTTGTATTCCACCGAGGCCGCATAGGCCGGCTCGCAGAACATCGAGTGATGCCTGCCCTTGATTTCCGCAAGCGTATAGCCGAGCGCGGCGAGGAAATTCTCATTGGCGGCGAGGATCTCGCCCTCGGGCGTGAACTCGATGATCGCCTGGGCGCGCGAGAGCGCTTCGAGCTTGCCGGCATCCTCGGCGGCAATCAGCTTCTGGCGGGTGATGTCGGTGGCGATCTTGATGACCTTGACCGGCTTGCCGCGCCGCATGACCGGATTGTAGGAGGCCTCGATCCAGACTTCGCGCCCGCCCTTGCCGATCCGCTTGTACTGCTGCTGATCGAAATTGCCGGCGGCGAGCTTGGCCCAGAAGGCCTTGTATTCGGCGGAGGCGGCATAGTCTTTCTCGACGAACATGCTGTGATGCTGGCCGACGATCTCCGAAAGACCATATCCGAGCGCGCGGCAGAAATTCTCGTTCGCCGTCAGAATCCTGCCCGTCAGATCGAATTCGATCATCGCCTGGGATTTCGCCAGTGAATCCAGAACCGCAACAGCATTCGCACCACGACCAAGAATATCCAACGCCATGCTCCCGATTTAAGAAGAGGCACCCCTCCACCGTTGAGGCAAATATTCGCATTCACTGATTAACGCGGATTTAAGATTAATTTTAACTTCTCGCAGGGGGAGGCGGCGAGAGCGGTTTCTTGTTTTCCGCGTTGCCGGGTTTTTCATCTCTTTGTTTCGGCGCGCTTATCCGGAAAATAATTGCGTGTTGCGGCCGGCATCGCTGCCGATGGCAGGATTTCGTGCCATCTTGCATTCGACGCCTGGCTTGCCGGCATTCGCGGAAGCGGCGCGGCTCCGCCGCGCCTGGGGTCGCTGGCCTTTTTTCGCGATTTTGCTATTGTTTCGGTGAGGGGCTGCCCGCGCCCTGCGAATGGAGTTTTTGCGATGCTCGCACGAGATCAGCTTCCCCTGCGTCCTGCCGCGGCCGGTTTCGCCGCCGCCTGGGTCATCGCCATTGCGGGCGCAAGCGTCGGCCT
Source organism: Rhizobium sp. R635 (assembly GCF_002211285.1). GTDB lineage: Bacteria > Pseudomonadota > Alphaproteobacteria > Rhizobiales > Rhizobiaceae > Rhizobium. The sequence continues at coordinate 142,636 of NZ_LOKX01000036.1, read as the reverse complement.
CAGCCTGGTTTTCGCCTGTGTCACGCCCTTCGTGGCGCTGGCGGCGGTTTCGGCGGTGGTGCTTCCCAGGGGCATGGCGGTAACGGCGGTTCTGCTCGCCTGGCTCGCCAACCAGCTGGTCGGCTATCTCGTGCTCGGTTATCCCCAGACTTGGGACAGCTATGCCTGGGGCCTTGCGATCGGGATCGCGGCTTTTGCTTCGCTCGGCGTGGCAATCGCGGCGCTACGCTTGACGGCCGACCTCGCCGTCACGATGACGGGCGCCTTCCTCGCCGGTTTCATCGCCTATGAAGGCGTGCTCTATACCGCGACTTCGGTGCTGCCATCGGGCGAGGGCGCGTTTTCGCTGGCGGTGGTGGGCGAAGTGCTGCTGATCAATGCGCTTGCCGCCGTTGGGTTGGTCTGCCTCCACGCCGTCGCGGCCGGGCGCGGGTTTGTTGCGGCATCTCCGGCGTAGTGCCGTGCAGCCCCCTCATCTGCCTGCCGGCATCGACCGGGGCGAGCCACGGGTCTCGCCCGTCCTTCGGACCCCCGCTGGGGAGAAGCGGAATCGTGGCAATGTCTCATTTCCTAGAAATGTCTAAAGTAGAAAGATAAGCAGGCGGCTTGTTCCCTCTTCTCCCCAGCGGGGAGAAGGTGGCCCGAAGGATCGGATGAGGGGGCTGCACGGCACACCGTTCATTGCTCTTCGTTGCGCGGCGTCGGGGTGGCGGGCGGTTTTCAGCGCCTGCCAGTTCGGCGAGAGAGAGGGCGCGCGCCCCGCGCTGCGGCAACGGCTGTTTGCTACCGGGGATGGCGCTGCCGTCTTGGTTGCAACATTTGCCCGGGGCCGGACCAAAGGCGGTGGGAGGTCCGGACCTTCGCCCGATGTGCCGGTTGCAATACTCCCTTAGGGTTAGTCTTGGAATCGACGGCAATCAGGAGAAAGTCATGCGTATCGCAACAATCGCAACGATGGTGGCCTTTTCATTCGCGCTCGCGGCCAGCCCGCTCGCGTCTATCGGGACCGGTGCGGATGCCTTCGCCAAGGACGGCGGCAATGGCGGCGGTGGCGGTGGCGGTAACGGCGGCGGGAATGGCGGTGGCAACGGCGGCGGGAATGGTGGCGGGAACTCCGGCCATGGCAGCGGCAATTCCGGCCATGGCAGCAAGAGCTCCGGCAACCTGAAGTCTTCCGGCGGCTCGGGAAAATCCGAAAACGTGCGCGGCAACGGCAAGGCGAGCGAAACCAGGACGAAGACCGCCGCCGCTGCCAAGGAAAAGAACCTGAAGGCCGAGATGGCCGGCCTGAACTCGCTCAACCGGAACTACCGGGCGCTGCTGAACAGCTCGGACCCGCGCATGGCGGCGATCCGCGACTATGCCGTGGCCTATGCCCAGTATGAGCTGGACAACGGCATCGAGCCCGCCGCCGACGATCCGCTGCTCGGCGACGCGGCGCTCGAAGACGCGCTCGCCTCCGCCAGCAAGACCGGCACCGTCAGCCCCGCCGTTCTCGCGGAGGCAAAGAGCATTCTCGGCGTCGGTGACGACGTCGGCAAGATCGACCAGATCCGCGATTCGCTGGAGGCGCAGGCGCCGGACGACGATACCGCCGAATAAAGAGCGCTATCGCCTGGTCGCGCCGATCCGCCGGCCATGCAACACTTCCAGGTGAAGGCGAACGGGCCGGCGATTGTTTCGCCGGCCTTTCCATTTGGAGGTGCGGCGCGATCACGCCGCCAGGAACAGGTCGTGGGTTTCCTCGATATGCCGTTCGATCAGCCGGTATTCGGCATCGGTGAGATCGAGGGGCACGCCGTCGAGCAGGGCAGTCAGCCGCTCGACCTCGCCGCCGGAGGGCGGGGTGCAGAATTCGGGCGGCGCGTGGCGGTTGCCGGGATGATAGGGCGTCAGCGAATATTCGACCAGGAGATCGATGTCCTCTTCGCCGCGCGTCAGCGTGAAGGCGGTTTCGAACATGATCAGAGGCCGATCGCCTCGATGCCGGCGGCAAGTTCGGCCTCGAGCTGCTCCTCGTCATCCCCGTCGGAGAGCGGCCGGTCGAACTCCTCGTTCATGACGGCGGCGATGCGCTCCAGCCCCCGGCGGCGCCCGGCGGGCGCGAAGATAACGACCATGACGCCGTCGGCTTCCATATCGAGCGACAGATAACCCTTGCCATGGCCGCCGGAGACGCTGGCCTTGAGGGCGGTGTTATCGGTGAAAAGCGAAACCTGTCCGCGCATGGTGGATTCCCCATTGGTGATGGGGTGTTTTATCCGGGCAATGGTTGCGGTGTGGAAATCGCAACGTCTTGAGGTGTGGCGCCGCCTGTTCGGGAAGGGCGCTCAACCCTTCCTCCTGCTCCGCGTCGTCGGCCGGCGTGCCAGGCCGGCGGCGCGGATTTCGGCGATGCTGACGGGGTCGTCGCCGAGGTAATATTCGCTGGCCCAGGCGATCCTGCCGCCGCGCCAGATGCGCCGCCATGTCACCATCTTCAGCCGGCCGAGCGGCGTGTCGAGACCTGCGACCGCATCGCATTCGGGGCCGATGCTGGTGTCGGCATATTGTCCGTTCCAGGCGGCGCGGGCGCTCTTCTGCAGGGCCTCCAGATAATCGATGCGCTCGAGGCTTGCGACGTGCGGCGAACTGTCGGGACGCAGGGCCTTGATGGCGGCGACGATGCGGAAGGCTTGCTCGCCTGGCGGCTCGTCGCCGATGGCTTCGTCGATGGCGCGGAGGGCGTCGGCGATGACGGATTCGCGGGCGAGGGCTGTGGTGAGGTTCATGGTGTTGCTTGTGTTGTTGAAATCACATTTTTTAGCATGGCGGGGAGGGGTTGTAAATTGGGTTTGGGATGGGGACGGTGGCTTCCATCTTGCGGAAGCCAGGTAATGGAAGGTGTGCCGTGTGGCCCCCTCATCTGCCTGCCGGCATCTTCTCCCCGCTGGGGAGAAGCGGAATCGTGGCAGCGCCTCGGTCCCTCTAGAACTTTGGCTGTGTGAATGGCGTCCATGCGGCTTGGTCCCTTCTCCCAAGCGGGGTCCGAAGGACGGGCGAGACCCGTGGCTCGCCCCGGTCGATGCCGGCAGGCAGATGAGGGAGCCGCACGGCACATCTCTCATTGCTTGGCCTCGGCAAGCGCAAGAAAAGAGCAGAATCACCCGCCGCACAGCCTGAAGGTGAGGTACGTTCCTCCGGGATTCCTCGATTTATTCGCCTCGAAGTCGCGGCTTTCCCGGCCTGAGTTGCAGCTTTCCGGCGCAGCGGCCCCTGCCTGGGGAATAAGGCCGGCAAACTGGCCCCTTGCCGCATTGACACCATCTTCTCGCCTCTTTGCCACTTAGGTTTGCCCCCGCCGCATTCGGACGGCCGGTCCCGGTCGATTCCAGTGGCGATGTAGCGATCCGACGAACAGGGCAACATTGGCGATATGACAATCTACTATGTGAACTCAGCGACCGGCTCCGACCGCAACAGTGGAACGAACCAGTCATCGGCTTTTGCGACTTTGTCCAAAGTGGAATCCTTGAAACTGAAACCGGGCGACAGCGTGCTGCTGGCCAAGGGAAGCGTTTTTAACGAACAATTCGATATCAAATATTCCGGCACCGAGAGCGCGCCGATCAAGATCGGCAGTTACGGGACGGGCTCGGCCCCTGTGATCCACAGCAATGGCGACGGCATTCACAGCCTCTATGCCTCCAACATCGTCATCGAGAACCTGAAGATCTCGAACATCGGCGGCGCCGGCATTTATGGCGGCAGCGTCACGAACTGGACGGTGCGCAACGTCGATATCTCCAAGACGGGATTGTCGGAAAGCGCGGGCGCCGTCACCTTCCGCAGCAGCAAGAACGTCACCGTCGAAAGCAGCAAGGTAACCGATGTCAAGGGCGACGGCTTCTGGATCGAGAAGGTCGCCGGCGTCAAGCTTCTCAGCAACACCGTCACCAGCGCCAACGGCTCGACGGCCGATGCCGTGCAGATGAACGACAGCAGCAATATTCTGATCAAGGGCAATCATCTCGATCAGACCGATGCCAGCAGCCCGAAGGGCGTGATCGCGCTTGTCAGGCCGACGAATGCCGTGGTCGAGGACAATGTGCTGACCGGCGGCGGCTTCGGCATCAGCGCGCAGGCGGGCAAGACCATCGCCATCCGCGACAACGACATATCCGGATTTCACGGCTACAGCTGGTCCTTCGCCGTCGGCCTCGGCGATCAGGGCAATGCGCGGGATTATGACATCTCGGGCAACCACATCCACGACGGCGCATGGGGCGTGGCCGTCAGCGGCCCCATCGGCACCAGCTATACCCGCACCAATATCAAGGTGCACGACAACACCTTCGATGACCTCTCTCAGGCGGCGCTGAAGGTCGACAGGCCGGCCACCGGCTCTTTCACCAACAACACGATCGAGAGCGGCACCACGGCCACCAGCATCTCGCCCGCCATCGCCGACGCGCACACCTTCACCGTCAGCGGCAATCAGACGGTCGCCAATGTGGAAACGACGCTTGCGAGCGCCGACACCAAGGTTGCCGCCGCAACGACGACGACGGAGGCTGCCGCGGGCGCGGCCGTCGTCGCCGTCCACGACAATCTGAAGATCTTCACCGACAACGGTGAGGCCCATCGCGGCAATCTTCTCGAAAACGACAGCTCCGACAACGACACCCTGGTGCTGCGCCGCTTCGGCGACGAAAGTGTGGGCAAGCACGGGCTGACGCTGACCGGCGACTATGGTTCCATCCATGTCGACCGGGAAGGGAATTATGCCTACACGCTCGATGAGACGAAGCTGCCCGGCCATGACGGGCATGTGAGCGAGACTTTCAGCTATGGGGTCAATGATGGAAACTCGCAGCATAGCGATGGGGATACGCTGACGGTGTATATTCATATGGATGGTTTGGTGAGCTGAGAGTGCGGGGGCGGGCTGATTATCCGCCCTCGTTCTTCTACGTTGCCGTATGATGTGCATTTCAGGATGAAGGGGATGGGGCGTGCCGTGTGGCCCCCTCATCTGCCTGCCGGCATCTTCTCCCCGCTGGGGAGAAGCGGAATCGTGGCAGCGTCTCGGTCCCTCTGACATTTCGGTTGAAAGGATGGTCGTGCGGCTTGGTCCCTTCTCCCCAGCGGGGAGAAGATGCCGGCAGGCAGATGAGGGGGCCGTACGGCACACCTTCCATTGCCTTACTCCGATGAGAAGGACGAAGACGGCCACTGACACCGACACTTACCTAACGTAAACCACCCCTCGGTGCGTTACCGTTCATTCACCTTTCGCTCGTTGTTTTCTAGATTCTTTTCTCATAAGTTGTATTCTCAAGGATGCAGCCGCCACCGCCAGGCGGGCTGCTCGGGAGCACGGCAGGCGCAGGGCCTGTCGAGCGCCGTAACGGCAATCGAACGCCATCTCAGCATGGCCTTCAGCCCCCGACCGCATCCGATCCACGCGTCGCAGCCGACATAGTCGGCTGGGCGACAATGCGAGAACAAGGCGATATGACAATCTATTATGTAAATTCGGCCACCGGCTCCAACACCAATGCCGGGACCAGCGAGGATGCGCCTTTTGCGTCGTTCTGGGCGGTGGAAAACTTGAAGCTGCAGCCGGGCGACAGCGTGCTGCTTGCCGCCGGCACCTCATATAACGACCAGCTCGACTTGAAATATTCCGGCACGGTCGATGCGCCGATCACCATCGGCAGCTACGGCGTCGGCGATGCGCCTGTGATCAGCAGCCCGAACGACGGCATTCACAGCCTCTATGCCTCGAACATCGTCATCGAGAACCTGAAGATCTCCGACACTCAAGGCGCGGCCATCTATGGCGGATATGTCTCAAATTGGACCGTGCGCAATGTCGAGGTCGATCACACCGGACTGTCCAAATCCGGTTCGATCACCTTCCGCACCGGCTCCAATATCACCATCGAAAACAGCACGATCAACGACGTGAACGGCGACGGTGTGTGGATCGAGAAGGTCAACGGCGTCAACTTCCTCAACAACACCGTCACCAACGCCCACGGCACGGCGGCCGATGCCGTGCAGATGAACGACAGCAGCAACATCGTCATCAGCGGCAACACGCTCGACCAGACCGGCGCCATCACCACGAAAGGCGTCATCGCGCTGGTGCGGCCGGTGAATGCGCTGGTCGAGGACAATACGATCATCGGCGGCGGCTTCAGCATCGGCGCGCAGGCCGGCACCAACGTCACCATCCATGGCAACGATATTTCGGGTTATGGCGGCTACAGCTGGTCCTATGCCATCGGCCTCGGCGACCAGGGCGACACGCGGGATTACGATATCTCCGGCAATTACATCCATGACGGCGTCTGGGGCGTGGCGGTCAGTGCGGCCGGCACCACCAGCTATGTCCGCGAGGGCATCGATATCTACGGCAACCTGTTCGACGACCTGACGCAGGCGGCGCTGAAGGTCGACCGGCCGGCATCCGGTTCCTTCCACGACAATTTCATCGCCAGCGACGTGACGCCCTACAGCATATCGCCATCGATCATCGCCGCCGGCACGTTCCCCGTCAGCAACAATACGACGGTCGAGACCGAGGCGGCGCTTATGAGTTTCGACAGCCAGGCCGCGACGGAAACGAGCCTCAGCCTGATGGCCGCCGATACCAGCCATACCACGCAGGACAGCCTGACGAAGATGTCGGCCGATGCCGACGGCGCCCATCACGGCAATGCCTTCGGGCACGACGGCGTCTCCTCGGAAAGCCTGCTGCTGCGCCGCTTCGGCGGCGAGGCCTTCGACAAGTTCGGCGTGCTGCCGGGCGAGGGCCATCATTTCGGCGCGACCGAGGTGGCCGATCTCTTCGGCGCCGGCGAAAACGGCAACGCCGCCTGGCATCAGGAGATTGCGCCCGAGGCTTCGCATCACGCCGACGAACAGGCGCTGAATGTCGCCGCCCAGCCGGATCATCCGCTGGTCTGAGGGCGGCCGGCCTTATTCCTCGCCGATCAAGGTCAGCAGGAATTCGGCTTCGATATCCCTGCAGATGCCCTCATAATCGGCGATCATCATGGGATCTGCCGAGCTGTCCCGGCGCATGACATCGAGCAGCGCGCAGGCTTCGCCATAGGTGCCGCACAATTCGCAAAGTTCGGAATCGCTCGCCACCGCCGCCCGGATCGTCGGCCGCGTCGCCGGCAACCGCATCATCAGCCGCGCCAACCCCTGGTCGACGGCCCGCCCAGCGGTGCGGGCGACACTTTCCTTAATGACCATGTCATCACCCCTTGCTGTTTCCTTTGCTGTCCGAGGAGATACGCATGGATGCCGAATCTGGTTCAAACGAGATCCGGTTTTTTGCCGTGCTCATAGCCTGCTTAAAAACGTCTCTGTCACTCATTGCAAATGAATCCAATGGCTTATGATTGGCAAAGAGGTTTTTAAGAGAGGTCAACATTTTAAAAAATGGGTGGGGTCGAGATGTGAGGTGCATTTTTAAAAATGTTGGGGCTTCTTAAAAACGTCCTTCCAAACCTCTTTGGCGGGGGAGAAGGCGTGCCCTTCGCTTTCGCTCACCGAAGCCAGAGGGCGGCCGCCGCCACCGAGGATGCGACGATGGCCGCGCCGCCGAGCACAAGGGTCCGCCTCTTCATCCGTCTTCCTTTCGTTCAGGCCAGCGTGCGGGAAGATCTCCGGAAATGCCAGTTAAATCCCGGCAATGATCGCGAAGTGCCGCCGGGTTCGGCGCGGCAATGTATTGTCGATATCCTCCAAGTATTATGAGAGTCCCTCATGAAATATAGGTCGGGCAGGAGGAGACCTCGGACGTCTCGCGCGGCGGGCTTTTCCCGTCCGCCCAGCGTCTGCCCGCCGGGCCGGCAGAGCCTGTCATAGGAAGCTTTGTTTCCTGATTATCTCCATAAATACACGAATAAATTGCTTCTCATTCGCGCCATGATTCATCTTTACGTTTCCTGCCGCATTTTATTCTTCGTCACAATTGAGATCATCATGATCTTCCAAACAATGGTGGGAAACCATGAAGGTTATTCTCGTCATCGTCCTCACGGCGCTTGCCGTGCCCTGTGAGGCAGACATGCTCACCACGGCGTCCCGATACAAAAGCATGCATGAACGCTCCATCTCCTTCCTCGGCGTCAATCCGAGGCGCACCTCCTGGTGCGGGGCGTTCCTGGCCTTCGTCGCCAAGCGATCGTCGCGTCAGCCGCCTGACAATCCCAATATGGCACGGTCCTGGATGAAGTTCGGCAAGCCGGTCTTCGCCCGCTCCGCCCAACGCGGCGACGTGGTGGTGATCCGCAGCGGCCGGCGCTTCCATGTGAGCCTGTTCGACCATTTCGACCAGCGCCGCCAATATGTCTACCTCTTCGGCGGCAACCAATCCAACCGGGTCCAGCTGTCCCGCTACCGCGCCAGCTCCGTCGTCGCCGTTCGACGATGAAGCCGGAAATTTGCTCCCTTAAAAACCTCTCTTCCACCAGATTCCAATGAATCCAATAGCTTAAGATTGACAAAGAGGTTTTTAAGAGAGGTCAACATTTTAAAAAATGGGTGCAGCCAGGATCTGCAGGGGGTCTCCTGCGCGTTTTTAAAAATGTTGGTGCCTCTTAAAAACGTCCTTCCAAACCTCTTTGGCGCTTGCGGCACTCGTTTGGAGCCAGTCTTCGATATCTCTCGAACACGATCTGCGTGATCGCACGGGTTTTGGCCATCATCCTCGGTCTTGCGCCACTGCCGTCAGGTTCACGCCGACGGTTCCCCAAGCTCCCTCATTCCCTTCCTCGGGCTTTGCCCGAGGGATGTCACAGGAATCCAGTGCGCCCAAGTCCTTGGGCGCGAAAGCTTGGGGAAGCGTTCCTGCTGAGCGCGGATTTCCTGACGGAGCCGCCCGGACCGTCAATCGCCCCCGTCCACCGCGCAGAGCACGCCGCTGACGGGGATGGCCACCATCTTTTCGCGCTTGATGTCGAACCTCCAGGCTTTCACCACATTCTCCGATCCATAAGAGCCGTCCGGTTGTTCCGCCATCGTGCCGAGCGCAATGATGGTGGCATCGTCAGGAAATTGGCTGGAGGAGCAATATCCCGGCCCGAGGATCTCGTGGCGGGGTGTGGGCATCGTAACGGCGATTTGATCGACCGGGGTCCAGATGGGATTGACCCCATCGCGGCCCGTCTGACGCTCGAGCCTCAGGACCTGTTGCGGGCCGCATTTGAGATGAGTGGCTCCATATGTTGGGCCGGCCGGCACCTGCGCGACGATCATACTGCCGATTTCCGAACAGTTCTCCGTCGCGAGGCGAGAGGCCTTTCCGCGCGCCTCGCTGGCATGAGCAAAGGCCGGGATCAGGACGAGAAGAGCGGCAATTGCCAGCAGATATCGTGACATTGGAAAACCGTTGGAGCGTGGAGCGAGGCGAGGGACTGCAGGCTGAAATCCCTCAATCTTGAGGAGAGGACGGTAACTTTACTCGGGGGAGTGCCAAGAGTCGATGTCACGCGTGGAAGAACGTCAGCCGCGGCCGACGCTCCTGAAAGCCGCGACAATGCTGTCCGCCGCCAACCGGGCCTCGTCGGCATTCGTCTGGAAGTTGGTGACGGAGAGGCGCAGGACGTCGCGGCCGCGCCATTTGGCGCCGCCGGCGAAGAGGGTGGCGTCTTCGCAGATCTTTGCGATGGTCTTGCGGGTGATCGCGTCGCTTTCATCGTCCGGGCGGTCGGCGGCGAAGCGGAGGATGAGCTGGTTCAGCGTGATCTCGTTCAAGATGGTGATGCCGGGTTCGCGCTGGAGATGCTCGGCCAGCAGGCGGGCGGAGGCGCAGCACTGGTCGATGAGGGCGGCGATGCCGTCGCGGCCGAGATGTTTCAGCATCGCCCAGGTGGCAAAGCCCCGGGCGCGCCGGGAAAGCTCCGGCACGTAATGGGAGGGGTCGCGCTCGCCCTCGGTTGCCAGCGGCAGGTAGCTCGCGGCGATCGTCATGGCGCGGCGGTGGGCGAGCTCGTGGCGCACGATCGCATAGCCACAGTCATAGGGCGTCTGCAGCCATTTGTGGCCGTCGGTCGCCCAGCTGTCGGCCGCCTCGACGCCGCGGCTCAAATGGCTGAATTTCTCCGATGCCTGCGCCCAGAGGCCGAAGGCGCCGTCGACATGCACCCAGGCGCCTTTTTCCTTCAGCGCCGGAATGATGCGGAGAAAATCGTCGAAGCCGCCGGTATTGATCTGCCCGGCCTGGAGGATGGCGATGCAGGGGCCGGTGACGGAGGCAAGCGCGGCGGGCAGGGCGGACGGGTCGATCCGGCCCATCGGGTCGGCCGGCAGGCGCAGCACCCGGTCGTGGCCAAGACCTAAGAATTGCAGTGCGGAAAAGACGGTCGTGTGGGCGTCGTCGCCGATCAGCACGGTAATCTCCGGCGCGCCGAACAGGCCCTTGGCATCGGCATCCCAGCCGGCCTTGCGCAGCACCTCGCCGCGGGCGGCGGCAAGGCAGGTGAAGTTGGCGACCGTCGCCCCCGTGACGAAGCCGACCGAGCTTTCGGCCGGCAGCTTCAATATATCGAGAAGCCATCTCGCCGAGACGGCTTCGACGGCGGAGGCGGCCGGGGCGGCGACGTGGTTTCCGGCATTCTGGCCCCAGGCGCTGGTCAGGAAATCGGCCGCGACGCCGACCGGATGCGAGCCGCCGATGACCCAGCCGAAGAAGCGCGGGCCGGTCATAAAATGCAGGCCGGGCTCGGCATCCGCTGCGAGCTGCCTGATGACATCGGTCATGTCAGCGCCGGCGGCCGGCAGCGGCTCGTCGAAGGCGGCAAGCGAAGTGGCATAATCGTGCCGGGGGACATGGCGGGCGGGCGCGCGCTCACGAAACCCGGCCGCAAGCCGGGCGGCTTCCTGAAACAAAGATGCGATTGCCGACATGCGGGGTCCCCCTCAGCCGAGCGCCCGCCGATCCCTAGGGACCGCCTCCAAGCAAGCTGCCGGCGCGGGCAGCTTAGAGCTTTTCACCGGAGGATTGAAGGGCTCACATGCTGGCAGAAGGGCCGGGGCAAGATTCTCAGATCACGGCTGCTGGGCCAACAGTGCTTTCAATTTTTCTTCGACAACGCGCTGAAGCTCCCGGGCATAAGTCTCGAATTCAGCCTTATCCGCGCCCATCTCGACACATCGGTCCCGCCACCACAAAGTCATGACCGGAAGGTTCCAGATCAGAAGCGCCAGCTCTTTTTTCTCCTCTTCGCTATAAGTGCTGGGGTCAAGATGACGAATTTTCTCGATGGCTCGCACAGCTTCAATCTTTATGAACTTCATCTTGCGAATGTTGTGGAAGAAGCCGCCACTAAACTCCTTGCCGATTTCTTCGGCGAAATCCCTCATTTACTCGCCTCGCTTCCCATCCCTCATGCGTTCCCTTTATGTCTGAGCGTCTTGGCGACGGCCTGCTGCTCGACGCACACCTTTCTATTACAACATATCCCCCAGGCTCCAGTGGTTGCTCCAGCGGGCGTCGATTTCGTCGTCGACGTTCTGGTAGCGGATGTCGGTGGAGAGGCGCAGGCGCCGGGCGCGGTCCTCGTTGGTGGTGGCGGCGTGGATCATGTAGGGGGAGTGCAGCACGACGTCGCCGGCTTCGTAATCGGCGGCGAGCCAGCGGGTGTCGAAGCGCTTGGCCATGTCGGGCAGATCCTTGGAGATCCAGCCGCCTTCGGCCATGTGGCTGTTATAGGCGCTGATCCGCTCTTCCGGCGAGAGATCGCCGCTGCGGGCCCGGAATTCGGCCTCCATGCCGCGGCCGAGCGCATGCGAGCCTTCGAGATAGACGAGGCCGCCCATTTCGGCGGGGGTATCGCCGATCGGGATCCAGGCCGTCACCAGCCGGCTGGTGCCGCCGCGGAGGTAGACGAGGTCGTAATGGGCGGGCGTCGCCACCGCCGTGCCGGGCTGGACGTAACGCATCAGCTTGCGCTTATGGAGATAGGAAATGCCATCGAGAAAGGCATCCATGAAGCGCACGAGCGGCGGCTGGGCGCAGAAGCCTTCATAGGCGGCCGAGCGGACGATCGACATCAGCCGGCGATTGGCGAGGTTCCAGTCGACGCCCTCGGCGGCGGCGATGCCGAGGGCGAAATCGTGGCCAGGTGCGAGCAGGCCGGTTTCGGCGAGGCGGGCGAAGACCCAGCGGCGGAAATCGATCACGTCGGCGCGCGGCAGCAGGCCCTTCAGCCAGACGTAACCATCCTCCTCGTAGCGGCGGCGGACGGCCTCGATGCCGATGGCGGGCTCGGTCGGCGTCAGCAGACCGAGCCTTTCGGCGGGGATCGTCTTGCCATGGGCGGCGAGCGGCGTTTGCGGCGTTCTCGTCTCGGCGGCGGTCGCGGCAATTGACATTTCATCCATCCCTGGCTTGACTTCACCTGCCTCCAATTAGCCCGTCACGCGTGCCGATCGCCATGGAGGAAAGTTGCAGCTGGACTTTTCGCTCATGAGGCAAGCCGAGGCCATCTATCGATCTTCCCTTGCCGCGGCCGGCGGGCTTGCCGTGACCGGCAGCGGCAGGCAGCATGCGCGCCATGCGGTGAAGGACCGGAAACTGCCGAGTTTCGCGGTGGTGCTGGTGGAGCGCGGGCAGGGCTTTCTCGAAACCGCCGCGGGCGGGCGCCAGCGCGTGGAGGGGCCGGCGCTCTTCTGGCTGTTTCCGAACCGGCTGCATTCCTACGGGCCTGACGAGGCCGGCTGGGATGAGTGCTGGGCGCTGTTCGAAGGCTCGTTCACGCGGGATTTCGTGCGGATGCGGCTGATGGCCGAGCGCCATCCGCTCGTGGCGTTGCGCCATATCGAGGAGATGACGCGGCTCTTCGGGCGGCTTCATGCCGATCTCATCGACGATACCTATCTCGGCCGGGCCTCGGCGGCATCGCTGCTGCATCGCATAGTGATCGCCGCCGCGCGCCAGGCGGGTGCCGCTGCGGGGCGGGAAGGCGAGGCGGCGGCCGGCGATCTCGTCGAGACGCTGCGGGAGAGCGCGCTGCAGCCGCTCGACCTTGCGGCTTTTGCCGCCGGGCACGGCATGTCGCCCGCCACGCTGCGGCGGAAATTCATCGCCGAAACGGGCCTGCCGCCCAAGGCCTTCCAGCTGCGGGTGCGCATGGACCATGCCAAGCAGTTGCTCGTCACCACCGATGAGAGGATCGAAATGGTCGCCGTCATGGTCGGCATCGACGATCCGTTCTATTTCTCGCGGGTCTTTCACGCGCGCGAGGGCTGCAGCCCGCGCGACTTTCGGGCGCGGTACAGGCGAGGGTAAGCGGGCTTCTCTCTGAAGAAAAATCGAGCATTGCGCGAGGTGCTTGGTAAATTCTCCAATAACGATGCAATCTCTTCTGTCTATTTCTGAAATTCACCAGCTCTCGTTAAAATCTATTGCCTTATTCTAAAGTATCCATCAATGATGGGCGAAATATCATTCGCGCTGCTGTCAAGGCCGCTCTGCCAATCGGCGAGGGATATGCACTGAAATATTTCATTCTCTACGCTCTGGTGTGCATGGTCGTCGGGATAGTTCTTCTCGTCGTCATCCGTGAGATCGCGCCGTTCAACGTGGAGAGGCCAAGCGACCAGACGGCCTTCGATCCGGCCGGGCAGCCGGATGACCTGATCGTGCGCTCGACCCGCGAACCGGCGCCGGGGGCGAGCGACCGGCAGCCAACCCAGGAACCAGCCGTCCGCACCGACCAATGGGACCTCCGCCCAACCGGCGAGCCGACCGTCCGCAAGGGCGGCCGGGTGGGAACGCCGGCGCAGTGATGGTGGATGTGGTGCTGTCCTTTGGGCACCTTTGACGAGCGCCACATCTCCTCCCTCATTCCTGTGCATGTCACAGGAATCCAGCCACGGCGCGTCTGCGCCGTGAATGACTCTTGCCGGAAACGGCAGTCTTCTGCGCCCAAAGACTTGGGCGCGCTGGATCCCTGTGACGAGCACAGGGATGAGGGAGGTTGGAGCAGCGTTTGCGCCCAGTTCTCCTGGCCTCATTGGTGCGGTATCCTCTAACCTCCCTCATGACTAGGCTCTCTTGGGTCTTGGCGCGCTCTGCCAATCGGAACCCGCCGCATCCGGGTTGCATCCACCGCAGCCGGCTGCGATGACATAGCTGCGATATCCCGGGAGGCTACGATGGATGCAGGCGGCGTGACGATCAGGCTCGTAAGGGCTGACGAAGTGGAGGCCTTCCGGCGTATCCGCCTGGAAGCGCTTCGCGCCGAGCCGGCCTCCTTTGCCAGCCGCTATGAAGACTGGGAAATCCTCTCTCTGGAGGAGTGGCGCAATCGGCTGAGCGAGCCGGTTTTCATCGCCTTCCAGGAGGGCGAGCCGGTCGGGATCATGGGCCTGTTCCGGCAGCGGGCGAGCAAGATGGCCCACCGCGCCACGATCGTCATGGTCTATGTCAGCGCCAGGCTGCGCGGAACGGGCCTTGCCGTCAGACTGCTGGAGGCGATTTCCGAACATGCGCGCGATATCGGCATCCGGCAGTTGGAGCTTTTCGTCAGTGCCGAAAACCCGGCGGCGATGCGGTTTTACCAGCGCCAGGGTTTCGCCGAGATCGGCAGGATTCCGGGCGGTGTGCTGGAGGACGGCCGGGAGATCGACGATGTGATGATGGCGCGGCGGGTGAGGTGAGGCTGTTGCGGACAGTGGGGATTGCAAGACTCCTCTGAACGGGAGGTTGCGGTCCTGCCGGCTCCGACCCTGTCGATGTCATAGCCGTGTCTGCTCAGGTTTTGATTCCGCCAAGCCCCTCAACTCATTGTTTTCATAAGGCAGCCGCCAGGCCCAAAACGTCCTGCATGTCGTATTCGCCCGGAGCGCGGCCTGTGATCCAGCGGGCGGCGGCGAGTGCGCCGCGGGCGAACATGGCGCGGTCGAGGGCGGAGTGCGAGAGGGTGATGACTTCCTCGGCGGCGGCGAAGAGTACGCTGTGTTCGCCGACGATGCCGCCGGCGCGCAGGATGGCGAAGCCGATTTCGCCGGGCGGGCGTTCGCCGGTGATGCCGTCGCGGCTCCGGCGCTCGACGGATTCGAGGCTGGTTCCACGGCCTGCGGCAGCGGCCTGCCCGAGCATCAGCGCCGTGCCGGACGGGGCGTCGATCTTCCTGTTGTGATGCGCTTCGAGGATTTCGATGTCCCAGGCGTTTGCGGGAAGGGCGCGCGCCGCCTGGGAAACCAGGCCGAGCAGCATGTTGAGGCCGATGGAGAAATTGCCGGAGCGCAGGATGGGAATGCGGCGGGCGGCGTCTTTGATCCGCTTGAGCTCATCCGGCTCGAACCCGGTCGCGCCGATCACCAGCGCCGGCCCGCCGGCCGCGGCCGAGAGCCCGGCAAGCTCGGCGGCGGCGGCGCCGGTGGTGAAATCCAGGATCACATCGGCTGCCTCGATCGCTGCCGAACGGTCGATCAGCCCTTCGCCCGTCGCGCCCGGACGCCCGATGCCGCCGATGAAGGCAAATCCCGGATCGGCCTGCAGCAGCGGCAGGATGGCGCGGCCCATGCGGCCGTTGATGCCGGCGACGGCGATTTTGACAGGGGAGGTCACGTTGTTTCCTTGCGGTGAGGAGCTTGGATCTCGCGATTAGCGCAGTTCGGGGTTGGCGCAAAGCCGGTTGCTGCCTCCGATGCACGATGCCGCATAGGAATGCGGCTCATCGAATTGTCGCGGATCTGTCTTGCTGAGTTGCCGAACCTCTCAAGCGCGGGAAAAACAGAGTGAGGGCGTAGACGAAGAGCACGATCGGCGTTTCGCCCAAGACGGGAAGCAGAAGGAGCCCATCGCCGGGACCAGGCTCTTCACCCGGCGCCATCGCCGGCAGTGCCAGAGTGGCTAGCGTGAATGCCGAGAAGAGCACCCACAGGAACGCGAATGCATGCGGCAGCCACCTCAGCCGCGTCATCCGTCGGGCAACGAAAATGGCCAGGATAGGGATCAGGATGTTCAGCGCGAGGACAAGCGGAACTGCGATGCCGACAGGCAGGATCGTCGGATAATGCGGGTCGTATTCCAGCATGCCGCCGCCTACCAATTGCCCGGATCGGCGGTGTGGTCGATGCTGGCGAATTCATCCGCCTTGTTCCGGTCGAGCTTCAACTCCGCCGTCAACTTCGCCTCGTCGATGACCGTGTAGCTGTCGGGAACCTGTCCCTTCGCAAGCTCCTGATACATGAGCAGGGCGGCCTCCTCGGCGGTGTCGGCTTCGATCTCGCGGGTGATGGATACGGTGAACTTGTGCATGGCTCCGGCTCCTCGATGATCTCTCGGCCTGCGCAGTCTGACACGAGTTTCGAGAGCAGTAAAAGCGCGCCGCCTGAGAATCTGATTCAGGCGACGGCTTCACCTCGTTGTTTTCGCGGGTTTCGCCGTTCTATTTCGCGCGGGCGCGTGCTTGGCTTTCCTTCTTGATCGGCCGGCCGATGGGGCAGACTTCCTGCACGAAGCCGTTGAGCACGTTGACGAGATTGTTTTCGATCAGGGAATAGTGGACGAACTGGCCCTGTTTCTCGCGTTTGATCAGCCCCGCGGCTTCGAGGACCGAGAGATGCTGCGAAACGGCGGGCTTCGACATGCTGAAGCGGTCGGCGATTTCGCCGGCGGTCAGGCCCGATGCCGAGAGATAGGCGAGGATCTTGCGCCGCGGCGCGCTCGATAGCGCGTGGAATACGCGCTGGGCGCCGGTAGAGCTGCCGTCCGCAGTGTCATCGAAAGCGTCGTCTTCCAAATCGGTCTCCTTGGCCTGCTGCTCGATCCATGAAGAAATTAAGCAATTAGCTTATTGCTTAATTATTCGCGCTCGTGCAAAGTAATTAGGTAATTCCTTAAATAATGAATTGACGGGCGGCATTCAAGTGAAGAATGCGCCCGATGGAAAGGAGTTTGCCGTGAGCAGCATTTCGACAGGGCGCATGATCGACGACCGCAGCGACCCGGTGGAGGGCAGGGTGGCCTGGGCGCCCGCAAAATCGGTCTGGATCACCGCCATGACACTGATCGCCATCGTCGGCGGGCCGCTGACCTTCACCTGGAGCGCCTTTGGCGTCTTCATCCTCCTGACCGCCATCACCATCTGCCTTGGTCATTCCGTCGGCATGCACCGGCTGCTGATCCACCGCTCGTTCCGCACGCCGCTCTGGATCGAGCATTTTCTCGTCTATCTCGGCACGCTGGTCGGCATGGCCGGCCCCTTCGGCATGATCTATGCGCATGACATTCGCGACTGGGCGCAGCGGCAGCGGGATTGCCATGACCTCTATGCCCATCGCCGGTCTTTCCTGGTCGATGCCTTCTGGCAGATGCATTGCGTCGTGGCGCTCACCCATCCGCCGCGTTTCGTGATCGAGGAGCGCGTGCGGCGCGACCGCTTCTATCGCTTGCTGGAGGCGACCTGGATGGGCCAGCAGCTTCCTTTGGCGCTCGCGCTTTTCATGCTCGGCGGGCTGCCGTGGCTGGTCTGGGGGATTGCGGTGCGGGTATCGGTGTCGCTGACCGGGCACTGGCTGGTCGGCCATTTCGCCCATCGCAGCGGCCATCAGGGCTGGAGCGTCGATCATGTCGCGGTGCAGGGCTACAACCTGCCGCGTTTCGGGCTCGTGACCTTCGGCGAGAGCTTCCACGGCAATCATCACGCCTTTCCGGAATCGGCCAGGCTCGGCATCGAGCCGGGGCAGATGGATCTCGGCTGGCATTTCATCCGCCTGCTGGCGAGGCTCGGCCTGGCGTCGGCGATCAAGCTGCCGCACATGATCGCGCCGAGGGAAGGGCTGCGGCGGGTTGAAACGTCTGGCGATGCTGGTGATGGTCATCCTGTCGGACAGCATTGAGCCTTGGCGCAAGGGGCCGCGGCCGGCCATACGCCGGAATTGACGAATCGGGGCGAGGGCGGCATGTTTTTGCTTGGCGTGGCCTTCCGCCGAACCTCCTTTCGATCCTCCCCGGCAGGGTCTTTCATCAGGAGGCAAAGGGACTTTCCGTCTCGGGTCGTCAACCTCAGCCCTGAGGTTTCGGGTGCGCTTGCCGGGGAATGCCGTCCGAGACTGGAAAGGCCGAGACATGACCGAAAACGGAAACCTCAAACGCCGCGTGCGCGCACGCGCCGCCAAGACGGGCGAGTCCTACACGACGGCTCTCATGCATATGCGCCGCACGTCTGCGAAAGACGAAATCCCGCAGCCCAGGCGGCTGCGCCTGGCGGTGGCGCAGACCAGGTGTTACGACGATCCGCGCGATATTGCCGGGCTCCGCGAAAGCGGGCGGGAGATGCGTGGGCTGATGCGGCAGGCGCGGGAGGCGGGTGCCCGGCTCGTGCACTTCCCTGAAGGGGCGACCTCAGCGCCGAACAAGCGCATCATGTCGGCGATCGGCCCGAGGGAGATCGGGCCGTCCGACTGGCGCCGGTTCGAATGGGACGTGCTGCGTGAGGAGCTCGATGTGACGCGCAGCCTCGCTCGTGAACTCGGATTGTGGGTCGTGTTTGGATCGGTGCACCGGCTGACCGAGCCGCACCGCCCACACAACAGCCTCTATGTCGTCTCCGATCGCGGCGCGCTGGTGACGCGCTACGACGAGCGGCTGCTCTCCAACACCAAGATCTCCTTCATGTACACGCCGGGCTCGATCCCCGTAACCTTCGAGGTCGACGGCATCCGCTTCGGCTGCTCGCTCGGCATGGAGTGCCACTATCCGGAGATCTTCGCGGAATATGAGCGGCTGGACGTCCATTGCGTGCTGTTTTCGACCACCGGCGGGTCGCCTGTCAGCGAGCCATCCTTCGCCGCCGAGGCGCAGGGGCATGCGGCGACCAACAGCTACTGGGTGAGCTTCTCGATGCTGACCTATCCCGGATCGGAAGGCCAGCCGGCCGC
Organism: Rhizobium sp. R635; assembly: GCF_002211285.1. Lineage (GTDB taxonomy): Bacteria > Pseudomonadota > Alphaproteobacteria > Rhizobiales > Rhizobiaceae > Rhizobium. The sequence goes on along the minus strand of NZ_LOKX01000036.1, from coordinate 123,739 downwards.
TTCCGGCATCGTCGCCCCCGGCGGCCGATGGGCAGCGCAATGCCTGGCGAATGGAATGCCTGCAATAGCCCTTGCCGATATCGACGACAATCCTGGCGATCTCTCCCGGCCGTGGCGGCGCAAGGCCCGGTCCGGGCTCTATGAGCCGCATCGGGTGGAGGGCGATCCGCGCAGTGATGGGCGGGATATGTTTTAGGTCGCGACGCGGCCGGCGGCTGGTGAGGCTCTCGAGCGCGAGATAGTTTCCTCTTTCCCTTACAGGACAGAGGGGGGTGCCACACGGCAGTCCATTAACCGCATTATACAGGATGAGGCGTGTTGGCGGATGCCGTCGCTGTCGATCTTCGCGCGGGTCCATCGCCCCAACTGACGATATCCCGCCCGAGAGGTCGCAAATCGTACAATGAAGCCTTGGCAATATTTGGAATCGTGCATTAGGTTGCCGCCCGAAAACAAAACGGGTCGAGCAAAGAGATGCGCCTTACAGACTGCTATAATTTCCACGATTTCCGGCGCATGGCCAAGCAGCGTCTTCCCGGGCCGATCTTCGACTATATCGATGGCGCGGCCGATGACGAGGTGACGTATCGGCGCAATACGGCGGCCTTCGAGAATTGCGATCTGGTGCCCGATGTTCTCAGAGGCGTGGCCGATGTCGACATGTCGGTGACTGTCATGGGGCAGAAGCTTGCCATGCCGGTCTATTGCTCGCCGACGGCGCTGCAGCGGCTGTTTCACCATCAGGGGGAGCGGGCGGTGGCGGCGGCTGCGGCGAAGTACGGTACGATGTTCGGCGTTTCCTCGCTCGGCACGATCAGCCTGGAAGAAGCGCGGCAGATCAGCAGCGGGCCGCAGGTCTATCAGTTCTATTTCCACAAGGACCGCGGGCTGAACCGCGAGATGATGGCGCGGGCGAAGACGGCGGGCGTGCAGGCGATGATGCTGACGGTCGACAGCATCACCGGCGGCAACCGCGAGCGCGACAAGCGCACCGGTTTTTCCATTCCCTTCAAGCTCAATCTCGCCGGCATGACGCAATTCGCGATCAAGCCCTCCTGGGCGATCGGCTGGCTGACGCATGAGCGCTTCGCCCTGCCGCAGCTCGAAAGCCACGTGAAGATGGATGGCGGCGCGCTGTCGATCAGCCGCTATTTCACCGAGATGCTCGATCCTTCCATGTCGTGGAACGACGTGGCGGACATGGTGCAGGCCTGGGGCGGGCAATTCTGCCTGAAGGGCATCATGTCGGTCGAGGACGCCAAGCGCGCGGTCGAAATCGGCTGCAGCGGCATCGTGCTTTCCAACCATGGCGGGCGCCAGCTCGACGGCTCGCGCAGCGCCTTCGACCAGCTCGCCGAGATCGTCGATGCCGTCGGCGACCGGATCGACGTGATGATGGATGGCGGCGTGCAGCGGGGAACGCATGTTCTGAAGGCGCTGTCGCTCGGCGCCAAGGCCGTCGGCCTCGGCCGCTACTACCTCTTCCCGCTCGCCGCCGCCGGCCAGCCCGGCGTCGAACGCGCGCTGGAGACGATGCGCACCGAGATCGAGCGCGGCATGAAGCTGATGGGCTGCACCTCGGTCAGCCAGCTGACGCGGCGGAATTTGCGGTTTCGGGCTTGATTTTCCCGCGGTCGGGATTGCATTAAGCCGGCGTCGACGGCGAGATTACATTTGCAAGGAGCGACGTCTGCGCGTGTCCCTTCGAGGCTCCGCCCTGCGGGCTCCGCACCTCAGGATGAGGAGGTTGGAGATTGCCGCGACTGGCGGAAGCACGGCCATGGGTGCGCACACTGGCTCCGAACTCCCTCATTCCTGTGTCCTCAGGGCTTCGCCCGAGGGATGTCACAGGAATCCAGCGCGCTCAAGTCCTTGGACGTGAGAGATTCTTTTCAAATTCGAATTAAGTCATTCACCGCGCAGACGCGCGGTGGCTGGATTCCTGTGACAGGCACAGGAATGAGGAAAGGTGGTGTCTGTCAGAAGCCTCGAAGCGGGGTGCCCTGACATTGATATCCCTCGCATCGCAATCCAGACTGCCGGCGGCGAAAAATCTGCGTGCCGGTGTCGGGAGAGGCATTCCCAGCCCGTCCTTGGGACAGACGCCACACAGGGAGATGCCGGATGGGCGAGCTTGTATTGACCACCTTCGATTGGGTTCCCGAGCCGCCACGCGGCAATGTGCGGGATCTGCGCGTGCGCTGGGCGCTTGAGGAGGCGGGGTTGCCTTATCGGGTCGCGAGCGTGCCCTTCGCCGATCGCAAGCCGGAGCATTTTGCCCACCAGCCCTTCGGCCAGGTGCCGTGGCTGACCGATGGCGATCTTTCGATTTTCGAGAGCGGGGCGATCCTCTTGCATCTCGGCGAGCGCAGCGAGAAGCTGCTGCCGGCCGAGCCGCGCGACCGGGCCGAGGCGGTGAAATGGCTGTTTGCGGCGCTGAATTCGGTCGAGGCGGTGAGCCAGCCCTGGTCGCTCTTGATCTTTACCGGCAACAGCGGCGACAGGCCGGAGTGGAAGTTTTTCGACGGCTGGCTCAAGGCCCGGCTGAAGCACATGGAGCCGGTGCTGGCAAAGCGCGAGTGGCTGGCCGGCAGCTTCTCCGTCGCCGATATTTTGATGGCCGACGTGCTGCGCGTCATCGACCGGTTCGGCGGGCTCGCCGAATATCCCGCCAGCCTCGACTACGTCACCCGCGCCACCGCCCGCCCGGCCTTCGCAAAGGCGCATGCCGACCAGCTGGCGCATTTCGCCGCGGCGGATGGAATGCGTGGGCGAGCCTCTTGACGAAGGCGGCGGCGGGCTTCCTACTGCGCCGGAGGCAATGGGGGCAGGGGCATGGTCAATCTGTCAAGCGAGCCGTCGGGAAGGCCGGAGATGAGGCCCGGTGTGCGCGACGCCGACATCACCATCCGCCGCATTCTCAAGGTCAACCATGCCGGCGAGTTCGGCGCGATCAGGATCTATGGCGCCCAGATTGCGGTCGCGCGGCGGCTGTTTCCCGACATCGTGGCCGCTCTCGAGGAGATGCGTGAGGATGAGATCGAGCATTGTCGCCTGTTTTACGAGGCGATGCCGGCGAGGCGCGCGAGACCCTGCCGCGTGATGGCGTTCTGGAGCCTCGGCGGCTATGTGCTCGGCCTGCTGACGGCGCTTTGCGGGCGCAACATGATCTGGATCTGCACCGAGGCGGTGGAGAGCACGGTGCATCGCCATCTCGAAGACCAGCTGGCTTTCCTCGAAACGCGCGATGGAGAGCTTCACGCGCTGATCGCATCGATCCAGGAAGAGGAACTGGCGCATCTCAGACAGGCGGAAGACCGCCAGAAGAGGCACGGCCTCGGCCGCGCCCTGCTGCTGCCGGTTGTCGGCGCGCTGACCGACTTGATGATCTGGCTGTCGACCTGGGGGGATTCGAGCTGGATGCGGGCCGAAATGGCGCGTGTGAGGTGATTTGTACGCCGGGGCGATGAAGGAATGCGGCTATGGTTGTGCCGTGCGGCCCCCTCATCCGCCCTACGGGCACCTTCTCCCCGCTGGGGAGAAGAGGGAATCGAGAGGTCGCGGCAACATCCCTTCTCCCCAGCGGGGGTCCGAAGGACGGGTGAGACCCGTGGCTCACCCAGGTCGGTGGCGGCAGCCGGATGAGGGGGCTGCACGGCAGAACCTTCCGTCATATCTTTGAATTCATGCTTCGAAAGCCATCCTATTCCGGCCGCGATGTCGGATCGGCGCTCGGCCGGCCGTCTTCAAGGCGGGCCAGCTATGGAGAACGACAATGACCATTACCATCACCGCCTTTGAAAAATCGCCGGATCGCGGCAGGGGGCTGGCGCGGGACATGCGCGTTCGCTGGGCGCTCGAGGAAGCGGGCGAGCCTTATGAGGTCCGCCTCGTCACGTTCAAGACGATGAGGGAGCCCGCGCATATGGCGCTTCAGCCTTTCGGGCAGATTCCGACCTATGAGGAAGGCGATCTCGCGCTGTTCGAATCCGGGGCGATCGTTCTCCATATCGCCGAGCGCCATCAGGGCCTGCTGCCTGGGGATGCCGGCGCCCGGGCGCGCGCGATCGCCTGGATGTTTGCCGCGCTCAACACGATAGAGCCGCCGATCTTCGACCGCGCGCTCGCCACGATCCTGGAGCGCGACCAGCCCTGGTATGAGCACCGCCTCAACGCCCTCGAAGCCACGATCCGCAAACGGCTGACCGACCTTTCCCGCCGCCTCGGCGATGCCGACTGGCTGGACGGCGCCTTCAGCGCCGGCGACCTGCTGATGGTGACGGTGCTGCTGCGGCTGAAGGGATCGCATCTGCTGGCGGAGTTTCCGACGCTCTCGGCCTATGTCGCCCGCGGCGAGGCGCGGCCGGCATATCAGCGCGCCTTTGCGGCCCAGCTTGCGGTTTTTACGGCGGCGTCGGGCGGGTGAGCGGAGCCTGCCTCCCGATGCATCGAATTTTATCGATCTGATTCAATGCTTTGAAGAAATTGTATGCTGTGTTGCCGCTTCAAGCAGGGGGGTGCAATGCTCGATAGTCTATTCATGTTTCGCGGGCGTTTGAGGAGGCTGCAATATCTGGCCGCATGCTTCCTCTTATCCCTCGTCGTCGGCTGCGTCATCGCGGGCAGCTTTTGGATCATGAGGCCGCCGCCGGGAAGCGGGCATGTCATGCGGGCGGGCACGACGCTTCTGATCCTGGCGATCCCGATGCTGCCTTCTTTCTGGATAGGTTTCAGCATCCAGGCGGCACGAATACGCGACATAGGCTGGGAACCACCCATCCTGATAGCGTCATCCCTCGCGATCACTGCCATTGCCTATCTTGTCCCGCTGCTGATGCCGGAAGGGGCGACGGTCGACATTATCGCGAAGGCGGCAAAGGCCGTGAACCTCGCCTATGGCCTCGCCCTGCTCTTGCTGCCGAGCAACTTTCACGTCCCTGACTCTTCCAGCTTCGATCCGCAACTGGCGCCGACGCGTCCGGAGAAGAGCGAAGCGTCTCCGGCGCAGCGCGTGGCGAGCCGCAGCGGGCCTACCTTTGGCCGCAGGGGCCTGTAGGCCTCGCATCTTCTCGATCTTTCGGTCCGGATACTATATCGTGAACTGCCGCGGCGTGCTTGTTGTCTTCGACCGCGGGACTGGAGTTCGCGATGGAAAGTGAACAGGAAAGAATACTTCGAGGCTCAAAAGAGCTGGATGAATTTATCAATCGCTACGGATTGAATCCGAAATTGCGGCAATTCTGGAAAGAGCTGCGATACACCTGGCCCGACAAAGAGAGTTCGTCTGCATCCAAGGATGGTGCGGTGGAAGATGAGCAGAAAAGAGCGCGGCGAGTCTCTGAAGAGCTGGACAAATTTATGGGGCGCAACGCACTGATTCCGCAATTGCGGCAATTCTGGAAAAATGAGCTGCGGTACACTTGGCCCAAAGGGAGCTCGTCGGCATCCAAGGATCGAGAAGACGAGCACAAAGGCTGAATGGCTTTGGCGGAAGCCGTTTTCGCCATTCCTATTTCCTCAAAACGGAACTTCTTGGCGCGCCGCTTTGGCTTGTATTCCCACGAAACAGGTTCACGCTCATGCGGGTGCCGCTATCCTGATATCGCCTGGGGGGAACGGGTCGCCGGATCGTATCGGCGAAATCGGGGGGAAGCCTGGCTTACGCAGAGGCACAATCTCAATGCCAGGCCTCCTCCGCGCCCTTTTTTCAAAGGGCAGGCCGATCTTAAATCATTCCGGGATTAGAGCTAGTTGGACCAAAGTCCCAACATGGGGTGGAGAAGCCCTGAGGGTGCAGGAATGAAGTGGAGAGGGTGTGCCGTGCAGCCCCCTCATCCGACCCTTCGGGCCACCTTCTCCCCGCTGGGGAGAAGAGACTCGGGGCATCCCCGCCACGCATTCTCCAAGGACGGCGATAGAATAAGGCGAGACGCTGCTACACGTCTCTTCTCCCCAGCGGGGAGAAGGTGCCGGCAGGCGGATGAGGGGGCTGCACGGTAGGACGTCGGCCACTTGATTTGGCAAAATGTTCCCTCGCATCGCGTGCCGCTTGCTGATGCCGATCATCGATTTGAGCAATCGGAGAAAATTCATCACCCGCCCGCACCCTGATACTTGCCGTTCGCATATCGCCAATAGGCCATGGCGAGCAGCGCCCAGAGCGGGCCGGCCGCGAGGGAGGCGGCTTCGGCCCAGGGGCCGAGGATGGGGATGGGTTTGCCGAGGAGGGCGCCGACGGGGACGGAGCTGGTGAGGGCGAGCGGCACGGCGGTGAGCAGGGTGAGCTGGATGGCGCCGGGGAAGATGTTCAGGGGATAGCGCATCAATTCCCAGAAGCCGAAGAAGATCGAGAAGAGGTGGTTGGAGCGCACCCAGATCAGCGCGGTGGCGCCGATCATGGTGATGAGGGCGGCGGTCAGCAGCGTGGCGCTCAGAAGTGCGGCGATGAAGAAGAGCGCCGAGGGCAGCGTCCAGGCGAAATCGACGGAGAGGATGGCCCAGCCCATCAGCGGCACGGCGAGGATGATGTGGCCGGCATAGCCGATGTTGAGGCCGGAAAAGATCAGGTAGACCCAGGGGCTGAAGGGCTTGACCAGCAGCGCATCGTAAGTGCCGAGGCGCACCTGCTCCTCGAGGTCGCGCAGCTGGGTGAAGCTCATCGCGGCGCCGAGCGAATAGGCGAGCAGCTGGAAGCTGTAGAGCAGAGCGAGCTCCGGCCAGCTCCAGCCGCCCAACGTATCGAAGCGCGAAAGCAGGATGCCGATGGTGGCGAAGACGCTGCCATAGGAAAGGATCTGCGCCAGACGATCGAGCCAGAAGGCGCCGCGATATTCCATCTGCGATCTTATGTACATGCGCACCAGCAGCGGAATGACGCGGATGTGGTGAAGGATCACGGCTCAGCCTCCCTGCACGGTGATGCGGGTGGAGGCGCAGCGCCAGAGCCAGAGCACGCCCGCGAGGAAGAGAGCCGCCCAGGCGAGGCCGAGGCCGAAATGGAACCAGACATCGGCGACCGAGAGCCGGCCGAGATAGACGGCGTTGGGATAATAGACCACCCAGGCGAAAGGCAGGTGGCGGGCGATCGTCGCCAAGGGCTCGGGGAAGAACCAGAAGGGCACCAGCAGGCCGGAGAACAATTGCAGTAGGGCGCCGAGGATCCAGTCCAGCGAGAAGCTCGTCATCAGCCAGAAGGCGATGAGGCCGAAGAGTGCCGACATCAGGAAGATGAGGATGAAGGAGAGCGCCCAGAAGGCTGTGAACATGGCGCCATCGAACAGGCTTGCCGGCGGCAGCATGCCGTAAAACAGCGCGGTGACGGCAATGGTCGGGATCACCTGGGTCATCAGGCGATAACCGAAGGAGCCGCTTTCATTGGCGAAGAGATAGAGCGGGTAGGAGATGGGCTTCAGCAGCCAGACCGAGATATCGCCCGATTTCAGCGAGCGGCCGATTTCGTTGATCACCCGCTCGGGCCGGGTGGCGCCCATCACCGCGCCGCCGAGCAGGGCATAGGTCACCATCTGCTGCAACGAGACGCCGTCGACCACGCTGCTGCCGATGCCGGCGAAGGCGGCAAGCCAGATGGCGACGCGGGCGAAGACCTGAACGAGTTTGCCGAAAATATTGGCCCAAACCTCGTTGCGGTAGGCGAGCTGCGCATGGAAGGCGCTGCGTGCGAAGGCGAAGTAAGCGCTCATGGTGTGGGCGCCTGAGAGCTCCGAGCGAAAGCCAGATAAGCGCTCATGACGCCTTGGCCCTCGCATTGCGGCGCTGGTAGAAGGTGCGGATGACCTCCTCTATATCGGGCTCGTGCAGCGCCACGTCCTTCAGGCCGCGATCGCCGCCGACTTCCGAGAGGATGCGCACCAGCGAGACGTCTTCGCGCTCGATCAGGTAATTCTTGCGCAGGCCCTCGTCGCTGACGAGCGAGGCGGTGTTCAAGTGCAGCGGGCCGGGGTCGCTCGCAAATTCCAGCGTCAGCCGGCGGGCCGAGCCGAGGGCGGCGCGCAGGCTGCGGAGTTCGCCGTCGAAGATCAGCCTGGCGTGATCGACCATGATGAGGCGCGGGCAGATGGTCTCGATATCCTGCAGGTCGTGCGTGGTGAGGATGATGGAGACGCCGCGCTCGCGGTTGATTTCGGCGAGGAAGCGGCGCACGGCATCCTTGGCGACGACGTCGAGGCCGATCGTCGGCTCGTCGAGGAAGAGGATCTTCGGATCGTGCAGGAGCGACATGACGATCTCGGCCCGCATGCGCTGGCCGAGGCTCAATTGCCGCACGGCGCGATCGAGGAAGGGTTTGAGATCGAGCAGCTCGCTGAAATGGCGGAGATTATCGGCATAGCGGGCGGGCGGGATATCGTAGATGCGCTGGTGCAGGGTGAAACTGTCGATCAGCGGCAGATCCCACCAGAGCTGGCTGCGCTGGCCGAAGACGACGCCGATCTCGCGGGCGTTGGCCATGCGCGAGAGATGCGGCGTGCGGCCGAGCACGGAAACCGTGCCGTCGCTCGGCACCAGAATGCCGGTCATCATCTTGATCATCGTCGATTTGCCGGCGCCGTTCGGCCCGAGATAACCGACGGCTTCGCCGGCATCGATATCGAAGCCGATGTCGGAAACGGCCACCACCTCGGTATATTCGCTCGTCACCAGCGTCTTGAAGGCGCCGAGGAGACCGGGAAACCGCTTATGCTGCCGAAAGCGCTTGCTGACGCCACGGGCCTCGATCAAAGCCGTCATATCTATTCCCCAAGGATGAAACAGCCGACTCGGCAGGGAGAACGCAGGCTAGCGAGGTGCAGGATTCGTTCAAGCTCAAGTTGAGTTATGATTGATCACATTCGCGATCGCAAAAGCGGCCATGCGCTCAGTGATAGGTTACTACCGGCCGGAAGATCCCCTCCAGGAACGGGCGGAGGACCGCCTGGGAATATTCGCGCGGGATACGGTGGCCGCATTCGAAGACGTTGAGGCTGACCGGGACTCCGGCGTCGGCGAGGGCGGCGGAGAATGTTTTTGCCTGGGCGACGGGAGCGCGGTCGTCGTGCCGTCCGTGCAGAAGCAGGGTTTCCGCCCGGATATCCTGGACATGGTGCAGGGCCGAGCGCGCCAGGAAGGCCTGCTTCGACGGGCCTGCCTCGCTTTCGATCGCTCGCCGCAGGCCTGGCGGACTGGTTCTGAATGCGGCTTCGAGATCATAGACGCCGCTCGAAAGAATGACGGCGCGGAGATCCGGAACCCGGGCGGCAACCATTGCCGAGGCGACGGCGCCTCGGCTGTTGCCGTGGAGAACGATGCGCTCGGGATCGATGGCGGGCTGTTGCTTCAGGAAGGCGAGGGCGGCGATAACAGCCTGCTGGGTGGAGGGGCCGCAGAAATCGGCAGGGCCATCCGAAGCGCCGAAGCCGGGCTGCGAGACGGCTGCCGCCGTGATGTTCAGGCGGGACGAGAAGCGAGCCAGCGCGCCATTATCGACGAACTCCTTCGCGCCGAGAAGAAGGCCGCCCTGGTTGCCGTGGACGAACAGGATCGCGCCCGCGGGCGCGGCGTCGGCGGGCGTCGCCTGAAAGAGCTCGACGGCCGCTCCATCGCCTCGATCGATCAGATGTCGCGTCACGGGGTAAGCGCTCATGCGGGGCCGCCTTTCGGGAATGGACTCAAGCCAAGGCGCGAGATGATCAGACGCGGGCCAGGAAATCCAGCACGCGGGAGGTGAGGCGTGCTGCCGCATCGGCATCGTAGGAGGGAAGCGAGCTGTCGGCGAAATAGTGCCGGTCGCCGGGGTAGAGGAAAAGCTCCGCATCCCTGACCTTCCCGACGATCTCGCGGGCGGCGTCGATATCGCCCTCTCCGACAAAGATCGGGTCGTTGTCCATGCCGTGAATCTGGACCGGGACGCCTTCCGGCCAGGGGCCGAAGGCCCATTCGCCGCTGATCGGCAGGCAGGAGTGGAAGAGCAGGGCGCCGCGGGCGCCGGGCCGTGTCTGCGCCAGCTTCTGCGCCGGCAGCACACCGAAGGAGAAACCGGCATAGACGAGCGCGGGCGGCAGATCGCCGGCGAGGCGGACGCCGCGCTCGCGCATTTCTTCGAACCCGATCTCGCCGATATAGGCGAGGCCCTCATCGATGCTCAGGAACGTGCGTCCGCCGAACAGATCAGGCGTGTGCACGATATGACCGGCGGCGCTGATCTCATCGGCGAAGGCGCGCACGCCGGGGGTTAGCCCTTGGGCATGGTGGAACAGCAGGACTTCGGCCATATGGGGAGCCTCCGTGGGGTGGTTGGGTGCGGAGCGCAGCCGGCGCGGCGCCTGCTGGTCATCGAACGCTCCAATGTGCTCGGGGATATTATCAACGTTCTGAATGCGGGCAATGACTGCAATCGCCACCCACTCAGCGTTTGGCAGACGGCACGCGCCCCTTCATCATTGCCTCATAAAGCTTGGCTTTGATCTTTTCGTAGAATTCCGGAGGGATCATGCCGTAGTCGTAGCGGTTCGGATTCGAGGGGAGCGTGCGAAGGTGAATGCCGGGCCACTCGAACCTGTTGACCTCGCTCACGCGGACCCAATTGGCGGCATCATCCAAACCAAGCTGACTGCAAAGCTCCGGTGGAACCTCAATAGACAGGTCCTCCTCGCTGAGTTCGGGGGGGGAGTGCGTGATCGACACGACGATCGTATCGATTGGCGCATCGTTGCTGTGTCCTTCATAGCTTCGATCTTCGTATGTGCTCTACATATCCGTTGATCTCGCCCCTGTTCTTGAGGATCACTTTCGAATTGGCGTGTGCATCAAACAGCTTCTTATGGCTCGAATAACAGGTCGAAGAGTTTTCGCGCTGGCGATACCCGCGCACCCACTCGATCAGTTCTTGAAGGCTTTCCTCACTGCCTGCCGCTTGAATGCCCCTGGCCGTTACATTGGCGACGCAGTCTTCCTCGGGCAAATCGATCCATATCAAGGTCGTCACCCGATGCAGAACCGCATTGGCAAGCCATCCATATACTCCCTCCATAAGCCAGCTCTCGGCCTTTCCGGCCTCCACGACTTCATTGAAAACAAGTTGATTGTCTCGCGCGACGCCGTATTGGCCGGGAACCCAGCGGACATCGTCCAAATGGATAGTAGGACGTTTCAGGATGTCAGCGATTTTGCGGGCGAGCCAGGTCTTGCCTGTCCCACCGTTGCCGAAGATTAGTATCCGCTGAAGGTGTTCCATCCGTGCCGGGTTCCTCTGAGATGACTTGAGCATGGGACAAAACACGAAATGCGTAGGGCCGCAAATGGCTTAAATCGATGGCCGAACGCCGGAGCATCAGCCCTGCCGTTTCGATTTGTCGACAACCGCCGTCACCCTTCTCTCGGCGTCATCCTCGGCCTTGTGCCGAGGATCTGCTGCCCTGTCGGCTGGTTGCAGATGCTCGGGACAAGCCCGAGCATGACGAAGGAGAGGGGACCGACTTTGTCAGTCGTGGGAAACGCCAGAGCATCACCCTGGCGTTTCGATTTGTCGACAACCGTCACCTTCTCTCGGCGTCGTCCTCGGCCTTATGCCGAGATCTGTTGCCCTATCGATCGGAAGCAGATGCTTGGGGCACAAGCCCGAGCATGACGACGGAGAAGGGGCCGTCAGTCGTCGTTTCGGCTCACGCCACCAGCCCCTTGGTCAGTTCCAGCGCCTGGCGTTCGAACAGCCGGCGATAGATGCCGTGGTTGAGGCGGATCAGCGACTGGTGGTCGCCTTCTTCGACGATCCTGCCCTTGTCGAAGACCAGCAGGCGGTCGAGCGCCCGCACCGTGGAGAGGCGGTGGGCGATGACGAGCGTGGTGCGGCCGTCCATCAGGCGTTCCATCGCCTCCTGGATCTGCACCTCGCTCTCGCTGTCGAGGCTCGAGGTCGCTTCGTCGAGGATCAGCACCGGCGCATCGGCGAGGAAGGCGCGGGCGATGGCGACGCGCTGGCGCTCGCCGCCAGAGAGCTTGACGCCGCGCTCGCCGACCATCGTCTCATAGCCCTTGGGCAGGTCCATGATGAAGCCGTGCGCATTGGCCTGTTTCGCCGCCTGTTCGATCTCGCGCCGCGAGGCGTTCGGCCTGGAATAGGCGATGTTTTCCGCCAGCGTCCGGTGAAACAGGATGGGCTCCTGCTGCACGATGGCGATCTGGCTGCGCAGGCTCGATTGCCTGACAGCTGATATATCCTGCCCGTCGATGCGGATGGCGCCCGCGTTCACGTCATAAAGGCGCTGGATGAGCTTGACGAAGGTCGTCTTCCCCGAGCCCGAATGACCGACCAGGCCGACGCGCTCGCCCGGCTTGATGGTGACCGAGAAGTCCTCGTAAAGCGGGCTCGGATGCGCGCCATACTGGAAGGTGACGCGATCGAAGACGATCTCGCCCTCGTCGATCGCAATGGGCGCGGCGTGCGGCTTGTCCTCGATGCCGAGCGGCATCTTGTCGAGCAGCACCAGCTCTTCCATGTCGTTGACGGCGCGCTGCAGGTTGCGGATGTCCTGGCCGACATTGCGCAGATACCCCTGCAGAACGAAGAACATCGCCAGCACGAAGGTGATATCGCCAGGGGTCGCCAGCCCCTGCCGCCACATGATCAGGCCCGTTCCCAGAATGCCGGCCTGCATCGTGACCATCATGAAGCCCTGGATCGTGCCGCTCAATGTGCCGCGCTTCCATGTCCGGCGCGTGCGGCTGTCCCATTTGCCGAGCACATGGCTGAGCCGCGCCTCTTCGCGTTTCTCGGCGCCGAAGGCCTTGACCACGGAATTGCAGCTGATGGCATCGGCGAGCGCGCCGCCGAGCTTGGTGTCCCAGGCATTGGCAAGTCTTGCCGCCGGCGACACGAAACCCATGGAAAGCGCCACCGTGGCGGCGATATAGACCAGCGATCCCAGGGCCACGATCAGGCCCATGACCGGCCAATAGCTGCCGAGCACGATGCTGGCGCCGACCAGCATGACGATCGACGGCAGGAGGGCGACCAGCAGCAGGTCGTTCAGCGAATCCAGCGCCCACATGCCGCGGGTGATCTTGCGCACCGTCGAGCCGGCAAAGCTGTTGGCGTGCCAGTCCGTGGAGAAGCGCTGCACCTTATGGAAGCCGTTATTGACCACATCAGCCATGGTGCGCAGCGTCAGCCGGATGATGCCGTTGAAGATGAACCAGCGCAGCGCGACGCTGGTGAAGCCGAGCACCACGACGACGACGAAGGCGCTGAGCGCGCGGTCGGGCGCATTGCCGCCGGCAATGGCATCGACGATGCGGCCGGAGAAGACCGGCACCATGACTTCGGCCAGCGTGCTTGAAATCACCAGCACGATGATGGCGCCGACCAAGGCAGGCCGGTGGCTCCAATGATGAAAAACAAAGCCGAGCACCTGGCGATAGGCATCGGCACGGAAATCGAGCTTCTTGCGCGTCATTGAATTCAGCCCGGCCCATATCGGCGCCGGTCCTCAAATAGAGAGTTGAAAGGCGCACAGCCCAGGCGGGAGACGAAGTGATCCCGTCAGATCAATCGGGCTGTGAAGAAAGAGAAAACCGCATGTCGGGCGCGCTTAAGGCGGGCCGCGAATGGAAATGACCTAGCGTCGGTTCATTCCACGGGAGGTTTCGATGATCACTGATGTCATTCAACGCCTCCCTGTTGTTCGATCTGAAGCGGTGAGCGTTTTGTAGCTGAGCATTTCGGCCTTGCCAAGCGAGAAATTACAACCTGGCGGAAAGTGATGCGGAAACGACACAATTGGGGCGTGGGGAAGGGCAGGTTGCTCACAGCGATTGCAGCGTCGGACGCGATGCGGTTTCGAGGTTTGCCGCACGTAGCAGCGTAAGGATAAGCCCCGAACGATCTGATCTTGCCGTAATTCCGCTGTTTAAGAGGCGGCCGGTATTTTTACTTTGCCGGCCGTTATTTTTCACACGATAGCAGGGAGCTTGCCGGGCACTACAGCGTAAAGTCTGCGATATAGTTCTTTCGCTTTGGAAAGACGGTCTCCATCCGCCTTCTCCGGTTTGCGCCTCGCTGTCTCAGCCCATGGATCCTTGAATTCGTCCGACAGGAAAAGTGCTGTTGCAGCAAGTTCCAGCTCTACCGAGTCCGCTTCAGCGGCCGTCTTCGCGAGTTTCAGACGCTCCGGCGGACCGTTCGGTGCCTCAGGAGCGACCAGAGAAAAATCTGAATAGAAGCCGCCCCATGAGGCCGGGCAAACTTTCTCGGAAACATTTCTCAACGCGACTGCGTCTTCGGTCGCAGTCGCGAGTTCCTCGCTGAATGGACCGTAATGCTTGTACTTAAATTGAAAACCGTCGCCGAGGTTGGCCATCTCCAGAAAAAAGGACACCTTCTGGAGCTTTGTGCGTCCAACTATACGGCCCCCAGCATCTCTAATGATACTTTCGACCTTTTCACTGTCTCGCATTGCCAATCTCCCCATCAACTATTGCGTCGACGACTTTCTGCGTTTCCATGTCACTCCGCTTGCAATAAACTCTGAACAGTTTGAACGGTTTCACAGCAGCGACAACGGCTGATCGTTGCTTCAGATCCACGAGCTTTCCGCCATTCGTATAAATGTTGATCCGATCGAGCGGCCCCTGTGTCTCCTCGACCAGTTTGTAAGGCGACCGTTGGGCCTCATCCAGGTGGATTGGCGGCACATTCGCATCCTGACTCCCTAGCCAATCAGTCAGCTTTTCCTTAATTTTTGCGCAGCATGCATCGATCTCTTCGTCGGCCTTACCTGAGTCTTCAATAGCGTGCGCGACCTTCTCTCGAATATCTACGCATTTCCCCAATTCTCTATACCTCAGCGATTGAGCGAGGCTGGCGATCGCACCATCTGCCGCTTCGCACATGAGTGGCAAAGCTCCCCACACAGAAGTGTCATCGAGACCGAGTGCGGACTCCACATCGTCAGGGTGCCTGGCAAAACGGACTATCGGATGGTTGTTTGGCAGCCCAGTTGTACTTACGCTATCATCTTGAACAAGCATGATTGTTCGGTAGAGCAGTTCGCCGAAAATCTTCTCAGCGCCACGGGTTGCCTTGTGGAAATAGACAGTCGGATAGAGTTGGAAGAGACCAAGAACATAAGCCTCCGCGCCAAAAATTGCTTTGGGACCCAGGACGAAGGTTTCGATCTCGCCAATCGAGGATTCGTCAACACCAAAGGGTACGCTGGCGATCTGCAAGTTTGCGATCAGCCACTTGAAATCGATTCCTGCGTGCTGCGTCCCTGTCATCAGACGATCGCGGCGCATATAATCGAGACGATCGGCATCGAACTGGCTCGAAACCACCGCTCTGTAGACGTTTTTCTTGCCACGACCGCGAATGATATCGGCCACGTCATTTGCGAAACCGCTTCCGAGTTCATTTAGAACCGTTGCGACTTCGCTATCGCGGATAAGGACATCGCTAACATGCTCGTGGTCGGCCATCTTCAGGCCAAGGCGCTTGCCGACGCTCTCGAAGGCATGGCTAAAGGGTCCGTGCCCGAGGTCGTGCACCAAAGCAGCAGCAAGTGCCTGTCGCATCTTAGAATCTTCTACCTTATGTACGTGCCTGCCGATGACTTCCATCAATATGCGCGCGGTGTGGAACACTCCGATACTATGGGCCAGCCGAGAGTGCGTTGCGCCTGGATAGACCAGATCGGAAAATCCAAGCTGCTTCACACGTCGAAGCCGTTGAAAAGGTTTCGTTTGGATGGCTTTCCAAAGAACCCCTTCGAACTCGTCTCGCTCGGTATCGAATTCGATGAGATCATGCAGGGGATCACGAATTCGCTGTCTCATAATTAGATTTGTTCCTACTTTGTTCTGATCTCGATTTCAAGTCAAATTCTTCCTGATTCGCTCTTAAGATGCATTTAAAGTCTGTGGTTGCGATCATTTCTCTATCAAATCGCGACTCTAATGATAGTGAAAGAACAGGCAGCTGATGCCGCGACACCTCATGTTCGTGATGCTTGGAATTCCGCTTCGGGCCAATTTCAGGCCCCGGCATACAATGGCTGCATGTCCGCTTTCATTCTGTAGAGCCCAACAGGGGGGCAGTCCGCTGTCGGCCCTAAATCGGTCGTTCCTTGATGCCCGGCCAACGTCCGCTCCTGGCGCAAACCTGACGCCGATACTCCTTGTGGACTGTTGGGCCTTCCACCTGTTGGAGAAGCAAGATGCGGGGCAGCTTTGACAGTGGGAGTGGTGAGCAGCGTGCCTAGCGGCTCCGACAAGTGGTATAGTTGAATTTCGGTCGTTTCGCCTGAGACGATGCGGGAAAGGAACTATCCCATGGGAGACCAAAAGCGCCCGCTGCAACCTGGAGAAACCGCGCCCGCCTTTACGCTCGCCGCGGCCAATTTCGACGGAATGGTGTCTTTCGCCGATTTGAGGGGGCGCCCGTTCCTGATCGGTTTCTTTCGCGGGCTGCACTGCCCGTTTTGCCGGCGTCAGGTCGAGCAGCTTTCCGGCATACAGCCCGCCCTGCGCGCTGCCGGGGTGGAGACCGTGGCCGTTATCAATACGCCGGCGGAACGCGCTCGGCTGTATTTTCGCCACCGTCCGACGCCGGTAACGCTGCTGTGCGATCCGGACTGCCTGACGCATCGGGCCTACGGCGTGCCGCATGGCGAGTTCCTGCCCGATGGGAGCCGCGAGCAGCCCGAATGGCCTTATCGCGCGACGATGGCGCAGTTCCAGGCGGCGCGCATCAACCCCACGGGTGAGTTGCCGGAACCGCTGCACCCGATGGAAGCCAACTCGGTGCTCAACGCCAAGGACGGCTTCGAACTCGATGAAGCCGATCATGCGATCTTTGCGAAACATGCTACCCAGCTCGTCGGCCACTTCCTGGTCGATGCGAACGGCACCATCGCCTGGGCACGAATTGAGGCGCTGGGCGGGCCGAACAGCCTTTGCATCTTCCCGACCGCAGCGGAGATCATCGCCGCCGCGGGCGAGCTTGGACGCTGACCGGCAGCGAGCCGCCTGCCGGTATGTCGCAAGCTGACGCCGACAGGCGAGAGCCGCGTGAAATGACGACTGCCGCATCATTGGAGGAGGGGCCCGCCGCCTCCATCTGTGCAGCGCATGGGAATTGTGGCATAACTGGGCCATGGCGATACATGTCTTGGCGGTCCATCGCGACACAGTCGGGACGGAACGGGCGGCGGGCGGTTCGCTTGCGGGCGCTTATTCCGTGGGGATTTTCTGCTGGCTGCTGTCGGCCGGCGTCTATATCGCCGCGAAATGGGTTTCTTCGGAGATGCCGCCCTGGGCGCTTTGCTTCTGGCGCGTGCTGATCGCCTGGGCGATCCTGATGCCGATCGTGTCCCGGCATTTCGGGGCGATGGCCGCGCTCGTGCGGGCGCGCGGCCTCGAGCTGCTCTTCATCGGCGGCATGGGGCTTGCGATCTGCCAGGGCCTGATTTTTGTCGGCCTCGAACATGCCGATGCCACGACCGCCGGCATCATCATCGCCCTGATCCCGATCATCACCATGATCCTTGCCCGTTTCATGCTGGCCGAGCCGATGGGACGCTGGCAGGTGATCGGATCGATCCTCGCCTTTCTCGGGATCGTCGTCATCATCGTCAAGGGCAGCCCGGCCGCGCTCCTGCGCCTCGACCTCAATCCCGGAGAGCTGTGGATCGTCGCCGGCGCGTTCTGTTTCAGCCTCTATACGGTCCTGCTCCGCCGGGCGAAATTCGATCTCAATCGCCTTGCGCTGCTGGTCCTCCTGCTCGGCCGGGCGGTGCTGACGGCGCTGCCCTTCTACCTGTTCGAGCTTGTCTCCGACGAGCGCTCGACGCTGAATGCCAGCGGCCTCATCGCGCTCGCCTATGTCGCGATCCCGGGCGGCGCGGTCATGTATTATCTCTTCAATCGCAGCATCGAGGCCTTGGGCGCGGCGCGGGCGGGCGTGCTGCTTTACATCCAGACGATCTTCATCGCCGTGCTCGCCTACCTGATCCTCGGCGAACAACTGCAACGCTATCATCTCGAAGGCGCAGCACTCATCGTCGCCGGCCTGCTTCTCATCATCCTGCTGAAACCGGCGACCGGAGCGAAGGCGACCAAAGCCTGAGGACGAGCGCAATGGCTTTCCCAGTGAGGCTTCCAACAGGTGGGCGGTCGTCCGAACCGACGATTACCGCATCATTGGGGGAGGGGCCGGCCGTTGCTCCGCCACTGCCTGCGGGACGAGCGACAGGGCAGCGATGCCAGCCTCATCGGCCGCGCGCAGAAGCGCTTCGCGGAATTGCTCCGGGGCAATCTTGCCGCTCAATGCGTCGACGCAGGCTTTCACGGCAGCGACGTATTCCTCGCCGTCATCGCAAGGCCAGTCGTTGATCAGGAGACGCGCCGCGTCGCCCAGCGTCCATACGATCTTGCGAGATCTCGGGCCGCGCAAAGCGAACCCAACCGGCGTGAATGCTGATGAGGTATTCCAACACATGTCCTCGCCCCCAAGGCACGGGTATTCTGTCCCCAAACTCAATATACGCGCGTATTTTGTAATTTGGAATTGAAATTTATCGTGAAAGCACCGCTTGGACGCGAAGCGTGGCAGGCCCGAATCCGCTGTCTCCAGAAGTAGGTATCCGTCTCCGCTCTAGAACAGGTCCGCCTCGTCCTTCCAACGAACCAGCGCAAATTGCTCGATCTCATATTCGCTGCGCAGATGATCGCCCCAGGAGAACCAACGCCCGATGGGATCTTCGCCCTCGGGGCGAAAGGTCGATGCCGCGGTGTTCTGATCGCCATCGACGCCGGCTATCAGTTCACTCAGCATTTGGTCCGATCCATCGGGAGAGAGTTTCTCTCCGCCATCGAGGAACCTAGCCGAGACTTTGTCGAGGAATGTTGCTAGGCTCATTGACCCGTCGGGCAGCGCCTCAGGCGAATGAAAGCAAAGGTCGGTCCCACTTTCAGTAAAGCTGTATCTATGCGACGCGGTAGTGACCGCAGCGTGCGGCGGCACAGAGATATGCTCAGCGAAAACCGGCATTCGGTCGAACCGAATCCGACGCCCGCCGTCCTCTAGCATCACATCCTCGATTTCCCAGGGATGGTGGCGCCAGAAGCGCCCCCACCGCGCGAGACCGGACCAATGCAAGTTGAGCCGGTATGCCGAGCGATCCAGAAACAGTGGGCAAACATAAGCCGCATCACCCAGGCCGCGATTGCGCAATCGTTCACGCAAGCGGAATAGGACATTGTGCTGAAAGTCGCGATGCGTCTCCCGCTTCTGGCGCAGCGGGAAGTAGAGGGCGCGCGGCGTCGTGATCAGCCCCGCCTTGCGGCGGTCGGTAACAATCTTCGAGGTGCTGAAATCCGGATAGGCCGTCGGCCGCTTGAACTGCATGTAGAAGGGTCGAAATCCGCGGATTCTGCCGTGGAGCCGTGCATCCGCGCCGAGCCAGCGCTCCTTGCCTCTCGAAAACGGCTCGATCGAAAAGCGATGTCGGGGAAAACTCAACAGAGTCAGGAAGGATTCCAAGGCGAAGCCGACGACATCTTCCGTATAGTTGGCGTCAATTCGCATACCTTGTCTCATAGTTTTCCCTCGCTAGGTTTCCGTCGATTGGCACACCGAAGGGTTCGATGTAAAACCTTCTCACGCGCTTGGATTGCTGCCGCGAGGCGAGATTTACGTCAAGCCGTGTCATTCTTCAAACCAGGGAGGTCTCATGCCGAAGGTAGTCGGATTGACGGTGTGTTCTTCAGGGCGGCGGACCCGCCGGCCTCGCGGGCTGGTATGAGAGACACCTTGGCATTGCCGACCTGCACAAGTCCGTATGGCGGCAGGAGGCAGGGATGACCATTTTTGGCCCTTTCTCCGAAAACACCGACTATTTCGGGCGAGCAGAACAACAGTGGATGATCAACTTCCGGGTCGATGATCTCGATGGGCTCATGGCGAACCTTGCGGCAAGCGGGATCGCGGTGGAAACACGGGCCGCGTGGAACTCCGAAGTCGGCCGCTTTGCCGGGATTCACGATCCTGAGGGCAACCCGATCGAGCTCTGGGAATCCGTGACGGTGTGAGGGCGAAGGCTCGTCAATCCATACTCTGTGAAGGGCAACTGACGGCAGGTGGCCCTAAAGATATCAAGCGCCACCTATCTCTTGAGGAGGAGAAGAATGAAACGCATCGAGAGGGAAGTGAGCGGCGGCTGCCAGTGCGGGGCCGTGCGCTACCACGCGACCGCAATGCTCGACAATTCGCATCTCTGCCATTGCCGCATGTGCCAGAAAGCCTCGGGCAATGCCTTTGCCGCGCTCGTCGCCGCGCCCGATGATGCGCTCGTCTGGACACGCGGCAAGCCTGATGTCTGGAAGAGCTCGGAGCTTGTCGAGCGCGGCTTCTGCGCCAATTGCGGCACGCCGCTGTTTTTCCACCACCTCGAAAACGGCCGCACCAACCTGATGATCGGTTCGCTCGACGATCCGCACGCCTTCCCGCCGCTTGCCAATACCTGCACCGAAAACATGGTGGCGTGGTTCGATACGATCACCGATATGGAAAATACCGGGCCGACCGAAAACAACGGCGCCGACTGGGCGGCGGCGATCAGGAAGAGCAGCAACCAGCATCCCGATCATGACACCGCCGCATGGGCGGCGAGGGAGCGGGATCGCTGAGCACTATTCCCACGGCTGTGCCCGCGGTGCAAAACCAATTGCAAAATAAAAGCAGTCAAGTTAACTTCGGATACTCTGACAACCTCCGCACGGATGCGCCCTCCAGGGAAAGGAAGTGGGTATGGCCAAGCTCGTATTCGGAATGAACCAGTCGCTGGATGGTTACGTCGATCATATGGCGTTTGGGCCGAGCCCGACGCTCTTTCGCCACTTCATCGAGTCCACCCGGCAGCAGGCGGGCAGTGTTTATGGCCGCGTAATGTATGAGATCATGCGGTACTGGGATGAGGATCATCCGGAATGGGGTGCGGACGAGCACGCCTTCGCGGCGGCGTGGCGGAGCCAGCCGAAATGGGTCGTCTCGCGCTCGCTGACGTCGGTCGGGCCGAGCGCGACTCTCGTCAAGGGCGATCTCGAGGGCGCGATGCGGGCCTTGAAGGCCGAGCGGGACGGGGAGATCGAGGTTGCCGGCCCGAACCTGGCGCGGAGCCTGACCGAACTTGGCCTGATCGATGAATATATCATCTATCTGCACCCCGTCGTGCTCGGTCACGGCGCGCCGTATTTCGCCGCGCCCCGGCCGCCGCTGCGGCTTTTGAGCCAGGATCTGATCGACGAGAATGTGATCAGACTGGTTTACGTTCCCGCCTGATGCGGCGCGGCTATTGCCGCGCGGGCTGAAAGAGTTCGACGAGATTGCCGGAGGGATCTATCAGCAGGATCTGCGAGCCTCCGGGGCCGGTGACGACATCGTTGCGGAAGCGGACGCCGCTTGCCCGCAGGCGCGCCACCTCGGCCGCGAGATCGTCGACGACGAGATGAATGCGGTTCCAGCCGCCTGGAACCGGCTGCTCGCCATCGGGCATCGGCCGGCCCGCCGAGCTTGCGGGGCCGCTCAAGAGCAGCCGCAGCGCGCCGCGCTTGACGTCCGCGAAGGCCGGGGCATGCTTGGAAATCAGGGAAAAGCCGAGATGGGCGACATACCAATCGATTGACGCCTCGACGTTCTCGACCATGTAGCGCACGTTGACTGTCTCGTCGGCCATGGCTGCCTCGCAAGGGCTGGAGAAAACGGCGAGAGTTTAACAGACCGGCCTCCGATTGGGAAACCGCCTTCACCGCCGTCTCGGGCAGGTGGGAGGTGCTTTTTGAAGCTACCGGCAACGCATTGCAAAACCCTCGGCCTTGTGCCGAGGATCTGCGCTTGTCGGTTAAGTGACTGAAAATAAGTGTTTTTCCAGCTAGCCAATTATCGTGGTCAGATGCTCGGCACAAGGCCTGATATGACGGAGGAGACGCTGTCGACAAACTCAAGCTGGCGGCTGCGAGGCCGCCGGTTTTCCCGCGCTACATTGCTGGCATGGATATCATCTATGCCTTGCTCATCGTCGCCGCGGCCATAGCGATCATCTATCTGGCCGGCCGATGGAACACATCGGATGCCGATCACTATATGGGTTTCGACAATCTGCGTTCGCGCCGCAAGCGCCAGGCCGAGAGCCCTGATGACGATGGGAAGCCGGAGTGAGCCGCCGTCAGCGTGAGGCGCGCTGACGCAGGATCGCTGCCGCGTTGGCCGGCATCGGCCGTTCGATACGCTTGTAGACGCTGCCGTCGCGCGTTCTGTTCACCAAGCCGACATCGCAGAGTTCGCGCCGCAGCAAAGCGTGATCTCCGAAGAGGTGCCTGTCGCGGAGGAGGGCGCTGACTTCTTTTTCCGGCATTTCGCGCGCCGCCGGAATTTGCGACCAGAGGACCCAAAGCGCGGTTATCTGATCCATCCGCCGCGAGGGCCATCGCATCAGGCGAAGGTCGCCGTCGAAGCTGCGGAGAACCCTGTCGATGAGCTTGCGGTCGATCTCCGGCTCGGCAGCGGGCGCCGATGCGGGAAGGATTTGTTCGCTGCCCGATGGATCGGCCTTGGCGCGCAGGTTCTGGAAATTGC
Organism: Rhizobium sp. R635; assembly: GCF_002211285.1. Classification (GTDB taxonomy): domain Bacteria; phylum Pseudomonadota; class Alphaproteobacteria; order Rhizobiales; family Rhizobiaceae; genus Rhizobium. The sequence goes on along the minus strand of NZ_LOKX01000036.1, from coordinate 101,121 downwards.
CATGACCGGCGGCTCTGGCGAGCATGTTGAGGAATTGCAGGTGAGAGGGAAGCCCCTGATGCAGGGAGAGCTGCGTGCGCAGCGATTTGGCGAATGCGGAGGTGTCGCTCACGCTGAGCGGAATGAGTTTTCTGGACATGACCTATCCTTTGGTCGTGCCGTTCCAAACGGATGATCGGTGATCGCCCTTCCGACATGGCACGGGATCGGTGTCCATATCTCAGTCATTGTCAGGTTTAGCGTGTTCCGGAGAACGGCGATGCCTGGGTGAACTGTTGACCCAGTGCAGGAATTAGCACTGCGGGCTGGATGTTTCAACTGTCAGCCTTTGGCGAAGTCGGCGGCGGTCAGGGGGATGGGCCGGTAGCCATTGATGTCCGCGATGCCACCGATGCCGCGGCTTCCGCCAGTTGCCAAAGCGACGACATCTCTCATCCTGGCTGGCCTCCCGAAGCAGCTGAGAAGGGCATATAGGCACTGCGGCGCGTCCGGTGCGACGGCTTTTTTAGAAGCGCCGGCGCCTGTTGGATTCGTTCGCGGCAGCCGGCCCCTATTCGACGAGGCCGAGGATCGGGCCGTAGCCGCCGTGCCAGGAGTAATCGTTGCGGCGCAGCGCCGGATCGTAAAGCCCGACGCCGCGCCCGCCATCGAGGAAGAGGGCGTCCGGGCATTGCAGCTCATCGCGGAACAGCCGGGCGAAATCGTGGAAATTCACCGCGTCCTCGCTGATCGCGAAGCGCACCGCGCCGCCGGCGCAGATGCCGACGCCGTTGCGGCGGGTCTTGTCGGTCGAGCCGGGGATGAAGATCGGGTTGAGCTTGCCTGAGATGACCAGCATCGGCCCGGACTGGGTGGCGAAACGCGCGGCCGGGCGGCGCTTCAGGAATTCGTCGGTCGGCAGGATCTTTGCGCCGGCGTCATCGAGAAGGAACACGCCGTTCGGCTTCTTGTAGAAATTCGGCACCGGCCCGGCCGAGCCATCGGTCTTCGCCTTGTTGACGGGCTTCAATTCCTTGCCGTTCTCGACGTAAAGGCCGAGCGGCGAGAAATCCTGCCGATACATGCCGGCATTGACGGCAAAGACGAGCGTGCGCCCCTCGGCCTGCAGGGCTTCGGCAAGGCTTGAGAAATAGCGGTAGGGCTCGCCGGCGGCATCCTTCCAGAACAGCCGCAGGTCGGCTTTGTCAGGATCGACCGTGCAGACGATGTAATCCGCGCCTTCGAAGCTTTGCGGCTCGCAGGGGGCGGCCTGGGCTTGTTGCAGAGAGGCGATCGTTGCCGCCAGCATGGCGACGGCGGCGAGGAGGGCGGGTTTGAGCGATTTGGTCGGCATGCGTTTTCTCTCGGGTCGGTGAGACTGCAATATGTGGTCGGCGGGGCAGGGGCAATGATTGGATCGGGTGGAGGTCGTTAAAACCCCTCCCCACCTCATTTAAAAGCCACTATCAATGTTCTTGTTATGTTCATATCAATCCGCTATGAAGTCTGTCAGTTCCGCAACCGGGAGAGGGACGTTCATGAGTGTCTACGCAACTGTCGGCGCAATCGATTCCGCCAGGTCGAATGCCTTTTACGATGCCGCTCTGGCCACGATCGGCTGGAGCAAACATCAGGAATTTCCGGGCTGGCGCGCCTATTCCGAGGGCGGCAGGGGCGAAGGTTTCATCCTCTGGGTCTGCAAGCCGTTCAATGAAGAACCGGCGACCGCTGGAAACGGCGCGATGATCGGCTTCATGGCCAAGTCCCGCGCCGAGGTGCATGCCTTCTACGAAGCCGCCATGGCGAGTGGCGGAACGGACGAGGGCGGACCGGATCAACGGCCGCAATACGGGCCGAACTGGTACGCCGCTTATTTGCGCGATCCGGCCGGGAACAAGATTGCCGTCGTCTATAATGGGTGACGGGGAAGCGGGGTCGCAGGCCGAACCAAGGGAAGGACTGGGAATGTCTGAGCTGTGGGAAGCCCAGCGGAGGCTGCAGGCCGAGGCCGATGAGGTCGTTCAGGCGCTGCAGCTCGACGCGCTTCTTGGCGATCTCGGACAGCCCCGGCCGCCCCTTTCCCTATTCACGCACCCTGCCGACCGAGTTCGGGCTCGCCGATGCGGCGTGCGGCCGGGGCCAGGGCCTTGGTGACGAAGAGGGCGGCCAGGATGAGGGGGACGACGGTCCAGTAGGAGATGCGGATGCCAAAGTGTTCGGCGATGAAGCCGAGAAGCGGTGGGCCGGCGAAGAAGACGACGAAGGTCGTCTGGCCGAGGGCGGCGACGTTGACCGAGGCGGGGCGGTCGGTGCGGCGGGCCGCTGCCGAGATGGCGAGCGGATAGACCGAGGAGCAGCCGATGCCGGTGAGGCCGAAGCCGAGCAGTGCGATGGCGGGATGCGGCGCGGTCGCGACCATGATCAGGCCGACGGTCGTGAGCGCAAGCAGGGCGATTGCGACCGGGCGCGGATTGAAACGGTCGACGATCGGGTCCATGGCGAGCCGGCCGATGGCGATCGTGAGCGAGAATATGGCGACGCTCAGCCCGCCGATGAAGGGTTCGACCGCAAAGACGTCGCGCATGTAGATGGTCGACCAATCGACGCTCGCGCCTTCGGCGAGAAGGGGTGCCGCGGCGATCAGGCAGAGAGGCATGAGGCCGAGCGTCGGGAGGGCGATATGCGAGGCGTCGCCGGGATGGGCATCCGGCCGCTTCGGCGCATTCGCGATGCCGGAGAAGACGATGGTTCCCGATATCAGCACGGCGGCCAGCACGATGAGGCCATGGATTTCGATGGAGATGCCGGCCTGGCGCATGCCGGCGGCAACGAAGGCGGTGAGGCAGAAGCCGAGGCTCCACATGCCATGGGCGCGGCTCATGATGCGATAGCCGAGCAGCGCCTCGTGGCGGTCGGTCTCGATATTGGCGTTGATTTCGAAGGCGCCGGTGAAAATGCCGGCAAGGAAGAACAGCGGCGCGGCGGCGAGCGCCGACGGCATCCAGGGAATGGCCGCAAACAGGCTCGCCGCGCCGAAGACGGTGGCGAAGGCGGTGCTGCGCGCGCCGAGCCTTTCGATGAGCCGCACCGAAAAGGTCAGGCCGAAGAGGACGCCTGACGACATGGCGACGAGGAGCACGCCGAGCTCGCCTTCGGTCAAGGCGAATTTCACCTGCAGATCCGCCAGGCGAGACAGCAAGGCTCCGAGCGAAACGGCTACGGCGAACTGGATGAAGAAAATGCGGTGATGCGGCTTCATGTCGGGCTTTGCTCCGTGCGCGGGAACTCGACTGCGGAAACGCGGGTGGGATGCTTCGGGTTCGCCGGCACCTGGAATCGTTGCTGTGCGCATGTCCTGGAAGGGCTTTTGCGTGACATGCTTTGGCCTTCGGCGCAATAGCCGGATAAGGCGCGGGCGGCGGTGGGTTCTGAAATCGCGGATTGGCGTAGGGCTTGCCGGCCGCTGCAGTCGGGCGGTTCCGCCGTCGGTCAATCCTGCGGCGCCGGTTGAGCGGAACCTCGCAACTATCGGGAAGCGAATCGAAAAACTCTTGAAGGGCGGCGGCAGCGCATGTGGGCTCTGGATCTAGAGCTAGCCGATATCGGCGTCGGCCCGGAAATAGAGCCGCTGGATGACGGCCATGATCAGGGCGGTCGCCCAGCCGAAGATAATCCAGCCGTTGACCGCTTCGAAGACGGAGACCTGCCGCCAGTCCTTTCCGAGCACGATGTCGCCGTAGCCGACCGTGGTGAAGGTGACGGTCGAGAAGTAGACGGCGTCCTCCAGGGTCGGCAGCGCGCCCGAGGCGTAATAGAGCAGGGCCCAGATGCCGATGTCGAGCACGATGGGTATCAGGAGATAGCTGACCCAGACGACCGTGGCGGCGGTGGCGTGACGGCTGAGATAGTCCGGCTCCATCCGCCTGAAGACACGCAGCCCCACCGCCATGAACAGCGCCTGTATCGCAACCGTCGCCGCGATCAGCGCGGCCGCAAGGAGAAGTTTGACAAACACGATGCCTCCGATGCGCGCGTCAACACGGGAGCTGGCTGTGGCCGCTGCTGCGGGCGGCCAATCGTTCGGACAATGCGATCTGGTTTCCGGCGTCTTCGGCGCGGGCGCGTCTCAGGAGCCAGGCAATGAGGCAACGGGCCTCATGCCGTTCGAGCAGGATTGCGGTGGCGCCCACCTCGGCTGGCCGCCCGGTTTGCCGGTCGACGACGTTGACCAGGTTATGGCGCGTCGGGACGCATCGGTAGCGCGTGGGCATGCTCGCTTCCCCGGGTTCGGTGCGACGCTCGATCCCCGTTCTCTTCGAGAACCGGGCATGTGCGCCGTCGATAAGCATAGCAATCCGTCCGTTCGCCGCATTGAGCGAGATCAATCCTCACCTTCTCCTGTCTTGATCCGGGTCAATGCACGGCGGCGGCCATCGCTGTATGCGTAGAGGTGTCAACGTCAGGTGGACTCCGTCGTGGAAAAGGTTCGACAGGCACAGGGAACCTCACGCTTCGCCGCGGCAAGAAACGCCGTGATGGCCGAGCTTCGCAATGCGCCGCTTCTTTGTCTCCTCGTCTTCGTGCCGGTGGTCATCCTGACCGAGATCGCCGCGCCGGAGGCCCATACCCTGTTGTTCGTGCTTTCGGTGCTCGCCATCGTGCCCCTGGCGGCACTTCTCAGCCGCGCGACGGAAGCGGTCTCGGCCCGCACGGGAGATGCCGTCGGCGGCCTGCTGAACGCCACGCTCGGAAACCTGACGGAACTCGTGATCGCTTTTGCCGCCCTGCAGGCCGGCCAGTATCTTCTCGTCAAGGCATCGATCGCCGGCGCGATCGTCACCAACACGCTGTTCATGATGGGCGGGGCTTTCCTGCTCGGCGGACTGAAATATCATGTGCAGGAGTTCAACCGCGTCAGCGCGCGCTTCCAGGCCTGCCTGCTTTTCCTCGCGACCGTCGCCATGCTGGTGCCTTCGGTGATCGGCAGCGTGGATCAGGGGGCTGACATTTCACATCCGCTCAGCCTCGGCATCGCCCTGATCCTCATCGCGGTCTATGCGATGGGCATGCTGTTTTCGCTGAAGACGCATCGCGAACTCTTCGCCAGCGTGGCGGAAGCAGCGGAAGAACACGGCAACTGGCCGCTCTCAACCAGCATCACGGTGCTGGTCGTCGTCACGCTCTTCGTGGCATTGATCAGCGAAGTCTTCGTCGGATCGGTCCAGGTGGCGGCCGAGCAGATGGGCATGACGCCGGCATTCGTCGGCTTTATAGTCGTGGCGCTGGTCGGGGCGGCGGCGGAAATGACCACCGCCTTTTCCGCCGCGCGCGCGAACCGCCTCGATCTCAGCGTCGGGATCGCGCTCGGCAGCGCCTCGCAGATCGCGCTCTTCGTCGCGCCCATACTCGTCGTCATCAGCTATTTCATCGGCCCGGAGCCGATGTCGCTGCAGTTCTGGCCGGGCGCGGTGACGATGATCTTCATCGCCACGATGGCGGCGACGCTGCTTTCGAATGGCGGGCGCGGCGCCTGGTATGTCGGCGTGCTGGCGCTTGCCGTATATTCTATTTTCGGTCTCACGCTCTTCCTGCTGCCGCCGGCGACGCCCTCGTAAGTGTTTCGCGCGCAACCAAGCGAAGCAACTCCAGCTAAATTAATGCCTACTCCATAGTGATTATTGCACCTTTAAGGTGCAGGTGATAGTTATACTTTGCGAATCAATCCTATTATTCAAATATTGAGAGGGCGAGACATGCATAAGGTCATTGATAGCCCATGGGAATTGGGCCGTTACGCCAACGAGCTGAAAGCATCTGGCGTCGAGACGATCATTCGTTACTATAATCACAGCAATTCGACCCGGTTGCCGCAGAAGCGGATCGAGAAGGCCGAATATGACGATATTCTGGAGGCGGGGCTCTCGCTGGCCGTGGTTTTTCAGCAGAGAGGCGGCGTCGGCGGCAATATCGGCGATCTCGATACCGAGTCCGGGGCGCGGGACAGCGAGCGTGCCCTGGCTCTCGCCGAGACCTATGGGCAGCCGGAGAATTCGGCGATCTACTTCTCCGTCGATCATGATTACTACAAGGCGGCGGATATCGCTTCGATCAAAGCTTACTTCAAGGCCGTATCGAGGGCACTGAACGGCAAGTACCGTGTCGGCGTCTATGGGTCGGGCGCCGTGGGCAAGGCGGTTCGCGATGCCGGTTTCGTGGACTTCATCTGGCTCGCGGCGGCGACAGGCTGGTCGGGCACGCGGGAGATGCTCACCACCGACCAATGGGCGCTCTACCAGATCCATCCGCCGCTCAATTATCGCGGGACCGGCTATGACGGCAATATCGTCGGCGGGAGATGGAAGGATTTCGGCCAGTTCCGCGCCGGCGAGGAGGGCAGCGCCTTCGCGCTCGGCGCCTCACGCGGGCTGGCGGCTGCCGTGGAACGGCATTCGGAGCTTGCCGAAGTCAGCGCCGCCGGCGGGCTCAACCTGCGCCGGGGGCCGGGCGAAAGTTTCGCCGTGGAAAGGGCGCTTCCGCTCGGCACGCCGGTGACGATCCTGGAACGCAACGGCGAATGGGCCAAGGTCGATCTCGACGGCGACGGCACGGTCGACGGCTATATGCATGCGAGCTTCCTGAGGGTGCTCTCCGGCGGCTTCCCGATCGAAGAGGCGATCGGCACGACACCTTACCGTGTTGCCAGGGCGGAGCTGGCAAAGGGTGTGGGCGAGGTGGCCGGCCCGGGCAACAATCCGCGCATCGTCATGTATCACAAATCGACCAATCACTGGTCCGGGACGGATGACAGCGTTGCCTGGTGCTCCTCCTTCGTCAATTTCTGCGTCGAGCAGGCCGGCATGATCGGCACCGACCGGCAGGATGCGCGAAGCTGGAAGAACTGGGGAGAGAACGTGACCGACAATCCGCGGGAAGGCGACATCGCCGTCTTCGCCCGCGGCGCGGTGAGCGGCTCGGACGGGCATGTCGGCTTCTTCGTCGCCGACGAGGGAGGCCCGACGGTGAAGATCCTCGGCGGCAATCAGAGCGACAGCGTCTGCTACCAGAACTATCCGAAGGACGGCGATCTCGGCGGCACGCATTACAAACTGCTCGGCATCCGCAGGGGGTGAGCGGAACGTTGGGCGGGAGTCGGTTGCGGCAGCCCAGCGTGAGGGGCTGCCGCGCCGGCGTTAAAGCCCGGTGCTTTTGCCTTATACTCGGCCCGGCGGAAGAGCCAGGTCGGTAATGCGGGCGGCGCCGAACGCAGTCGTGTGAGGGAGACTCTAGCGACGGACGCCGTGAGCGGCGAGTGAAAGGCAAACATCGCCTGTTGCCGAGCAAGACCACCAACTCGACCTTTGGGCTTTTGCGATCACTCCGGTTTGCAATCGAGTATACAGCTTCTGGGAGAGTGTGGCCGGGCTACCAATCAGCGTCTTAAGTGGCGTTTCACTAGAGGGGGTGAAAATGACGAGATTTCTCAGCTTGTTGATGACTCTTATTTCGATTGGAACCCTGGTGGCATGCACAAGCATTGTTGCCGAACCCACAAATACAAGATCGAAAGTAATCTACGCGAAGGACGGGCGAACCCGATTTGTAACGAAGAACGCGCCTCACGGCACAACTGCAGGCACAATATCCGACCCGCAGCTTTATCTTGTTGAGGAGAGAACCGGCGGTGGCCGCACAACGTTGCACTGGTTTTTTAGCTATACGTACGACAATCGCAGAGGCACCCACGGCTTCAGCAAGAACTCAAGCCATCATTCTCAAAGGCTTTATGTAACGATTTGGAAGGACATAGCGGCTCCGGGGCGCGATAGGCGATTGAAAACTGTATCCACTCAGATACAACGGGGGAGGTGCTGGCGCATTCGCTCTGACGAAGAGGGCATTTTCCCGAGCAACTTCTTCGATCAGATGGATTATTTCACGCTTAGCTGGGATCCCCGTTTTATTTGGGCGAAGAACGCGTGCCCTTGACGTCGTGACCCCGCAGACTCAAAGTTGCGGCCTTTACCAGGCGGTGCGGGCGGCGCCGAGTGCGGTCGTGTGAGGGGAGGAAACCTGGGCGACCTGGGCCTTCAGCGATACGGCGCAGTTTCCCGGAAAACTCAGCTTGTGCAGCATCAAATGCTTCAGCAACGCCTCGGCGTCGCGCTCTTCGGTAAGCGGAAATGTCACGGTCATGCGCGTTCCTCCAACGAAACCACTGAGCATCCGCATAAAGTTAAAATCCAGAATCTGTTGCATCGCAACAAGAAAATTTTAATGATAAAATTAAAATCGATTAATTTTTTGGTGGGGTTTTTAAGATCGTTTTAAATGGGTCCTGGGGGCGCGGGGGCCGAAGGTGTAACGCGCTTAAACCCTCGCAATCAAATCGCGGCCTACGGGTTTCGGGCGTTCGCTGCGCAGGACGATGGCCGTCGTCACCGAGCCGTACCGGGCGACGGAATCGACGATGCGCTCCAGATCGGCCGGCGATGGGACGACGACCTTCAGATGAAAACAGTCTTCTCCCGTCAGCCGCAGCACTTCGATGATCTCCGGCATTTGGGAAAACTGTTTCAGGCAGGGTTTGATATGTTCGTGCGTCGTGCGCAGACGAATGACCGCCATCATGCCGAGCCCGAGGGAGGCAGGATCGACGACAGCCCTGTAGCCCGTGACGATGCCTCGCTCCTCCAGCCGTTTCAGCCGCTCGGAGGCGGCGGGCTGGGAGAGGCCGACCTTCCTGCCGAGTTCCGAAACGCTGATCCGCCCGTCGTTCTGGAGGATCTCGATCATGGCGATGTCTGTCGGATCGAGCCCTGGGCGATTTTCGGAGAATTTTGCCATTTGCCTTGAATCCATCGGTTTCTGCTTCTCTTTTCCGATGGATGCCAATTCTCCCGGCTGATGTAAATCGCCAGAATGCGCCGACAGCAATGAAGAGGTGAAGCAGTGAGCGAATTCATTCATCTGCCCGGCATCGGCAATTCGGGAAGCAGCCATTGGCAGACGCGCTGGGAGGAGGCCGATCCCTCCATCTGCCGTTTCTCGCCGGCAAGCTGGGACGAGCCGGAGCTTTCCGATTGGATTGCGGCGCTGGACTGCGCCGTGCGGGCCGCTGTAACCCCGCCGGTTCTCGTGGCGCACAGCTTGGCGTGCCTGCTGGTCGCGCATTGGCAGACGATCTCGGACGCGCCGGTGGCGGGCGCGTTCCTGGTCGCCGTGCCCGATCCTTCCTCCGCGGCATTCCCTGCACAGGCGGCCGGTTTCGCAGACGTGCCGCAGCAACGCTTCCGTTTCCCATCGCTGATCGTGGCAAGCACCGATGACCCCTATGGTTCGCTGGGCTATTCGCAAACGAGAGCCGCTGAATGGGGAAGCGACTTAAAAATCATCGGCGCGGCCGGCCATATCAATGGACAGAGCGGATTGGAAAGCTGGCCGGAGGGGGTGAGGTTGCTGAAAGCGTTCGCGGGATGAGGATTGCAATCGGGGTGTCGTCAGCCCTGCCCATCCACCTTCATCCTGAAATACACAGCCCCACTATACAGCTATGGCAACGTACAAGGATGAGGTCGGAGAGAGGTTGCGGCGTGAGGCTCGAGCGCCTTCGGGCTACCTCAGGCTGAACGTCTTCTGCTTTCTTTCACTCGTCGTTTTCGCCTTGTTGCCGCTGGCCGGCGAGGGCCGGTTGCCTTCGCGGCGCTCCCGTCTCGTCGCCTGCTACGGGCCGTTGCAACCTCCAGGTCGCATTCCTACGTATCCACCAGATGGAGCGAGGGAGAAACCATGAACAATCAGGGGCCGAAGGCGAGCAATCGGCGGTTCCTTCATGGTTTCAGGTCGTTGTTGGAAGCTGTTATCGAAGGGGCTTGTGAGGCCGATGGGGAAATTGCCTTTCTGGTGATGGCCGCGGCCTTCCTCATCCTTGGCCTCATCTACATACCTGGCGTTTTATACGAACTGATCGGCCGGGGCTGGAGAGCTTGCCGGTATTGGCGCGTTCGGGCGCGGCGTGGCACGGTGCTCGTCCGGCGCTGACGCACCTATCGCCATGCTCGGCGCAAGGCCGAGCATGGCGATAGGGTGGCGGTTAGGCCTTCAGCGCCGCGGCGTAATCGGCGGCATAGGTCTTCAGCGAACGCGGCGGCTTGCCGGTCAGCGTCTGGACATCGCCGGTGACGACGGCGGTCCAGCCCTGGCGGACCGGGTAGAAGATCGAGGCGAGGAAGCTGGCGTAGTCGGCTGGCACGCCGGCGCCGGTGAGGATGCCGATGAAGGCCTCGTCGGTGATGGCGTCATAGGCGACCGGTTTGCCGATGGCCTCGGAAAGGATGGCGGCGGCTTGTGTATAGGACAGGGCTTCCGGGCCGGTGAGGTTGAAGGCTTTGCCGTCGAAGGCCGGCGAGGTGAGGGCGGCGATGGCGCTTGCGGCGATATCGCGGGCGTCGATGAAGCTCGACTTGCCTTCGGCGGCGGGAAGCGCGATCTGGTCGTGGTCGATGCCCGGCTTCCAGAAGGTGTGGAAATTATCGGCGAACCAGTTCGGACGCAGGATGACGTAAGGCGTACCGGATTTTTCCAGCGCGATCTCGACCTGGCGATAGGGGATGGAATCATCGGCATCGACGCCGATGACGCTCTGGAAGACCACCTTCACCTTGCGGCTCGCCGCCGCTTCGATGACGGGCAGCAGCAGGCCTTTGGCATCGACATAGCCGGAGGCGAGAAGCACATGGGCGCGGTCGACGCCTTCGAACGCCGGGCCGAAGGTTTCCGGCCTGGCATAGTCGAAGACGACGCCTTCGGCGCCCGCCACCGGCTTGCCTGCGCGGGAAGCGGCCCTGACGGTCTCGCCCTTGGCCAGCAGCCCTTCCACCACATGCTTGCCGACGGTGCCCGTCGCGCCGAGAACGAGAATTGTGTTGCTCATGCCATTCTCCTTGGTATCTATTGGAAACTATCTAACCATGAGATAGATACAGGCAATTCAGGATTATAAAAGAGAGCACTTTTTCGTAACATGGTTTCGTCAGGGAAACCGCTGGTTTCCCCGAGGAAACCGGGAAGGGAGCAGAGATGACGGCGATGCAACAGGCTTATGACGTCTATGAGGACCGCTGCCCGACGCGGCTGGTGCTGGACCGGCTGGCGGACAAATGGGCGCTGCTCATTCTCGACCGGCTGAAGGGCGGGCCGATGCGCTTCAACCATATCCGCCGCGATATCAAAGGCATATCGCAGAAAGTTCTGGCGCAGACGTTACGGAAGCTCGAGCGCAACGGGCTGCTCTCCCGCACGATCTTTCCGACCGTGCCGGTGACAGTCGAATATGCGCTGACGCCGCTCGGGCGCACCCTGACCGACACGGTTTCGGCCCTGACGCATTGGGCCGAGAAGAATATGGATGCGATCTTTGCCGCGCAGCGGGCTTATGATGAGGCCTATCCGGGGTGAGGTTCTCTTGAGCGCCGGCGGTTGGGCGATGCAAGGAGCAGCGCTGGAGCGTGTGCTTCGAGGCTTCGCCCTTTCGGGCTGCGCACCTCAGCATGAGGGACGTTGGAGGATGCCGAGGATCGGTCGGAGGTCACTCGACCTGGATGTGAATATGGTCGTCGTGGCGGGCGGCGCGGCAGCCCTGGAAGCGGATGTGGGGATCGGTGATCCCGAGCGCGTTCTTCAGATGCGGCTCGATGAAGATTTTCTGCAGGCGGAAGCGGCTGACGCCTTCCGTCGTCAGCCAGGCGATGGCGGCCGAGGTGCGCTGCTCTTCGATCCGGTAGGCCGGAAAGAGCGGCTGCAACGCGTCGAAATCCCAGCGGGTGGTGAGCCAGTCGTGGCGGCCGGCACAGGGCAGTTCGTCGCCGGCGGCGGGTTCCTCGAAGGCGAAATAGCCGATCGGGGAGCGGGTCGCGCCATTCAGGAAGGCGCCGTCGGCATCCTTGTAGTAATAGGCGAAGTCGAGCTTCTTGCCGTCGGTATGCGAGAGATGCGGCAGCAGCGGAAAGCCGTTGAGGAAGGGGAAATTCGCATCCAGCGCGACGGTGACGGTGCCGGGAAATTTCTGATCCATATGCGCGGCGAGCGCCTGTGCGAGATCGCGGACCTCTGAGGTGACATAGTTGCGGTTGAGCAGGCAGTAGATCGGGGAGCGGACCACGAGCCTGTCGGCGGCATTCGACAGGCAGGAGAGGGGCACCCGGCCGAATGCCGGCGCGGTGAGGCTCGCGGCGAAAGCGGCGCCGGCATAAAGCAGCAGGAAGAGGGCGAGCCTTGCGGGAAGACGCCGTATGCCGATGGCGCGGGCGGCGGCAAGCGCGAGGAGATAGGCAATGCCGCCGATCTGGGTGAGCAGGGTGAGGATGACGACGATCAGGGCGTGGAGGGTAAAGCGGAGCACCGGGCGGCCTTGCTGTATGGAGGTTGCATTGCCTTAGGTGAGGTGATGGGGATGCGCAAGATGGGGGCGCGGCGCCTCGTACTTCGAGGTTGCTGCGGGGCGCCATCTCTCCTCCCTCATGCTGAGGTACGCAGCCCGTAGGGCGGAGCCTCGAAGCACGCGCCGCCGCGTTGCTTCTTGCATCACTCAACCGTTGGCGCGCCCGCCTCGTCCTTCAAGGCCCTTCGGGGCACCTCAGGATGAGGCTTCGAGCCCCCTTGCGGGGCACCTCGGGATGAGTCTTCGAGGCCGCTTCCAGGATTCTACTGGTGGTCCATCTGCTGCGACAGCTCGGCGAAAAGCTGCTCGGGGGCGGTTTTCGTCTGGACGAGGTCGACGGCGATGGTGATGGCGCGGCGGCCTTCGACGCTGTCGATGTCGAGCTTTTTCTCGCTGCACCATTGCTGAACGGCGTCGGTGACGAGGTTTATCTCGCTGTCGTCGAGGGAAATGAGAGACTGGAGCAATTTCGTGCCCCCCGTTGAACGGCAAGAGCACGTATGAACTCCCAAGCGGTCCCGCCGAATGATCTGATGGGCCGACGCCGATGATTGTACGCTATTCGAGCGGGAACGCCACGTCTATTTCAGACGGTTCGTTTGTGCACCGTCGCGGGGCGGCGGCTATTTCGCCAGCACGATATGCGTGGCTTTTTCGCTGGCGACATGTTCGGTGACGCGGAAGCCGAGCGCGGGCAGGTCGATGCCTGCAAACATCGCTTCGCCCTGGCCGAGCAGGACGGGGGAGGCGACGAAATGCAGTTCGTCGACGAGATTCGCCTGGAGATACTGGCGCACGGTCGAAACGCCGCCGCCGATCTTGACGTCCTTGCCGCCGGCCGCGGCCTTCGCCTGATCGAGCGCCTCATGAATGCCGCCGGTGATGAAGTGGAAGGTGGTGCCGCCCTCCATGACGATCGGCGCGCGCGGGTAATGGGTGAGGATGTAGGTCGGCGCGTGATAGGGCGGGTTCGGACCCCACCAGCCTTTCCAGGCATCGTCGGGCCACTCGCCGCGGATCGGGCCGAACATGTTGCGCCCGAGGATGAAGGCGCCGAAATTGGCCATGGCGCGCGAGGCGTAATCCTCGTCGATGCCTGTCGAGCCGTCGTCCTTTCCCATCATCGCGCGGAAGGTGCGGGTGTGGAAGAACCATTGGAACATCTCCGGCCCGCGCTTTCCGAGCGGATCATTGACGCTCTGCTCCGGCCCGGCGCCGAAACCATCCACGGAAACGGAAAATCCTGCAACGCGCACCTTGGACATGTTTTCCTCCACCTGATTGCAAATTGAAACTAGTTGTTTTCTCGCATAAGTGATCCTATAATGCAACTGGTTTCTGCAGGAGATGTTTCGTGGATATAGAATTGCGGTCCGGCTGCCCGATCAACCTGACGATGGAAGTGCTCGGCGACCGATGGAGCCTCATTATCATCCGCGACATCATGTTCGGCAACCGCCGGCATTTCCGCGATCTGCTCAACCATTCGGAGGAGGGGATCGCCTCCAACATTCTTGCGGCGCGGCTGAAGCGGCTGCTCTCGCTCGGCTTCATCAGCAAGCGCGACGATCCGAGCCACAGCCAGAAAGCGATCTACAGCCTGACGGAACCGGCAATCCAGCTCGTTCCCGTTTTGGCCATGATCGGCGCCTGGGGACGGCGCCACCTGCCGGTGAGCGAGGATCTCAGCATCCGTGCCGAGCTCCTGGAAGAGGGCGGACAGCCGCTGTGGGACGAATTCATGGAGGACCTCCGGCAGATCCACGTCGTCGATCCGATCGGCGGGGCGAACGGGACGGTGACGTCGCCGGTGCTGAAGCGGCTGACGGCGGCGTTTCTGGCGGTGCGGGAGAGGATGGCGGCTATGTAAGCTGGGGGCGACAATGAAGGGTGTGCCTGGTGGCCCCCTCATCCGACCCTTCGGGCCACCTTCTCCCCGCTGGGGAGAAGGGACCAAGCCGCACGGCCGTCATTCCGACAGCCGAAGTTCTAGAGGGAGTGAGGCGCTGCCACGATTCCGCTTCTCCCCAGCGGGGGTCCGAAGGACGGGCGAGACCCGTGGCTCGCCCCGGTTGATGCCGGCAGGCAGATGAGGGGGCTGCGTGGCAGGGCGTTTCTTTCATTCGCGCCTAGCCGCAAGTGGATCTACCTCACGAACAGTATCACCAACGGCCCCGCCAGCAGGCTGGCGAGGATGAAGGCGGAGAGGAAGTAGGTCTCCAGGATACGGAGGATGAGCTTGAGGTGGGGCATCTTGGTGTCCTGAATTGCGATGCCCGATCCTCGGCGGCAACAATTGCGGCAGCATGACCGGCTGCCTTTCAAGTTCCGCAATGTTGCTGCAACCCTTGCGGCCGAAACCGGGGTGCAAGGGTTGGGTGGCGATGCGGATTTTGTTGATCGAGGATGAGCGGGAACTGGCCGGAGCGCTGTCGGCGGCGCTTGGGAAGCATGGGATCGTGACGGATCACACCGCACATCTGGCCGACGCCGTGGAGCTGACGCGGCAGAATCTCTATGATGCGATCCTGCTCGACCGGCGGCTGCCGGATGGTGAGGGGCTGCGGTTCATTCCGGAACTCCGGCGGACGGGAAGGGATACGCCGATCATCGTGCTGACGGCGCTGAACGAGCCGAAGCAGCGGGTGGAAGGGCTGGATCTCGGCGCCGACGATTATCTCGGCAAGCCGTTTCTGGTGGAGGAGCTGATGGCGCGGCTGAGGGCCGTGCTGCGCCGGCCGCCCAACCTTTCCGAACTGAAGATCACGGCCGGGCGGATGGTGATCGATCCCTTACATTTGAGCGTCAGCGTCGGTGACGTGCCGCTCGATCTGCCCCGGCGCGAGCTTCTGGTGCTCGCCGCTCTCGCCAAGCGCAAGGAGAAGACCGTGCTGCGCTCGACGCTGGAGGCCGCGGTCTACAATTATGAGGAAGAGATCCAGTCGAACGCGCTCGATGCGCATATATCGCGGCTGCGCAAACGGCTGTCCGATGCGGGTGCGGAGGTTTCGATCCACAATATCCGTGGTGTCGGTTATCTCATGAGGGAAGAGTGATGAGCAGGGAAAGCAAGGCCAATCCGTCGCTCTGGTGGCGGCTCAGCTGGCAGCTCAGCCTCGTTTTCGCAGGCGTGGTGACGGCCGTCACCATCGGGCTCTGCTTCTATGGCGCGACGATCCTTTCGCCGAACGTCGCTTTGGAGGACCATGTCACCGCCGCGTTGACGCCGGCCGTTGCGCTCGATGCCGAAGGGCGGCTCGAGATACGGGATACGCCGGAGCTGGAAGCGCTGAAGCGAGAGTATGACGGGCTCTGGTATGTCGCGGCCGTACGGAATGGATCTTACGTCTCCTATGGCACCATTCCTGCCGCTTATGGCGAGCTTGCGCGTCTGACCTATCTGTTCGAAGGGGCCGATATCAGGGGGGCGGCCGGCACGGACGAGATCGCCTCGGTCGAAAGCGCTGAGACCCCGATCGGCGAGCTCAGGGTGCTGTTCGGTGGCGTCGCCGACAAGGGCTGGCCGGTTCTGACCCTGATGGGGGCGGTTTATCCGATCTACGTGCCGCTGTTTGCCATCGCCTTTCCCGCGGTTTTCCTCGCCGTACCCAGGATCGTGCGGCGCGGGCTTGCCAGTGTCAGCGAGGTTGCCCGCAAGGCGTCGGAAATCGAGCCGCGCCGCTACGATGCGCGCCTGCCGCTGGACGGCATTCCGAGAGAGGTCGCTCCGCTGGTGATCGCCTTCAACGAGGCGCTCGACCGGCTTGAGAACGAGCACCGCAAGCGGCAGCACTTCCTGATGGATGCGGCGCATGAGCTGAGGACGCCGATCGCGATCATGCAGACGCGGATCGATGGAACGGCCGAGGGGCAGGACCGCCGGCGATTGCTCGACGACGTCGCGCGTCTGGCCGAGACGGCCGAACAGCTGCTCGATTTCGAGCGCAACGATCAGGCGACCGATCTTCATGAGAACGTCGATCTCGTCGAAATCGCCCGCACGGTGGTTGCCGACCTTGCGCCGTTGGCGATCGGCGACGGCTACCAGATCTCGTTTCAGAGCGAAGTCGAGAGGCTGGAGCGCAAGGGCAGCCCTTCGGCCCTGCCGCGGGCGGTCAGCAACCTGGTGCGCAATGCTATCGATCATGGGGGCGGGAGCGGCATGATTACGGTTTCGGTGTCGGCTTCCGGCGGTGGGCGGATCAGTGTCACCGATGAGGGACCCGGCATTCCGGCCGAGCATCGCGAGCTGGTGTTCGAGCCTTTCTACCGTGTGACGCCGAAGAGCAAGGGGGCGGGGCTCGGCCTCAGCCTGGTCAAGCAGATCGCGCTGAACCACGGCGGCGAGGTCCGCATCGAGAGCCGCGCTGCCGGCGCCGAGGTGGCGATCCAACTGGGATAGGCCGGTTGTTTCCGGCAGCCGATGCTGCCGGAAACGGTGTAATGCTGCGGCAATTCTTGGCCGCCACTTTCGCCCGAGATCATCGGCGACGGAGGCCAGACAGAGTGCACAGCAATTCCTTCCCTTCATCCCTTTCAAGGGCTTCGAAGACCATTTTCATCGCCTTGTCGCTGGCGCTTGCCGCGGCGGGGTGCAGCTCGGTGCCGCTCAAGGAGGGCGGGACGCTGACCTCTTATTCCAATCTCGGTGCGCCCAAGGGCAAGCTCTCGAAATCACGCGTCTATGTCGATGGCCTCAGCCTCGCGCCGATGAAGACGGTCGCCATCGAACCGACGCGCTTCGCCTTCAGCGCCGCGAGCCGCATCAAATCGCCCGATGACCGGGCGATGGTGTCGAACGCGCTCGACCGGGCGCTCTGTATTTCCCTCAGCGACCGATATCAGATGGTGCAGCCCGGCGCGCCCGCGGACCTGACGGTCCGCTCGGTCGTCACCGACATCGTGCCGACCAGCAAGACGATGGCAGGGGTTTCCACGGTCGTGACCGTCGGCACGGGCTTCGTGCTGCCGGTCGGTGTGCCGCGCCTGCCGGTCGGGCTCGGCGGGCTGGCTGTCGAGGCCGAGGCGGTCGACAAGTCGGGCGCGCAGCGCGCGGCGATGGTCTGGGCGCGGGGCGCGAACTCGCTGCAGAACAACCCGCGCGTTTCCCAGGTGGGCGATGCCTACGGCCTTGCGGCAAAATTCAGCGGCGAATTTTCCCGCATGCTGATTGCCGGCAAGGAGCCGAAAGGGCTGGATCTCTCGCTGCCCTCAGGCCAACGCGTGAAATCCTGGTTCGGGGGCAAGCCGAAATACGTCGCCTGCGATGCCTTCGGCCGCGAGCCGGGGCTGATCGGCGCGGTCGCCGCCAAATACGGCGCACCGCCGCAATGGACCGAGAAGAAGCCGAAGGCGTCGGCTTACTGACAACACGCCCGGCCTTACCCCGAGGCTGGGCTGACGGGACGGATGGGGCAGGGACGACACGCCTTGCTCCGTCCGTCTTTGCGTTCGGGTGTTTTTCTCAGGTGAGAGGCAGGAAAAAGCCTCGCACGTTCATGCGGGCTCGCTTGCTGATAACGTCTCCTCCGTCATACTCGGCCTTGTGCCGAGTATCTAACCACTGCAGTTGTTTGGCAGGAAAATATCGTCAACAGCAAAAAGCCCCGCACGTGATGCGGGGCTCCTGCAGTGCCGGCGGACTGGAGTTATCGGCACTGGCGGCGTGGGCCGTAGTTCGGCTGGTAGGTGTTGTCGTAGGCCCGGTAGGACCGATAGCGGGCGTAGCAATATTCGGCATGCGAGCTGTAGCCACGTGAACTGTAAGCGCGCGGCTGCGAGGCGATGATGCCGCCGATGAGGGCGCCGGCTGCGAGGCCGCCGATGATGGCGCCTGCATTGTTATCGTCATAGTCGCGGTAGTGACGATAGCGGCGGTCATAACGGCCATAGCGGTCGTCCCGATAGTAGTTCCGATCGCGATAGTAGTGGCGTCTTGGATACCACCTGCGGCCATTATTGAACTGGCCTGGGCAGTTGGTGAAGTTGTTGCAGCCGACCGCGATGATCCGGGCATCGCTGCCTTCGGCCGCCGGCTGCGCTGCCTGCTGTACCGGCGTCGGCACGAAGGCGGGGCCCGCGGATGCCGGCATTCCGGAGAAGGCCGTCGCTATCGACAGGGCAATGATGGCGAATCTTTTCATATCACTCACCTTGGGTAAACGGATGTATCGAGGGGATAACGCAACGGAAGGGATTTGGTTTCATTTTGGGATGAATGGGCCTTTCACGGGCGGAATATTCGGCGAAACGTTCAAATTGCAAGAAGATGCTCAATGAGATCTTTATGGGCAAGCTGCTTCAATACTCCTGATGTAACGGCATTCTCATGCGTAGCGGAAGGACTATCATGCGGCTCTCCAGGATTCTCGGCGTTCTCTGTCTTTCAACGACCGTGGCGCTGGCGCCTCTCAACATTATCTTTACCGATCTGACCCCGGCTTTCGCCAAGGGCGGCAACGGCGGCGGTGGTGGTAACGGCGGCGGCGGAGGTGGCGGCGGGAATGGCGGCGGCGGTGGAGGCGGTGGAGGGAGCCACGGCAGCGGGAGCGGGAGCAGCGGCAGCCATGGCGGCGGCAGCAGCAAGAGCGGCAGCGGCAAGGGCAGCGCCAGCTCCAGCGGCAAGACGACCGGCAGCCGCAGCGCGAAAAGCTCGGGCAAGACGGTCCAGAGCGGCAAGACGAAGTCGCCCAAGCAGACCGTCAGCACGAAGGGCGCGACCAAAAAGACGACCATCGCTTCGGCTCCTGCGACAAAGCCCGCCAAGAAGCCGGCTGCCGAGCTTGCCGGGCTGAACTCGCTGAAGCGCAACTACCATGCGCTGATGAATACCGCAGATCCCAAGATGGCGGCGATTTCGGCCTATGCCACCGCCTATGCGCAGTATGAACTGGCAAACGGCGTGGCGCCGCCGGCTGACGATCCCGTTCTCGGCGACGCCGCCCTGGCGGAAGCTCTGGCTTCGGCAACCAAGACCGGCACGCTCAGCCCCGAAGCCTTGGCCTGGGCCAAGGACACGCTCGGCATCGGCACGGCCGTCGGCACGATCGACCAGATGAGGGACGCGCTGGCGGCAGCGGCGCCGGCTCCGGTCACGGAAGAACCGGTGACGGAGACCCCGACGACCGAGACCCCGGCAACCGAAACCCCGACTGGCGAAACCGCCGAGGGCAGCGAGGCGACCGACCCGGCCACGACCGTGGAAACGACGCCGACCGAAACGGAAAACACCACGGAAACCACCGAAGCCACGCAGACCGTGGATGAGACCGAAACCTCTGCCACGAGCACCGAGACGACGAGCCCCTGATTTTCCGCGAGAGTATTTGGTTTTGCCGAGTTCATTGCCCCTTGGTCGACGAGGGGCAATGTCGTTTCCGCGGTCCCGACAGCAGATCAGTCCGGCTGCTTGATCTCGATAGGGCTTTTCATGATGATTTCATGATGCGGGAACGGGATGGAGATGCCGGCTTTCTTGAAGGCATCCCAGAGCGCCATCAGGACTTGCCCACGAACATTCGTCAGCCCGTTCGCCGGGTCCGAGATCCAGAAGCGAAGACGAAAGTCGAGCGAGGAAGCGCCGAAGGCGGTTAGCCAGCAGACGGGTGGATTATATTGGTTTGCGACCCGGGGCACGGTCGATGCCGTCGCAATGGCGATCTTAACGACCTGATGCGGATCGCTGTTATAGGACGTCCCGAAATCGACGTCGATGCGGACATAATCACTGGAGAACGACCAGTTGACGACCTGCTGCGAGATGAAGTCCTCATTCGGAATGAGGTACTCCTTGCCATCGCGGGTGATGACGGAAACGAACCGCGAGCGCAGGTCACGGATCGATCCGAACGTATCGCCAAGGGTGATCGTGTCACCCGGCTTGATCGACTTGTCGATCAAGATGATGATGCCGGATATGAAGTTCGATACCACTTTTTGAAGGCCGAAGCCTATTCCGACGCCGACCGCGCCTGAGAAAATGGTCAGCGCCGTAAGATCGACCCCGGTCGCCGACAAAGCGATGGCTCCCGCGATGATGATCAGGCTGATCTTGATGAATTTGCTGATCAGCACCTTGATGGAAGGCGACAAGTCGGCCGACAGCTGAACCCAGTGGGAAAGCACATTGCCGACGAGGACGGCAATCCAGATCAAGGCAACCGCCAGCACGAGGGCTTTGAGCACGAGCAGAAGCGAGAGCCTGACGGCGCCCAAGTTGACCGCGAGCCCGTCAAGAGCAGATAGAACCGGGCCATCGAGACCCACGGCATAAAGAGCGATGTAGCTCCAGCTGCCGATCGCGACGGCGCGTGACAGGGTTGGGTTGCGGATGATTTTGGTCAGGACGGAGATGACGAACCATGCCGCCGCCAGCGTCAGGGCCGTGGACACGAGCCAGCGTTGTGAGGGCCACGCGCTCTTGCTCAGCACGACATTGGCGATCCACAGCCAACACACGAGGAAAAGCCACATCAGCCGGCGCATGAGGGCAATGATGACCCGAAGCAGGTCTGGATTACCCTTGATCCGGCGCGCCTTCGCCTCCATCGCAGGCTCCGTGCGTGAGGCAAGCAAGGACGCAAAACCGTATCCGGCCACGATGATCGCAAGCTGAAAGAACGTCCATTCGTTCAGAATGAACGTCGTCAGCCACTGCTCGGCGATCTCGGTCATCTGCTTGATATTCATGATGATGATCCGATGAATGTCAGCTAGATAAAGGTATCGCACGAGCTGGAAGAAACAAGCTCAGCATTCCTCAGAAAACTCAATGATTTACTGTGACCTCAGCCACCGGAGAGATCAAAAAACGCGCGACGAATGAAAACGCCGATCGCCCCTCGATCCGCCAGCGCAGGCGGGCCATACTCGTCTAGAGAGCGGGAGTGCTTCTTACGCGGAGGCTCGCGGTTTTGTCAGTTCCTTGCCGATATTCTGGCCGGGCATTTCGATGAAATTGTATCCGACCCAGGCAAGCGCATAGACGATCGGCACCGTGATCAGCAGCGTCAGGGCCCAGCGCACGGGGGCGCTGACATCGACGGCGCCGATGAGATAGGCGATGACGGGCTGCATGATCAGGAGGTGGACCAGGTAGGCGCCGAAGGAAAGCTCACCGAGATTGTGGAAAAAGCGATTGCCGAGCCATTCGCTGACGGGCCTGGCCATCTTCGCCGCAGCAGACGGCAGGCGGGCGGTGTGAATGAGCGCAAAGAACGTCAGGACCAGGACGATCCTGGTGATCTGATGCAGCCAGTCCATCTCGCCGCCGAGAGGGGCGATGACGAGATAACCGGCGAAGCCCGCGAAGAGATAAGCGCGCCTTTCATTCGTCCACAGGGCGCCGGCCAGCAGCATGCCGGCCGCGAAGACATGCATCTTGAGCGGCAGGAATGTGGGCATCACGAAAGTGTATCCGATCCTGTGGCTCAGATAGGCTGCGAGAGCGCCGAGCGCCGCAACGCCCGTAATGCCTTTGATCCAGCCGACGCGGCCGACGATCAGCATGATGAACGGCAAGGCCGCGTAGAACTGCATTTCGAGCCCGATGCTCCAATCCGGAAGGGCCGTTCTGAAAGAATAGGAGCGGCTCACCCCGAACAGGAATGAGAAATGCGCGAGGTAGTTCGACAGGCTGCTGTCGAGATACCGGCTGGCGAGCTGCGGCGGCACCCCATTGAACGCATCGATCACCATCCGCGCATCGTAGATGAAGGGCCCAAGCGTCAATGCGGCGACGAGCATGACATAATAGAGCGGCGCAATTCGGAAATAGCGCCGAACCCAGAACGTCACCCATGTGCTCGTCGCTTCCCATGGCTCTCTTCCTCGCCGGCGCTGGTAATGGAAGACCATCAGGAAGCCCGAGAGCATGATGAAAAGGTCCACTCCCAGCTCGGGATCTCCGATGACCGGCACTTTGAAGCCGGTCAATATATGGGCGTGTCCGACCAAAACCCAGAGAGCGGCAAGGCCACGCAAGCCATCGAGGCATTCAATGCGGCCACCGGCGCGAGAATCGCTCATATTTGCAATCCCTCCGTTCATAGTCTGGATTGCAACATTTTCCGCCGCGCATCAATCAATTTTGCGATGCAGCGTTGCAATCGACCGGTCGCGACGGCTGCCGAGTTGATGTTCCCAACCATCCTGCCGCTATGATCGTCCCTCATCGAGGGCTCGATTATTCATGGCAAAACTGACGGTGAAGCAGCGCCTGTTCGTGGCGGAGTATCTGAAGGATCTGAATGCGACGCAGGCGGCGAGGCGGGCGGGCTATAGCGATCGGTCGAAAAATGCTCCGACCCGGCTGATGGCGAACGAGGCGGTGCGCGGCGCGATCGATAAAGCGCTGGCGGCGCAGATGGAGCGAATGGAGATTACGGCCGAGCGGGTGCTTTCCGCCATCGCGCAAATCGCCTTCGGCGACGTGCGCGATGTTTTCGATGAGGAGGGGGCGCTGAAGGCGCCTTCGGAGTGGGACGAGAGGACGGCGGCAGGCGTTGCGGGGCTGGAGATCAATACCTCGGCAAAGGCCAAGGGGGAGGTGGTGCATGTGGCGAAGATCAAGCGGGCGGACCGGCTGAGGGCGCTCGACATGCTGGCGCGGCATCACTCGCTTTATAACGACCGGCTGGAGATCAAGGGGCTGGAGGCGCTGAGCGAGAGGCTGGCGCGCGCCAAGGCGCGCAAGGCCGGCGACGGCGGAGCGGAGGGCTGAGATGGCGGGGCGTGGGCTTGAGATGGGAAAGCGCGGGGCTGGCGATCCGAACGAGGCGATCATCGAGCTGGCGAGCGACTGCCAATTCGATCCGCTGGGGTGGAGCCTGAGCGCGTGGGACTGGGGCGTTGGGGCGCTGGAAGGGCATGCGGGGCCGAGGGCCTGGCAGCGGGATATTTTCACGGTCGTCCGTGATCATCTCGCCGATCCCGCCACACGCTTCCAGCCGCTGCAGATCGCGGTTGCATCCGGCCACGGCATCGGCAAATCGGCCTTCATGGGCATGCTGTCCAACTGGGCGATGTCCTGCTGGAACGAGGCGATGCTGGTGACGACGGCCAATACCGACACGCAGATGCGCACCAAGACGGCGCCGGAGATCGGCAAATGGTTCCGCTCGTCGATAACGGCGCACTGGTTCGACGTGCAGGCGACCTCGATCCGGGCGCGGGACAAGGCGGCGTCGGACAAATGGCGGCAGGATTTCGTGCCCTGGTCCGTGAACAACACCGAGGCCTTCGCCGGGCTGCACAATCAGGGCAAGATCATCGTGCTGGAGTTCGACGAGGCCTCGAAGATCCACGACAAGGTGTGGGAAGTGGCCGAAGGGGCGCTGACCGACGAGAACACCGTGATCCTCTGGATCGTCTTCGGCAATCCGACGCGCAATTCCGGACGCTTCCGAGAGTGTTTCCGCCGCTATCGTCACCGCTGGGTGACACGCCAGATCGACAGCCGCACGGTGGAGGGCACCAACAAGGCCAAGATCGCCCAATGGCGGGAGGATCACGGCGAAGACAGCGATTTCTTCAAGATCCGCGTTCGCGGCCAGTTTCCGAGCCAGTCAGCCATGCAGTTCATTTCAGCAGACGATGTCGACCAAGCGCGTGCGCGCCATCTCCGCCGCGAGCAATATGCCTTCGCACCCGTGATCCTCGGCGTCGATCCGGCCTGGACCGGCGACGACACGCTGGAGATCATGCTGCGGCAGGGGCTTTATTCGAAGAGCCTCGCCTCGCTTTCGCGGAACGACAACGATGTCCAGGTGGCCGGGCTGATCGCGCGGCTGGAGGAGGAGCACCAGGCCGACGCCGTGTTCGTCGACGCCGGCTACGGCACCGGCATCGTCAGCGCCGGCGAGGTGATGGGTCGCTCCTGGCGGCTGATCTGGTTTTCCGGCAAGCCGCTCGATCCCGGCTTTCTCAACAAGCGCGCGGAGATGTGGGGCATGCAGAAGCGCTGGCTCAAGGCGGGCGGGACGCTCGACCCCCAGGACGAGGCGCTCTACCAGGATCTCGTCGGGCCGGAGACGGTGGCGCGGCTGGATGGGAAGATCCAGCTGGAGAGCAAGGAAGACATGAAGGCGCGCGGGCTGCCTTCGCCGAACCGGGGGGATGCGCTGGCGCTGACCTTTGCCGAGCCGGTGGTGAAGCGGGAGAGGGGTGTAACGGCCGGGAGCGGGGTGGATGTGGAGGTGGAGTATAGTCCGCTGGGGTGAGGTGAATGAGGCGGGTGGCCGGCCTCGTCCTTCGAGGCCCCCGCGGGGCGGCTCAGGATGAGGACGGGGAGTCTTTGCGCGTCGAAGGAGCTTCAATCGTCGCAAAGAGTCATTCACGGCGCAGACGCGCCGTGGCTGGATTCCTGTGACAGGCACAGGAATGAGGGAGGATGGGCAGTGGCATCGCACAACGATCAGCCCTAATCCTGAGGTGCGAAGGCCGAAGGCCGGAGCCTCGAAGGACGGGGGCGGGTGATGAGCGCCCACGTTGGTATGCGCATTGTCGAATGAACCGCAGTGGCCGGCCTCGTCCTTCGAGGCCCCTCACGGGGCGCCTCAGGATGATGGCGGAGAGAGGATGATGCTTGATCTCGCTTCGACTTTCGATCCGATGCGCTAATCGATCGTTCCTATGAGTTCGTTGATGAAAAACTCCTTGTTTGGAACCTCGTCGGTCTGCCGGCCGCGGGCGAACATCAATGTTCGCCAGGCATTGCGACCCTCTATTACGATCGTGATCTCCACGGTTGTGTTGGCCGCTGTGAGGCTTTTGCCGGTTGCGCGAAGCGCGGCGTGGCCCCGCACAGTGACGGGCGCCCAGAGCGATGTCAAAACCACTTCCTTTGCCAAGACATCGGCGATGGCATGCGCGTAGCTTATGCGGTCCACATCGTCGAAATCCAGCCGCTGGTATCCCAGCAAGAGTTCGGCGAAAAGCGCATCGGAATTGAAGTAAAACACGTTGCCGTCGCCGTCCGGGAGCTCACCCTCTTTCCATGTTCGCGCGATGTAGGCGGCCCGGTTGGTGATCGGATTTTTCCACGGCCGAAAGTCCTCCAATTCGAGATCAGATCTTACGGTGTCGGAATTCAGGTGGGCGGCGATGCCGACCAGGACCGCAACAGCGAGCATGCCGAGGACAGTGCGCAGCCTGGATGATCCGCCGACGACCGGCGCTTCGTCTAGGTCATAGCTGGCAGGTTTTCCGGCCTTGAGCCGGTGGTATTGGCGCGTGAAGGTAAAGGGCCAGAATATCGGCAAGCCGAGCGCAAGGCCCGCCAGCAAGACCCGAAATTCACGCCGGAAGAAATAGCCCGCCGCCCTTTCACCATCGGGCAGCGGTACTCTAACGCCGACGATCGACTTGCCGATCGTTGTTCCCGTCATCGTCATGATGCAGCCGAGAACAACGGCAGTTATCGGAACCAGAATCAAGTTAAAGGGCGGAGCAAATTTGCCCATAACCGTGAGATAAAGAGCAGGCGCATATATTGACGTCAGCACGCCGAATGCAAAGCTCAAACCCAGCTGGAGCAAGAAGAAGTCAACCAATCGCGCCCAAAACCGCGGCCATGGTCCGGCCAGTGATGCGTTCGCGGAGATTGAGATGGCATCGACAGCCGCGATAGCGCTGTCGGAGCGATTTTCGCCGAGCCGGATGAGTGCTGAATAACCGACAGTCGCGCTCACGAAGAGAGCGATCTGCCATCGCTTCTCAATCATCAAGCTTACAAAACCATTCGCCGAAGCGATCGGCAGCCACGCCGTCATTGCGGCAGATAGCGTCAGATCGATCAGATAGACGGCGGACAGAGCGCAGACTCTCCACCAGAAGCGGGTCGGCGGTGCGATGATCGTGATGATCACCGAAGCTAAAAGACCCCTGAAAAGCGGGCCGGTCTGCACCTTCTGAACATCAAGTCCTTGGAAATGGATAACCGCCGAAAAGCCGACAACTCCGATCGCCGTTGCCAATAGCAGGGCCGCGATATTGGCGACGAGCGGATTTGGGGATGATGTTGCCGTCATTGTCTTGAGGTCGCCGGCTGTCGGCAAAGAGGAAGGCGCGATGGTTCATACTGGCGCTTCCGGTCGAGCGAACCAGCCAAAAGGTCTCGGAAAATCATACATCCCCACGAAAGATCGATTGGGGGAGTTATGCATATTTTGCAATGGGTTGAAAGCGCACCCAGCCGGGCCGCGCACATAATATTTTCGATCTGAAAGCCTGCTCCGCGCTCCCATGCCACTGTCGTCCTTTCCTCGCGAGTTATTCACGGCGCGGACGCGCCGTGGCTGGATTCCTGTGACGGGCACAGGAATGAGGAGGGTGGGGTGAGCGCCTCGGCATCAGGTCAGCGCTTCCCGGCTGTCGGTGGCGACGAGTGTTTCCTTCATTGGCAGGGGTGTTCGTGCCGACAACCATCGGGGACGTAGAGATTGAGGAACCCTCCCGGGTGAGGGAAGAGCGTTGGGCAGGGCAGGGGCGGACACGCACTCTCCCTTGCTGCCTTCCGGCCCTGCCGCGCTCTTCCCTCGTTCATCCGGGCCTTTCCTCGCCAGCAAGATGGATGATGTCCTATGTGTCTGTTTTCCAAGCCTTCCCAGCCTGATCCGCCGGAGCTTCCGCCCGAGCCGGCGCAGTTGAAGCAGCCGGATGGGGCTGCGGTTCGGACTGCCGTCGGGCGGCGGACGGAGGATCGGGTGCGGTCGCGGCCGGATACGATCCTGACTTCGCCGTCCGGTGTGACGACGACGGCGCCGACCGAAAAGAAGACGCTGCTGGGGCAGTGAGGCGGGTGGCGTGGGGCTTGGGGCCGGTGCGGGCAGAGCTTGCGTAAGGGCTGCGGGCACATGCGTTCCCTGTTCGGCGTCATCCTCGGCCTTGTGCCGAGGATCTGCTGAGCCGTCGCAGATGCTCGGGACAAGCCCGAGCATGACGAAAGAGGCGTTGGCCGACCTTTTCACAGCTCAGAGCGCAGTTCCTGTCTGCATCGATCTTACCAGCATGGGGTCTTTCCCGTGCGGACGCACCAAAACGGTCTGACCACTTGGGAAGGACATCAACGCGGCATCGCCCGCGTGCATGGAGGCAAATGAGGCATGAGCGACAACGCACCGGATCATGAAAGCCAGATCACCTATCACCGCCGGCGGATGGAGGAGCTGAAGCGTATCCGTCAGCCGTGGGAGAATGTGTGGCGGCAGCTCGCGGATTATATCGAGCCGACGCGGCTGAGGTTGACCGAGAAGGATGAAGGGGCGGTGAGCCGCGCCAAGATCATCGACAGTACGGGGACATTTGCCCACCGGACGCTGAAATCGGGTATGCATTCCGGCATCACTTCGCCGGCGCGGCCGTGGTTTCGGTTGACGACCTATGATCCTGATCTCAAGGATTTCGCGCCTGTTAAGGAGTATCTCGCGGCCGTCGAGCAGCGGCTGCGCGAGGTGTTTCAGTCCTCGAATATCTACAATGCCTTTCATACCGGCTATGGCGATCTCGGGCAGTTTGGGCAGTCGGTCGGCATTCTTTCCGAAGACAGCGACAAGGTGGTGCGGCTGCAGCAATTGCTGCATGGCAGCTTCTGGATCTCGCGCGATGAGAATGGCAGGGTGACGACGCTTTACCGGCGGTTTCGCTGGTCGGTGCAGCGCATCGTTTCCCGCTTCGGCTACGACAATGTCAGCCAGACGGTGAAGAATTTCTACGACAATGGCCACTATGACGAGATCCTGACGATCTGCCATGCGATCGAGCCCAGGCTTTCGCGCGATCCCGATCGGATCGACAAGCGCAACAAGCCTTTCCTTTCCAACTACTGGGAGGAGCAGGCGGGCGACAGGCGGCTGCTCGAGGAAAGCGGCTTCGACGAGAACCCGCTGATCGGGCCGGCCTGGGAAATTGCCGGCGACGACAATTATGCGACCTCGCCCGGGCAGATCGCGCTCGGCGACATTTCCATGCTGCAGCTGGAACAGCAGCGCAAACTGGAAGCGATCGACAAGCTGGTGCGCCCGCCGATGACCGGGCCGACCTCGATGCGCAACAACCCGGCTTCGCTGCTGCCGGGCAAGATCACCTATGTCGACGATCCCAATGGCCGGGGCTTCCGGCCGGCGATGGAGATCCAGCTCCGGCTTTCGGAGCTCGCGAGCGATATTCGCGAGACCCAGGAGCGCATCCGCCAGGCCTTCTATGCCGATCTTTTCCTGATGCTGTCGCAGATGGAGGGCATCCAGCCGCGCAACCAGTTCGAGATCGCCGAGCGCAAGGAAGAGAAGCTCTTGGCGCTGGGGCCGGTGCTGGAAAATATCTACGGCGCCCAGCTGGAACCGACGATCGACCGGACCTACCAGATCCTCAACCGGCGGCGCGAACTGCCGCCGCCGCCGCGGGAATTGCAGAACCAGGAGCTGAAGATCGAATATATCTCGATCCTCGCCCAGGCGCAGAAGGCGGTGGCGACAGGCAGCATCGAGCGCGGCTTCGCCTTCCTCGGCCAGGTCTCCGCCGTCAAGCCCGAGGTGCTCGACAAGGTCGATGCCGACGAGGCGGTCGATCTCTATTTCGATTATCTCGGCGTGCCGCCCTCCGTTGTCGTGCCCGACGACGAGGTGGCGCAGCTGAGGGGCGCGCGCGCCCAGAAGCAGCAGATGGCCGAAAATGCCGAGATGGCCGCGAAGATGGCGCCGGCGGCGAAATCCGGCGCGGATGCGGCGGCCGTGCTTGCGAGCGCCGGTGAAAACCCGAACGGGGCAGCCCTTCTGCAGCAACTGGGGCTTGGCTGATGCGCGAACTCGACGAAAACCTTTCGCCCGCCGAACGCCAGGAGCGCGAAGCATTAGCCGCCGCCTTCCGCGAGGTCTTCTCGCTGCCGTCGGGCAAACGCATGCTGTTCTGGATGCTGGAGCAATGCGCGATCTACCGCGAAGCCTTTGCCGGCGAGGCGGTGAGCGCGACGCATTATACGCTCGGCCTGCAGGGGGCAGGCCGCAAGCTGATCGCCAAGCTCGACGAGATCGACCAGCGCTTCTACCCGAGCCTGCTGCTCGAAATCGCCACCATCAAAGCCATCGACCGCGAGGTCGCAACCAATAAGAGGAGTGAAGACGATGACGTCGACGCATGAGCGGATCGGCCGGCCGGCCATTAACTGGAGCGCCGAGGGCGCCGGCAGCGGCGGCGGGGAGCCGGAGAATGTGCTGTTTCCCGACGACGTGCCGCAGCAAGGCGGCGCCGGCCGGGCTGACGCGGGCGAGGGCAGCCGCAGCGACGATCGGGCAAGGCCCGCCAAGACCGATGACGAGAATACGCCTGACAAGGCCGGGCAGGACGGCGATGAGGCGGCTTCCGATGAGGCCGACCGGGTGCCGGAGGACGGTAAGTATACGCTTGCCATGCCCGACGGCATCGCCGTCGACGAGGAGTTGCTCGACGCACTCGGCCCCGATTTCCGTGAGCTGGGGCTGACCAACAGCGAGGCGCAGAAGCTTGCCGACCGGTTCATCGCCATCCAGTCGGCGCGTGCGGATGCGCGCGGCAAGGTCTGGGGCGAGACGATTTCGAAATGGGCCGACGATGCGAAGGCCGATGCCGAGATCGGCGGGCGCAAGTGGGACGGCACCGTGCGCGACAGCCGCCGCTTCGTCAACACGATGGGGACGCCGGCTCTGCGCGAATATCTGGAGGCGAGTGGTGGCGGCAACCATCCGGAGCTTATTCGTATTTTTGCGAAGGCCGGGGCGCTCATCAGAGAGGACGATCCGGCCACCGGCGGCGCCGGAGGCACGGGCAGGCCCGTCGATCCAGCGCATGTTCTGTTCCCGAACGATGCACCGAAAGGCTAAAGAGACATGGCAACAATCGGCAATAGCTTCCCTCAACTGATCGACATGCACAAGGGCTCGACCGAGGGCTCGGTTGTCGAGCTGCTGTCGCAGCAGAACCCCATTCTCGACGACGCGATCGCCACCGAATGCAACATGGGCGCCTCCCACCGCCACATGATCCGCACCGGTCTGCCGTCCGTCGCCTGGGGCCGCCTCTACCAGGGCGTTCCGCAGTCCAAGGCGACCATGCAGCAGGTCGACGACACCACAGGCTTCGTCGAGGCCATGTCCGGCGTCGACGTGCGCCTCCTGAAACTCGCGCCCGACCCGGCCAAGGAGCGGCTGACTTCGGCCGCACCCTTCATGGAGGCGATGAACCAGGAGGTGGCGACCGGCATCTTCTACCACAATACCGAGACGACGCCGGAGAAGTTCAAGGGGCTTTCGGCCCGCTACAGCAGCTATTCCGACACGCGCGGCACGATCGCCAACCAGGTGGTGAACGGCGGCGGCACGGGCAGCGACAACACCTCGATCTGGTTCGTCACCTGGGGCGACCACGCAAGCTCGCTGATCTATCCCAAGGGTACCAAGGCGGGCGTCAGCCACGAGGACAAGGGCGAGCAGCGCGTGCTCGATGAAAGCGGCCAGCCCTATTTCCGCAAGGAAGACTACTGGTGCTGGCATGTCGGCATGTTCGTGAAGGACTGGCGCTACAACGCCCGCGTCGCCAACATCGACGTGTCCAACATGCTCGCCGGCAGCGTCGACCTCTGGGCACTGATGCGCAAGGCCTACTACCGCCTGCAGTCGCGCCGCCGCGACGGTGTGGCGAGCCGCATCGCGATCTACATGAACCGCGACGTGCTCGAAATCCTCGACGTCCAGTCGAGCGACCGAAGCCTGCTGGCGGCCAACCCGAACTATACCGGGCTGACGCACATGACCGTCGAGGGCAAGGAAGTTCGCGCCTATCGCGGCATTCCGATCCGCGAGACCGACGCCATCCTCAACACCGAGGCGGCGGTGCCGGCTGCCGTGTAATTCCGGCCTGATCGGCTTTGGCCCGTCGCCAATGGCGGCGGCGGGCAGTTCCCTTCAAGACGAGAGGCATTTCAGATGATTTTCGACAAGCAGAGCCTGCTTTCCGATGCGCAGGCGATCACCGCCGATGCGGCGAGCACCAATGTGATCAACCTCGGCCCGATCGCCACCGGCATCGTTCGCAACATCGGCAAGGGCAAGAAGATCCCGCTTTCGATCCAGGTGGTCGAGGCGTTCAACAACCTGACCTCGCTCGAGGTGAAGGTGCAGGTCGACGACAACGAAGCCTTCGCGACGCCGAAGCAGGTCGGCACCACCGGCGCGCTGGCGCTCGCCGACCTCGCGCTCGGCAAGCGGCTCAATATCGACGTGATCCCGCGCGACGCCGACGAGCGCTTCTTCCGCCTGTTCTACGACGTGACGGGAACGGCGCCGACGACGGGCAAGATCACCGCCGGCGTCGTCGCGGCGACGGAGTAGCCGTCATGGTGAAGGTGATCGCAAACGAAAGGGGCTATTTCGACGGCGAGCTGCGCGACATCGGCGCCGCCTTCGTCGTGCCGGACGAGCTCTGGAACGACGAGGAGAGGCGGCCGAAATGGGCGAGTCTTGCGCCGCAGGGTGCGGGCGGCGCCAGGATCGTCCGGCCGAAAAGCGGCGAGGGCGCCGGCGCCGCTGAAATCCCCGAGGACTGGCAGAGCCTGACGGCGGCAGAGCGCAAGGCGCTGGCGAGAGTGATCTCCGGGGAGCCGGCGCCGAACGCGAAGGACGCTGACGGCGTGATCGCGGCGGAGGTCGAGCGGCGTGCGGGCGAGGTTGGCTCGGGTGAAGACGCATCAAGCCGTGTGTCGGGGAATGGCATCCAGGAAGCGCTTGGGCTGCAGCAGCCGGACTGGGTCATGCCCGCTGGTAACTGACTGACGGGGAGGGCGCATTGCCGCCCGGTGCCGCCCCTCATCCGGCTGTCGCCACCTTCTCCCCGCATGCGGGGAGAAGGGGACGTGCCGCAACCTCTCCGTTCCTCGCCCGCCTCCCATAAGGCACGTTCCCTCGCCCCGTTTACGGGGAGAGGGTTAGGGTGAGGGGCTAGCATCAGCACGAACCGGATGTCGTGCTGATGCGCGCATCCACGCAGATCGATACGCAGCAGATCCTCGGCACAAGGCCGAGGATGACGTCGATAGAGAATATCGCCCTTTCTTCCGCACTCCAAAAAGAAGCATCCTCATGGCCGAGATTTTCAATGAGCAGCGTGTGATCGGTGTGCATATCGTTCCCGACGGGACGGTGCTGCACAATGGGCAGCGCGTGGTGGGCATCCGCGAGGCCGAGAGCGGCGTGCTGTTTACCGACGGCCGGCGGGTTCTCGGCGTCAGCGTGCTTTCCGGCAGCGAAGTCATCTATAACGAGCAGCTCGTCGTCGGCGTGGTGATCATTGCGGACGGGCGCACGCTCTATAACGGGATGCCGGTCGTTCCCGTCAGCGGCAGCGGGCATCCGCCCTGGGTTGCCGATCCGAACCGCTACATGCCGGCGGCGACCCGTGTGGCGTGGCCGGGCGGCTTTACGCAGACCTATGCGGCAGGCCTGAACTATCAGGCTTCCGAACTCTATTTCGGATCGCCCGACTATCCCACCAACAGCTTCCTTATTCCCTTCGTCGGTTTCGGCCTGACCCAAGGCAACAACGCGCCCCAGGAAACCGTCAATCCGAATGCGGACATGCTGATCGACGAGGTGTTCTTCCTGCACCCCGACGGCAACGAGTATCCGGTGCTGTTCGTCGGGATTGCCGCAGCGGCGGCAACCGCGGCAACGGGCATCGTGTGGGGTGAGGTGACGCTGCCGGCGGATTTGCCGAGGCGGTCTATTTTCGGCATCCGGACCGTCTGGCACGGCACGGTCGGCAACACCTATATCGGCGGCTATCGCATTCAGCGCCATCGCGGCGAGAAATATTGGGCGGCCGGCGACCTGGCCTCCGTGCGGGCGCTTGCCGCGGCGAGCGCGCCGAGCACGCCGGACAGGGATCCAGACAGTTTCTACAATACGGTTGGCAACGTCTCGAATTCGCAGCCGCTGGCCTATGGCCCGGCGATGATCTTCGCCAAGGGATGGGACGGGCGGCCGGTGCCGCTCGTGCTCTCCGACAGCCTCATCGAGCGCCAGGAGATCGCCGCATCGGCCGACGAACGCGGCAATATGGGCGTATGGCGCCGCTGGTTCGACGTGGCCGATCCGGTCTGGGGCGAAACCATGCCGCTCATCATGGGCGTGCCGGGCGCAAAATCGCAGCTGGAACTCGCCGGTTCGGGCAGCACGATCGCCACGCTTCGCTGGGGGCTGATCGACATCGTCAAGAACACCTATAATGGCGGCCTGAACCCCTGGACCTTCGTCTTCGACCAGTCGGGACGCAACGACAACAATGCCACCGCAAGCACCTGGGCGAATTTCAAATTCGGCCTGGTTGACCGCGTGAAGGCGCGCTACGGCGCGGGCATCCATGTCGTCGGCGTGACGATCCAGCCGACGGTATCGACCTCGACGGCCTATCGAACGCTCGCCGGCCTTTCGGTTGCGACCCTGTGGAATGCGGTGTCGGGCACGCTGAAATCGGTCAACGACCTGATCAAGGCGAGCAGCCGCTACGCCAGATGGATCGATTTTCTGCCTTACTGGTCGGACAGCCGCTCGCTCGGTTTTCCGCCGACGGCCGAACTCTTTCCGCTCGGCAACGTGATCGGCCATCCCGGCAACCAGGACGGCGTGACCACCTGGAATACGATGGTGCTGCCCGACATCGTTCCCAATGGTGCGCGCATCACCTTCGAGTATCAGCCGGGGCTTTATACCTCCAGAACCGTCATTGCCCGCACCGACAATGGCGATGGGACGATCACGGCGACGGTCAAGGAAGTGTTCGCGACCAATGTGCAGGACAATGCGGCGCTCTTCGGCGCAGGTCTCGGCAGCGACGGCATCGGCGTGCATGAAGATCTTTACGGCATTCTCTACACGGTCGACCGGATGCCGCAGACCGAGAAGTCGAAATTCTATCCGTAAGAATGGTCAGCCCGGCCGGGCTGCACCGCCGGCCAGCAGCCGGAGCTGGCTTTCGTCATGAACGCCCTGCCGGAAAAGCTCGATGATGAGAGCGCCGATATTATCGGCTTTCTCGCTCGCCCTGTCGATTTCGAGTTCGGTGCAGACGGCTTCGTGAACGCGCCTGCAAACGTCGAGATCCGCGGAGGCGAGCGGTTCGTCGCGTGTGCTGAACAGCTTGTCTGACATCGCCTGACCCTTTTTCGATGTCCGTGAATCGCTGTCTGGAAGATAATTTCGTGATGTTTCTTCTGCAAGATGGACGAAGGCCCAAATCTTAAAACAACCGAAAAACGCGATAAATGCGGGCCGAGAGCGATGAAGACGCGCCGAGCGGCCGCCGACGCGTGATCCTGCGATTGCTGAGCGTGGGATCTATCCCGCTTCGGGAGCCTTGCCGCCTTCGCGCGACAGACGCAGCTCTTTCAGCCGCCGCGTCTTCTCCCTGCGAGCCCGCTGCTCCGCCTCGATGGTTTCCTTGGCGGCTCGCTCGGTATTTTCAAAACGATCCTGCCGATACGCCTTTGATGAGGGTTCACGTTCTCTTGTCATGGCTTGGAAACGCAAACGGACGGAAACGGTTTCATGGAAAATGGGAGAAAGCGACCGATGATTTGCCGATCCTGCCGGCTAAACGGCGTTTGGCGGCGGAAACCAACTGAGAGACCGGGCGCCTTGTCGGCGCCCGGTTTTGCGAGCATCAGCCCTTGATGAAAGCCAGCAGGTCGGCGTTGATGACGTCGGCGTTGATGGTGCACATGCCATGCGAGAATTTCTCGTAGACCTTCAGGGTGGCGTTCTGCAGGAGCTTGGAGGAGAGCAGGGCGGAATCGGCGATCGGGACGATCTGGTCGTCGTCGCCGTGCATGACGAAGGTCGGCACGGTGATGCTCTTCAGGTCCTCGGTAAAATCGGTTTCCGAGAAGGCCTTGATGCCGTCGTAATGGGCCTTGGCGCCGCCCATCATGCCCTGGCGCCACCAATTGTCGATGACCGGCTCCGACACTTTCGCGCCGGGGCGGTTGAAGCCGTAGAAGGGGCCGGCCGGAAGATCGCGGTAGAATTGCGCGCGGTCGGCGGCGAGCTGGCTGCGCAGGCCGTCGAAGACTTCGATCGGCAGGCCGCCCGGATTGGCCTCGGTCTTGACCATGATCGGCGGCACGGCGCCGATGATCGCCAGCTTGGCGACGCGGCCCTGCGGCTGGCCATGGCGGGCGACATAATGGGTTGCCTCGCCGCCGCCGGTGGAGTGGCCGACATGGACGGCGTTCCTGAGATCGAGATGCTCGACCACGGCGGCGGCGTCCGCCGCGTAGTGATCCATGTCGTGACCGTCTCCCACCTGGGTGGAGCGGCCGTGGCCGCGCCGGTCATGGGCGACGACGCGGTAGCCCTTGTGCAGGAAGAATAGCATCTGGGCGTCCCAATCATCGGAGCTCAGCGGCCAGCCGTGGTGGAACATGATCGGCTGGGCGCTTTTCGACCCCCAATCCTTATAGAAAATCTCAACGCCGTCCTTGGTGGTGACTGTGCTCATGGCATGGCTCCCTTGGTTGGATTGATGCAGGCTGAAAATGGGCGCGCGTGAAAGATTTGCGCCGAGTGCTGATGTACGTATCTAATCCGGCTTTCTGCCGAATTGATATGACAGATTTCCATAAGAGAATGTGCAGATAAGTAAAGCTGCGGGGGTCACAGTCACAGAGCGTTTTGACGCCGGGCGCCCGCCCTCGTCCTTCTAGGCGATCCTGCGGATCGCGCGTCGGGATGAGGCTCTCTTTGGTGTTGCAGGCGTTTCATGCCGGCAACCATTCCCAGCCTAAGGTCGCTCAACCACGGGGTTGATCGACATGACATCCATTATTTCCATCTGCAATCTGGCGCTCGCCTCCATCGGCAAGGACAGCATCAATGCGCTGAGCGAGCCGACGGTGGAGGCGCGGGCCTGCAACCGTTTTTTTGCGCCGGCGCGGGATGCGCTGCTGCAGGCCTATCCCTGGCGTTTTGCCGGCAGAACACGATCGCTTGCGGCGATCGAGAACGATCGGCCGGGGGAGTGGGCCTATGCCTATGACCGGCCGGTGGACTGCCTGGCGATCCGGGGCATTCGCTCGGCGCTTGATGTGACCGGCGATTTATCGGTCGGCGGCGTTTTTTCCGGTGGCGCGTCTTCTACCGCAGGCGGGCATGCTTATGAAGCCGAGGGCGGCATGATCTATTGCAATCTTTCGCCCGCCTATCTGAATTTCACGGAGCGCCTGACCGATCCGACGAAATATTCGCCGCTTTTCGTCGATGCGCTCGCCTGGCATCTGGCGGTGCGGCTCGCCATGCCGCTGACGCGCGATCCGCAGGTGCGCGCCGATGCGTTCCAGCTTGCCAACAGCACGCAGGCGCTGGCCCAGACGGCGGATGCCAACGAGACCTGGGGCGGCACCGACGAGCAGGACGGGCTGACGGGAGGTCGGGTCAATGGCTGATCTGCGCGCCTACCAGCCGTCCTTCGGGGGCGGGGAACTCTCGCCGGCGCTCTGGGCCCGCGTCGACCAGGCAAAATACGCCAGCGGACTGAAGACGGCGCTGAACCTCTTCATCAATCCACATGGCGGGGCATCGAACCGCGCGGGCCTCGCCTTCATCCGCGAGGTCAAGGCGAGCGCCAACAAGGCGCGGCTGATCCCCTTCCAGTTCAACACCGAGCAATCCTATGTGCTGGAATTCGGCCATCTCTATTTCCGGGTCTTCCGCGATGGCGGGCTCGTTCTGTCCGGCACCACACCTTACGAGGTGACGACGCCCTACGTTCATACCGCGCTCGACGAACTGGTGTTCGTGCAGGAGGCTGACGTGATGTATATCTGTCATCCAGACTATCCCGTACGCAAACTGGCGCGTCTCGCCGACAACAACTGGACACTCTCGCTCGTGACCTTCGCGCCGAAGATCGCCGCACCGACAGGCGTGAGCGCGGCGGCGATCGTCGGGTCTGGAGGCACGACAAACGGCTATTGCGTCTCGGCCATCGATAGTGAAAGCGGCGAGGAAAGCCTCCCTTCGACGGCTGTTTTCGTCAACAACGACCTGACGGTGAGCGGCCGCAAGAACCGCGTCAGCTGGTCGGCGGTCGCGGGCGTCTCGCGCTATATCGTCTACAAGAGCGACAACGGCGTCTACGGCTATATCGGCGGCACGGCGGGGCTCTTCTTCGACGACGACAATATCGCGGCCGATCTTGCGGACACTCCGCAGAAGGCGCGCAACCCTTTCAACAGCGCCGGCAACTATCCCCGCTGCGCGACCTTCATCGAACAGCGCCTCGCTTTTGCATCCACCAAGAACGATCCGCAGGCGGTCTGGCTGTCGCAATCGGCCAATTACGAGAATTTCGGCTATTCCTCGCCCTCCAAGGCGAGCGATGCCGTGACCTTCCGCATCCGCGCCCGGCAGGTGAACGAGATCCGCTCGATGCTGGCGCTGCGCGGGCTGATGCTGCTGACATCGGGCGCCGAATGGATCGTCAGCGGCGGCTCGCAATCCGACGCGATTTCTCCCTCGTCGATCAAGATCGACAATCAGGGCTATCGGGGAGCCGCCCGGGTGCAGCCGATCGTCGTCGGCAATACCGTGCTCTTTGCCCAGGAGCGCGGCGGTGTCATCCGCGACTTCAGCTATGTCTACACCGAGGACAGCTTCGTCGGCAAAGACTTGACCATCCTTGCCCGCCACCTCTTCGAAAACCGGCGCGTCAAGGCCTGGGCCTATGCGCAGGCGCCCTATTCGATCGCCTGGGTGGTGCTCGACAACGGTGCGCTCGTTTCGCTCACCTATCTCAAGGAGCATGACGTCTGGGCCTGGACGCGCCATGAAAGCGGGCCTGACAACGACGCCGTTTTCGAGGATGTCACCGTCATTGCCGAGGGTAATGAGGACGTACCTTACTTCCTCGTCAAACGCACGGTCGGCGGCCAGTCCCGGCGCTATATCGAACGGCTGCACAGCCGCGTCTTTGCCTCGGTCAGCGACGCCTTCTTCGTCGATTGCGGCCTGACCTATAGCGGGGCGCCGGTCAGCGTGATCGGCGGGCTCAGCCATCTCGAGGGGCAGAAGGTGGTGGCGCTGGCCGACGGCAATGTGGTGCGCAACCTGACCGTCAGCGGTGGCGTGGTGACACTCGATGTCGCCGCTTCCAAGGTGCATGTCGGCCTGCCTGTCGTTTCCGCGCTGCAGACGCTCGATATCGATCTCGGCAATGTCGGTGGGCTCGGAACCGTGCAGGGACGGCAGAAATCGGTGAGCAATGTGACGCTCAGGGTCGAGCAGACGCGCGGCATCTTCATCGGCCCGCGTGACGGGGCGCGGGGCGACGCGCATCTCGTCGAATACAAGCAGCGCTCGACGGAAGACTGGGACGATCCGATCGAGCCCATCACCGGCGATATCTCGCTGACGCCGCAATGGGACTGGGATACCGGCGGCAATATGTGGATCAAGCAGTTCGATCCACTGCCGATGACCATTCTCGCCATCATGCCGGATATCACCCTTGGCCGGTAAGATCCGCGTCGTGCCCGTCCGCGCGCTCGATGTGCGCGAGGTCGCCCGGCGCATGCGCAGGGCGGACCGGGAGGAGGTGTGGAAGGCATCCGGCATGACGCCGGCGCAGGCGCTCACCTATTCGCTGCGAAAATCCTCGGCCGCCTGGACGGTTTTCATCGACGGGCGGGCCGAGGCGATCTTCGGTGTCGGCGCGATCAACATTCTCGCCGGCGTCGGCGCGCCGTGGCTGCTCGGGACCGATGCCATCGAACGCCATGCCGCCGGCTTTCTCAGGGGCTCAGTCGAGTGGAGAGACCAACTGTTGCGGCACTATCCCATTCTGAGAAACTTCGTCGACGTCGACAACAGCGTCTCGCTGCGCTGGCTGCGTTGGCTGGGTTTTTCGATTTTCGATCCCATCAGCCTCCGCGGTCATGAATTCCGCCCATTCGAATTGAGGTCCAGCCATGTGTGATATCGGTCTTGCCCTGACGCTCGGCTCGACACTGGTCGGCGCTGCCGGCTCCGTGCAGCAGGGGCAGGCTGCGAAAGCGGCCGGCAAATACAACCAGCAGGTCGCCGAGATGAACGCCGAGCTTTCCGAGCGGCGGGCGCAGGACGCGCTGGAGCGCGGAGCGCAGGAAGAACAGCGCAAGCGGCAGGAAGTGGCGCGGATCATGGGCGCGCAAACTGCGGCGATGGCCGCGAACGGCCTCGACATCACCTTCGGCTCGCCGCTCGACACGCTGATCGATACGGCCACGCTCGGCGAACTCGACGCGCTGACCATCCGCACCAACGCCTATCGTGAGGCCTATGACTTCCGCGTCGATGCCGTCAACCAGCGGGCGGGGGGGACGCTGGAGCGGGCGAAGGGGGATTATGCGGCCAAGGGTGGGTATCTCGAGGCGGCGGGCACGATCCTGACTGGGGCCGGAAAAATCTACGGCAAGCTCAACAAAACCACCGCACCTACAGCAGCCACGAAAGAGAACTGAGTCATGGTCACTGTTCCCGAATACCAAAGCAATGTTGCGACGCGGCCGATCTTTCAGAGCAAGCTCGACGTCAAGGCCGATGCTGAAAACTTCGGCAAAAACGTCGGTATCGGTATGGGGAAGTTGGCAGACGGGCTTGGAAATTTGGGATCGTCTATCTCAGACGTTCAGGCTGCCAGAGAGGCAGCCGCCCAACAGAGCCAGAACCCGCAAGCCGCGGCGAAAGGAGCCGGCGGCGGTGAACAGAAGGCTGCCGCTCCCAAGGAGCTCGATAGCGTCATGCGCGCCAAGGGGCAGGAGAACCAGCTTGCAGCATGGGACCGCAACGCCCGTTACGGCGAGGGTGGCTTCATGACGCTGACCGGCCAGGCGGCGGTCGATGGCCGCGCCGATTACGAGCGGCGGCTCACTGAAAAGCGCAAGGAATTCGGCGCCGGCCTGACGGGCGAGGCGGCCGAGATGTATGGCCGCGCCGCTGACGCCAGGGTCAACGCCTCGCTTCAGAGCGCGGTCGTCTATTCGGGCCAGCAGCGCAAGGTCTGGTTTCAGCAAAATGCCGCCGCGCGTGTCGACAGCTTCGCACGAGATGCGGTGGTGAATTTCACCCGCCCCGACCTGGTGACGAAGAATGTCGCGGCCGGGCTCCTGGAACTGCAGGAGCAGGGGCGGCTGGAAGGCTGGAGCGACGAGACCGTGATGGCGCGCGGCAGTGAGTTCGTTTCCGGCGTCCATAGGGATATCACCCTGCGGCTGGCCGATGACGACCCGATCGCTGCGGACCGCTACCGCAA
This sequence comes from Rhizobium sp. R635, assembly GCF_002211285.1. Classification (GTDB taxonomy): domain Bacteria; phylum Pseudomonadota; class Alphaproteobacteria; order Rhizobiales; family Rhizobiaceae; genus Rhizobium. Next base: position 60,401 of record NZ_LOKX01000036.1, on the reverse strand, counting down.
TGACCATGCCGGCCAGATGACGGGCGCCGATAACGACATGCTGACGGAGGCGCTCGAAGGCGAGATCAGCAACGAACACTCCAAGCGCGAGGCGGGCGCCATTCTGACGCAGGGCAGGCGCGCTTCCGTGCCAGTGGGCGATGCCGCGGGCGATCTGATGGACGCTGGCGAACGATCCGGCCGCACGGTTGCGGCTGCCGGGCCGACAAGGCTTCGCCAGGAGCTTGCGGCGCGGGCTGCCGGTACGGGCGCGGAGGCTGTCGACAGGCTGGACGAGAGTTTCGCCACCAATCTTGCGGCGATGATAGAGGATGCGCCGCCCGCCATTCGCGACGGGCTGCAGATCCTCGGCAGCGCGAAGGGGGCGGCCAATGCGATTGATCTCGGTTGGAACGGGCGGGCGCTGAAATCCGGGGCCGCGCCGAAGGAGGTGCTCGACTACATTCACGGCAATGCCGCCCGATACGGCATGTATTTCCCTGTCACCGACGATCCCGAGCAGGCCGCGCCATTTTCCACGCGCGGCGGCACGGTGGCGCCGCGGGGCAACAAGGTCGCGCCGCGCGCGCTCGGCCCTTCCACCGAGGATATCGACAGGAGCCTTGCCGGCATCGGCGATGACAAGGTGCGCCAGCTCACGCAAAACCGCGTCCAGTCCGCGCTGGAGACCCAGGCGAGGGCCGAGGAGGCGCGGACAAAACAGGCCAAGGCCGAGCTCTGGCGGGCGATCGACGCCGGCAAGACGCCCGACGACGTGCCGCGGGAGATCCGCCAAGTGGCCGGCATGGAGACGGTGTCGGCGGCGTGGAACTACATGCAGACGGTGGCGAAAGGCCGGGCGGGGCAGGGCGACGAGGTTCTGTTTTACGATATGCGCAGATATGCCGCGATGGACCCTGATGGATTCGCCGGTGTCGATCTCAACGATTATCGCGGCCGGCTGGGTGCTGAGGCATTCCGCGAACTGTCGGAGCTGCAGAACGCCGCGCTGAGCGGGCAGGCGGTGATCAAACGCGAGGGCCTGCAGCTGGCCGATGCCTTCGCGCAATCGCAAAAGCAGCTCGACTCCATCGGCATTACTGCAAACGGCAAGTTCGGCGCCGAACGTCAAGCGGCGATCCAGCAGGTTGCCCGGTTTCAGAACGCGCTTGCGTCCGAGATCGCCGCGTTCAAGAAAGAAAATGACGGCAGGACGCCGAACGAATTCGATATTGCATCGATCCGCAACAAGCTGCTGCTGCCGCTCGTACTGCGCGAGCCGGAGCCGGTGATGGAGACCCCTGTGCTCGAGATGGCCGATTGGGGAGATCTCCCGCCCGATGCCCGGCAAGTGCTGGCATCCGAACTTTCGCGCGACCTCGGCAGGGAGGCGAACGAGGCCGAGGTGATGGGCTATTATAAGGGTTTCGCTTCGCTTCTGACGCTGGCCGCCGGGGCTGACGGCGGCAGCCGCCATTCGTGATGCCAACCGTCTGGATTCTAAACTTGTCTCCCCACCATATTTGGAGACAAGCTATTGGAAACGCTGCCGGAAAAGAGGATTCAAAAGACTGGGCGGTTAGGAGCCAACCTTGCCGCCGGTGATGCCGTACCGCGCACCCCTGATGACCACCCTGAGCAACCGGCAAATGATCTCCGAAGCGCGGAGATACCAGGCGCTCCCGTGCCGATGCCTGAGGTCTCGATACCAAAGACCGGCTGGTTAGGCGGCAACGCTGCCGCGGCCGATGCCATTCCGGGCTCCCCTAACAACTCGGAGCGGGCAACGAGCGATCTTCGAAACGCGGAGACGCAAAGCGGCTCGGTGCCGCTGCCGGAAACGAATATACGAAGGAGTGGCCGGCTCGGAACTGACGCTGCCGCGGCCGATATCATCCTCCGCTCTTCAGATGAAGACCCCGATCAGGTGGCGAGCGATCTACGCATTGCTGAGGATTATGCCGGAGCAACAGGCCGTCCGGCGCCGCCGCTGGAACTGGTGAAGCAGCATCGGGAGAGTTTCCGGCAGGCGACGCAGGAAGCGCGAAATGCGGAAATCCTTTCGACGTCGCCCATCCTTGCCGCTTTGCTGCGCAGGCCAGGCAATGCGGCTTTGGCTAGCGACGACGTGGAAGCTCTTGGGTATTTTGAACGGGTATCCAAGGTGACGGTCACACAGGTGCCGCTGGTCAAGGAAGGTCCTCCAGCGCCGCCCGAGAAGACCGTTCGTGAGGTGCTGGCGGAAGACATCGCGGGGGCGAGGGGCAAGGGCAAGGAGGAGGTCGCAGCCCTAATCGATCGGATATTGAAGCAACCGGAACTCGACTCGAACGAGTGGATACCGGTGCTCCACGATGTGGTCGCCGGGAAACATACGCGCGAAGAAGCGTTGCGTCAGCTCAATGCGCAGCTTACCCCTGCCGGTATAGCGACAAATGAGGCCGTGAAGGGCTTTCTGGGAGAAGTCACCTCGAAGGTCGGTATGACGATAGAGGGGACGGGCGCTGTGATCCGGCCGTTGGTGCCACATGATGATCCTACCGCTCGCAATTCCATGCTGTTTTCTATCGCCGCGATCAATCCGAAGACTTGGGCCCCAGATGAAATAGAAGCGGTAAGACAGAAATTATATGAACAGAGCGCCCTCGATCACGAGGAAGGGAAGAAGTATATCGACGGCATCGTGTCAGGCGAGTTGACGCCAGAGCAGATCCTTTCTTCACGTAAGCAGGCGCAGCCTAATTTCCTTGAGAGAGCGGTAGATGTCATCCAGGATAGCGGCGCGTGGCTGAGTGACAATAGTGAAGCTTACTTCGCTGCTCGGGCTGGGATGGAAGAAAGCTGGCCTCGGCAAGCCGGCAAGGCACTCGGTTCGGCTGCCCCCGCCTTTGCTGTCGCGCTGCTTTCGCGTGACAAAGTAACCAAATATTACACTGCACTGGAGAGCGCCGGTGAAGCAGCGCGAGACGCCCGCAAAGCGGGTCAGGACCGAACCGAGCAATCGATTGCAGGTTACTGGGCCTTGCCCGCTGGATATCTGAGTGGTGTGAAGGCGGAGCGCTTCGTTCCCATCGGCACAGCGCAGCGCCTTGGCGTCAACCTTCCAAAATCTGGCGTCGGGAAATTTCTGACCGATGTCGCCATCGAGGGCGCAGGCGCCGCCGTTCAAAGCACGATCAAGCAAGCCGCGCAGAACGCGATCGCGAAGTATCTCTATGCGCCAGATAAGAGCCTGTTCGATAAGATTCCGAGCAGTGGCGCGACCGATGGCGCCGCCAACATGGCGCTGAAAGCAACTGAGCTCGTCGTCAGAAAAATGCTGCGCGGCCGCATGCCGAGCACCGGGGCGAAGGCAGCTGTAGGGAGGCAAATGGTGAGCGTAGCGGAGATATCCGTACGGGCTCAGGCATCCAAGCTGCGTCAACGCGATCCAGAGAAGTTTGGTGAGTTTGTCGCGCAGGTAACGCGGGACAGTCCTGCCGAGAGCATTTACGTTCCGGCCGACCAATTCGTCGATTATCTCAGGAAACAAGGGATCGATCCGCACTCGGAAATCGACCACCTCGGCTGGATCAGCCGCGGCGATCTTGACGCTGCGATCGACGCCGGCGGCGATCTGAGAATCCCGACAGCCACTTATGCCGCAAAAATTGCCGGCTCCAAACACGATGCATTCTTTACAGAGAATGCCCGGCTGCACCCTGTTGACATCTCGGCGAAGCAGGCTGCCGATCCTGAACGGCGTAAGGGGGAGGCGCAGAAAGCAGCGGAGGATGCACGCGTCGATCAGCAGGCGCGTGAGGCAGTCGAGGGTACGGCGAAGGATGCTGAAACCGCCCGCGTCAATCGCGGGACCCGCCGCTTCGTGAAGAAAGCGCCCGGAGATGGCGAGGCTGTGAACGTGACCGAGGAGGCGCGGCGCGCTGTCGAGGGCGTGGATTCGGACGCCGGGATCGCTCCTGTCAAGGGGAAGGCGACCCGCAAAGGGACGAAAACCTCCGGAAACGCCGCATCCGTCGATGCTAACGAGCAATCGCGGCGCGCTGTTGAGGGTTTCGATAAGGATGCTGAGGTCGCCCGTGCCAAGCGAAAGGCAAGGCGCATTCAAAAAAACGCACCTTGAGGGCCAAAGTCTCAGTTCCGCGAGGCGCGCTGGGGAGTGACCTTCAGGTCACCCCCATACGTTCCACGTTTTGTTTCCAATGATCGGCAGAACAGCCTTGCGAAAGCTGTCTGCCGGATCGGGCGTGCCGATAACCGGTGGGCCCTGACATTTCTCTCTGCAATATCCAACCCGAACCAGATGGGGAAACAACCATCCGCCCTTATCGTCTTCTTGAAACCAAGCGAGTGATGGCACATGACGATTTCAAGCACGAACAGCCGGTCCGGTCCTTATCCTGGCAATGCGGTGACGACAGTATTCGACTATGATTTCTTCATCGCGGACGAGCGACATCTGCTCGTCATCAAGCGGCGCGCCAATGGCGATGAAGAGATCCTGACGCTCGACGCCGATTACAGCGTTTCCGGCGTCGGCAATCCCGAGGGCGGTTCGATCGATACCGCGGCGAGCGGCGCTCCGTCTGCCCAGGAGACGATCACCCTGCTGCTCAACGTGCCCTTCACTCAGGAAACGGAGCTGGAGAACCAGGGGCCGTTTTCGGCAAAGACCATCGAAACCGCGCTCGATGTCGCTGCCCAGCGCGACCTGCAGCTGAGCGAGCGGCTGGATCGGGCGATCGTCGTCTCTCCAACCTCGACCCCGACGGAAATCGCCGAGCTGATCAACGGCGTTTTACGCCTGGCCTCGATCATTGAACCGGTGACGGAATTGGCGAGCGTGGCGCAGAGCATTCCGCCGGCGGCGAACGTCGCGGTGCAGATCGCGACCGTTGCGACTGTCGCGGCACAGGTGGCCGCCGTTGCCGCGATCGCAGCGCAGACGGTCGCCGTTGCCAGCGTTGCCGGGGATGTCGGGACCGTGGCGGCCAATATCCGGGACGTGACGAATTTTGCCGACGTCTATCTCGGCGCTTCCGCGGTCAATCCGGTTCTGAGAGCGGACGGTTCGGCGCTGCAGGTGGGCGATCTCTATTTCAACAGCGCGGATCGGGGCATGCGGGTCTATGGCGGCGCCGGTTGGGTGCCGACCGACGGGACGGTGACGGCCGCGAAAATCTCCGATCTGCAGGCCGACAGGGACGCCATCGCTGCCAAGCTGGTCATGCCGGATTTCGTTCGCGGGCTGGTTCCGAGCCCCAATGCCGGCGTGCCGCTCACCAACCTCGATATCGGCGCCGGCGATGCGCGCTTCGGCGGGAGATATATTTCCTTTGCCGGGACCCTGACCAAGAGGCTGAACGCCGCCTGGTCGGAAGGCTCCGGCAACGGTTTTCTCGACACCGGCGCGGTCGCGGCAAGCAAGACATATCATGTCTATGTGTTGCGGAAGCTTGCGGACATCAGCGTTGGCGATTTCATCGCGTCGCTTTCCAATAATTCGGCAGGTGTGACGGTGCCGGTCGGTTGGGAAATTCTGCCGAACGGCCGGATTGGGTCGGTTTTGACGAATGCGAGCTCGCAGATTGTTGGGTTCAGGCAATATGGGAGCCGGGTGAAACTCAATACCAACATCCAGGAATTGGTAAGCTCAGCTGCTTTCGATTTTCCCACCTACAATCCGGTGGGGCTTCCTGAGGGCATTTCCACGGATGCTCGTCTGTTCCTTCAGGCGCAAGCCGACGCCAACTCCGCGGTCAACCTCCGCTGCGACACTGAGGAGACGCCTGGCGCAGCTGGCGATGCCAGCCTCTATATCAACATCGCTGCCGGCTCCACAAGGCTTCAGATCGGGGCCAAGGTGCGCACCACGGCAGTCGGCCTCATGTGGGCGCGATTCGACATATCGATTGGCACCGGCAATTGCATCGTTAGCACCCATGGCTGGGATGACTACACCGTGCCAAGGATGCCCACCTGATGCCAATGTCTATACGGCTCGCGATGAAAACGGGAAAATCAACGGACGGCGTGAGAGTTCGATCGGGTCTCCAAATGCTCCCGTCGCTTTCCCGGCTTTCGGGTCCTTCTGAACTCCGCCCGACAAAACAGATCGGACAAATTCATGGATGAGCAAGTCAGAGCCGAGATCGAGAAGCTCCACGAAAGGATGAGTGGGTTGAAGGAGCGCGTCGTCAATCTGGAAGCGCAGCAGCCGCACATCAATGCCGCCTTGGCGCGGATCGAAGGCAGCGTCGAGAAGCTGACGAACAGGATCGGCAAGGCCATTTGGGCTGTTCTCACTCCCGTCATCGTCCTGGCGGCCGGCGTCGCCTTCAAGATCATCATGTCGGGTTCCCTCGCGAAGTTTACTCCGTAGTTCAGTGCTCAACTCTTTCGGCTCCAAGGAGACATCCGATATGACAAGCGTGATCATTCGCATTACCTTGCGTTATCTCGCCGCCGCCCTGGTGGCGAAGGGCGTCTTCTCGCCGGAGATCGGCGGCGTGATTTCAAACGACCCAGATCTTTCGATGATTGCGGAAATAGCCGCCGGCGCCTTTATCGGTCTGTCCGCTGAAGTCTGGTACTATCTCGCCAACCGCTTCGGATGGGCGCGATGAGCTGGCTTGCGAAGCTTTTTCTCGGCGGCGTGATGGAGACGTTCACGGCGCCGCTGCTTTCGGCCTGGAGGGCGAAGCTCGATGCGGAAACCGATGAGAGACGTCTTGCGGCCGAGCAGGCGATCAAAGGCATCGAGGCGGCGCGCGATATTGCGGTTGCCGAGGCCGCCGATCGCTGGAGTGCGACACGGGTCGGCCGCTGGCTGATCGTCGTTCCCTTCGGTCTCTGGTGGGCGTCGATCTATCTCGTCCAGATCATCAATCCCTGGTTCGGCTTTCACCTCGTCGTGGTCGACGTTCCCCCTGATATTCACAGCATGGCGCTGGTGCTCATTCCTGCGATCGTGATCGGTGATGCCGGTGCGATGATCGCGCGCCGGTTTGCCCGCTGATGTCTCGTTGTATGCCGCCACCCACGCTCACTTGAACCCAATTCACCGCCCAACCATCTAATCCCTAGACAACAGCGCCATGGCGAACGTCGCAATCGCGATTGCTTCGCCGGCGGCGGGGCGGCCGTTCTTGCCGCCTGAGGATCAGGCAATGGGTTATATGGATAAGGAGATCGTGCCTCAGAATGACGGGGCGCTGATCGATGCCTATTCGCAGTCGATTGCGGCCGCGGTCGATGTCGTCGGGCCGGCGGTCAGCCGGATCGAGAGAGTTGGCGGCCGGCAGGGGCATGGGTCGGGTTTTGCGATTTCGCCGGATGGGCTGATCATCACCAACAGCCATGTGGTCGATGATGCCAAGGTGGTGCGGATCAGCACGCCCGACGGCTTCGTCACCGAGGGGCGGGTGCTCGGCCGGGATGTCGATACCGATATCGCGCTCATCCGCGCCAACTCCAGCACGGGCGCCTGGGCAAAGCTCGGAGATTCCCAGCGCCTGCGCAGGGGGCATATCGCGATTGCGATCGGCAACCCGCTCGGCTTCGAATGGACGGTGACGGCCGGCATCGTTTCGGCGCTTGGCCGTTCGATGCGGGCGGCGAGCGGACGGCTGATGGAGGACGTGATCCAGACCGATGCGGCGCTCAATCCCGGCAATTCGGGCGGGCCGCTGGTCTCTTCCGGCGGAGAGGTGATCGGCGTCAATACTGCGGTCATCCAGGGCGCGCAAAGCATCGCCTTTGCCGTGGCGTCGAATACGGCCAATTTCGTGGTTTCGGAGATCCTCCGCCACGGCCAGGTGCGGCGCGCCGTCATCGGCATATCAGGCGATACGATCGTGCTGCCGCGCCGCGTGGCGCTCGCGGCCGGCACGGCGCAGACGACCTCCGTGCGCATCCGGCGCGTCGAGCCGGATGGACCGGCGGCAAAGGGTGGGCTGCAAGAGGGCGATTATATCCTCGCGATCGACGGCAGCCCGGTCGGCGGCGTCGATGACATCGTCAGGCTGATGGACGGCAGCAGGATCGGCCGGGAGACGGAGATCCTGGTGTTTTCGGTGGCGGGTCTGATCGAGAAGAAGAGCCTGGTGCCGATCGCGCGGTCCTAGGCGGGCGATTTCGGCGTCATGGAGCCCTCGGAGGACGAGGCGGGTGTGCTGACGTCAGGTAACATTGCACAGGGAGCGGCGCTGCGGCATCTGTCCGATCATCTGGCATCCCAATATACTGGCGGAAGATTTGGGAAGCGAGCCAACCTCTCCACCGTCATTCCTGTGCCTGTCACAGGAATCCAGCCACCGCGCGTCGGCGCGGTGAAAGACTTTCATTCAACGGTTATAAAGACTCTCCCGCGCCCAAGGACCTGGGCGCACTGGATTCCTGTGACAAGCACAGGAATGACGGAGAGGAAGTTAGCGTTCCCGATGAGGCCTGGGAGGACGAGGCGGGTGTGCGGTGTCCGATGACGCAGCCGCAGCCGATATCGCGTGCCACTCGCCTTACGGAATGACGGCGAGCACCGGGGTGGCGGTGTCGAGCAGGGTTTCCTCGGTGGCGCCTGACGCGGTCTGGATGCGGGCTTCGCCGGTCTTTCGGGCGCGTTCGACCTTGGCCATGATCTGATCGCCGCCGCGGGTGCGGCAAATGGAGAGCACGCCGATCGCCGCCGCCTCGACCTCGTCGGTGTGGCCGAACAGGATGACGGCATCATCCCAGATCGACAGCGGGCCTGAGGCCGCCCGCACCTGGGCGGCGATCACCTGGCCGTCGACGAAGTCCCGGACGGCGGCCTTGGCGCGGTCGATGACGGCCTGGGGCAGCGGGCGCGGCTCCTTCAGCCGCTCGACGGAGCCGGCCTCGTTGATGACAGCCGCCAGCAGGATGCGGGTGGGTGTTCCGTCCGGCTCGACCGAAACGCCGGCATGATTGAGAACGTCCGAGAGCGAAACGCCCAGGAACAATGCAATCTGGTTTGCTTCTTCCATCTTCATTCTCCGCGTGCCAGACAGCATGCGCGACGCGGCCGAAGGATCTATGCTGAGATGCCGCGCAAGGCCCCTGACAGATTTCTGCCGTTCGTCCAGCTTCTGGAAAAACCACTTCTTATCGATTTCGGTCATCCCGGTTCCTCACATCGTTTGATGGAACCGAGTTGTTGCAGATTTCGCAACAGACGGCAAGCGGATGCGACATCGTCGCATCGGATTGCGTTAGTCGCATGAGTGACGGGGATGCCGCCACTGATACCGGCGATTTGGAACCCCTGTTGTTTCCTCTTTGTTCTGCAGCCTAGATAATTGACACCGGCGGGCTGAGTCAATAGAAATGAGGAAAATATTCCTTTATCTGGCTCGTATCAAAATATGCCACATTTAATTTAGGGAATAAAATCCCATTTTTGGCCTGGGTGGGGTTGACGGTGTGATCAGTGCATCATATGTTGCTATTATCGCATCAATCGAGGAGCGGATGTGCAAAAGCTCGGAAAGGACCACAAGACTCCATGGCGAAAGGTTCACGAGAAAATCGGCCTTTCCCCGGCGGAGCTGGCGCGGGCGATGGGGCGTCACCGCTCGAAGATCAGCCGGGCGCTCGGCAATAGCGAAGGGCTGATCAGCGGCCGCGACCAGCTGCTGCTGATGAAGGCGGCGCGCGAGCGCGGCATCGAGCTTTCGGCGGATGACATGCTGCCGGAGCGGCGATGAGCGGGCGCGGCACACAGATTTTGGAAGAAGAGGCAGGCCGGACATATGGACGGCGAACAAACCGAAAGGGATGGTGAATCCGATGACAGCAGTGGACAGGAAAGTCAGATTGTCGCCCGCGACGACCAAGCGGCCGGTTTCGGGCATGACGGTTGAACCGGCCCGGAAAGAGCGCGTCATGGAGAAGGTGGGGGCGGGAGCGGCCGTGATGGAGCCGATCAACTGCCCGTGCTGCAAGCAGCCGGTGGCAGCGCCGACGCTGGAAATCGTCGTCGATCGTTATGATGTGACGCCGCTTCAGGCGCGTATTCTCGGCGCTGTCTGGCGCGGCAAGGGCATGCCTGTTCAGACAGAGCGGATTTTCGATGCGATGTATGTCGACGATGCCGATGGCGGGCCGTCGCCGACGCGCATGTATGCCGCCTTCAAGGTGGCGCTCTGCCATCTCCGCACCCGGCTGGAGGGTTCCGGCATCGGCATCGAGAATGTCGGCTATCGCCAGGGATACCGGCTGGTGATGCCCGGCGAGATCGCGCCCGCTCGCCGCAGTTGACGGCTGGTCCGTGAACCAAATCCGCCGCCCGAGCTTGCACCCGCCAAAAGTTGTGACGATCACAGCGACCAGATCAGGGGTCGGATATGACCGAAGTCGAACGTATCAGGCGGGAGGTCTGCCTGTCCGAGGTGGCGGCGCGCCATGGGGTGGCGCTGAAGCCGGCCGGGCGCGAATTCACTGCCTGCTGCCCCTTCCATGCCGAGACGACACCCTCCTTCACCATCTTCCCCGGAAAGGATCATGTCGAGCGCTTCCACTGCTTCGGCTGCGGCGCGCATGGTGACGTGATCGATTTCGTCAGAAAGATCAAAGGGGTCGATCTCGCGGAAGCGCTCGGCATGCTTGGCGGCAGCACCGCGAGGCCCCATCCTGCGCCCGCGAGGGCGCCGGTGTTCGATCCCTATGCCGATATCGTGCCGCTGGCGCCGCCTGCCGCGCCCATCGAATGCGGCAGGCCGGTGCGGCTCTACAATCCGAAGCGACGGGGCGAGCGATCCGAATGGGGGAGCTTCGCGCCGTCGATGGTCTTTCCCTATCGCAGGCCGGACGGCGGCCTGATCGGCTATGTCCTGCGTCATGAGCTTGGCCAAGGCGGCAAGGAAACGCCGATGGTCATGTGGGTGCGCCTGGCGGACGGCCGCCAGACCTGGTGCCGTTTTCCCTTTGCCAAGCCGCGCCCGCTCTATGGCTTGGACAGGCTGGGCGAGGCGAGGGCGGTGCTCGTGGTCGAGGGCGAGAAGTGCCGCGATGCGCTCTCAGCTGCGACGGGACGCACCGTCGTCTCCTGGCCCGGCGGCGCGCAGGGGGTGAAACATGCCGACTGGTCACCGCTGGCCGGCCGCAACGTCGTCATGTGGCCGGATGCCGACCGGCCGCATCCGGAAACCGGGGTGATCTCAGGTTTGAAGGCCGCCGACGATATCGGCGCGATCCTCACCGGCCTCGGCTGCAGCTACCGTGTCCTCGGCGTCGTTCGATAGGCGGCGCGCAGCACTCATGGCATCCCCTCCCTATCTCTATGCCGACTGGCTCTCCGGGCGCACGCCTCCCAAGGGCTGGGATGCGGCCGATGCCGTCGGCGACGGCTGGACCGAAGACGAGCTCTCCGCCTTCATCCGTGACGCGGCGCGGCCGTGGACGCCGCCCGTGGCGGAGGCGCACAAGGCGCGGCCAGCAGCTATCGGTAAAACCATCGCCACCAATGATGACTGGCAGATGGAACTGCTGCGCGGCGAAAAGGGCCGGATCAAGCCGGGCGCCACCCGCAACTGGGCGCTGTTCCTCGAGCATCACCCCGATCTTTCCGGCATCTTCGCCTTCGACGCCTTCAAGATGGGCGTCGTGCTGATGCGCCGGCCGCCCTGGGAGCGCGCCAGAGGCAATTGGCGCGAACGCGCGTTGCAGGATCGCGATTACAGCGAGGCCGTCATGTGGCTGGAGGCGAACGACATGACGCCCAAGGTCGCCAACATCGCTCCGGTCATCCAGACGGTGGCCGAACATGCGCGTTTCGACCGGCTGACCGATTATCTCGAGGGCCTGGTCTGGGATCGCAGGCCGCGGCTGCACAATTGGCTGACCTATTACATGGGCATCGAGGATACGGCCTATGCCCGCACGGTCGGCCTGCGCTGGCTGATATCGAGCGTGGCGCGCGGGCTGGAGCCGGGCTGCAAGGTCGATACGATGCCGATCCTCGAAGGGCCGCAGGGCGCGCGGAAATCCACCGCGGTGCGCATGCTCTATGGCGACGATTTCTTCACCGACGAATTGTCCGATATCGGCTCGAAGGACGCGATGATGGAGATGCAGGGCATCTGGGGCCTGGAGGTCGCGGAAATGCACCGCTTCAACGCCTCGGAAACCAGCGCGGTGAAGAAGTTTCTGCGCAAGCAGACAGATCGTTTCCGCCCGCCCTACGGCCGATCGGTGGTCGAGGCGCCGCGGCGTGTCTGCCTCTGCGGCACGATCAATCCCGATGGCAACCCCTATCTCAAGGATACCACGGGCGGGCGCAGCTTCTGGCCGCTGACGGTCGGGCGCATCGATATCGAGGCGATCGCCGCCGATCGCGATCAGCTCTGGGCTGAAGCCGTGGCGCTGTACAGGGCGAAGACCCCCTGGTGGGTGCAGGAGGAAGAGCAGCCGGCGGTGGTCGCCGAGCAGGAGAAGCGCACCGATGTCGACGTCTGGGTCGAGGTAATCGTTCCGACGCTGAAAGGTCGTAGATCGGTCTCCCAGTACGATATTTTGAAAAGCCTCGGCATAGCGGCCAAGGACGCTGACTGGCGCCACGCCGGCCGCATCGGCCGCATCATGAAGAAACTCGGCTGGACCGCCAGCCGCGACCGCAGAGGCGGGGAGGACCGGGTGGTGTTTCTCAATCCTTCGTTCGCGGAGGGTGTGGATGAGGACAAGGTGTTTTGAGCGGCGAGGCGGGCGGTGGCGCTGCCGCTGAGAAGAAGGTTGAGCGATGAGGCGGCCACCGCCGTCATCAACATTTTCGGCGGATGGCCGCAGGCGTTCGATCCCGACAACTCTTCATCGGCAATGGTTGGCGCAGTTTCATCCGAAGGGAAATTGCCATGGCCAAAGGAAACATGTCAGCCTGCCTCCCGATCACGCTGGCTTACGAGGGCGGCTTCACGGCGGACAGGCGCGATCCAGGGAACTGGACCGGCGGCGCCGTCGGCAAGGGCACGCTGAAAGGCACGAAATACGGCATCGCCGCCGCCAGCTATCCCAATCTCGATATATCACGGCTGACGCTTGCCGACGTGACGCCGATCTATCAGCGGAACTATTGGCGGCCGCTCGGCGCCGAGGCTTTGCCGGCAGGTCTCGACCTGGTGACATTCGATTTCGGCGTCAATTCCGGCACGGCGCGGGCGGCCAGGACGCTGCAGGCGGTGGTCGGCGCCGATGTCGACGGCGTGGTCGGCGCCGAGACGCTGAAGAAGGCGGCGGCGAGCGATATCAAAAAGGCGATCCAGTCCCTTTGCGCGCGGCGCCTCGGTTTTCTCCGGGGGCTGAAGACCTGGGCGACCTTCCGCGGCGGCTGGTCGAAGCGGGTCGCCGATGTCGAGGCGAGGGGCGTTGCCATGTGGCTTGCGGCGTCGGCGCATGCCGATCCGAAGGCCGTGCTGCTGGAGGAGGCCGGCAAGGCGGATGCGGCCGCGAAGAAGCAGCGGCGCAGCGCCGGTGGGAGCACTGTGCTTGCAACGGGCGGCGTAGGCTCGAATGCGGCGCTTGGCGGGGAGGTCAACTGGCTGCTGATCGTGGGTGTCGTCGCGGTGGTGGTGATTGCGGGTCTGTTGGTGATGAAGGCGCGGCAGAACAGGGAGCGCGCTGCGGCTTACCAAGCGTTGGCAAAGGTGTCGTGAGTAGAAGGAAGGCTGGGCGGTGCGACAATCCCTTCTCCCCAGCGGGGAGAAGGTGGCCCGAAGGGTCGGATGAGGGGGCGGGTGGCACAACCGTAGTGCATGAAGTGTCGGCGGAGGCTATTATAGAGGGAGTGCCGTGTGGCCCCCTCATCCGCCCTACGGGCACCTTCTCCCCGCTGGGGAGAAGGGGGAATCGAGAGGTCCTTCGGACCCCAGCGGGGGACAAGAGGGAGCGCGCGCTCTAAGCGCTCACCGCTTCCTGCTCAGCCCCGGAAAAATCCACCGCGGCAAAGGCTGCGGCCAGCACTTCCGGGCCGGCGCCGGTTTTGGCGGCGTCGGTGGAGAGGATCTGGCGGTAGCGGCGGGCGCCGGGGAGGCCGGTGAAGAGGCCGACCATGTGGCGCGCGACATGCTGCAGCCGGCCGCCGCTGGCGATATGGCGCTCGGCATAGGCCATCATCCGGTCGCGGAGCGCCAGCCAGTCCGGTTCGGCGGCCGGCGCGCCGAAGAAGCGGTGGTCGACGTCGGAAAGGATCGCGGCGTTCTGATAGGCGGCCCGGCCGAGCATGACGCCGTCGACATGGGCGAGATGGGCTTCGGCCTCGTCGAGCGTGCGGATGCCGCCGTTGATGCCGATGAAGACGTCAGGCCAGCGCTCTTTCATCCGGTAGACGATCTCGTAATCGAGCGGCGGGATCTCGCGGTTTTCCTTGGGACTCAGGCCCTTCAGCCAAGCCTTGCGGGCGTGGATCCAGATGGCGTCGGCGCCGGCATCGAGCACGCGGGCGATCAGCGCCGGCAGGGCTTCTTCCGGCTCCTGTTCATCGACGCCGATCCGGCATTTCACCGTCACCGGCACGGTCGCGACCGTCTTCATCGCCGCGACGCATGCGGCCACCGTCTCCGGCGTCAGCATCAGGCAGGCGCCGAAGGTGCCCGACTGCACCCGGTCCGAGGGGCAGCCGACATTGAGGTTGATCTCGTCATAGCCGTAGGGTTCGGCGAGCTTCACCGCTTCGGCAAGCTTTGCCGGGTCCGAGCCGCCGAGCTGCAAGGCCAGCGGATGTTCCGCTGTGTCATGACCGAGCAGGCGTTCGCGCGGCCCGTGGATGATCGCGTCGGCCACCACCATCTCGGTATAAAGCAGCGCCTCCCGGCTGATCTGGCGATGGAAATAACGGCAATGCCGATCCGTCCAGTCGATCATCGGCGCCACGGCGAAAATCGGCTTCTTCTCAGTCATCGACGTTTCATCGTTCCTTGTTGTCATGGCGCCTCAAAGCGGGTGCCGCACCGCCGTATGGGCGGGATCATTCGTTAAGCGCGCATATAACACTTAGGTCTGCGATCGACAAATCGAAGCGCCGCGCAAACAAAAACGGCGCCCCTTGCGGAGCGCCGTCCATGCCGCCGAAGCGATAATCTAGCTTACGAAGCCGAGATGTTGACGGCCTTCGGGCCCTTGCCCATGCGATCCGGCTCGGTGTCGAAGGTGACCTGCTGGCCTTCGCGCAGCGACTGGATGCCAGAAGCCTGCAGCGCGGAGATGTGAACGAAAACGTCCTTCGCGCCGCCGTCCGGCGTGATGAAACCAAAACCCTTGTCCTGGTTGAAGAATTTTACGGTGCCCTTGGTGGCCATTGGGATAGTCCTTTTCCCTTAGTCTGTGTAGTATCCGCCCCCCCGAAAGGAAGCGGACGGCTTTAGCTTTCGCCCCGGTCGTCTGGGACGAAGGGTCAGTCGGAGAAGTCACGTACGGGGAAAGAACGTCTACGTAGGCGGGTATTCCCGCGCCGCCTCCCGTTACGGAAGGGATTACCACATCGGTCCAGTCACCGGCATGCAAATGCCCGAGTGGCTGGATTGGTGCCAGCATTTCGGCCAAAAAGCAAGCGGCATTATTGTGGCATAGCTGCTATTATGACAGGAAATGCCGAAGATTCAGATACTTGACGAAAAGTTAGCGAATGCTTGTGCTGCCGTGCCATATCGGGATTGCGTGCCAAAACGGGATGAAGCGTCGAATTTGACAGCCGGGCACGGATTCCCCCAGAAGTAGTTTGGGGTAGGGATATGCGCTGCCGAAGGGATCGAGCTTCGCCTTTGGGCGGTCTCATCGAGAATCACGCCGCGACGCTTGCGCTCACAAAAAGCGAGAGCGCCGCATATCCTTCCGGATGCGGCGCTCCTGATGTCTAAGCCGTTTCGAACGCTTTCACGTCCGGGCGATGGCAATAACTAAATCAAAGCGTCGTGCAGGAAGCTCGACGGCTCGAAGACGTCCTTTACGGCGATCGTAAACTCGTGGCTGGTGGTGTTTCCGGCCGCGTCATAGGCTTCGGCGGTGAAGGTCAGGCTGTGAGTGCTCTCGAAGTCGATCGCGGCCTTGGTCTGGATCTTGTTGCCGACGAGCTTGAAGATGCCGTCCGCGTCGTCCGTCAGCCGCCACTTCACCGTGCCGCCTTCCGGATCCTTTGCCGTGAGCAGGCCGACCGAAGTGCCGATCGCCATGTTCTCGGAGACCGAGCTGCGCGAGAAGGCGAGATTAAC
The DNA here is from genome assembly GCF_002211285.1 of Rhizobium sp. R635. GTDB lineage: Bacteria > Pseudomonadota > Alphaproteobacteria > Rhizobiales > Rhizobiaceae > Rhizobium. The sequence continues at coordinate 44,211 of NZ_LOKX01000036.1, read as the reverse complement.
AGGAGCCTTGTTGACCGGCGCTTCGTTGACATCGAGGACGTTGATCGTGATGTCCTTTTCGACGGTCGTCTTGCCGTCCGAGACGGCGACCTTGATCGTGTGCGACTGATCGGTCTCGTAGTCGAACGTCTTGGAGGTGACGATGCGATTGCCCTTCAGCCGAAAGTGATCGTCGGCCCCGTCGAGCAGCGTGTAGGTGAGCGTATCGCCGTCGGCGTCCTTGGCGCTGAGCAGGCCGAGCGTCGTCCAGATCGGCGTGTCCTCGGACAGGGCGGTTTTCGAGAGCTGGATGTTCGTCGGCGCCGCATTGCCCTCGGGCGTGAAGCCTCCCGTCGCGAAGTCGTAGACGCCATCGGCGAAACGGGCGAATTCGACGTCCGTCAGCGTATCCGTTCCCTCGGCGGCACTCGTCAGGATGTGGTCGCCATTGCTCAATGCGAAGGAGTAATTGGCGAAATTGCTGGAGAAGATCGCGGTGTCGATGCCGGCGCCGCCATTAATGGTGTCGTTGCCGGTGCCGCCAGTCAATTTGTCATTGCCGGCATTGCCATTGAGGATGTCGTTGCCGCCGCTGCCGTCGAAAATGTCGTTGCCCGCGGTGCCGGTAAATTCGTCGTTGCCGCCGCCGGTCTTGACGTCGATGCCGGAGACATAGCCGGTGACGAAAGCTCCATGGCCTTCCAACTCGTCGGAAAGATCGAGGTGAGCGCTGTCCGTCAATGCCAATGCGGGGTTGAAATCGTGGAACGGATCGGTCGACCAGACGATTTTATCAAAGCTCTCGAACTGCGCGCTCGAACCGGAAACCCAATATCCCGCCGTTTCAAGGACTTCGATGTTCTTGATCGTCAGGCCTCTTAGCTCAGAGGCTTGGAGCGAATCAATTCCGGCACCGCCATCGATCGTTCCGGAAACCAGTGGAGTGAATCCATCTAAGGCGATGGCATCATTGCCGTCGCCCGCATCGATGTCGAAGACCTCAGGGATACGGCCGCCGGGCTCACCATCGGAGATCGTATCGTTGCCCGCGCCGCCTCTGATGATGTCATTTCCGACGCTGCCCACGATCTGGTCATTGCCGTCGCCGCCGTTCAGAATATCATTGCCGTCTCTGCCGGCGAGCATGTCATTGCCATCTCCGCCATTCAGCGTGTCATTACCATCACCGCCATAAAGCTGATCGTTTCCTGTGCCGCCATTCAGCGTGTCTGCGCCGTTACCGCCTGAGATGGTGTCGTTGCCCGCGCCTGTCGTGATCACATCGTCGCCGCTTGAGCCTGTCACATTTGCGGAACCCGAGCCCAGTTCATCGGAAAGGTTTACCGTCCCGGAATCCGAGATGACCAGGTTGACCGAGGCGAGAGGATTGCTTTCGGAGTCGCGGATGATGTCGTAAGCTTCGAACTCGGCGCCGGTCTTGGTAATCGTGGCGCCGTGCGTATCCAGAATATTCAGCGGCGTACCGGGCTCGGTACTGTTGACCGTGAAGGTCTGCGTGGCGAAATTGTAGACGCCATCGGCAAACCGTGCGAATTCGACATCCGTCACGGTATCCACGCCTTCCAGCGCGCTCGTCACGACACGGCTGCCATTGTCGACCGCTAGGGAATAATTGGCAAAATTGCCTGAAAAGACTGCCGTGTCGATACCGGCGCCGCCATTGATGGTGTCGTTGCCTGCGCCGCCCGTCAATTTGTCATCGCCGGCATTGCCGTTGATGAGGTCGTTGCCATCGCTGCCGTCGAAAATGTCGTTGCCGCCGGTGCCTGTGAAGTCATCGTCGCCGCCGCCGGTCTTGACGTCAATACCGGAGGCGTAGCCGGCAATGAAAGCGCCGCGATTTCCGAGCTCGTCGGAAAGATCGAGGTGGGCGCTGTCCGTCAAAATCAAGTCGGCTTTATAATTCAAGGTCGGATCGGTCGAATAGACGATCTTGTCGAAGCTTTCGAACTGCGCGCTCGAACCGGCAACCGGCCATCCCGCCGTTTCAAGGACCTCGATGTTCTTGATCGTCAGGCCCCGAAGCGACGGAGCTTCGAGACTATCAATCCCGGCACCGCCGTCGATCGTTCCGGAATTGAATGAAGCGAGTGTCGCAACGGTTATTGCATCGTCGCCGTCACCCGCATCGATGTCGAAAACCTCAGAGGCAAAGCCGAATTGCTCACCATCCGAGATCGTATCGTTGCCCGCGCCGCCTCTGATGACGTCATTTCCGGCTTCGCCGTAGAGCAGGTCATTGGCGTCGCCGCCATTCAGCGTGTCATGGCCAGTTCCACCACGGATCAGATCCTCTCCGTCGCCGCCATTCAGCGTATCATTGCCAGCTCCACCATAGATCAGATCCTCTCCATCGCCGCCGTTCAGCGTGTCTGCGCCGTCACCACCATTGATGGTGTCGTTGCCTGCGCCCGTCGTGATCGTGCTGCCGCCGCTCGAGCCGGTGACATTTGCGGAGACCGAGCCCAGCTCGTCGGCCAGATCCGCCACGGACGAATCGGAGACGGTGAGAGACACAGGTGCGGATGGGTTGGCAGCGGAGTGACGGATGACGTCGTACGCTTCGAACTCAGCGCCGGTCTTGATAACTGTAGCGCCGTTCGTGTCCAGAATATTCAGGGCCATATTAAACTTTCCAAAAAGATGCGTTGTATTCTGTAAAACGAGAAATCTTCAGAAGAACTGTTCTTGCTGGCTCAACGGACGACAACCCTTCGGGGATCTATGCCAATCCGCAACTAAGTTTTCAATGGAGAATTGTGTTTTTTTATTGATTTTTTAATCAATCGGTAAGGTTAAGTGCCTGATTTCGACTTCGAATTTGGGAACTCGAAGATGTATTTTAGTCTTTTAAATGATAAGCTTTGCGTGGGGATATTAAGCTTCCGGTAGAAAACTACGGGGTGGTGGTGTTTTCCCGATTTCTGACGCCGCGGTCGGGGCCGGAGGAAAATCCAGATGAGATTGTGGATAGGTGAGCTGGCGGCGGGCGCGGGCCGCCTCATGCGAACTTGATCAGACCCGCCTCCGTCGGCCTGAAGCCGCAGGCGCGATAGAAGCCGGTGAGATCAGGCTCGAAATCGACATGCAGCCACTCGGCGCCGCGCTCGCGGGCAAGGCTCGTCGCCTGCCTCACCATGCGCGTCGCGATGCCTTGCCGCCGCATCTCGGGATGGACCGATGTGTCGAGGAGGAAGGCATGGATGCCGCCATCCCAGGCGACATTGACGAAGCCGACGAGCCTGCCGTCGTGATAGGCGCCGATATGGGCGAGGCTGCGGGAAAGGATGGCGGCGAAATCCCGGCTGTGCGGGCTGCCCCAGGCGGCGGAGAAGAGCGCGTTCAGTTCGGCCGAGGCGGGGAAGGGGTCGATGCGCAGTTCCAGCATGGGCGGTTGTCTTTCCTCAGCGGGCGTGGACACGCCATGCCTTCACTCTTCATCACCCAGTAGCGCACTCAAACTCCACGGCTGCTCGCCCTGCTGGTTGGCGATATCCTCCACCTTCCAGCCGCCATGCTCCTTCACCAGCGTATAATAGAGCGTCACCTTTTCGCCGTTGCGAAACTCCACCTCGAGCTCGGCCCGGCCATCCATCAGGATCGGCTGGCCGATCCTGACATCGCTCGCCTCGCCATCCTGTCCCGCAATGACGGGATCGAAATCGATCGCCCCGACTTCGCCTTCTTCGGTGTTGTCGAGGTCGGTCTGCAGGAGTTCGTTCAGGTGGTCGGAGAAGAAGGCCGAATAGGGTGAGGGGGTGTTGTCGCTGCTTGTGGGGTCGAAGGTGTAGAGGGCCTGGAGGAGCGCCTTCGGGGTTTTGAATGTCTCGGCGAAAGCGGGGGAGGCGATCAGGGCGGAGAGGGCGAGAGCGAGGGCGGGCAGGCGCATGCGGGCTCCTTTTGGTGATGGGAAAGGTATAGCACGGCGATCTCGCGTCCGGAATTGCGCTGCGCGCGCCTTCTAACGGCTCGATGACAGGGCGATCACCTCTCCTCCGTCATCCCTGTGCTTGTCACAGGGATCCAGCCTGCCCAAGTCCTTGGGCAGGGGAGACTCTTTGCACCAAAAGAGATGAGTCATTCACCGCGCAGACGCGCGGTGGCTGGATTCCCGTGACAAGCACAGGAATGACGGAGGAGAGGGTGTGCCGCGTTTCTAATTCCTGTCCCCCAACAAGGCACTCAAACTCCGCAGCACCTCGCCCAATTGCCGGTAATATGCTCCAGCTCCCAACGGCCACGCTCTCAAGCGGTCAATGTCGCGTCATCGCTGCGCCGTTGCGGAACAAGCGGTCGGAAGATAAGGGCGCCTAAATCTGCCCCCATATTTTCCGTAACGGTGCTTCCAGGCATTCGGCCATCTTCCGATCCTGCTCCGCGGTAGTATCGCCGATGCCTGGATTGTGGGCCTCGAGGGCAAAGCGGCCGAACCCGGCGGGCCAGACATACCGCAAGTCGTTCAAGGATACGGTGGCGCCACAACAAGGGGCCACGGACATGAGGTTTTTAAAACCACTGGCGGAAGCGGCTTCCATTGCCTCTCCCCACCATTCCTCGGCATCCGCGCCGCAGGCGCTGCACTTCACGCCAGACCAGTTTTCGCCGGGATCGTAGAACCTGATCTCGTCCTCGAAGCTCGATGTCACTTCGTCTGCCCCGGGAACGATCGTTTCCAGCAGGGAGACCGCCTTGGTGGCATTTGCCGGGGATGGTTGCCAGGACGGGTCGGTCGGGATGTAGCGGAGGATGGTGTCGGACATTTGGCTCCTTGGTGGTCACTAGCGCACGTTCATCGAGTTGCAATAGGTATCCAATGCTCGAGGCGCGGCTGGCCGTTGGTTGGTCGGATCGCTCTTAAAGCTGCTGTTCTACTAGCGATCTCTTCTTTACGTTGAGGGATACTGGTCCATTGACCGAACTCTGGTTAAGAAAACCTTTGTCTGCCAAGGCCTTCAACGAGACGTCAAAGGTGATAACCGTTTTGCAATAGTGGTTCTTGAGAGTACTCGGCGATATTTCTTTCTTTCCCCAGTATTTCTTTCTTGTCATTACGGCCAATATCTGTCGGGCGCCTACATCAAGATCCATCCTTTGAGAGAATCCAATAATCGATTGATCCAAACTCTCAAGTGTGTCTTCAATAGAATCTATGCCAAAATAGTGGCTGTGAGTTTGCTTGACAGTAGCAATGTCCGACGATCCAATGAGAACCACTTCGAATTTCCTATCTTCTGTATACTGCTTTTCATACTTAATATAAATTTCGACGGCGGTTGCGGGATCGCGTCCAACAACATCCCACGTAACAAAATTTCCGGTCGACCAATCAAAGACCAATACCCAGTTATTCAAACCGTTGGGATTCTTTGATTCTATCTCAATCAATGTTTTGACAATGTCGTCGTTTACATATCCGGCCGAGACATTTCCACGGTCTGAGTTTTTAATTATCTTTTCTGCCACCTCTTGCAGAGAATTAAGGCTCAGCTTCTGCCTGACGCTCGGAAGACGTCCGGCCTCCATCTCGAAAAATATGTCGGAGAGTTCTTTGAAGTAGTTAATGACGCTTGCATTCCCTTCCTGCTCCTTGAGCAGGTACCCATATATGACGGAAGTCCTCTCGATGCTTTCAGCCCAATAGTGTTGAATTTTACTCCTTATTGTAATTCAAGGCTTAGCTTGTTAATTTCTATTATTAGATGTACGGCGCGGTATCCGGTTACATCTCTTCCCTTTTCGTGATAATCCGTCTTCTTTTTAAGATGTAAACTTTTTTGCTGATGAGTTTTCTCTTCAAGAAAGGCCAGCAAGTTGTCTACGTCTGTATTTTTGTCTACGATTATTCGTAGGCCCCCAATGTCTTGTAGTTGCGTCAGGCGGACGCTGAACCTGATTAGTTTTCGAAGGATTTGAGGCTTTCGCTTTAATCTTTGCGCGATATAGTATCGCCCACCATATTCAGTAAGCATTTTTATGTCGGAGGTTATTTTAAGCTATTTTATTTTTCTATATTGTTTCAATTTTGACTTTACCGCCCCGGCCGCCCAGTCTTCCCCTTCGTCCGCCCCTTGCGCTTCTGCTCCCCCGGCTCCTCATAACTCCCGGCGCCAACCCGGCCGCGTACCACCGGCCGCACGCCGTCATTCTGCTCCGGCTGGCCTTCCAGCAGCGGTGAGAACCGCTTCGTGCCCTTGGCGGCATCGGGCTTGTCAGGCACATGGCCCGTCACCGGTTTTTCCGTCCGTCCCACGGTCATTTCGTCGAGGGTGTTGCGGCGGAAGAGGCTCTTGTTGTCGGCGGGGGTGGCGACGTGGCGGCCCATTTCGTCGAGGTCTGGCTTGCGGAAGAGCGGCGTGGTGGTGTCGGTGCCGGGGCCCATGTCGTCGAGGGTGGGTTTTGAGAAGTAGGTGGGTGTGGCCCCCTCATCCGCCCTGCGGGCACCGCCCGGGGTCGAGCCGCTGGTCTCGACCCGTCCTTCGGACCCCCGCTGGGGAGAAGGGGAGTTGCCGCGGCCCTTTGCTTCCATCGACTTGGCTTCCTCGCGCGCCATCGGGTCGTCCATGGCCGCCAGTTCCACGGCCTTGAGGCGTTTGATTTCGTCGCGGAGGCGGGCGGCTTTTTCGAAGTCGAGGTCGGCGGCGGCGTCGCGCATGCTCTTTTCGAGCGCGTTGAGGTGGGCCTGCAGGTTGTTGCCGACGAGGTTGCCGCCGTCGGCGAAGCCTTTGCCTGCGGCGCCCGAGATGTCGGCGCGGACGTGGTCGCGTTCGTAGACAGAGTCGAGGATGTCGGAGATCTTGGCCTTGACGGATTCCGGCGTGATGCCGTTTTCGAGGTTATAGGCCATCTGCTTTTCGCGGCGGCGGCCGGTTTCCTCCATGGCGCGCTTCATCGAGCCGGTGACGTTGTCGGCATAAAGGATGACCTTGCCGTCGACGTTACGTGCTGCACGACCAATGGTCTGGATCAGCGAGGTTTCGGAGCGGAGAAAACCTTCCTTGTCGGCGTCGAGGATGGCGACGAAGCCGCATTCGGGAATGTCGAGGCCCTCGCGCAGCAGGTTGATGCCGACGAGCACGTCGAAGGCGCCGAGGCGCAGATCGCGGATGATCTCGATACGCTCCAGCGTGTCGATATCGGAGTGCATGTAGCGCACGCGCACGCCCTGTTCATGCAGATATTCCGTGAGGTCTTCGGCCATGCGCTTGGTCAGCACGGTGCAGAGGGTGCGGTAGCCCTTGGCCGCAGTGTCGCGGATTTCGCCGAGCACGTCGTCGACCTGGGTGCGGGCGGAGCGGACCTCGACCGGCGGGTCGATCAGGCCTGTGGGGCGGATGACCTGTTCGGCGAAGACGCCGCCGGATTGTTCCATCTCCCAGCCGCCGGGGGTGGCCGAAACGGCGATGGTGTCGGGGCGCATGGCGTCCCATTCCTCGAAGCGCAGCGGCCGGTTGTCCATGCAGGAGGGCAGGCGGAAGCCGTATTCGGCCAGCGTCGCCTTGCGGCGGAAGTCGCCGCGATACATGCCGCCGATCTGCGGCACGGTGACATGGCTTTCGTCGATGAAGACGATGGCGTTGTCGGGGATGTATTCGAACAGCGTCGGCGGCGGATCGCCGGGGTCGCGGCCGGTGAGATAACGCGAATAGTTCTCGATGCCCTGGCAGGAGCCGGTGGCTTCCAGCATCTCGATATCGTAGCGGGTGCGCTGCTCCAGGCGCTGAGCCTCCAGCAGGCGGCCGGCCTTTTCGAGCTCGGCGAGGCGCAGCCGCAGCTCTTCCTTGATCGCCTTGATGGCGCCGTTCAGCGTCGGGCGCGGCGTGACATAGTGTGAGTTGGCGTAGATCTTCACCGATTTCAGGTCGCCGGTCTTCTGGCCGGTCAGCGGGTCGAACTCGGTGATGGCGTCGATTTCGTCGCCGAACATGCTTATGCGCCAGGCTGCGTCTTCCAAGTGGGCGGGGAAGATTTCGATGGTGTCACCGCGCACGCGGAAGGAACCGCGCGTGAAATCCATGTCGCGGCGCTTGTATTGCTGGGCGACGAGATCCGCCAGCAGTTGGCGCTGGTCCAGCCTGTCGCCGACCGACATCTGGAAGGTCATGGCCGTATAGGTCTCGACCGAGCCGATACCGTAAATACAGGAGACCGAGGCGACGATGATGCAGTCGTCGCGTTCGAGCAGCGAGCGCGTCGCCGAGTGGCGCATGCGGTCGATCTGCTCGTTGATCGAGCTTTCCTTCTCGATATAGGTGTCGGAGCGCGGCACATAGGCTTCCGGCTGGTAGTAATCGTAGTAGGAAACGAAATATTCCACGGCATTGTCGGGGAAGAAGTTCTTGAATTCGGAATAGAGCTGGGCGGCCAGCGTCTTGTTCGGCGCCAGGATGACGGCCGGGCGCTGCGTTTCCTCGATCACCTTGGCCATGGTGAAGGTCTTGCCCGAGCCGGTGACGCCGAGCAGCACCTGGCTGCGGTCGCCATTCTCCAGGCCCTCGACGAGATCGCGGATCGCCGTCGGCTGGTCGCCGGCCGGCTTGTATTCGGAATCCATGCGGATGGTGATGCCGCCTTCGGATTTATCCGGGCGGGCGGGGCGGTGCGGTGTCCAGATCTTGCCGTTCTTGTGCAGCGGGTTGCCGCTTTCGATCAGCTTCGACAGCGCCTCCACCGTGGCGGTGACGCTGCCGGGCGCCAGACTGCCGGCATCCTCCAGCGAGATGTCGAGACCGGCGACGGGATTGAGGCCGGCAGCGGCGCGCGTCTTCGGATCGGAGGAACCGCCGATCGAGACGCCGCGCGCTGTCTTTGAAGCGCTCACGCTGCCGGCGCTCTGCGCCTTCGCTCCGCGGGGGCCTCGCATCGGCTCGGACGCCCGTTCGGGCTTGCGGCCTTCGGCCGATCGCGCGGCGACGGCTTCGGCGTGCTTGCGCGCTTCGTTCTCCACCTTCTTGCGGTGCTTGCCGGCCTTGGAGGCAATCTCGCGCTGGCTTTCGACGCCCGCCGCCTCGGCATCCGCCTCCAGCTGCTTCACCCAATCGGCGACGGAGCCGGAGAGGGGGGCTCCCTCGAACGACGACTGCGGGGCTTCCTCGAAGCCATTCGGGGCGGGGGATTTCTTCGGAGATTTGGCCATGGCGCGAATATGGAGAGAGTCAGCGCGAAAGGGAAGAGGCAAAGAGTACAAAAGGGAAACGAATGAATCGTTCGGATTGGCTCAACAATTGGCCGGCTGGTGGATGACGGGCGGAGCACCCGCCTCGTCCTTCGAGGCCCCTTCGGCGCACCTCAGGATGAGGCTCTCCTGAGCGCGGGAACCGGCATCGGCCCTCAGCCGTTAGTCTCCCGTCATTTCAGTTTCGGGTGTGACTGCCATTAGCGACCATTCCGCCTTCTGGAAAAAACCGATCTCGATCGATCTTGATACCGGCGAACGGCTGGTTCTCCGCTCACCGCAGGATGCGCTTTACGCACTCGTTTCCGACTGGCCGATCCACGGCGGCGTCCATCAGCAGAGGGCGGTCGATTTCTGCCGGGCCTGGCTCGCCGGGCGCATGCCGGCCGAGACTGTGCGGCAGGCTTTCATCCTGGCGGCGCTGGAGGCTGGTGTGGCGATCAATGATGATGGGGATGGGACGGAAGCTCGGTTTTGAACTCTCAGGACAAGGCAGTGGCCCTGCCTTATCCGCGCGTCATGCGGCGGCATCACGCCGTCAAAACCAGAGATCCCGCACGCAGCGCCCGTCGGAGGGAAGGTCGTCGAACGTGTCTAGCCCATCGAAATGGTCGATCGGCAGGTCGGCGACGAGATCCGGCGGCGCAAGCCGCAGGTTGACGGCCATGCGGCGGCGGCCTTCCTTTTGCAGGCGCAGGCTGCGCCAACTGAGCACGCAGGCGCAGGTCGGGCAGAACAATATTTCGAGCGACGGGTTGTCCTTGCCGGCGCGGGTGTAGGAGGCGGTCTCGCCGCTGAGGGTGATGCGCTCTCCTTCATAGTCGTAGGCCCAGAGGGTGCCGTAGCGCCTGCAGAGCGTGCAATTGCACGCGGTAATCGAGCCGGGATCGCCTTCGAGCGCCCAGCTCGCCTTGCCGCAATGACATGAGCCCGTCAGCATGATGGTCGGTCCATCCTGTCTCTATTCGATGACGGCATCCTGCCTCAACGGGGCAACGCTCTCAACCCGCAAGAACCGTCCTCACGCTATGCTCAAGCAAAGACGCTTTCTCTGGAATGATCCGCCCGGGGCGCTTTGCAGTACCATACGAGAGTGGCAATCGTTCCGATGGGAAACAATAGTCCGAGAAGCTGGTGCCATCCGCTTCGGTTGACGTCGTGAAAGCGTCGGCTGGCCATGGCGATCGACGGAAGAAACGTGGCCAGCGACCATATATGGTTCAAGGTTTGGCTGCGATCCACGAGGTATAAGGCGATGGCGACGAGAGCGACGAAGAGCGTCGAATACCAGAACTCCGATCGGCTCGCCCTGCCGCGGAAGGTCACGTAGTTCTTGAAATAGCTGCCGATCGCCTGGCCGAAACCCATGGGCTGCGCCAGTCCGCCGAAGCGGTTCGGCCCGGCCGGCGGCTTTCTGAAGATGAAGATCACCGGCACGACGATCACGATCAACAGGATCAACCAGTGTCACAAAGAAAAACTGCCCATGAGATTCCCCCACGATTGAAGTGGCATAGAGATAAGCAATCTTCGTTTCGGGAGGATTAATCGGCTTGCAATCCGATGTTTTCGGCAATCACAGGATGAGAAACCGCGGCTGTTAGCCTGGAGATGCTTCGAAGAAGGCCGCAGCGCCGTCGCTCAGCGCTTGACCAGCACGCGCGCCTGCACCGGCTGCTCGATGCCCTTCAGGGACAGCATGCGCGCTTCGGCGCCGTCCGTCAGCTCGGGCGCCTCGGCCGCCGTTTCCGCCGAGACCAGGATCTCGCCCGCCGCAGCCTGGGATTCCAGCCGGGCGGCCTGGTTGACCACGCCGCCGATTGCGGTGAAATCGCTGCGGAAGCTGGAGAATTCGCCGATCTGGACCTCGCCGGAATGGATGCCGACGCCGACGCCCAAGGTGCGGCCGGGCAGGGCGGCGGGCGCCAGGCCGTTCAGGGCCGCGGCGCAGTTTCGCTGGATCTCCCGCGCGGCCAAGATCGCGGCGCTCGCATGATCCTTGCGGACGATCGGAAAATTGAAGATCGCCATCAGGCCGTCGCCCATCTGCTTGTTGACGATGCCGTCATGCGCCCAGATCGCCTGGGCGCAGCGATCCTGGAACTGGCTGACGATTTCGCTCAGGCGCGCGGCCTCGATGCGCTCGGAAAGATCGGTAAAGCCCCTGATGTCGGCGAACAGGATGGTGGCGTCGACCGTGATCTGGCGCTGCTTCTTCACATATTGGAAAGAGCGCTCGCAGATCGTGCAGATGTCCGGATTCATCTTGCTGCGGGTGATGCCGAAGGCGCGGAAGGGAAGCGCCAGCGGGCCGCCGATCGGGATCGGCATGTGCATCTGATCCCAGCAGCCGCGGCAGATCCTGGCGCTGCCGTGTCTTGTAGTCTCGGTGAAAGTGGATTCTGTCGTCATGTCGAGCGATCCATCGCCAATGGGTGAGGGAAGCTTCCGTCAGTCCGCGGCTTTTGGCAACTCTTGTGTTGGCTCGGTGGCGTCTGCACGTGCATTGCCGGTCACACTTGTTACTCCCACTGTGCAACGCCAGCTGCGAAACTATCTCCGACCAATGCGCGATGAACCGGCTTCAATGATGGAGGCGCGGGAATTCGCCCCACTAAGGAGATCGAAGCGATGACTGCAACAGTTCAGAATGGAAAGGGCGGGCAGCCCATGCAGACGCCGCCCGTCGTGTCGCAGCAGGCCTGGGAGACGGCCCACAAGCAGCTTCTGGTGAAGGAGAAGGCCCAGAGCCGCGCCCGCGACGCGCTTGCCGCCGAGCGGCGGCGCATGCCGTGGATGGCGGTCGAGAAGAACTATGTCTTCGAAGGCCCGCAGGGCCGGATGAGCCTGCTCGATCTGTTCGAGGGGCGGCGGCAGCTCATCGTCTACCGCGCCTTCTACGAGCCCGGCGTCTTCGGCTGGCCCGAGCAGGCCTGCCGCGGCTGCTCGATGGTGGCGGATCAGGTCGCCCATGTCGCCCATCTCAACGCCCGCGACACCACCCTGGTCTTCGCCTCGCGCGCGCCGCAGGCCGATATCGCCGGGCTGAAGGCGCGGATGGGCTGGACGATGCCCTGGGTGACGATCACCGACGGTTTCGACAATGATTTCGGCGTCGACGAATGGCACGGCACCAATGTGTTCTACCGCGACGGCGATCGCATCTTCCGCACTTATTTCGTCAACAATCGCGGCGACGAGCAGATGGGCGGCACCTGGAACTATCTCGACATCACGCCGCTCGGCCGCCAGGAGGTCTGGGAGGATTCGCCCGAGGGCTATCCGCAGACGCCGACCTACAAATGGTGGAATTGGCACGACAGTTATGTTGCCGATGCCGCGCCGGACAAGAAATGGGTCGAAGTCTCAGATGTCGGCGAGGCGGCGTTCCGGGAGGAAAGCGCCAAGGGGAAATCTTGAGTGGGGTTCAGGATCAGCCCGTTGCTTTATAATGCGGTTGTGCGTTTCGGGATGGGTGTGCCACACGACACGCCTTTAAAGGAAAGTGGCTGGGTAGAGTTGGCGCGATGATCGAGACCTGGATTACCCCCGTTGCCTTGCCGGCCACCGACCATGCATAGTGGCCGGCGAGGCGGAGGGGTTGATAATGAGATTGCACGCGGTTGTTTTGATGATGCTTCTCGCACCCGCGGCGGCGCATGCCGAAAGGCGCTGCGGCTGGCTGGACAATCCCTCGACGCGGAACTGGTCGCTCATGGATGCCAGTGGCGGCTGGACCATCATGGAGAATGGCAGCGGCTACAAGGCCGAGGGAATGGACAAGATTCCCGACCTTACGACCGGCGAATATGTCTACACCTATGCCACGCACGGCTATGGCTGCGCCTGCATGGACGTGGAAACGGACGGCGAGGGGGGGATCAGCCGCATCCATTCCGTGCGGCAATTGCCGCTTTCCCGATGCCGGAACGATGCCGCCATCCGCTGGTTCCTCGATAAGGACTAATGAGCGGGCAGGCTGACTGCCCTAGCGCTCAACCTTATATCCCTGAAAGTGCGTGAAGAAGGGCGGGTCCGCTGTCTCGCGGCTGGAACTTTCGCGTCTGAACGGTGTTCGAGGCATGCATCGGGCGGTCGCGCCGATGACGCAAGAACTCGGTTACTATTTCTGCACGCATGTCTTTTGGATTGGAAACATTCGAGGGGAAGTTGCGTTGTATGGGTTACCGGCGGTGTGACCGGCGGCCTGCTTGTTCATGGGAGGAGGATGATCCATGAAAGTGATGATCGTTGAAGACGAGAACTTCATCGCCTTGGAACTCGAGCGCATCGCGCAGGATGCCGGCCACCAGACCGTCGGGCCGGTTTCGACGATCGAGCAGGCGCTGGCCTATGCCCCGCGAAGCGATGTCGCGCTCGTCGATCTCAGCCTTTCCGACGGGCTCAGCGGCGCGCAACTCGCCCGCCGGCTGATCGACCGTTACGGCGTCGACGTCATCTTCGTTACCGGCAGTCCGGAAAGCGTCGGAAACGGCATCGAAGGCGCCGTCGACGTGATCGGCAAGCCCTTCACCGACGAGAGGATCGCCGGGGCGCTCTCGCGGGCGCAGGCGCTTCGCGGAGATTACGAAGGCAGGAACGCTGTATTCTGAGCGAACAAAGTCGTATTCTTCCCTTACCCTTGTCATCGGGAGGAGACGCTTGGGATGAAGCATGCGCTCATTGCCGTTTTCTTCGCCCTCACCGCCTGCGCCGGCACTGCCGGCGAGCCGCAGGCGCTCCCGGACAGTCTCACCTATGGCGGCAAGACCATCCATTCGCCCTATCGCCCGGGAATGGTGGTCCAGCACACTTTTCTCGGCGCGTTCGGCTACCGCGTCTTCGAGACCTATGTCGTTCAGCCCGATGGGACGCTCAAGCTGACCTCGCAAAGCACGGGGCCGGATTTCCTCTGGCGGTGAGCAAGGTCGGCGCGGCGGTAATCTTCTCTGATCCACGACAAATCCATCATGTTACTCTCAATCTGGTCCGGCGCCCTGCTTGCGACGAGTGCCGCGCGGAACCATAATCATAGGCGCAGACATGGTCCTTGAACGGGGAGGCTTCGATGCCGTCGAGTTTCAATGTCGAAAGTGCCGATGGTTATGAGCGGCTGATGGGGCGCTGGAGCCGAAGGCTGGCGCCGATGCTGATCGATTTCGCGGGGCTTGCGGATGGAGATCGGGTGCTCGATGTCGGTTGCGGCACCGGCAGCCTGGCATTCACGCTGGCGGAAAAGCCCGGCCTGCGGGAGATTGCCGCGATCGACTATTCGCCGGTATTCGTCGCGGCGGCGCAGGCGCGCAACACCGATCCCAGGATCACGATCCGGCAGGCGGATGCCTGTGCGCTGCCCTTCGAGAATGATCGCTTCGACAGGGCGATATCGCTGCTCATGCTGCATTTCGTGCCGGAGGCTGATAAGGCGGTGGCCGAGATGGCGCGTGTCGTGCGGCCCGGCGGCGTGGTCGCCGCCGCCGTCTGGGACCATTACGGCGGCATGTCGGGCATGCGGATGATGTGGGATACGGTCGTCATGCTCGATGAGAATGCGCTGCCGTTGCGCCGGAAATATTGTTTCCAGCCGATGATGCGGCCGGGGGAGATGAAGCAAAGCTTCATCGCGCAGGGACTTGCCGACGTCGAGGAGACGTCGCTCCTGATCCGGATGGATTACCTCTCTTTCGACGACTATTGGGGACCGATCGCCGCCGGCGAGGGGCCGCTCGGCAAGTATGTGGCAGGGCTGGAGCCGGGCAAGAGAAAGGCGGTCGATGCCGCCCTCAGGGCGGCTTACGAGGCGGGCGAGCCCGATGGGCCGCGGTCGTTCGCGTCCGTTGCGTGGGCGTGCCGGGGCAGGGTGGTGTGAGAAGGCTGGGAGGTGCCCAGCTTTCGGGTTAGCAGCGCTGCCTTGCTTGAGCCGCGACGGAATGCCGCTCCCATCACGGCCAATGTGATGGAACGAGGCTGATATCGCTGACGTTGTTTTCGCTGTCTCCGGCTGCGCAATCCTTCCCTCACAACCGCAGCCGCGACAGCCGCAACCCGCCCGTTTCGGGCACCCCTTCCGACGGCATCCGGAATTGCCCCGCCTCGCCGCCGCTTTCGGACGGAGGAATTCAGATGTCCGCTTTGGAAAGCCTGCGCCTGCTGACGCCGCAGCAGCGCAACACCGTCATTGCCAGCTATCTCGGCTGGACGCTCGATGCTTTCGATTTCTTCATTCTCGTCTTCGTTCTCAAATATATCGCCGAGGAATTCCACACCGACGTCCCCGCCGTTTCGGTGGCGATCTTCCTGACGCTTGCGATGCGGGCGCTCGGCGCGCTGATCTTCGGGCTGGCGGCCGACCGATACGGGCGGCGCATTACACTGATGGCCGACGTGCTGCTCTATTCTCTGTTCGAATTCCTGACCGGCTTCTCCACCGGCCTCACCATGTTCCTGGTGCTCCGGGCGCTTTACGGCATCGCCATGGGCGGCGAATGGGGCGTCGGCGCTTCGCTCGTGATGGAGACGGTGCCGGAGGAGAGCCGCGGCATCGTTTCCGGTATCCTGCAGGCGGGCTATCCCTCGGGCTATCTCATCGCCTCGGTCGTGTTTTTCCTGCTTTTCCCCGTCATCGGCTGGCGCGGCATGTTTTTCGTCGGCGCGCTGCCGGCGCTGCTGGTGCTCTACATCAGGCGCAATGTCGAGGAGAGCCCGGCCTTCCTGAAGCGGCAGGGCGCGGGGCGCCGGCCGTTCCTGACGGTGCTGCGCGAAAACATTCCGCTGTTCCTCTGGGCGGTGCTGCTGATGACGGCGTTCAATTTCTTCAGCCACGGCACGCAGGATATCTATCCGACTTTCCTCGAAACCCAGCGCAATTATTCGAGCTATACGGTCGGCGCCATCGCCATCGTCTATAATATCGGGGCGATCTGCGGCGGGCTGTTCTTCGGGGCGCTGTCGCAGCGGATCGGCCGCAAGCGGGCGATCGTCACGGCCGCGCTGATCGCCGTGCCCGTCGCGCCGCTCTGGGCCTACGCGCCGGGACCGGTGCTGCTCGCCATCGGCGCCTTCCTGATGCAGTTCTTCGTCCAGGGCGCCTGGGGCATCGTGCCGGTGCATCTAAACGAGCTGTCGCCGGACGAGGTGCGCGGCACCTTTCCCGGCTTCGCCTACCAGCTCGGCAACCTGCTCGCCTCGGGCAATGCGACGCTGCAGGCGGGCCTCGCCGCCCGCTGGGATGGCGATTATGCCTTTGCGCTGCTGATCGTCGCGGCCGTGGTGGCGCTCGTCGTCGCCGTGCTCGCCGGCTTCGGCTACGAGAAAAAGGATGTCCGCTTCGGCAGGGAGGAGGCCGAAGAACCGCATGGCGCGATGCGAATCTAGCGCGGCCTGTGGTTCAAGAGGCCGGTGGCAGGTGTCGCCGGCCTCCGACGAGGTCTCTTCCGTCATGCTCGGCCTTGTGCCGAGCATCTGACCACGGTAATTTCTTGGCAGTAAATCGTTTATTTTCAGATGCTTATTTGACGTGTGCAGATCCTCGGCACAAGGCCTGGGATGACGTCGCGAGTTTTGCAGCGGTTTGTCAGCAGCCTGATGTCTGAGGCGCTGCCGCCGGCCTCTCTGCTTCCGGGGACTTGCCGCCGAACGATGGCGTGCTAGGTAAGGGCGCGCCGGCATCTCGCCGGATCAACTATTCCCTCCATAGCCCCGAGTATTCTCCATGCCATTTTCTCCCGCAGCCGTTTGGCCCGTCGTCATGCTATTTGCCTCCAACATCTTCATGACTTTTGCTTGGTACGGCCATCTCAAGCATAAGAGCAGCGCCATCTTTCTGGCCATCGTCGTCAGCTGGGGCATTGCGTTTTTCGAATATTGCCTGGCGGTGCCGGCCAACCGCATCGGCTCGGCGGTCTATACGACGGCGCAGTTGAAGACGATGCAGGAAGTGATCACGCTGATCGTCTTTTCCGGTTTCTCGATCTTCTGGCTCGGCGAGAACCTCACCTGGAACCACGCGATCGGCTTCGCGCTCATCGCAATCGGAGCATCCTTCATCTTCCGGGCGTAAACTTTAGGCTTTTCAATACATTACAAATCGTCCATGTCTAGATAACGCCGCATTTCCTACAGAATCCGCTGTCAGCCTGTCACCAACTAGTGATCAGGAGTTGACCGGCCATGAGCCTCTCTTTCCCGACGATGGCGGCGATCCGCTTTGGTTATGGCTTGCGGCCGGACGAGGCGCCGCCGCAGAGCAAGGATGAGCTGATCGGCCAGATCGCCGAGGGCGTGGCGGTGACGCCGGATTTTCCGCTCGGTGGCCCCGACATGCGCCACCGGGCGATCCTCAGCCTGCAGGCGCAGCTGAAGCAGATCCGCGAGGACGCCAAGACGGTGACCGACGATCCCACGCGGCGCGAGATGCGCAAGGGCGTGCAGCAGCAGGCGCAGCAGCAGTTCCAGCATGACGTAAACCTGCGGCTGATGCAGGCGGTGCTGTCGCCCTATGGCTTTTACGAGCGGCTGGCGACCTTCTGGACCGATCATTTCTCCACCAGCGCCAATAAGAGCCTGCCGATGCGGCTCATCGTGCCGCTTTACGAAGCCGAGGCGATCCGGCCGTTCATCGGTGGCAAGTTCGGCGAGCTCCTGCGCAACGCCACGGCCCATCCCGCCATGCTGATCTATCTCGACCAGGCGGATTCGCTGGGGCCGGATTCGGCCGGCGGCATGAAGCGCAACAAGGGGCTGAACGAAAATCTCGGCCGGGAGCTGCTCGAGCTGCACACGCTCGGCGCCGGCAGCGGCTATACCCAGGCGGATGTGACGGCGGCCGCCATGGTGCTGACCGGGCTCACCGTCGACCGCAAGGAGATGGATATCGTCTTCCGGCCTGGCATATCCGAGCCGGGCACGCATGAGGTGCTCGGCGTCAGCTATGGCGGGCGCAAGCGTTCGCGCGACGATTATCTCGACATGCTCGACGACCTCGCCGTCCATCCAAAGACGGCGGCGCATATCAGCCGCAAGCTGGCGGTGCATTTCGTCTCCGACCAGCCCGATGAGGGCATGGTGGCCGACATGGCGGCGGCCTGGAAGAAGACGGATGGCGATCTCACCGCCGTCTACACCGCCATGCTCGACCATCCCGCCGCCTGGCGCGACGAGGGCGCCAAGGCGCGCCAGCCTTTCGATTATGTCGTCGCGGGTCTCCGGGCGCTGAATGCGGGGCCGGTCAACGGCGTCGTCGGCAGCTTCCTGGCGGCCAACCAGCAGGGCACTGATGAGGGCGACATGGCGGCGAACACGCCCGGCATGGCCGGAGCGCCTGTCACAACGGACCCGGCCGGCGAGGCGAGGGACAAGCGGCTCAAGGCCTTCCGGACGGCGCGGGCGCTGGGGCAGGGGGCGCTGAAACGCATGGGCCAGCCGACCTGGCTGCCGCCGAGCCCGGCCGGCTTCGAGGAAGGTTTCTCCGCCTGGATCACCGGCAGCCAGCTCGCCGAGCGGCTCGCCTGGGCACGGCGGGCTTCGGCGCAGTTCGGCCGAGACGAAGATCCGCGCGAATTCCTGAAATCGACGCTTGCCGATGCGGCGCGCGACGAGACGATCCGCGTGGTGTCGCAGGCGCCGAACAAGATCAGCGGATTGACGCTGGTGCTGGCATCGCC
Source organism: Rhizobium sp. R635 (assembly GCF_002211285.1). Lineage (GTDB taxonomy): Bacteria > Pseudomonadota > Alphaproteobacteria > Rhizobiales > Rhizobiaceae > Rhizobium. Next base: position 25,377 of record NZ_LOKX01000036.1, on the reverse strand, counting down.
CGAATTCAATCGCCGATAGGAGGCTTTCGTCCATGAACAGGATCTCGCTGTCGCGCCGCGGTTTTCTCACCTCCGCCTGCTGTCTTGCCGCCGCTCCCGTCTTCACGCCGGTCACGTTCGCGGCGATGCCGGGCGACAATCGTTTCGTCACCATCGTGCTGCGCGGGGCGATGGACGGGCTTGATCTGGTGCAGCCCTATGGCGATGCCGGTTTTGCCGCGCTTCGCCCGACCTTGGCGCTGACGCCGGAGACCGGGCTTCTCGATCTCGATGGGCATTTCGGCCTCAATCCGGCCGCTGCCGATCTTATACCCCTGTGGAAGAGCCGCGAGCTCGCGTTCGTGCATGCGGTCTCGACGCCCTACCGTGACCAGCGCAGCCATTTCGACGGGCAGGACATGCTGGAATCCGGCGGCGAGCATGTCGCGGAGGAAAAGACCGGCTGGCTGAACCGGGCGCTTGCCGTCATTCCGCGCTCGGATGCGCGCAAGGCGATCGACGTCAACACCTCGACGGAGCTGATCCTCTCCGGCCCGAACAATGTCGATGTCTGGGCCTCGGATTCCAATCTGGCGCCGGCGCGCGACGAGATGCAGTTCCTGGCGCGGCTCTATGCCGGCGATCCGCCTTTTGCCGCAGCCCTTGCCGAGGCGACGCGCGCCGACAGCGCCGCGATGATGGTCGAGCCGGACGGCCAGCGCGGCGAGAAGACCGCCGATGTCGCAGCACTCGCGGCCAACATGCTGAAGGGCGATTACCGCATCGCCAGCTTCTCGATCACGGGCTGGGACACGCATATCGGCCAGGCCGGTCAGTTCAAGCGGCCGGCGCAGGATCTCGCGCAGGCGATCAACACGCTGAAGACGACGCTCGGGCCGGAAATCTGGTCTAAGACGGTGGTGCTCGCCATGACCGAATTCGGCCGCACCGTCCGCCAGAACGGCTCCGGCGGCACCGACCACGGCACCGGCGGCTGCGCCGTACTTGCCGGCGGCGCGATCAACGGCGGCCGCATCCTCGGCCGCTGGCCGGGGGTCGGTGACGGCCAACTGCTCGACGACCGCGACCTGATGCCGACGGCAGACGTGCGCGAGGTGGCGGCGGCGATGCTCTATCGGCAGTTCGATGTCGGTGTGAATGATCTGACGGGGAAGATTTTTTCGGGGCTAGGGTTTGATAAGGGATCGCAGTTTTTGAAGGTGTGAGAAGTGCTTTCTCAAAGTGGGATCGATCGGCCGGTGAACCAATTGCAGGGCCGGACGCTCTGAGGGAGGTTAAGCATCGGGCGGCCGCCTGCTCTTGGCGAGGCACAATCTCTCCTCCGTCATTCCTGTGCTCGTCACAGGAATCCAGCAGCCGCGTGTCCACGCGGCGGAAGACTTAAAAGCGTTGCCGAAGAATAGTCATATCCTTGCCAGGCGAGGGGTGCCTGTTCTCTTTTCAAGAGTCCTTTCGGCTTGCAGACGCAAGCCGGCTGGATTCCTGTGACAAGCACAGGAATGACGGAGGAGAGGTTGTGCTTCGTCGAGGGAGCAGCCCTGCGATCGATTCACTGGATCGATCGCTCCCGCTTCGCGGGATCGCTGCCAACTCTTCGCTTGGGCTCAGGGCGTTCGTCGCTGCAATCGATTCACTGGATCGATTGTTCGGGCTTCGCCCGACCACTCCTCACTCCAAAACATCATAAAGCCTGAAGATGAAGCTCACCTGGTAAGCGAGGTTGGCGATGACGAAGATGGTGTGGAAGCGGCGGTTGGGGGTCCAGGCGGCGATGGCGCAGAGCAGGATATAGGCGATGTTGCGGGCGGGATATTCCCAGCCGAGGGAGAGGATGCGATCGTGGCCCTTGATTGCGGTATCCAGGATATCGACGGCGTAGGTCAGGCCGAGGATGCCGAAGAACCATTTGCGCCTTGAAATGAAATATTCCTCGTAGCCGCCATATTCGTCGAGGCTTGCCGGGAAGAGCAGGGCGCAGAGCAGGAAGAACAGGCTGCAGAAGCAGACGAGGAAGAGATAGATGCCGAAGCCGATGACGGGCACGGCCTGCAGGCGATATTCCCACCACCAGATATGGATGATGAAGAGAAACAGGGACAGCGCCCAGCCGAGATGGATGGGATAGACCTTCGCCTTGGCGGGATGCTGGACGATGCCGGCGACGCCGGTCAAGAGCCTCGCAAGCGAGAGGCTGATGACCATGCCCATCACCACCTTGATGTGCAGGAACACTTCAGGCGAGCTGACCGTTTCCATCCCTATCCCCGGTTTTGAGGCTTGTCACTCCGCGGGGACTGCCTTGGGTTTGCCCTCTTCGTCGAGCGCCACCATGATGAAGGTGCCGGCGGTGACCTTTTCCATCTTGGCGTAGCGCGAGCGATGCGCCCAGGCTTCGACGATCAGCGTGATCGAGGTGCGCCCTACCCGCTCGACATCGGTATAGACCGACAGCGTATCGCCGATCTTGACCGGCAGCTCGAAGGCCATCTCCTTGACGGCGGCGGTGACGACGCGGCCCTTGGCGCGCTCGGCGGCGCGGATGCCGGATGCAAGGTCCATCTGCGCCATGACCCAGCCGCCGAAGATATCGCCGGCGGGATTGGCATCGCCCGGCATGGCGAGCGTGCGCAGCGTCAGTTCACCTCTCGGCTTGGCGGCTTCGGTCATCAAGGGTTCTCCATCTGGTGCGGGCGGAAGGCCGGCGATTCACTGGGAAGCAGCCTAGTGCAAAGACTGTGAGCTGTAAAAGACGCCGATGCCAGGTGCGCCAGTCACTTCGAGGTGGCTGCGGTCGCCGGCGGTTGAAAAATGCTGTGTCAGCATCCGCTTAAATTCCATGGGATTTCAATTGGTTGAATTTTGCAACCTCTGCCTCACCTTGCGTTATTTGATTGCTTTCTAATAAAGCTTTACGCTCCAGTAATTCCGGTGGTTCAGAATGTGAGCGATCTCACATGTAGGAATCGCCGGTAACCCCATGCGCAACGTCAAGATTTCCACCCGTCTTTACTGCCTCGTCGGCTTCACGCTTGCCGTGCTTGCGGCGACGATGGTCTTCTTTCTCAACTATTCCTACTCCGAGCTGGAAGCGGAGCGGAAGGCGGGGCTGGCGCAGCTGGATGCGACGGCGCTCGGCATTTTCGACAAGTATTACAAGATGGAGCAGGCGGGCACGATGACCCGCGAGCAGGCGCAGGCAGCCGCCAAGGACGTGATCGGCGCGATGCGCTACGGCGCCGACGGCTATTTCTGGATCAACGACATGCATCCCAAGATGGTGATGCACCCGATCAAGCCGGCGTTGAACGGCACCGATATTTCCCAGATGAAGGACCCGACCGGCAAGTTCCTGTTCGTCGAGTTCGTCAACAAGGTGAAGAAGGACGGTAAGGGCTTCGTCGATTATTACTGGCCGAAGCCGGGCGCTGAAGAGCCGGTGCTGAAATATTCCTATGTAGCCGGTTTCGAGCCCTGGGGCTGGATCGTCGGCACCGGCGTCTATGGCGACGACCTTGCCGCGCTCTATCGCCAGAATGCGATCTGGGCCGCTGTGCTTTGCCTGCTCGGTGCCGTCGCGACGATCGCGATCGCCTTTGCCATCGTGCGCAGCGTGACGGCGCCGATCGCGCGGCTGAAGACGGCGATGAATGCGATCGCCGCCGAGGAAGCATCGGTGGAGATTGCCGGCAGCGAATGCCGCGACGAAGTCGGCCAGATGGCCAAGGTGCTGCTGGTGCTCCGTGACTCCGTCGACGAGCGCAGCGCGCTGCGCGGGCGGGAAGACGAGAGGCAGCGGCAGATCGATGCAGAGCGCCGCGGCAACGAAGCGAACCTGCGCTCGGCCTCCGAACGGCAGACCCACGCAATGCAGGCGCTCGGCGTCGGCCTGGAGAAGCTCGCCGGCGGCGACCTGACGGTTTCGATCGGCGATATCGGCGAGGATTACGCCAAGCTCAGGGGCGACTTCAACGCCGCCGTCGATGCGCTGAACGGCGTCATTCATGCGATCTCCGAATCGAGCCGCGTCGTCAACGACAGCGCGTCCGATATCAGCGAGGCGACGGGCAACCTGTCGAAGCGCACGGAACAGCAGGCCGCCGCACTCGAAGAGACGGCGGCAGCGCTCGACGAGATCACCGCGACGGTCAAGACCGCATCCGAGCGGGCCAACGAGGCGCGCGAGATGGTGGCCGAGACCAAGGCGAGCGCCGGGCGCTCCGGCGACATCGTCCGCAATGCCGTGACGGCGATGGGCCGGATCGAGGAATCCTCGAGCCGCATCAACCAGATCATCTCCGTCATCGACGAGATCGCCTTCCAGACGAACCTTCTGGCGCTGAACGCCGGCGTCGAAGCCGCGCGGGCAGGCGAGGCGGGCCGCGGCTTTGCCGTCGTCGCCCAGGAAGTGCGCGAACTCGCCCAGCGTTCCGCCAACGCGGCCAAGGAGATCAAGGCCCTGATCAGCAGTTCGGCAACGGAAGTCGAGGGCGGGGTTGCGCTGGTGCGCTCGACCGGCGACGCGCTGCTGGAGATCGAGGCGCTGGTCAACCAGGTCAACGATCACGTCGCATCGATCGCGACGGCGGCGCGCGAGCAGGCGACGGGCCTCAACGAGATCAACAGCTCGGTCAATCACATGGACCAGATGACGCAGCAGAATGCGGCGATGGTCGAGGAGACGACGGCGGCAAGCCGCACGCTCGCCGACGAAAGCACGCAGCTGAAGACGCTGCTTGCGAATTTCCGCCTGCGCGAGGCGGGGCGGCAGGCCGAGGCCAGATACACACGGGCAGCGTGAGTTGAACGAGAGATTAAAGGCCGGGCGACCGGCCTTTTTCAGTTCCGTCGCGTTCAGATTGTGCGGGTAAGTTTTCATTCACCGTTTTTAATTAAAATTGGACCGAGTTTTTTCGGTCACTGCACTGCCGGCCTACGGAAGCGATAAGAGTATGGCGTTTGTTTCCTTTCCTCGGCGATCCCTTTTGCCCGTGCTGCTTTCGGTGGCGCTGACCACCTGTTCGATCAGCGATGGGCTCACGCCACCGGCCAATGTCGACAGCGGCACCAGGGTCAGTTCGATCTCGCCGGCGCGGGCGCCGGCCGCGCGCATGGCGCCTGCGGTGCGCATGGCGCCGGTGGAGAGCCAGGCCTCCTATCCCGTTTCTGGTGCGCCTGTCGGCAGCAGCCAGGGCTCCGTCGATTACCTCGATACGCCGAACCTTGCCGGCACCGGCCAAGCCGCGCCGATGGCGCGGAGCGCGCCGGGCGGGCGCAAATTGCCGATGATCGACAGCGACGAGGCGATGGCGGCAGGCCAGCAGACCGAGAATTGGGGCGGCACGCAGAACCTCGCGATCCCATCCGGCGGCGTCAACATGGATGACGAGCTCGGGGCCGAGCCGGTCGTCGGCCTGGCACAGGAGCAACAGCAGCAGATCGCCGAGAGCAACGCCACCGAGCCCGTCGTCGACGGCATCGGCACCGATACTCCGACCCAGCTGAACCAGCCCGCGCCGCGGGCCATTCCGCAGCCGGCCGCGCAAGCGCAGATGAGCCGGGCGCCGACCTGGAACGACGGCAGCCCGGTCGTGGCGCCGACCCGCGTTCCCGAAGAGGACGAGGCCGAAGAAGTTGCGATGCTGCGGCCGAACAACCCGATGATGAGCCAGCCCGCCGCACCTGTCGACCCGAGCGTCATGCCGGCCTCCGAGCTTGCCTGCCGGCGCGAACTGAAGCGCATGGGCGTGCTCTTCGACGACAAGCCGCCGATTTCGCAGGGGCCGGCCTGCCAGGTGCCCTATCCGGTGTCGCTGAAGGGGCTTTCCGGCAATATCGGCGTCAAGCCGGCCGTGACGCTGAACTGCCAGGTGACGCTCGCCTTCGCCAAATGGGTGAAGAACGAACTGGCGCCGTCCGCCCGCTTTCGCTATTGGAGCGGCATCAAGACGATCCAGCCGCTCGGCGGCTATTCCTGCCGGCGCATGAACAACAGCCGGCAGAGATACAATCCGATGTCGGAACACGCCCGCGGCAATGCCATCGACGTCGGCAAGTTCGTGCTGAAGAACGGCCACGCGATCGACGTGCGCAAGAAGGGCCTGTTCTCGCTGCGCGAGGGCCGCCTCCTGAAGGCGGTGCGCACCGACAGCTGCCGCTATTTCAACACCGTGCTCGGGCCGGGCAGCAACCCGGAACACTGGAACCACTTCCACTTCGATCTGCGCTCCCGCAAGAGCGGCAAGGTCTATTGCGACTAACACATCGGCCGCTGCCCGCAAGAAAAGGGTTCATCCGAGCCGCCGGACGCGCTATGGACCGGGGAGGCGGATTGCTATTGGAAAGTCTGATCCATGAGCTATGAATTCCATGTCGGCCAGAAGGTCGTCTGCATCAACGATACCTTCAAGCATGTCAGCATCGACCAGCTCATCCGCAAGGGCGAGATCTATACGATCCGCTGGGTCGGCGAATATACCCATTATGTCGACGGCACCTTCATCGGCGTGAAGCTCGCGGAAATCCATCGCGGCAATGATGACGGGCCGGAAGGTTATGGCGCTGCCGACATGCCCTATCGCGCGACGCGTTTCCGCCCGCTGGTGAAGGACAAGATCGCATCGCTCCGCAAGCTCCTGGCGCCGACGCCGGATGCGCCGGTGGAGCCGAAGGAGAAGACCAAGAAGAAAGAGAAGGTCTGAGGACCGCTTCCGCGTCGGCGGCATCAGCGCTGCGGTGACATGATTGTGCCTTCCGACCGCCTATGCGACAGTCGGCGCGTGACACGCCGAGGAGGGGCCGGTGCGGACGATTTTGAAGATGCTGGTGCTGTGCGCCGCCATTGCCATGAGTATCGCAGCAGCAGGAACAGCGGCGGCCGACCCGCTGGTTTTCAGCTATCACGGATGGCAGGTCGATCTTACCAATGCCAGGGGCGCCGAGCCTGATAAGGAGATGGTCGCGGCCGTCAAAAAGCAGCTCGACATCGTCGAGCACGTCAAGCTGAAGCCCGACATCCTTACCTTCATGCGGACCATTCCGATCTGGGCCAATCCCGCCGCCGCGGGTTTCGGCCCCGGCCATTACAGCAGCAAGACCGGCATCGACCTGCGTGTCCGGAGCCTCGATCCCGACAAGCCGATCATCCTGCACGAGCTTCTGCATGCCTATAACGACCGGATGCTCCCCGGCGGATTCGGCAATGGCGATGTCAGGCAATTCTTCAACAACGGCCGGGGCCTCTGGCCCGGCGATTCCTACATGATGAGCAACGACCGGGAATTTTTCGCGGTCACGGCGAGCGTCTACCTCTACGGCGATATCGACCGGCCGCCTTATTCACGCGGCCAGTTGCGGCAGAAGCAGCCGCGATATTACCAGTGGCTTGCCACGCTATTCGATGACGGCCGGCCGCGCTCTTAGAGCGCCGGGGTTCCTTCTTTCGAAAAACGATCTCGATTTCGGGCCGGTGCGGCCTAAAGCGCGTCGCGATCTTTCAGATTCGCTCCTCGCGCTTTAGTTCTTTGTTTTTACGCATGTCGTTGTCCCAAAACCGCTGCACAGTTTTGCGCGACATGCTCTAGCCGAACTTTTCCGTCGCGTCGGCCTTGCCGAAAACCCAGTAACCGGATGCCTTCATCCAGCTCAGCGGATAGCTGCGTTCCGTCAGCAGACAGGCGCGGATATCGCGCGTCACCGAGGCTTCCGCGGCGATCCAGATGAAGGTCTACGGTTCGGAGTGTTTCGGCTCGTTGCGATAAATAAAACTTCCCGATCGGGATGATTTTGTGAGGCTGATGTTTTTACTTCCCGATCGGGAAGAATTGCATTGATTCTGAGGAAACTTCCTGTACGGTAAGCTATCAGTGGAGATGCTCGATGTTCAAGTGCGCACGCGATTTCGGCGCTGCCGTCCGGGAAAAACGCAAAGGTCTCGGCTGGACCCAGGCCGAGCTCGCCACTCGCTCCGGCACGGGCGAACGCTTCATCGTCGAACTCGAATCCGGCAAGCCTAGCTGCCAGCTCGAAAAGGCGTTGATCGTTGCTCGCACCGTCGGCATTAAGATCGGCGATCTCAAGACAGCCCCGGTGACCCCAACCGCATCGGACGATGACCTTGGTTTCCTGCCGACCTTCGGTGATGGTCGATGACAACCATCTTCTACGAAACCTTCCCCGTCGCGCAAATGATTTTCGAAGGCGAATGGCGGCTTCACTACGATCCATCCTGGGAAGCGCGCCGCTTCGCTTTTCCGGTCTCGCTGACGATGCCGATGCGCTCAGGAGCGGTCGGTGCCGATGTACTGCTGCCGTGGCTTGCCAACCTGCTTCCGGAAACGCATCTCGCCGAGATCGGTCAGCGACTGAAAGTCTCTCCCCAAGACATCGTTGGCCTGCTTGGTCACATCGGCCGTGACACCGCCGGAGCGCTGTCGATCGGCGAACCGCGGAAGGCGGGTGTCAACCTGCGGCCCATTCCGGGCGGAGAGACCCTGGAGCGCATCCTCAATGAACTTCCGGCCAAGCCCTTCTTGGTGGGGGAGCGGGGTGTCTCAATGTCGCTTGCAGGGGTCCAGGAGAAGCTGCCTGTCTTTGTCGATGAGGGCGGCGCCATCTCGATTCCCGTCGATGGAACACCGTCGACCCACATCATCAAGCCGGACACAAGGCGGCTCGCGGGAAGCGTCGAAAACGAAGCCTTCTGTCTCGCTCTCGCGCGGGCATGCGGATTGGATGCTGCCGAGGCAACCATAGGCATAGCAGGCAAACGACGCTATCTGCTGGTGAAGCGCTATGATCGGTTCACTGACGCGGAGGGTGAAATCCGGAGGCTGCATCAAGAAGACCTCTGCCAGCTAACGGGCCATTTCCCATCGCAGAAATACGAGCGATCCTCGACAGCTCGTGGCGTGACCCTGAGATTGATGTTCGGCGCCGTCAGCGATCTCGTTTCACCTGCTGAACGTCTGAAGCTTCTCGATGCGGTGATCTTCAACGTGCTGATCTGCAACTCGGATTCGCACGCCAAGAATTACTCGATCCTGATCGGTGCCGGTGGAACCGCGAAGATGGCGCCCCTTTACGATTTGACATGTGCAGCTGTGTATCGTCCGGTTGACCAAAGCCTGCCTCAAGGCATTGCCGGACGGTTCATCGCGCTTGACTTGAGGAACTCTGATTGGCAGGCATTGGCCGAGGAGCTCGGCTTGAGCGGTGCATCGACCGTCAAGAGGGTAGAGGAACTTGCGGGACTTGTCGGCAGCGCTTCTCAGGATATAGCACCGCAAATCGCTGCCATGGCTGGCGATCCGACGGGAGTCCTTGAACGCATCACTCATAATGTTCAGAAGAGATGCAGGCGAATTCGGGTGCAAGCCCGCAGTTAAGCCAACTTAGAACGACCAGTGATCCATGTTTTTCACTTTTCTGTCGTCCCAGGCTTTGGGCTTGGGATCCGTTCCGTAGCGCCCTATAGGCGCTATACGGAGGCTCGGGGGGCGAGCACAACGGGGAGTGGGCGGTTCGTGTGGCTAAAGCGCGTCGCGATCTTTCAGATTCGCTCCTCGCGCTTTAGATCTTTGTTTTACGCATGTCGTTCTCGCAAAACCGCCGCACACTTTTGCGCGACATGCTCTAAATGGGCCGCGGACGGTACGGCCTTGCTCCTGGCATGGCAAAGGCTTGCGCTGTCGCCTTTTCACGAGAAAAACCTCGGATGAGCATTCCCAGGACGCATCCCTTCACCTTCGATCCGACAGTTCTTCAGGGTGACATGAACCGCCGTGCCGGTTGCGGGAGGCGTCAGCCGCGGTCCTGCCATGGGTTGATCATCGGGACGCCGGCGGCTTCAAACGGGGCGGTGTCGTGGGTGGCCACCGTGAGGCCGCGTGCGGCGGCCGTGGCGGCGATGTAGCCGTCGGCCTTGCCGACTGCTCTGCCTGCCGCCTTGGCTTGCGCCATCAGGGCGGCATAGGCTTGTGAGGCGCTGAGGTCGAAGGGCAGCACGCGCCCCTCGAACAGCGGCAGCACATCGCCCTCCAGCCGGTCATGCAGGGTCGTGCGGCGCTTGCCGGCGGGCAGGGCCGCAATGCCGAAACGCAGCTCGGCGATTGTGACCGCCGAGAGGTAGAGGGTTTCGATGGCTTGGGCGTCTATCCACGCCAGCACACGCGGATCGGGCGTGGGCTTCCATGGTTCTGAAATCACGTTGGTATCGACGAGGATCATTCAAACCTCATCGGATCTGCCGGGGTCTTGTCGCGCAACTGGTCGAACAGTTCCGCGTCGGCATCGGTCAGCTCCGCTTCGCGAGCGATTGATGCCAGCAACGAACCGAGCTTGACCCGCTCCGGGGGACGGACGGCCGTCTCCAGAATGTCTCGAATTTCCGCCTCGGTGCTGCGGCCGTTGGTGGCCGCGCGAATGCGAAGCGCGCGATGCACCTCGTCGGGCAGGTTCCGAACGGTGACGCTCGCCATCGTGCTTCCTTTGGGATTGATTGCGATGATATCATTATATGTCATGTGATTGCATTCTTGCAATGCCGCCTGCTGCAAAGGCCGAGCCGCGTTGGGAGGGGTGAAGGTCTCACGGCGGAAACCTGCGCCGATCCCTCAAATTTCGTAGGCAAGCGTACCGCTACGGTGAAATCTGGCCTCGCTGCGGGATGGGGCACAGGCTATGGACCTCTACGCCGCTCCTGTTTTCCCGGGAGCGGATCAAACTTGGGCCTCGCTTCGGCGGGGCTTTTTTCTTGAACGGGCGGCCGTATCGGGAATATTCCCGTGCAGTGCGAGATTTAGCCTTTCCGGCCTGATGCAAGGGGCGTATTCAGCCAGGGCGCGGTGTTTTTCCGCGCTCCCTCGCGCGGCAGATCTCCGATCGGCTTCCTTCCCGCTTGCCTGCCGCGTCATCCGGAATTTTCATTGGCAGATCCATGACCACGGCAGAGACGAGCGAGCAGGGGCAAGAGGCGGCGGGCAGCCGCCAGGCGAAGATCGTGGCGCTGGTCGTCGCCGTTTCCTTTTTCATGCAGATCCTCGACGGCACGATCGTCGCCACCTCGCTGCCGCAAATGGCGGCAAGCTTCGGCGTGCAGCCGGTGTCTATGAGCATCGGCATCACCGTCTACATGCTGACGATGGCGGCCTTCATTCCGCTCTCGGGCTGGCTCGGCGATCGTTTCGGCGCGCGCCGCGTCTTCCTGGTGTCGATCGGCGTCTTCACCGGCGCTTCGCTCTTCTGCGGCCTCTCCGGCAGCCTCACGGAATTCGTGCTGTGGCGTGCGCTGCAGGGGGCGGGCAGCGCGCTGATGACGCCGGTCGGTCGCATCATCGTGCTGAAGAACGCCCGCAAGTCCGAACTCGTCCAGGCAATTGCGCTGATCACCTGGCCGGCGCTGACGGCGCCGGTGGTCGGCCCCGTGCTCGGCGGCTTCATCACCACCTATGCCAGCTGGCATTGGAATTTCCTGATCAACATCCCGATCGGCATCATCGGCATGGGGCTGGTGCTGCGCTTCGTGCCGGAGCAGCGCGAGTCCGATCCCGGCCGGCTGGATATCCTCGGCTTCATCCTGAGTGCTGCGGGGCTGACCTTGCTGCTTGCCGCGCTCGAGCTTTCGGTCAAATGGGAAGGCGGGCTTTGGCCGGTCATTTCATTGCTGGCGGCGGGCATCGTCCTGTCTGTCATGGCGACGCGGCACTTCCTCGCCGTCGACAATCCGCTGCTCGATCTCTCGGCCTTCCGCGTCCAGACCTTCTCGATGTCGACGCTTTCGGCGGGCACGGCCTGCCGGACGGCGATCAATGCGACGCCTTTCCTGCTGCCGCTTCTGTTCCAGCTCGGCTTCGGGCTGAGTTCGATTGCCGCCGGCACCTATCTGCTCGTCTATTTCCTCGGCAATTTCAGCATGAAAGCGGTGACGACGCCGCTCCTGCGCTTCTTCGGCTTCCGCACCGTGCTTGGGCTCAACGGCCTGATCGCGGCGCTTTCGATCGTCGCCTGCGGTTTCCTGACGCCCGACACGCCGCCGTTTTTCATGCATGCGCTCCTTTTCCTCGCCGGCCTGTCGCGGTCGATGGAATTCACCGCGCTGAACACGCTCGCCTTCGCCGATATCGGCCCGGCGCAGCGAAGCTCGGCCTCGACGCTGTCGAGCATGCTGCAGCAGGTATCGATGCTGCTCGGCGTCGCGGTGGCTGCCGCCGTGCTCAACATTTCCTCGGCTCTGAGAGGCGCCGATAATCCCGTGCTGGCCGATTTTCGCTGGGCTTTCCTCGTGGTCGGCGTGATCGGCATCGTCTCGTCGCTGCGCTTTCTGCAATTGCCGAAGGAAGCGGGCGCCGAAGTTTCCGGCCACCGAAAGTTCCAGAAGAGCTAGCGCCGCCTGCGACAAGAGCGGGGGCTGTTTACCTCAGGCGGTCAATGCAATACGACATTGCCATGCTGACGACTCGGGCGCTTGCGGGCGGTCGTCGCTTAGAGAGAACGCCGGGAGATGGAATGAGCAATTCTAGCGGCGATGCGGATGCCCTGATCCACATCCTCTATATCGACGACGACGAGGGGCTCGCCCTGCTGATGCAGAAAAACCTTGCGCGGCGCGGCTTTTCGGTCGAGTGGGCTCGGAATGGCGCCGCCGGCCTGGCGCGGCTCGGCGAGGGCGGCATCGACGCCGTGGTGCTCGATCATCTCCTCGGCGGCGAGACCGGGCTCGATATCCTGCCTTGCATCACGTCCCTGCCGGACCATCCGCCCGTCATCTATGCCACGGGTTCGGACGATACCGGCATTGCGGTGGCCGCACTCAAGGCCGGCGCCGATGACTATATGCTCAAGGGGATCTCGGCCGATTATTTCGACCTGCTCGCCGCCGCCCTCGAACAGGCGCTGGAGCGGGCGCGTTTCCGCCGCGAAACGGCGCAGGCGCAGGAGGTGATCCGCCAGCAGCGCGATCATGCCGAAATGCTGCTTGCCGAAGTCAACCACCGCATCGCCAACAGCCTCGGCCTCGTCGGCGCGCTGATCCGCATGCAATCCTCGATGACGAAGGACCAGGTGGCGATCGATGCGCTGCACGAGACGCAGATGCGCATCAATGCGATCGCGAGTGTCCACCGCCGGCTCTACACCAACCGGCAGGTCGGCTCGGTCAAGGTGGACGAATATCTGGACAGCCTGCTCACCGAACTCGAAGCCTCGATGCGCGACGACAAGCGGCCGCACAGCATCGTGCTGGCTGCAAAACCGGTCAATCTGGCGACCGACAAGGTGATCACGCTCGGACTGATCGTCAGCGAACTCGTCACCAACGCCTTCAAATATGCCTATGCGGAAGCGGTGCCGGGCGAAATCCGGGTCTTCGTCGACCAGACGGACGGGGAGCTGCGGGTTGTCGTGGAGGATGACGGCGAAGGCTTCGACCCGTCGAGCCCGGCCAGGGGGACCGGCTTGGGCACGCGCATCCTGACGGCGATGGCGGCGAGCTTGAAATCGGATTTTGCCTATGATCCCGGGCATGACGGGACGCGGGCGACGCTGGTGTTTTCGTTGGGTGAGGGGAAGTAGGCTGAGGTGGAAGGTCACGATGAAGGGTGTGCCCGCAGCCCCCTCATCCGCCTGCCGGCACCTTCTCCCCGCTGGGGAGAAGAGACTCACGGCAACGTCTCGGTTCCCTCTTCTCCCCAGCGGGGAGAAGGTGCCCGTAGGGCGGATGAGGGGGCTGCTCGGCACGCCTTATCCTATTTTTACAATAACTTACCAACATAACATCATCAAGCTAACGTAGCGGGAGGAAAGCATGACCACGATCCGCACACCTCGAGAGATCTATGATTTCTGGTTCGTCCGATGCGGCCCGGAGCTGTGGTTTCGTCCGCCGCCGGAGCTCGATGTCGAGATCCGCGATGTTTTCCGCGATACGCATCTGGCGCTTGCCGCAGGTGTGGGCGACGAGTGGCGGGCCGATCCGCTGAGCAGGCTGGCGGCCGTCATCGTGCTCGACCAGTTTCCCCGCAACATCTATCGCGGCACCGGGCTCGCCGTCGCGACCGACGGGCTGGCGCTTCGGGAGGCCAAGCTCGCGCTTGCTGATGGCGCCGACCAGGCGGTGGAAGATGCATGCCGGACCTTCTTCTACCTGCCCTTCGAACACGCCGAGAATCTCGACGAGCAGGAGCGTTCGGTGGCGTTGTTCACGGCGCTCGGCGACGAGGAATATCTCGATTTTGCGATCCGCCACCGCGACGTGATTGCCGCCTATGGCCGCTTTCCCCACCGCAACGCCATGCTCGGGCGGGAATCGACGGCTGCGGAACTTGATTATCTAGCCCAGCCCGGCGCCGGCTTCTGAGCTGTTTTGGGCGAACGGGCGCGGCACGGAACAAGCTCGGCGCAAGGCGCTTTCGGTATCTTCCGCCTTTCTGTCGCCTTTGTTTGCGATGAAAAGCGAGCATTCAATTTTGACGACAACCTTTCCGGAGGCCTTTTTGCGGCTGAGATCCATCCTGCTTCGCGCCATTCTTCTCATGACGCTGGCGCTCGCCGGCGCGCATTTCGAGAGTGCGGCAGCCCTGGCGCAGGAGCCGCAGCCGCAGGCGGCAGCAGCAGAGGAGCCGCTCGTCGATACGCCGTCTGCCCAGGCGGCGAAGGAGATCGACAAGGCGAAGGCTGAGCTTGCCTCGCTTCAGGACGGCGTCAAGGAGAATGCCGACAATGACGATGCGCTGGTCGGGCTTGCGACCAAGGCGGACGAGCTCAGCCGCGCCGTCATCACCATATCGGTCAATTTGCGGCCGCGTTTCGACCAGATCAAGAACCGGCTGGCGGAGATCGGCGAGCCGCCGAAGGATGGGCAGCCGCCGGAGGCGCAGATCGTCACGGACGAGCGCAACGCGCTTGCCGCCGAGCGGGCGCAGATCAACGCGGTGACGGGCGATGCCGAAAACCTGTCGATTGCGGTAACGAAGCTTCTCAACGAGATCATCGAGATGCGGCGGCAGCTTTTTGCCGATACGCTTTTCAAGCGCACCGAGATCTCGGTCTCCGTTCTCGACGATGCCGCCAGCGCCTTCGTGCGGGAAACCGGCGAATTCGTGCAGGCCCTGTCGAGCTGGGCCAGCTTCGTCTGGAAATTCAAGCGTTTCCCGCTGTTTGCCGCGATCCTCCTGTCGCTCGCGTCGGCGCTGATCCTGCTTTCCGGCAGCTACCGGCTGTTCGGCTCCTATCTGCGCCGCGACGAGGCGGTCGAAAACCCATCCTATATCGGCCGGCTGTCGATCGCCTTCTGGTCGACGCTGATCCGCACGCTGGCGCTTTCGGTGCTGCTCGTCACCTCCTTCTTCTTCCTCAACAGTTTCAACGTGCTGAGGCCCGATATCGCGCCCGTCATCGGCGCGCTGTTCGGCACGATCGGGCTCGTCTATTTCGTCGGTCGCTTCGTCAACGCGATTTTCGCCCCGCACGAACCGCGCTGGCGGCTGGTGCGGCTTTCCAATCTCGGCGCGCGCTCGATCGGCTATTGCCTGCTGGCTATGGCCGTCATCAACGGGCTCGACTATCTCTTCAGCAGCATCGGCGAGGCGATGGGCTCGCCGCTGGTGCTGACCGTCGTCAGAAGCCTGATCGCCGCGCTCATCATCGGCATCATCCTGATCGCCGTCTCCTTCGGTAAGCCGATGCTGGCAAGAAGCGGCGATCCGGATGCGCCGGGCCGGCATTGGCCGCGCGGCATGGCGATCATCCTGCGTGTGGTCGGCGCTGCCCTGATCGTTTCGGCGCTCTCGGGTTATGTGGGGCTGGCGCGCTTCGTCGCCACGCAGCTCATCATCACCGGCGCCGTCGTCGCCACCATGTATGTCGGCCTGCTTTCCGGCAAGGCGATATCGCGGCAGGAGAGCTTCGGCGATACCTTCTTCGCGCGTTTCCTGACGCGCCGCTTCAACCTCGGCCCTGTGGCGATCGACCAGGTCGGCCTGCTCGTCGGCCTTGCCATCTATGCGGTGGCGCTGATCGTCGGCATTCCGCTCATCCTGCTGCTCTGGGGCTTCCATGTGCAGGACCTGCAGCTCATCGCCTTCCGTCTGTTCACCGAGGTCAAGCTCGGCGGCATCAGCATTTCGCTGCTCGGCATCTGCACCGGCATCCTGCTCTTTGCCGGCGTCTACCTGCTGACGCGCTGGATACAGCGCTGGCTCGACGGCAATGTGATGGCGCGCAGCCATGTCGATCTCGGCGTGCGCAATTCGGTCAAGACGGGCATCGGCTATCTCGGCGTCGGCATTGCGGCGATCATCGGCGTCTCGGCGGCGGGCATCGATCTGTCGAGTTTCGCGCTCGTCGCCTCGGCGCTCTCGGTCGGCATCGGTTTCGGCCTGCAGAACATCGTCTCCAACTTCGTCTCGGGCTTGATCCTGCTCGTCGAGCGGCCGTTCAAGGTCGGCGACCATGTCGTCTCGGGCACGGCCGAAGGCATCGTCAAGCGCATCTCGGTGCGCGCCA
Organism: Rhizobium sp. R635; assembly: GCF_002211285.1. Lineage (GTDB taxonomy): Bacteria > Pseudomonadota > Alphaproteobacteria > Rhizobiales > Rhizobiaceae > Rhizobium. The sequence continues at coordinate 8,880 of NZ_LOKX01000036.1, read as the reverse complement.
CCGAGATCGAGACCTTCCGCAAGCAATCGATCATCGTGCCGAATTCGGAGCTGATCAACGGTCTCGTCGGCAACTGGACACACCGCAACAAGATCGGCCGCTCGGAAATCCCGGTTTCCGTCAGCTACGACGCCGATCCGCAGAAGGTGATGGATATCCTGCTGGAACTGACGGCGAAGATTCCGCTCGTCATGCGCAATCCGGAGCCGCATGTCGAATTCCTGCGCTTCGGCCCGTATTCGCTGGATTTCGAGCTGCGCTTCTTCCTCGCCGACATGGGCGACGGCATGACCGTGCGCAACAATCTCAGGATCGAGATCCTTCGGCGCTTCAAGGCCGAGGGTATCGAAATCCCGCTGCCGCAGAGCGATCTCACCATCCATCGGGATGCCGCGCCTCTCCCTCTCAACGCGCGCAAGGATCAGGCGGACGGCCAGGAAACGCTCCGGGACAAGCCGGTGGAAGACGAGGAGCGGCCGGTGCGGCAGCTGCGCGGGCGGACGGCGGAGGGCGGCCTGAAGAGCTGAACGGCTCATTCAGCCATCATTCACAGGTCTATGTGCATCATCCCTGACAATCGGGATCGCTGCCGAGGGCAGCACCGATCGTTCGAGGGGAGGGCGCATCCGCGCCGCCGCACATGATGGCAAGATTTGCCGCCGTTCTGCTTGTCCCGCTGCTTGCCGCGCCGGCGGCCCATGCGGCATCCATCACCAACACCGATCCCGCCGCCGTGGTGCTCGTCATCACCGAGGGCGGCCAGCGCGTCGAGGTCGTGGTCGATGCCGGCGCTTCGGAAAGCCTCTGCCCCTCCGGCTGCTTCATGACGACGCCCGACGGCGACCGCATCGGCCTCGACGGCGGCGAGACGATCGACATCGTCAAGGGCTCGGCGATCGTCAAGTAGCGCCCCGCAGGGTCAGACGATCCGCTTGCCTTCGGCGTCGAGCACCTTCTCGCCGTCTTCCTTGGTGAAGGCGCCCTTGTGCGTTTCCGGCAGGATTTCCAGGACCAGTTCGGAGGGCCGCGACAGGCGCGTGCCGAGCGGTGTCACGACGAAGGGCCGGTTGATCAGGATCGGATGCGCCAGCATGGCTTGGAGAAGCTGCTCGTCCGTCAGAGCGGGATCGTCGAGGCCGAGTTCGGCATAGGGCGTGTCCTTCTCGCGAAGGGCCTGACGCACGGTGAGGCCGGCATCGGCGATCATCTTGATCAGATCCTCACGCGACGGCGGCTCCTTGACGTATTCGATGATCGTGGGTTCGATCCCGGTGTTGCGGATCATCGCCAGCGTATTGCGCGACGTGCCGCAGGCCGGATTGTGGTAGATGGTGACGTTCATAGTTTTGCCTCTGACGATAGCGTTGACGACGCGCCGGGCTGTAGCAGCCAAGTGAACAGGAGAAGGGCTGCGACAGCCCCTGTTATTTCGGCAATCCAGAATCCGGGAAGATCGATCGGGCGGATGCCGGAGAAAGTGTCGGTCAGCGAGCGGGCCAAGGCGACGGCCGGATTGGCGAAGGAGGTCGAGGCGGTGAACCAGTAGGCGGCGGTAATATAGAGCCCGACCAGCCACGGCACCGCCTTCTGCTCGAAGCGGATGCCGGCGAGAATGATGCCGACCAGCCCGAAGGTCGCGAAACCTTCGGAAAACCATTGCGCGCCGCCGGTGCGCACCTTGCTCGACAATTCGACGATCGGCAGAGAGAACATCAGATGGACGACGACGGTTCCGACGATGCCGCCGGCGACCTGCGCCAGCACATAGCCGGCGAGATCGCGTTTCGCCAGCGCGCGCGACATGGCAAAGACCAGCGAAACGGCCGGATTGAAATGGGCGCCGGAAATCGGCCCGAGCACGGTGATCAGCACCACCAGGATCGCGCCGGTCGCAAGTGTGTTGCCGAGCAAAGCGAGCCCGACATCCCCAGTCAACGAGCTTGCCATGATGCCCGACCCGACGACGGTTGCGACCAGCATGGCGGTGCCGAGGGCCTCGGCCACCAGCCGGCGCGGCAGATCGAACGATGCCATCAGCCAGCCCCTGCCGGTTTTGCGGTCGTGCCTTCCATCGCGCCGATCTGGCGCAGATGCTGCTCCAGCGCCAGCTTGTCGATCGACGACAAGGGCAGGCTGAGGAAGGCCATGATCCGGTTCTTGAGGAAGCGGGCGGCCTCAGCGAAGGCGCGGCCCTTCTCGACCTCGCTGCCCTGGATGGCGGCCGGATCCTCGACGCCCCAGTGAGCGGTCATCGGGTGGCCGATCCAGACCGGGCAGGCTTCGCCATGGGCGCTGTCGCAGACGGTGAAGATGAAATCCATCTCCGGCGCGCCGGGCTTGGCGAACTCGTCCCAGCTCTTCGAACTGAAACCGGCCGAGGGATAACCCAGTGCCGCGAGCTCCTTCAGCGCCAGTGGATTGACCTCACCCTTCGGCTGGCTGCCGGCGGAATAGGCTTTGAACCGGCCTTTGGCTTCGGTCTCCATGATGGATTCGGCCAGGATCGAGCGTGAAGAATTGGCGGTGCAGAGAAAGAGCACATTGTAAACGCGGCCTGTGGTCATTGCAGTTCCTCCTTGATTGCAGGGGCACAGCATGCGGCGACGGTGGCGGCGGGGGCGCAGATCTCGGCGTTGCCGCTGCAGCAATCCTCCATCAGGAAGCGGATCAGGCCGCCGAGCGCTTCGTAATTGGCGGTGTAGATGATCGAGCGGGATTCGCGCTGCTGGGCGATCAGGCCGGCTCGTTCCAGCTCCTTCAGATGGAAGGAGACATTGGAGGGGGAGACGTCCGCCCTTTCGGCGATGGCGCCCGCCGCCATTCCGTCGGGACCCGATACGACAAGCATGCGAACGATCTGGAGGCGCGTTTCCTGCGAAAGCGCGCCGAATGCGGCGAGGGCTTGACGTTGATCCATATTTCAATAATCCTTGAATTGTTGAAATGAGGATTAGCGCAAATGAATGTCATCGACAACGGTAAAATTCAAGCGGAAGACATCAACCTGGGCCTGCTGCTCAACGCGCTCTCCGGCGACAAAGACGCGCCGCTGGTTTTTCACTACGACGGCCGGCCGGTGAATCAGGGCTATCATATCACCGAGGTCAAGGCGGGCCAATTCGCAGGCCTCGATTGCGGCGCCAATCCCGAGGCATGGACGGAGATCTTCATCCAGCTTTGGGACATCGAGGAGGGCGAGCGCACGCATATGCCGGCCGGCAAGTTCCATGCGATCATCCGCAAGGTGACGGAGCACGTACAGCTCGACGGCTCCGCCAGGCTCACCTTCGAGGTCAGCGACGGCGTGCGGCCGATGCAGCTTTATTGCGCGGCGATGCCGGTTTCATGCGCCGGTACGATGCATGTCGAGTTGTCGCCGAGGCCGGCAAGCTGCAAGCCGCGCGACCGGTGGCTGGCGGAAGAAAACGAGAAGGCGGCGGCTTGCTGCGGACCGGCAGCGGCAAGGACCGGGTGCTGTGCCTAAGACCCCGTGAAACTGCGTGCGGGCAGCGTCACGGTTGTTGACTGACCATCAGTCAGTGGCGTAAACAAGAGCAGCCGGCTTGATGTCGGCGCCATCCGTTTCACCGCCCGGAGATCGCCATGAGCGCGCAGACCTTGCTGAATTCCCTGTTCCGATACAAAGCCAGCATCGACGAGGAACTTCTGGACGCGCTGAGTGCGCTCGGTGAAGAGGGCCGATCCGATGCCTTTTCCTCAGCCCTTCGTGTGCTCAACCATGCCCATCTCGTCGACCGCATCTTCGCCGCCAATCTTCAGCGGGAGGTTCACGACTACACGGCGAGCTGGAGCAGCGTCGCGCCGCCTTTGGCGCAGCTTTCGGCCGATATCAGGGAGACGGACCGTTGGTATGTCGACTACACCTCGCGTATAACGCCAGATGAAATGGAAGAAGTCGTCGACTTCACCTTCACCGATGGCGGGCGCGGACGCATGTCCCGCGAGGAAATGCTGGCGCATGTGGCGACGCATGCCGGTTATCATCGCGGGGAGGTCGGTCGCCTGCTGCCTGAAATCGAAAACGCCGCGATGCGCGACGTGTTTGCCGGCTACCTGCACAGGGCCGAGCCATCGCGCCGCCAGTGAGAATGGACCATGCCGGCCGATCCCGTTTCAAAACCGAGAACCAAGCCTGCTGAAGAGCGCCGCGACGAGCTGATGACCGCGGCCGAACGGCTGTTCCTGGCAAAGGGCGTGGAGCAGACCACCATCGAGGAGATCACATCAGGGGCAGGGGTCGCCAAGGGCACCTTCTACCTGCACTTCTCCTCGAAGGCCGATGTTCTGGAAGCGCTGCGCGGCCGCTTCGTGCAGGGCGTTCTGAACGGTATCGTCGCGGCAGTCGAGGGACAGCGGCAGGAGGATTGGCGCGGCAAGCTGGCGGCGTGGTCGGCCGCCTGCGCGACCGGCTATCTCGATGCGGCCGGCCTGCATCACCTCGCCTTCGTGGCGGCGCCTCCGGCAACGCGGGAAGGGCTTTCCAGCAACATCCTGATCGCGCATCTGAGCGAGCTCATCGCCGCCGGGGCAGCCGATGATGCCTGGCCGGTCGACGATCCCGGCTTTACGGCGGTGTTTCTGTTCAATGCCCTGCATGGCGTGGTCAATCAGCCCGGCATCGCCGAGACCCCGTCGGCCCGCGCCGAATTGCTGCATAAGATCGAGGCGCATTTCCTGCGTTCGCTGGGCTTGGTGCTTGGGGGCAGTTGAACTGCCATTCCCCGTTGCGGGCGCTCATCACCCGCTCCGCGCATGAATTCTTAATCATATCCGCAAAGAAACCGGAGCCGGCCCATCTGGTTGCATCTTCGTTTCATATCGGGACGCGCTGATTAATAATTATTCAAATCAATTGATGTATCAAATCGACCCGGGGACAGATTTACATCAAAGGTTTGCTATGGCGTTTCTAGGTATTTCGGGGATGCAATATTCCGGGGAAATGTTTGCCGGTGCGCGGATTATTGTCGCGGAAGATTCCAACGTATTCACCTCGATGATCAGCAAACGCCTCAAGGAGCTGTTCGACATCGATGTCGAGATCTGCCGCAGCTTCGAGGATCTGCAGTTTTCCTATGACAAGTCTTCCGAGCCGATCACGCTGGCGATCTCGAACATCAACCTGCCCGGCGCCGAAAACGGCGAAGCGTTGGAATATCTGGTCGACCTCTCCATTCCCACCATCGTCTTCACCGGCACCTTCCAGGAAGGCATGCGCGACAAGCTGATGGCCAAGGATATCGTCGATTACATCCTCAAGGACAATGTCTTCGCCGTCGACCTGCTGGCGGAATCGATCTGCCGGTTCCTGACCAATCATCGCCATCACGTGCTGATCGTCGACGACAGCGCCACGGCGCGCGCTTTGCTGTCGAGCCGGCTGAAGCGCTATAATTTCCGCGTCAGCACCGCCGAAAACGGCGTCAAGGCGCTGGAGATCCTGAAGGCCAATCGCGATATCGGCCTGATGATCACCGATTACAACATGCCCGACATCGACGGGTTCGAGCTGACACGGCGCATCCGCGCCCATATCGGCTCGCATGAATTGCGCATCATCGGCGTCTCCTCCTCGTCGAACCGGCTGCTTTCGGCACGGTTCCTGAAGGCCGGCGGCAATGATTTCATGCTGCGCCCCTTCATCGACGAGGAATTCTACTGCCGCGTCAACCAGAACCTCGACACGCTGCTGCAGATCCAGTCGATGCGTAAGGAGCGGGCGGTTGCCTGACGGCCGCTCCAGAGGGATGGCGAGGAAGCCGGGGGCTGTCTTCGGCGGCGGACGTCGAATTTCTGCAATTGCAAGTAATCCTATTATTTGTCCCCTTCACGCGGATGGGCCTCTCGGCTATCGTCCGCCGCGCCGGGGGGAGGGCCGAGTCGAGCCCGTGAGGCGCATGGGGGAGTAGCGGCCGTGGCTTTTCAGGGGGATTTCCAGCGGGATGGCATCGGGCTGCGCTCCAGCGGCCTCAAGATACTTCTGGTTGAAGATTCCAGGATGTTTTCCGCCGTGCTCTGCCACCGGTTCCAGACGGAACTCGGCCTTACCGTCAAATCCTGCTCGTCGCTGAAGGCGCTTCGCAGGGAACTTTCCGACGATGGTCACGGCTACACCATGGCCGTCGTCGATCTCAACCTGCCCGACTCTCCCTATGGCGAGGCGCTCGACTGCACGATCGAGCACGACATCCCGGCCATCGTCTTTACCGCGACATTCGATCTCAATACGCGCAACAGGATCATGGAGCGCAATGTCATCGATTATGTGCTGAAGGACAACGAGTTCGCGCTCGACAACCTGGTCGCGACTGTGCGCCGCGCGATCTCCAACCGCAAGACGCGGGTGCTGGTCGTCGACGATGTCGTTTCGGCCCGCCAGGTGCTCGTCGATCTCCTGAAGGCGCAGCAATATCTCGTCGTCGAGGCGAATTCGGGGCTCGAGGCGCTCGCTGCACTCGAAGCCTATGGCGATATCGAACTCGTCGTCACCGACCATCACATGCCCGATATGAGCGGCTACGAGTTGACGCGGCGCATCCGCCATCGCTTCGGTTCGGACCGGCTGCGCGTCATCGGCGTTTCCTCCTCCAACGACCGCATGCTGTCGGCCAGCTTCCTCAAGGCCGGCGCCAGCGACTTCGTCTACCGGCCCTTCGTTGCCGAGGAGCTGCAATGCCGCATCGCCAACAATGCCGAGACGCTGGCGCAGATGCGCCAGCTCAGAGCGGCGGCGGCCTGCGATTACCTCACCGGCCTCTATAACCGCCGCTATTTCTACGATAACGGCCCGAAGCTGGTGAACGAGTGTCTGCGGCTGAAAGTGCCGAGCTCGGTTGCCATTCTCGATATCGACCATTTCAAGCGGCTGAACGATACATACGGCCACGAGATCGGCGACAAGGTGCTGAAGGCCGTTGCAAACCGGCTGTTCACGATCTTCGAAGGCAGCGACAATCTGCTCTCGCGCCTCGGCGGCGAAGAATTCGCCATCCTCTTCCCGCAGATGGATTCGGCCGCCGCTACCAAGCTCTGCGACGAGATCCGCTCGGACATCTCACGGCTGAAGGTGACGGCCGACGACGAGGATCTCGGCGTCACCATCTCGATCGGCATTGCCGAAATCGGCAGCTACGAAACCTTCGAAAATTATCTCAACGCCGCCGACCAGTTCCTCTACATGGCCAAGCACCGCGGCCGCAACCAGGTCTATTCCGACGCCAGGATGACGGAAGAGGCGGCGCAGTAGGGCCGTTTCTGGTTTCATGCCGCGTCGTCAGTCGCCGCGCCTGCCACTCATCCCGCTATGCTCGTTCTAAGTACCCGGTAGCCGAGGTGAGAGGGGAGAGCGCCGACGTTTCGATTCCCTCTTCTCCCCAGCGGGGAGAAGGTGCCCGTAGGGCGGATGAGGGGGCCGGAGACGCAGGCGTTTCAACAGTGCTTGTGCAGTCTTCTACCATGATTGGGCATGCGGTTTCCGCCTGCGTGCCGGGATAGTTTACGATGGAAAGGGTGTTCCGTGTGGCCCCCTCATCCGCCTGCCGGCACCTTCTCCCCGCCGGGGAGAAGAGAATATGTCGCGCCATCTTCGTTCCTCGACCGCTCTCGAACAGCACGTCCTCGCCCGCGACCGGAGGCAGATGCTCGGGACAAGCCCACTGGTGTCCGGTTTAAATTTGGTGGACAAGGCGCACGGTGTTGATTCTACTCGTATTCGGATGTTTGGCGACAATCCCGGACACGAAAGAGAGGCAACACCGTGCGGCACGAGAATAGCGTCTTTCATGATCTGTTGAAGCGAATTCCGTGGGCGGCCTTCGAAAGACTTGTGGAGGAGCATCAGGCCGACAAGCACGTGCGGCGACTGTCGACGAAGAGCCAGTTGGTCGCGCTACTCTACGGCCAGCTTTCCGGGGCCGTCAGCCTGCGCGAGATCGTCGGCGGCCTGCAAAGCCACAGCAGCGGTCTTTACCATCTCGGCGCCCGCCCGGCGTCACGCTCGACCCTTGCCGACGCCAATGGCCTGCGCCCGAGTGCGGTTTTCGCCGAGCTGTTCGCGCAAATGGTGTCGCGCGCCGGGCGCGGGCTCAAGCGGGCCGTCGGCGAGGCGGTGCATCTGATCGACAGCAGCAGTCTGCGCCTTTCCGGAGCGGGATCGGATTGGGCACGCTTTTCCGATCAGGCCTGTGGCGCCAAGGTTCACGTCGTCTACGATGCCAATGCCGAACGGCCGATCTATGCGGCGGTGACGCCGGCCAATGTCAACGACATCACCGCCGCCAAGGTTATGCCCATCGAGGCGGGCGCCACCTATGTCTTCGACCTCGGCTATTACGATTTCGGCTGGTGGGCGAAGCTCAATGCCGCCGGCTGCCGCATCGTCACGCGCCTCAAATCCCATACCAAATTGGCCGTCACCGAGGAAAGAGCGGTTAGCCTGGTTGGAACCATCCTGTCGGATCGGGTCGGCCTCCTGCCGCAGCGCATGGCGAAAAGCCGCAGGAACCCGATGAGCGTGCCGGTTCGGGAGGTCTGCGTGCGGATCGAAACCGGCAAGATATTGCGCATCCTTTCCAACGATCTCGATGCTCCGGCTGAAGAGATCGCCGCGCTCTACAAGCGCCGCTGGGCGATCGAGCTGTTCTTCCGATGGGTCAAGCAGACGCTGAAGATCCGCCATTTCATCGGCAATAGCGAGAATGCCGTGCGCATCCAGATCGCCGTCGCCCTGATCGCATACCTGCTGCTGCAGATGGCCAAGGCAGACCAGACCACCGTCGCAAGCCCGCTCGCCTTCGCCCGCCTGGTGCGCGCCAATCTCATGCACCGACGCAGGATCGACCGCCTGTTGCGACCCGCCGG
>NZ_LOKX01000035.1 GCF_002211285.1 Rhizobium sp. R635 | reverse complement strand
AGACGCTATTCTCGTGCCGCACGGTGTTGCCTCTCTTTCGTGTCCGGGATTGTCGCCAAACATCCGAATACGAGTAGAATCAACACCGTGCGCCTTGTCCACCAAATTTAAACCGGACACCAGTGGCCTTGTCCCGAGCATCTGCAACCGATCGATAGGGCGGCAGATCCTCGGCACAAGGCCGAGGATGACGTCGAGTGGAGGCGAGGTTAGGCAACAAACTGACTGCGGTTTTTCTTTGGGCAGCCAATGAATGTCACATCCGGATTGAAAACGACGTTGGCCGATGCCGATCGCATGCTGGTGATCGGTTGCCCCGGTAGCGGAAAGAGCACGCTTGCAAAGCGGCTCTCGCAAGTGCTCGACCTGCGCTACGTCTCCATGGACCGCGATTTCTATTGGCTGCCGGGCTGGAGAAAAAGGCCGCGTGACGAAATCGACCGGCTTATCGCCAAGGCTGTGGCGGAAGATCGCTGGATCATGGATGGAACCGGCCTCAATTCCTTCAATATCCGCCTGCCGCGCGCCGAGGTCGTTATTTGGCTTCGTCCACCAAGATATGCATGCCTGTATGGCGCCGTCTCAAGGGCGTTTCGTTATTTCCAGCGCAACCGCCCTGAATTGCCCGCCGGCTGCCCTGAGCGCCTCTCGCTGGATGTACTTGTCTATATCTGGAATTTTGAGCGGGATGCGGTGCCATTGATTGAGGCAGCACTTCGGGACTATGTCGCCGGAAGCGCCGAACGCGGCCCCGATGTGCCCATTCTCCAGCTAAAATCCCGCCGCCAGATGCGCGAGCTTCTTGATCTTCTAAGCCGGCCCGCTTAAGTGCCGCCTATGCCGCAATTCGAAACGCACCGTCCCGTCCCGCACACACCCGACCAGATGTTCGACCTCGTTGCCGATGTCGAACGCTATCCGGAGTTCCTGCCGCTCTGCGAAGCGCTTGCTGTCAAGAGCCGCAGGGAACGTGACGGGAAGATCCTGCTCGTCGCCGACATGACTGTGGGATACAAGGCGATCCGCGAGACCTTCACGACACAGGTGCTGCTGAACAGGGCGGAACGCATCATCGAGGTCAAATATATCGATGGCCCGTTCAAATATCTCGACAATCGCTGGCATTTCGCCGAGACGCCTGCCGGCGGCTGCACCGTCGATTTCTTCATCGACTACGAGTTCAAGAGCCGCATTCTGGGCGCGCTGATGGGCTCGATGTTCGATCGCGCCTTCCGCATGTTCACCGAGGCCTTCGAGACGCGCGCGGGCAAGATCTACGCAACCGCCTGACGACTGCCGTCAGCGGAGCGAAAGCACCATCTCCAGCGCCGTTCTGATCGTCGCCAGCCGAACTTCGCTGCGGCCGATATCGCCGTAGAACATTTTCCGGTGGATGAGCGCGCCGGCGCGTGATTTTGCGGCGAGATGCACGAGGCCGACGGGCTTTTCCGCCGATCCGCCACCGGGGCCGGCAATGCCGGTGACGGCGACGGCGATATCGGCGCGCGAGCGGAAGAGGGCGCCGTGGGCCATCTGCCGCGCGGTTTCCTCGGAGACGGCTCCGAACTGAAGCAGCGTTTGCTCCTGTACCCCGAGCAACTCGATCTTTGCGGTATTGGTGTAGGTGACGAAGCCGCGGTCGACAACGGCGGAAGATCCCGATATCTCGGTCAGCGCGCCTGATATCAGCCCGCCGGTGCAGGATTCCGCGGTCGAGACCATCAACCCGACCGCCGTGAAATCCCGGATGATCGTCTCCGCCGCTGCGACGATGTCCTGCGGGAAGAGGCTCATCATTTCCTCCCGCGATAGACGACCGTCGCCGTGGCAATTGCCGCGATGCCTTCGCGCCGACCGACGAAGCCGATCGTCTCGTTGGTCGTCGCCTTGACCGAGCAGCGCTCGATATCGATGCCGAGATATTCCGAAAGCTTCGCCCGCATGGTGTCGCGATGCGGGCCGACCTTCGGCGCTTCGGCGATCAGCGAGACGTCGGCATTCATGATCGTGCCGCCGCGCTCGCGCACGATTTTGGCCGCATGCTCGATGAAGATCCGCGAGGCCGCGCCCTTCCATTGCGGATCGGAGGGCGGGAAGTGGTCGCCGATATCGCCGGCGCCGCAGGTGGCAAGCAGCGCATCGGTCAGTGCATGCAGCGCCACATCGGCGTCGGAATGACCCTTGAGCTTCTGGTCATGTGGAATGAACACGCCGCAGAGGGTGACGCCGTCGCCCGCTTCGAGCTGGTGCACGTCATAACCGTTGCCGGTGCGCACATCCGGAAGCAATGGAGCCGAGAGTTTGTCGTCGGCTTTCGCGATATCGCTCTTGACCGTCAGCTTGACGTTGTCGGGCGTGCCTTCGACGATCGTCACCGGAATGCCCGCCCATTCGGCGATCGAGGCGTCGTCGGTGAAATCGCTCCGTCCGCTCGCCGCCGCCTTCTCATGCGCGTCGAGAATGGTTTCGAAGGCGAAGGATTGCGGCGTCTGCGCCGCGTAAAGGTGCTCGCGCGAAACCGTTGTCTGCACGGTGCCGGCGTTGTCGGCCCGTTTCAGTGTATCCGTGACAGGCATGGCCGGCAGGACCGCCGGTGCGCCGCTTTCAAGGCTCTCCGCGATTCGGTCGAGAAGCACGTGGTCGAAGAAGGGGCGGACGGCATCGTGGATCAGCACATGGCTGACATGCTTGTCCTTGAGATATCGAAGGCCTGCGAGCACGGATTGCTGCCTGGTCGCGCCACCGAGGACCGTTTCGATCGGCGTTGCCGAGACGACGTGGCGGAAGGCTTTCGCAAACAGTGCCTCGTCATCGGGATGGATGACGACGACGATCTGTGTCGCCAGTTCCCATGTCATGAAGTTTTCAAGCGTATGGGCGATAACCGGCTTGCCGCCGATCATGCGATATTGCTTCGGGCCTTCCGTGGAGGCCCCCGCACGCTCGCCGCGGCCGGCGGCGACGATGACAATTCCAGCCGATATCGGTTGCTTGGAAGGCATTTGCAGCATAAATCCCCAAAAATATCCGGAATTGACCCGAGTGCTCTAACGTCTTGCTTTGGCGTTTTCCAGCATCTACCCGAAAAATATCGATTTCGATCCCAACCCCCTTGGCAAGCCAGAGAACACTGGCTAAAAATAATGCAGTTCCATGGTGTGCCCGAAAGATAGTCAGTTGATTTCCAAGGACCTCGCAGCGCCTTTCCGAATCGGACCCGTGTCCGTGCGGAACCGCGTCGTGCTGGCGCCGATGTCCGGCGTCACGGACATGCCCTTTCGCGAGCTTGCCTGGCGCTTCGGCGCCGGCCTCGTCGTCACAGAAATGGTGGCGAGCCGCGAACTGGTCAATGATACGGCCGAATCCTGGTCGCGGCTCAAGGCCGCCGGCTTCCGTCCGCATATGGTGCAGCTTGCCGGCCGCGAGGCGCATTGGATGGCGGAGGCGGCGAAGATCGCCGCCGATCACGGCGCCGATATCATCGACATCAATATGGGTTGCCCGGCCAAGAAGGTGATCGGCGGTTATTCCGGTTCGGCGCTGATGCGCGACCCCGATCACGCGCTCGGCCTGATCGATGCGACGGTCAAGGCGGTCGACATCCCCGTGACGCTGAAGATGCGCCTCGGTTGGGACGAAAACTCCATCAACGCGCCCGACATTGCGCGCCGCGCCGAAGCGACCGGCATCCAGCTCGTGACCATCCATGGGCGCACCCGCATGCAATTCTATGAAGGCCGCGCCGATTGGGACGCGATCCGCGCCGTCCGCGAGGTAATCTCCATCCCGCTGATCGCCAATGGTGATGTGGAGACTGCGGAGGACGCACAGGAAATATTGCGCCGTTCGGGCGCCGATGCCGTCATGATCGGCAGAGGCTGTCAGGGCAGGCCATGGCATGCCGGCGTCATCGCGGGCGCCGCCGAGCCGCCTTTAGTAAAGATTGCGGATATCGCTGTCGAACATTACCGGATGATGCTCGATTTCTACGGTGAGGCGGTGGCAATCCGCCATGCCCGCAAGCATCTCGGCTGGTATTTGGAGCGTTTCGCCCCCGCGCTTGCCGGTGGCAAAAAAGCCGCGATCATGACCTCGCGTGATCCGCGCGAAGTGGCCGCGCGCCTTTATGATGCATTGGCGGCAGGCGCGCTCGACAGCCGGGAGGCCGCATGACGAAGGATACGACATCTCCGCCCGATCACGCCGGCGGAACCGTCGCCATGGCCGTGCTGAACGCCATCCAGAACCCCGTCGTCATGGTCGATGAATCCGGTTTCGTCGCCTTCGCCAATTGGGAGGCGGAGGCCTTCTTCGGCGCCAGTGCCTCGCATCTCGCGCGTTACCGGATCTCGACCTTCATTCCCTTCGGCAGCCCGTTGCTCGCGCTGATCGACCAAGTGCGCGAGCGCAAGGCGCCGGTCAACGAATATCGCGTCGACCTGAGTTCGCCGCGCCTCGGCCAGGATAAACTCGTCGATCTCTATGTGGCACCGGTGCTCAGCGAGCCCGGCGCCGTCGTCATCGTCTTCCAGGAACGCTCCATGGCCGACAAGATCGACCGGCAGTTGACGCATCGCGCCGCCGCCCGATCCGTGACCGGTCTTGCCTCCATGCTGGCGCATGAAATCAAGAACCCGCTCTCCGGCATTCGCGGTGCTGCCCAGCTGCTCGAGCAATCCGCGATCGATGACGACAGGGCGCTGACCCGACTGATCTGCGACGAGACCGATCGCATCGTTTCGCTGGTCGACCGCATGGAAGTCTTTTCCGACGAACGCCCTGTCGATCGCATGCCGGTCAACATCCATTCCGTGCTCGATCACGTGAAGGCCGTCGCCAAGGCGGGTTTTGCCCGCAACATCCGCGTCACCGAGAGTTACGACCCGTCGCTGCCGGCCGTCTATGCCAATCGCGACCAGCTCGTTCAGGTCTTCCTCAATCTGGTGAAGAATGCCGCCGAAGCGGTCGGCGACCGGACGGATGGCGAGATCGTGCTGACGACGGCCTATCGACCCGGTATTCGCCTTTCCGTCGCCGGCACGCGCGAAAAGATCTCGCTGCCGCTCGAATTCTGCGTTCACGACAACGGCCCCGGCGTTCCCTCCGATCTGCTGCCGCATCTCTTCGATCCCTTCATCACCACCAAGACGAACGGCAGCGGCCTCGGCCTGGCGCTGGTCGCCAAGATCATCGGCGATCACGGCGGCATTATCGAATGCGACAGCCAGAACAGCCGCACGACATTCCGCGTTCTCATGCCGGCATCCAAGGATGCCTCGCTTGAAGACGCCTCTACCGTAAGCTCGACAGGACCTTCTCGATGACAGCTACGATCCTCGTTGCAGATGATGATGCGGCCATCCGGACCGTGCTCAACCAGGCTTTGAGCCGCGCCGGTTATGACGTTCGCATCACCTCCAACGCCGCAACCCTCTGGCGCTGGATTTCGGCAGGCGAGGGCGATCTTGTCGTCACCGATGTGGTGATGCCAGACGAAAACGCCTTCGACCTGCTGCCGCGCATCAAGAAGGCGCGTCCCGACCTGCCGGTCCTCGTCATGAGTGCGCAGAACACCTTCATGACCGCCATCAAGGCCTCGGAGAAGGGCGCCTACGACTATCTGCCGAAGCCCTTCGACCTGACCGAGCTGATCGGCATCATCGGCCGCGCGCTCGCCGAGCCGAAGCGCAAGCCCGCCAAGCTCGAAGACGACGTGCAGGACGGCATGCCGCTTGTCGGCCGGTCGGCGGCGATGCAGGAAATCTACCGCGTGCTCGCCCGCCTGATGCAGACGGATCTGACGCTGATGATCACCGGCGAATCCGGCACCGGCAAAGAGCTCGTCGCCCGCGCTCTGCATGATTACGGCAAGCGCCGCAACGGGCCTTTCGTGGCGATCAACATGGCGGCGATCCCGCGCGATCTGATCGAATCGGAACTCTTCGGCCACGAGAAGGGCGCCTTCACCGGCGCGCAGACCCGCTCGACCGGCCGCTTCGAGCAGGCCGAAGGCGGCACGCTCTTCCTCGACGAGATCGGCGACATGCCGATGGATGCCCAGACCCGGCTTCTGCGTGTGTTGCAGCAAGGCGAATATACCACCGTCGGCGGCCGAACGCCGATCCGCACGGACGTGCGCATCGTCGCCGCCACCAACAAGGACCTGAAGCAGGCGATCAACCAGGGCCTGTTCCGCGAGGATCTCTATTATCGCCTCAACGTCGTGCCGCTGCGCCTGCCGCCGCTGCGCGACCGCGCCGAGGACATTCCCGATCTCGTGCGCCATTTCATCCAGCAGGCCGAAAAGGAAGGTCTCGGTTCCAAGCGTTTCGATCAGGAAGCGCTGGAACTGATGAAGGCCTATGCCTGGCCGGGCAACGTCCGCGAACTGGAAAACCTCATCCGCCGCCTGATGGCGCTTTATCCGCAGGATGTCATCACCCGCGAGATCATCGATGCCGAGCTGCGTTCCGACGTGCCCGACAGCCCGATCGACAAGGGGCCGATCCGAAGCGGCTCGATGACGATCGCGCAGGCCGTCGAGGAGAACATGCGCACCTATTTCGCTGGCTTCGGCGAAAACTTGCCGCCGCCCGGCCTTTATGACCGCGTGCTGACGGAGATGGAGTACCCGCTGATCCTTGCGGCGCTGACGGCAACCCGCGGCAACCAGATCAAGGCGGCCGATCTTCTCGGTCTCAATCGCAATACTCTGCGCAAGAAGATCAGGGAGCTCGGCGTCTCCGTCTACAGAAGCTCCCGCACCGCCTGAGAAGCGGCGGCGGGCACCTCGTTTGCCCACCGCCATCCCCTCTCCAGTATCCGCCGCCACGGTCGGGAGCGATATTGAATTTAATGGAGCGGGGTCGCAGTTTATATCCGCGCCGGCAAACAAAAGGGCAGTGTCATTCAACAGTCACATAGTATTTGCAGGCTGTTGTTTGCCGCCGGGCAAATGTCATTGAAGTTGCTGCGGTCGTCGTCGCCGCGCCTGTGGATAAGCTGTGGATAACAGGTGGATGACATAGGTCGGCCAGCGGGCGATGGCGTTCCCATTTGGTTCCCATGTTGCCTATCCGTTCCGAATCTCGTCATCTGCCGTTGCTGCTGCCGACTTCCGCCGCGACTGTCGTCGACAGCATGCCATGGGCGCTCCGACTGATGTCATGGAGCGCCCTTTCTTTTCGGTCGGGGCGACGCGAACTGCGACATCGTGTTTCATGCCGGTCAATTTGGCAGGCTAAGCCTCGCATATCGTTGCTCGTGCCATAGATTACGCGGATCGCTCGTGCGACGTCGACGTCGGTTCCCGCGCCGGCACATGTTCATAATTTGAGGGAGTTGGATGATGGAATATCGTCGTTTGGGAAAGTCGGGTCTGAAAGTGAGCGAGTTCTCCTTCGGCTCATGGGTCACTTTCGGCAGGCAGGTAGAAGGGGGCGACGCCGTCGAGCTGATGAAGCTCGCCTATGACAACGGAGTGAATTTCTTCGACAACGCCGAAGGATACGAAAGCGGCAAGTCCGAAATCGTGATGGGCGAGGCGCTCAAGTCACTCCGCTGGAGCCGCGACAGCTTCGTCGTCTCGAGCAAGGTCTTCTGGGGAGGCGAGAAGCCGACACAGCGCGGCCTGTCGCGCAAGCATGTCACCGACGCCTGCCACGCGGCGCTGAAGAGGCTTCAGGTCGATTATCTCGATCTCTATTTCTGCCACCGCCCCGATATCGACACGCCGATCGAGGAAACGGTCCGGGCGATGCACGATCTCGTCGCCCAGGGCAAAGTGCTCTATTGGGGCACGTCGGAATGGTCCGCCCAGCAATTGACGGAAGCCTATGCCGTAGCCCGGGATTTGCGCATCACGCCGCCGACCATGGAGCAGCCGCAATACAACATCTTCGAACGCCAGAAGGTCGAATCCGACTATCTCCCGCTCTACGACCTCATCGGCCTTGGCACGACGATCTGGTCGCCGCTCGCCTCCGGCGTCCTGACCGGCAAATACAGCGACGGCGTGCCGGCCGACAGCCGTATGAACCTGCCTGGCTACGAATGGCTGAAGGAGAAGTGGTCGAGCGATGCCGGCCGCGCACAACTCGAAAAGGTGCGCCAGCTCGCAAAGCTCGCAGACGAGATCGGCGTGTCGATCACGCACCTTGCGCTTTTGTGGTGCCTCGCCAACCGCAACGTTTCGACCGTCATTCTTGGCGCGTCGCGCGCCAGCCAATTGCAGGACAATCTCGCGGCCCTTTCGCATAGGGACAAGATGACGCCTGACGTGCTGGAGCGGATCGACGTGATTGCCGGAAGCAAGCCGGAAGGACCGCGTCGCTTCTAGGGCGAGATAATTTCCTGCCACGGGTCAGCTTAAGGAAAAATAGTAGCTGACCTATCCTCACCAACTCATAATGTCCCCTGTAGTGAGGCTCGCCCCGGCTTGACAATGTGACGAGATGCGTTGCATTTTCGCCACAATGCGTTGCTTAAAGGTCACGCAAGGGTTTTGGACATTCGCTCCCGATCGAGTCTTGCGGCGCTGGCTTTCTTGAGCCGGCGTTGTTCGGTTTCGATTGCGTGGCGAAGGCGGCAGGCGCCGTCTGAAGAGAGGCCGAATGACGCAGGATGGGGTATCGCCGGCGGCGGGCGAGACGGTGGTGACGACGGTGACCGATCGCCGCGCCCTTTTTGCCGTGCCCGGCCTCGTGCTCGCGGGCGGCGCACTTCTCTGTGCCACGGTGACGCTGTTCGTGCTGCTTGGCCTGACGCCGATCGCCCCGACTTCGCATGTCGTCATCACTTCGGTGATCGTCAATTCCTTCTTCGTCCTGACGCTGCTGGCGTTGATTGCGCGCGAGGTGGCAAGGCTGCTCAAGGCGCGCACCAGGGGCAGGGCGGCCGCGCGGCTGCATATCCGCATCGTGGTGCTCTTCTCGATCGTGGCGATCACGCCGGCGATCCTCGTCGCCATCTTCGCCAGCATCACGCTGAATGCCGGTCTCGACCGCTGGTTTGCCTTGCGCACCCAGTCGATCGTTAGCTCGTCGCGCAATATCGGCCAAGCCTATATGATGGAGAACGCCAGCTACCTGCAGGGGCAGACGGTCTCCATGGCCAACGACCTGGAGCGCAACCGTGCCCTCTACAGTCTCGACCGGACGGGTTTTGCCGAGCTGATGACGCGCCAGGCGAGGGGCCGCGGCCTGCTTGGCTCCTTCCTCGTCGAGCGCGACGGCTCGGTGATCGTCCAGGCCGATATCGCCACCGAAAAGCCGCTGCCGGCGATCCCGCAGGACGCGCTGGAAAAGGCCGCCGCCGGCCAGCCGACGCTCATTCCGCCCGGCGTTACCAATCTCGTCGGCGCCATCATCAAGCTCGATGCCATCCAGGGCACCTTCCTCTATACGGTGCGCGCCGTCGATCCCAAGGTCATGGGCGCCATGCGCATGATGGAGGAGAACGCCACCGAATACCGCTCGATGGAAGCCAACCGCTTCTCGCTGCAGATCGCCTTCGCCGTGCTCTATATCGGCTTCGCGCTGATCGTGCTGCTTGCGGCGATCTGGACGGCGATTGCCGTCGCCGACCGCATCGTCCGGCCGATCCGCCTGCTGATCACGGCGGCCGACAGCGTCGCGTCGGGCAATATGGACATCGTCGTGCCCGTACATGCCGTCGATGGCGACGTCGCCAATCTCTCGCGCACCTTCAACAAGATGATCTCCGAAATCCGCACCCAGCGCGACGAAATCCTCGAGGCCAAGGACGAGGTCGACGACCGTCGCCGCTTCATCGAAGCCGTATTATCGGGCGTCACCGCCGCCGTTATCGGCGTCGAGCACGACCGCCGCATCGCCATCGTCAACAGCTCGGCGGAGACGCTGATGGCACTCTCGGCCGACGAGATGCTCGGCAAGCAGCTGGCCGATATCGCGCCCGAGGTCGATCAGGTGCTGACCGAAGCGGCGGCGCGCCATCGCGGCGATTTCCGCAAGCAGATCGCACTCGTGCGCGGCGGAACTGTGAGGACGCTCAGCGTGCAGGTCACCCGCGAGGAAGTGCGCGACATGAGCGAATCCTACGTGATCACGCTCGACGACATCACCGACCTCGTCATCGCCCAGCGCTCGACCGCCTGGGGGGACGTCGCAAGGCGCATCGCCCATGAGATCAAGAACCCGCTGACGCCGATCCAGCTTTCCGCCGAGCGCATCCAGCGCCGCTACGGCAAGCAGATCGACCAGGGCGACCGGGCCGTCTTCGACCAGTGCACGGATACGATCATCCGCCAGGTCGGCGATATCGGCCGCATGGTCGACGAATTCTCCGCCTTTGCCCGTATGCCGAAGCCCACCAAGGAGCCGAGCGACCTGCGCGACATCCTGCGCGACGCGATCTTCCTGCGCGAGATGGGCAACAACCACGTCACTTTCGGGCAGGATTTCGGCGATCAGCCGCTGGAGGGTATGTTCGACAGCCGTATGCTCGGCCAGGCTTTCGGAAATCTCATCAAGAATGCCGTGGAAGCGATCGAGGCGGTTCCGAGCGACGAACGGGACGAACGCAAGATTCTCGTGCGAGCCGTGCTCGATGCCGCCCGCGACCGCTTCACCGTCGACGTGATCGACAATGGCCGCGGCCTGCCGGTGGAGAACCGCCACAGCATTCTGGAACCCTATATGACGATGCGCGAGAAGGGCACGGGCCTTGGGCTCGCCATCGTCAAGAAGATCATCGAGGAACATGGCGGGCAGCTCGAGTTGCACGATGCGCCCGCCGATTTTGACCGGGGAAGAGGGGCCATGATCCGCGTGCATCTGCCGCGTCTGGATCCGGCGCCCACCTCTCCCGCAGCCAATGACAAGGAAAGCGTTTATGGCCTCTGATATTCTTGTCGTCGACGACGAGCACGATATTCGCGAGATCGTTTCCGGCATTCTCTCCGACGAGGGACACGAGACGCGCACGGCTCATGACAGCGACAGCGCGCTGGCGGCGATATCAGATCGGGTGCCGCGGCTGATCTTCCTCGATATCTGGATGCAGGGCAGCAAGCTCGACGGCCTGTCGCTGCTCGACGAGATCAAGACCCGCCATCCGGATCTGCCCGTCGTCATGATATCAGGTCACGGCAACATCGAGACCGCCGTTTCGGCGATCAAGCGCGGCGCTTTCGATTTCATCGAGAAACCCTTCAAGGCCGACCGGCTGATTCTGATCGCCGAACGCGCGCTGGAAAATTCCAAGCTCAAGCGCGAAGTCTCCGAGCTGAAGCGCCGCACCGGCGACGCTCTGGAGCTGATCGGCACCTCGGTCGCCGTGTCGCAGCTGCGCCAGACGATCGAGAAGGTATCGCCGACCAACAGCCGTATCATGATCCTCGGTGCATCCGGCTCCGGCAAGGAACTGGTGGCGCGGATGATCCACAAGAAGTCGAGCCGCGCTAGCGGCCCCTTCGTCGCGCTGAACGCCGCCAATATCACGCCCGACCGCATGGAAGTGGCGCTCTTCGGCACCGAGGGCACGCCCGGCCAGGCCCGCAAGATCGGCGCGCTCGAAGAGGCCCATCGCGGCATCCTCTACCTCGACGAAGTCGGCGAGATGCCGCGCGAGACGCAGAACAAGATCCTGCGCGTGCTGGTCGATCAGCAGTTCGAGCGCGTTGGCGGCTCCAAGCGCGTCAAGGTCGATGTCCGTATCATCTCCTCGACGGCCTATAATCTCGAAAGCCGCATTGCCGAAGGCTGGTTCCGCGAGGATCTCTATCATCGCCTCGCGGTCGTGCCGGTGCGTGTGCCGCAGCTTGCCGAGCGCCGCGAGGACATTCCTTTCCTGGTCGATCAGCTGATGCGCCAGATTTCCGAGCAGGCCGGCATCCGTCCGCGCCGCATCGGCGACGACGCCATGGCCGTGTTGCAGGCCCATGACTGGCCGGGCAATATCCGCCAGTTGCGCAACAACATCGAGCGGCTGATGATTCTTGCCCGAACCGACGGCCCGGATGCGCCGATCACCGCCGACATGCTGCCGACCGATCTCGGCGACATGCTGCCGAAAGTTTCAGCCAAGAATGATTATCACATCATGACGCTGCCGCTGCGCGAAGCCCGCGAGATGTTCGAGAAGGACTACCTGATCGCCCAGATCAACCGCTTCGGCGGCAATATCTCGCGCACCGCCGAATTCGTCGGCATGGAGCGTTCAGCGCTGCACCGCAAGCTGAAGTCGCTCGGCGTCTGATTATATAAGGCGCTGCGCAAGCCGCGCCGCGTCCCTCAATTATCTCCCGGAAGTCCAGGTTTCCCATGCCGAGAATTGCTTATGTGAACGGCCGATACGTCAAGCATTCCGATGCAAGCGTGCATATCGAGGATCGCGGCTATCAATTTGCCGACGGCGTCTATGAAGTGTGCGAGGTGCGCCACGGCTATATCGTCGATCTCACCCGCCATCTGAACCGTCTCGACCGTTCGCTCGGTGAACTCCGCATCGTCTGGCCGATGAGCCGGGCGGCGATGACGCAGGTCATTCGCGAGACGCTGCGCCGCAATCATGTCCGCAACGGGCTCTTCTACATGCAGGTGACACGCGGCGTCGCCCGGCGCGACCATGTTTTCCCGGCCGAGGGAACCCCGCCTTCGCTCGTCATAACGGCCAAGAGCACGGACCCGAAGATCATCGCCGCCAAGAATGCCAACGGGATCAAGGCGATCACCGTTGCCGACAACCGCTGGGACCGCGTCGATATCAAATCCGTCGGCCTGCTTCCGAATGCGATGGCTCGCCAGCAGGCCAAGGAAGCCGGCGCCCAGGAAGCGATTTATGTCGATGCCGACGGCATGGTGAAGGAAGGGGCGGCGACCAATGTCTGGATCGTCGATTCGGACGGAACGCTGGTGACGCGCCCGGCCGAACACGGCATTTTGCGCGGCATTACCCGCACCACATTGATGGATGTCGCGGCCAGGCTGGGCTTGAAGATCGCCGAGCGGAACTTCTCCGTTTCCGAGATGCTCGCGGCCCGCGAAGTCTTCCTGACGGCAGCCACAAGTATTTGTTTTCCGGTCGTTTCCGTCGATGATCAGGCGATTGCCAACGGCCATCCCGGCAGCGTCTCGCAGAAAGTTCGCGAAGCCTTTTTCGACGTTGCGGAAAAGATTGCGATTTGATACCAAGATTTGCTGGACAGGTGGAATGAGGGTGCCGCCGGTCTTGCATGGAGAGGTTGATTGATATTCAACCGGCCAGCTCAGGCCGGCAATAAAGAAAGAAGCGGCGCGATGGCGGAACGTTCTCAGAATTTGCAGGACTTATTTCTCAATACTGTTCGCAAGCAAAAGATTTCCCTGACAATCTTTCTGATCAACGGCGTGAAACTCACGGGCGTTGTTACCTCTTTTGACAATTTCTGTGTTCTTCTTCGCCGTGACGGCCATTCGCAGCTGGTGTATAAGCATGCGATCTCGACGATCATGCCGGGTCAGCCCATGCAGATGTTCGAGAGTGAAGAAGCCGCGTCCTAACAGGATCAGCCGTCATTTCGACACGCGATACCAAGAACGATTCGATCATCCCTGAGGCCGCCAAGCACAGGGACGATATGCGCGCGACCGTCGTCGTGCCGGTTCTGAAATCGCGCAGCCGCGGCAGTCAGACCGAATCGGCTTCCACCCGCACACCGGAAAGCCGGCTAGAAGAGGCGACGGGCCTTGCTCAGGCGATCGATCTCGACGTCGTCAGCGGCTCGATCGTTCCGGTCAACGATCCGAGACCGGCGACGCTGCTCGGCACCGGCAAGATCGAGGAGATCAAGGCGCTGCTCGACGAGCGCGATTCCGGTCTCGTCATCGTCGATCATCCCCTGACGCCGGTGCAGCAGCGCAATCTCGAAAAGGAATGGAACGCCAAGGTCATCGACCGGACGGGCCTCATCCTCGAAATCTTCGGCCGCCGCGCTTCCACCAAGGAAGGCACGCTGCAGGTCGATCTCGCCCATTTGAATTATCAGAAGGGCCGGCTGGTCCGCAGCTGGACCCACCTCGAACGCCAGCGCGGCGGCGGCGGCTTCATGGGCGGCCCCGGTGAAACCCAGATCGAAGCCGACCGGCGGCTGTTGCAGGACCGCATCATCAAGCTCGAACGCGAGCTGGAGCAGGTCGTGCGCACGCGCCAGCTCCACCGCGCCAAGCGCCGCAAGGTGCCGCATCCGATCGTGGCGCTGGTCGGCTATACCAATGCCGGCAAGTCGACGCTGTTCAACCGCATTACCGGGGCAGGGGTTCTCGCCGAAGATATGCTCTTCGCCACGCTCGACCCGACGCTTCGGCGCATGAAGCTGCCGCACGGCCGCACCGTCATCCTGTCCGACACCGTCGGCTTCATTTCGGACCTGCCGACCCATCTCGTCGCCGCCTTCCGCGCGACGCTGGAAGAAGTGCTGGAAGCCGATCTCATCCTGCATGTCCGCGACATGTCCGATGTCGACAACCAGGCGCAGAGCGCCGACGTCATGCGCATCCTGAACGACCTCGGCATCGACGAGGCCGAAGCCGCCAAGCGCCTGATCGAAGTCTGGAACAAGATCGACCGGCTGGAGCCGGAGGTGCACGACACCATGGTGCAGAAGGCTGCCGGCGCCGGCAACGTCGTCGCGGTCTCGGCCGTCAGCGGCGAGGGCGTCGACACGCTGATGGAAGAGATCAGCCGCAGACTGTCAGGCGTGATGACCGAAACGACGATCCGCCTTCCCGTCGACAAATTGGCGCTGCTGCCCTGGCTCTACGACCACGCGATCGTCGATGGCCGCGAGGACAATGAGGACGGTTCGATCACGCTCGACCTGCGCTTGTCGGAAACCGAGGCGGCCGAACTCGAACGCCGCATCGGTAATGGACCGAAGGCTGCCAGGGAAGACTGGGAGCGGTAGGCTGGCCTTTGAGGCAGGCTTTCCCCATCCATCTAAAGGGCTTATCGGACAGTGCACCGAGGGCCGGATGGCCCCGCTGGGGCGAAGGGGAGAAAGCTCACCCACCTCCAGCAGTCACCGCACGCTCAATCGCCTTGGCCGCCTGCCAGATTTCTTCCATCCGTTCCAACGTCGCATCTTCCAGCGTCTCGCCTTCCGCTTCAAGAACATGCTCGATGTGATTGAAACGACGCCGAAACTTCGTGTTCGTTCCACGCAGCGCATCTTCTGGATCAGCCTTCACATGCCGCCCGATGTTGACGACCGCGAAGATCAGGTCGCCGAGTTCGTCGCTGACCTTCGCCCGGTCGCCTTCACTTAGCGCCGCCCGCAATTCGCCGATCTCTTCCTCTATTTTGTCGAGGATCGGTTCAGGTGCAGACCAGTCGAAGCCGACCTTGGCGGCGCGTTCCTGCAGCTTCAGCGCCTCCGTCAGGGCGGGAAAGCTGCGCTGTACCGAGCCGAGGAAGCCGCCCTTGAAATCCTCGGTGATGCCGCGCCTTGCCCGGCGCTCGGCGCGCTCGCGTTTCTCGGCCTGCTTGATCTCATCCCATTGGATCTTCACCGCGTCCGGCGTATCGGCGGCCGAGCGGGCGAAGACGTGAGGGTGGCGGCGGATCATCTTGGTGGTGATCGCGTTCACAACATCGCCGAACGAGAATTCGCCGGCCTCCTCGGCCATGCGGGCATGGAAGACCACCTGCAGCAAAAGGTCGCCCAACTCGTCACACAGATCGTCCATATCGCCGCGCTCGATCGCGTCGGATACCTCATAGGCCTCCTCGATCGTATAGGGCTTGATCGTCTCGAAGTTCTGCTCGATGTCCCACGGGCAGCCGGTCTCGGGATGGCGCAGCGCCGCCATGATCTCGATCAGGCGCGAAATGTCTTTGGAAGGTTCCATGATGCCTCAGTTCAGGGGAATGTCGTTGGCGCTCTTCGATGATTGGTAGGTAGAAGACAGCGCGTCGTAGCGCGCCTTGATGCGGGTGGTCTGCGCTTCCAGCGCCGTCTTCAGAGAAGTCTCTTCGGTCTCGACGAGATCGGAGATGGCAAAGCTGTTCCAGAAGGCGTTTTGCCTGCGGTAGCCGCCGGGCTCAAGCCCGAAGACCTCCTTCAGGATCTTCAGGTCGTGCGGAATGGCGAAGGCGTCGCGCGAATCCTCATGGCTGAAGAAATAGTAGAAATTGTCGAAGCCCGCCCAGGTGATCGCCGACATGCACATGCTGCAGGGTTCGTGCGTCGACAGAAAGATCAGATCCTTGGTTTGCGGCTTGTCGCCAAGCTCGTAAAACCGCTTCAGCGTATGCACCTCGCCATGCCAGAGCGGGTTCTCGAGCTCGTTATTGGTCTCGGCGACGACGAGCGAAAAATCGGATTTCCTCAGGATTGCCGCGCCGAAAACTTTATTGCCCAGCGAAACGCCGCGCTCCGTCAAGGGCAGGATATCGTCTTCGATGACCGAAAGCAGGCGGGAGGCGATGGTCTTGTCGGGCATTGATATCTCCGGTTTTCGCCGTAGTCTATCGCCTTGGCGGCGCAAGTGAAATGCGTCAGTCGCCGGTGGACGCCGTTTGTCACAGGCTTTATAGTGCACTGCAGCAAGCGCTTGCGGGATGTGCTGTTTTGGTCAGCATGGGTGACTTTTCTCAAATCATGGATGGCGCGAGCAAAAGAATACGCGCTTGCTGGGGCTTTCGAATTTCTGTTCCTTCAATCCCTTGTCGATCAAGGGCATATTCTGGCAACTTCGAAGTGGATTGATAATGCCTCCCAGGACTGAACAGCTTTCGGTATTTCCCGCCTTCTTTCGCGTGGAAGGCCAGAAGACCGCTGTCTTCGGCAATGGCGACGAAGCTTTCGCCAAGGTGCGGCTGCTCATGAACACGCGGGCGCATATCGTCGCCTATGCCGATCGGCCGGAAGCCGACTATCATGCCTTCCTGATCGCAAACCGCATCGAAACCGTGCGCGCGGCTTTTTCCGCCGCGCAGATCGAAGGGGCCACCCTCGTTTTCGCCGCGACCGGCGATGCCGCTGAGGATCGCAGCATCGTTGATGCCGCCCGCGCTGCCAGAATCCCGGCCAATGCCGTCGATCAGCCCGATTACTGCGATTTCTTCACGCCGGCGCTGGTCAATCGCGCGCCCGTCGCCGTCGCGATCGGCACCGAAGGGGCGGGGCCGGTTCTGGCGCAGATGATCCGCGCCCAGATCGATCAGCTTCTTTCCCCTTCGCTCGGCCGCCTCGCTGCGTTGGCTACAAGCTACCGCAAATCAGTCGATCAACTGGTTCCCCGCGGCGTTTCCCGCCGCGTCTTCTGGCGCCGTTTCTTTTCTGGCCCCGTTGCCGATGCGGTTGCCAATGGCAACCTGCCTCAGGCCCGCCACGCCGCCGACCGGCTGTTGGGTTCAATGGACAAGGTCGCGGGCCATGTCTGGCTCGTCGGCGCCGGTCCGGGCGCCGAAGACCTGCTGACGCTGCGCGCCCAACGCGTGATGATGGAAGCCGACGTCATCGTTTACGATGCGCTCGTACCGCAGGCGATCGTCGATATGGGCCGCCGGGATGCCGAGCGCCTTTCCGTTGGCAAGCGCAAAGGCTGTCATTCCAAGTCGCAGGAAGAGATCAACGAACTGCTCGTCGATCTCGGCCGTCAGGGCAAACGCGTCGTCCGGCTGAAATCGGGCGATCCGCTGGTCTATGGCCGGGCAGGGGAAGAGATGGCCGCGCTGCGCGCTGCCGGCGTTACCTATGAGGTCGTGCCCGGCATCACCTCGGCTTTTGCCGCCGCTGCCGATTTCGAGCTGCCGCTGACGCTGCGTGGCGTCGCCTCCTCGCTGGTCTTCACGACGGGCTATGATCTTACAGGCGACGTTCTGCCCGATTGGGCAAGCCTTGCCGTCTCCGGCGCGACGATTGCCGTCTATATGGGGCGCACGGTTGCCGCCTCCGTCGCCGAGCGGCTGATGCAGGCGGGCATTCCCGCCGAGACCACAGTCGCCGTCATCGAAAACGCCAGCCGCGCTGAGCGCCGTCTGCTGCATGGCACGCTTGCCGATCTGCCCGATCTGCAGCACCGTGACGAATTGTCAGGGCCGGTCATGGTCATTATCGGCGATGCGGTCGCCGGCGCCAATTTCGAACTGTCCGAGCCGCTGGTGCGTGCGAACGCCCGGCTCGAGGAACTTGCAAGGAGCTGAATATGGTAGACAAGGTTCTGACGGCCAACCGGCTGACGGACGGCATTGCCGTCTGGCTGGATGCGAACGGGAAGTGGTCCACCTCGCTGCAGGAAGCGCTTGTCGCCCGTCACAACGAAGCCGTTGAAGCGCTGGAGGCGATCGGCAAGAAATCCTATGCCGACAACGAGGTCGTTGACGTCGCCGTCGTCGAAGTTCAGGAAACCAACGGCATTCTCTGGCCGCTTCGCCTGCGCGAGCGCATCCGCGCGCAAGGCCCCACCATGGAATACGCACCGGGCTACGCTCCTGCCGATCCCGAATTCATTGCAGTCTGAGGAAGACGATGTACCGTTACGACGAATTTGACCATGCCTTTGTCACCGAGCGCGTCGAGCAGTTTCGCGACCAGGTTCAGCGTCGCCTTGCCGGCGAGCTCGCCGAGGATGCGTTCAAGCCGCTGCGCCTGATGAACGGCGTCTACCTGCAGCTCCATGCCTATATGCTGCGCATCGCCATTCCCTACGGCACGCTGAGCGCGCGCCAGATGCGCATGCTCGCCCATATCGCCCGCACCTATGACCGCGGTTACGGCCACTTCACCACGCGCCAGAACCTGCAGTTCAACTGGCCGAAGCTGTCGGAAATCCCCGATGCGCTGGCCGACCTCGCAAGCGTCGAGATGCATGCCCTGCAGACCTCGGGCAACTGCATCAGAAACGTGACTGCCGATCACTTCGCCGGCGCTGCCGCCGATGAGATCGCCGATCCCAGGCCCTATGCGGAAATCCTGCGCCAGTGGTCGTCGGTTCACCCGGAGTTCTCCTTCCTGCCGCGCAAGTTCAAGATCGCCGTCACCGGCGCCGACCGCGACCGCGCCGCGATCCAAGTCCATGATATCGGCCTGCACCTGAAGAAGAACGACAAGGGCGAAATCGGCTTTGCCGTCTATGTCGGCGGTGGCCAGGGCCGCACGCCGATGATCGCCAAGCTGATCCGTGACTTCCTGCCCGAGGAGGATCTGCTCTCCTACACCACGGCAATCGTGCGCGTGTACAATCTGCACGGCCGTCGCGACAACAAGTACAAGGCGCGCATCAAGATCCTCGTGCACGAAACCGGCACCGAGGAGCTGACGCGCCAGGTGGAAGCCGAATTCGCTGCGCTGAAGGATACCGAGCTCAAGCTGCCGGAACAGGATGTCGAGGCGATCGCCGCCTATTTCGCACCCCCGGCTCTGCCCGAGCGCGCCGAAGGCTGGGAAAATCTCGCCCGCTGGAAGAAGGCCGATGCCGGATTCGCCCGCTGGGTCCAGCAGAACGTCCAGCCGCACAAGAACCCCGATTACGGCATGGTGACCATCTCGCTGAAGCCGATCGGCGGCATTCCGGGCGATGCCACAGACGCGCAGATGGATGCGATCGCCGATCTCGCCGAAGAATATGCCTTCGATGAAATCCGCGTCAGCCACGAGCAGAACCTGATCCTGCCGCATGTGGCGCTGGCCGATCTCGAAGCGGTCTATCGCGGCCTCGTCGCCATCGATCTGGCGGAAGCCAATGCCGGCCTGATCACCGATATCATTGCCTGTCCGGGGCTGGACTACTGCGCGCTCGCCAATGCGCGCTCCATTCCGGTCGCGCAGGAAATCTCCCGCCGCTTCGGCAGTCCCGAACGTCAGGCCGAGATCGGCGAGCTGAAGATCAAGATCTCCGGCTGCATCAACGCCTGCGGCCATCACCATGTCGGCCATATCGGCCTGCTCGGTGTGGAGAAGAAGGGTGCCGAACTCTATCAGATCACGCTTGGCGGTTCCGGCGACGAACATACCTCGATCGGCGAGATCATCGGCCGCGGCTTCGAGCCGGACCGGGTGACGGACGCGATCGAGACGATCGTCGATACCTATCTCGGCCTGCGTCTTGATCAATCCGAAACCTTCCTCGCCGCCTATCGCCGCGTCGGGCCGCAGCCTTTCAAGGCCGCGCTCTACGGCTCGGCTGCGGAAGCGGCATAAGGAGGGGATGATGACGAAGATCTGGAGAGAAACCGGTTTTGTCGAAAACGATCCCTGGGTGATCGAAACAGACGAGGTGAAGGCGACCGGCGAACAGAAGCCGCTGCTCGGTCTCGACGAACTGATCGCCAAGGCAGATGAAAGCAACGATGTCGGCCTCGGTGTTCTGATCAAGCCGGCCGACGACGTGCGCCGGCTTGAACCTTACCTCGATCGCCTCGCAATCGTTGCCGTTGCCTTTCCGGCATTCAACGACGGCCGCGCCTTCAGCCATGCCTCGCTGCTGCGCCAGCGCTTGGGTTACACCAACGAGCTGCGCGCCGTCGGCGACGTGCTGATCGATCAGGTGCCGCTGATGCTGCGCGTCGGCATCGACAGCTTTTCGGTGACCAATGCCACGGCGCTGAAGCGGCTCGCGGAAAACCGTCTTCCGGCGATTCCGCATCATTATCAGCCGGCGGTGCGTGACGCCGAAGCCGGCAAGGGCTATAGTTGGCGCCGTCAGGCGAAGCCGGCCGCATAAGCGACCGATCCGCCTTTTTACGATGGCGGAATAATAGCATGAAGACATTCGAAGTGGCGGTGATCGGTGGCGGTCTTGCCGGCATGATCGCCGCGATTGCGCTTGCGCGTGGCGGCCGCAACGTGGCGCTCATCGCGCCCGTTGCTGCGAGAGAGGATCGGCGCACTACGGCGCTGATGGATCAATCGATCCGCTTCCTCGATCGGCTGAGCCTCTGGGAAAAGCTGCGCCCGGCGGCGGCTCCTCTCACCAGCATGCGCATCGTCGATGGCACCGACCGGTTGCTGCGCGCTCCGACGACCACCTTCCGCGCACCCGAGGTCGGCCTCGATGCCTTCGGCTACAATTTCCCCAACGAAGCGTTGGCCGATGTGCTTGAAGAAGCGGCGGCCGGCGAGGGCGATATCACCCGATTCACCGATATGGCCGAATCGATCCAGATATCGGCTGAGGCGGTTTTGATCACGCTCGCCGGCGGCGAGACGCTTTCTGCCGATTTTGCCGTCGGCGCCGATGGCCGCGGCTCGAAGCTGCGGGAGACGGCGGCAATCGACACCCGCAAATGGTCTTATCCGCAGTCGGCCATGGTGCTGAATTTCGCCCATTCGCTGCCGCACCAGAACATCTCGACGGAATTCCACACCAAACACGGCCCTTTCACCCAAGTGCCGCTGCCCGGAAACCGCTCCAGCCTCGTCTGGGTCCAGGATCCCGCTGAGGCGGCAAGCCGCAGGGAATTGCCGTTGGCCGAACTCGGCTCTCTCGTCGAGGCGCGCATGCAATCCATACTCGGCAAGGTTGACGTCGAAGAAGGCGTCCAGGTCTGGCCGCTCTCCGGCATGATGGCGCATCGCTTCGGCAAGGGGCGCATTGCGCTGATCGGCGAGGCAGCCCATGTCTTCCCGCCGATCGGGGCGCAGGGCCTGAATCTCAGCCTTCGCGATATCATGACGCTTGCCGAGATCCTTTGCGACAGGGCCGAATTGCCGGTGCCGGCTGATGCCGGTGACAGCTTCGATCGCAGGCGCCGCGCCGATATCATGACGCGCACGGCGAGCGTCGATCTTCTCAACCGCTCGCTGCTTTCGGATTTCCTGCCCGTGCAGATGCTGCGCGCTGCCGGCCTGCATATCCTGTCGGCCATTCCGCCCCTGCGCAACATCGTCATGCGCGAGGGCATCGAGCCGGGCCGTGGCTTCCGTGATATTCCCGATTCCTTACGGGAAAAGCTGAAGCGGAAGAAGGCCTGAGCGGATCACGATCAGCCAGAGCGAAACGCTCACCACGGAAAATACCGTCGTGATCAGGATCGTCGCCGAGGCGCGCTCCTGCCATACGCCGTATTGCTGGCCGATGACGAAGACATTGGTCGCCGTCGGCAGCGAGGCGAGCAGCACGGCGGCATAGATCCATACCGGCTCGAAACCGCCCACCGCCGTCAGCGCGATGAAGACGACGATGGGATGCAGGATGAGCTTTGCCGGCACGATATATGAGATTTCCGCCGGGATTCGCTTCAGCGGCCTGAGCGCCAGCGTCACGCCCATAGCGAAGAGGGCGCAGGGAGCCGCCGCCTGGGCGAGATAATCGACGAGACGCTGAAACGCCGGCGGTTGATCGATATGCAAAGCGGCGACGGTAAAGCCTGCCGCCGTCGACAGGATGAAGGGATGAAGCGCGACCTTCCCAGCGATATCGGCGGCAAGCCGGCCGGCCGACCGCTTGTCGTCGCCGGCTGCTGCCATCAGCGCCGGCGCCACGATGAAATGCAGGGCGTTTTCGAAGCAGACGATCAGCGCCACCGGCACGGCTGCTCCTTCGCCGAGCGCCAGGAGCGCCAGACCAGGCCCCATATAGCCGATATTGCCGTATGCGCCGGCAAAGGACTGAATGGTGCAATCGGCGAGCGTATTGCCGCGCAGCACGCGGCCGATGACGAAAAGCAGGATGAAGACCGCATAGGTCGCCGCAATATCGGTGACGATGAAATCGACGCGCGTCAGTTGCTCGATCGGCGTGCGTGAGACGAGCTTGAAGAACAGAGCGGGCAGGGCGGCATAGATGATGAAGGTGTTCAGCCAGCCGAGCGCTTCGGCCGGCTGCTTCGTCGTCTTGGCGGCGGTATAACCGATCAGAATCAGGCCGAAGAACGGCAATAGCAGACTGACGATATCGGCCAAGGGATCTTCCAGTTGGGCATTTGTTAAGCGGTGAGAACTGCTTAGCCGATTTGCATCAGGATGGGAAAGGTCTGCTGGAACCAGATCGCCACATCGCTGACCCAGCCGAACAGGAAGGCGAGGCCGGTCAGGATGAGGAAAACGCCCATGATCTTCTCCACCGTGCCGAGATGGCGGCGGAAGCGCGACAGGAAGCGCATGAAGGCGCCGGAAAAGCCGGCGGCGATCCAGAAGGGGATGGCAAGGCCGAGCGAATAGACGGCGAGCAGCCCGGCGCCGGAGCCGACCGTCTCGCGCGAGGCGGCGACGCCGAGGATCGCGCCGAGCACCGGGCCGATGCAGGGCGTCCAGCCGAAGGCGAAGGCAAGGCCCATGACATAGGCACCCGTCAGCGTCGCCGGCTTGCCGCCGCCCTGGAAGCGGGCTTCGCGGGCGAGCAGCCCGATTCGGAACAGGCCAAGGAAATTCAACCCCATGACGATGATGATCAGCCCGCCGAGCTTGGAGAGCAGATCGAGATGCTGGCGAAGCGCCATGCCGATGCTGGAGGCGCCGGCCCCGAGCGCCACGAAGACGGTGGCAAAGCCGAGCGTGAAGAGCAGCGCGGATAAGAGGACACCGCGCCTGACGTCCGGCGCCACCGCAACCGCGGAGCCGCCGCGGAACTGCTCGACTGAAATGCCCGCCATGTAGCAGAGATAGGGCGGGACGAGGGGAAGCACGCAGGGCGAAAGAAAGGAAAGCGCCCCGGCGATCAGTGCGCTCCACAGGGAAATATCGGCAATCGACACGCATTCTCTCCGGCTGCAATCTGCGTGATGTCCTAGCTTTGCAGGCCCCTGATTGCCAATCACCTTTTTGCGCGCGCAGGAAATGTTCGTTGCGCTCGGCAGAAATGTGCCGAACGCCGAAAAAAGCCGAATTTTTCGGTTGACCGCAATGGGTCGCCTGCCTATGTTCCGCCCACTTCCAGCCGGGGTGTCTCACCCGCGGAGAGGGAGAGCGTAGCTCAGCCGGTAGAGCAACTGACTTTTAATCAGTAGGTCTCGGGTTCGAACCCCGACGCTCTCACCATCATCGACCGCAGAGTGTGAAATTCATTTTCCGGATGATGTCGAGGGAACGTTTCGCCGCGGTCAAGCGCTGTCGGATCTCATGAATATCCCCCAAAAGCCAACAGAAGCGCGCCGACCGCGATAACAGCCAGAGCTGGCCAATTCTGGGATATCCCGAGGAACCTAAGGCCTTGGCGCCGTGGTTCCAGCGTGCTTCCGCCTTGCGGCATTTGATGCGGATGACTCGGTCTTCGACCGAGCGCCGACGAAAAGAGAAAGAGAAGTCCGCCGATTATGAGAGCGGCACCGATCAGGATTGCCCACATGATGGCCTCCGCTAACGAGAGGGATGTGGGTAAAACCAGATCCCGAGATGATCGTTCCGTGAGCGGCTGCTCACTTGAACAACCTGCGTCGCGGCTGAGCCGGTATTACCCAACTTAGTAACGCTGCATGACCCGCACGCTTTCGAAATCCCCGGCTCCCCGGAGAGAGGCGTGGTTATACCGCCATGATGACGTCGGCGACGTCTGCACTCAGCGAAAGCCGAAGAAACTCAAAATCGCGAGCACGATAACGACAGCACCGACAAGCCAGATCAAATTATTCATGGGAACTATTCTCCTGTTCGACTGAACCTCCGTGGCTCGATAACTAACTGCGGCGCTGGCTTGAAGTTCCCGCCAAGCGATTGCCGCAGAAGTCTTGCAGTTTTCAATGACTGAAAGCAGCGGTTCATTGCTGCAGATTCATACTCAACTTTCAAATAGTGCACGCGGAGATTGGGCGAATCGGCCGCAATATTATCGGTGCTGGAGTCGCGAATGAATATTTACCTCAGTTAATAACTGCAGGAGCGAGCGTTGCTGGGCCGGAAGCCACCTGCACACGCCGGGTTTATGGAGGTGTCACGCTGATATTGGAAATCCTGGCGATCAGGCCCTGCCGTCGAGGTGCAGGCAGAGGTGATCGTGGACGCACCGATCAGCGCTCCAGCGGCTAACACTGTGAGAAATCGGTTCATCTGAACGCCTCCTTGCGAGGTTGATCCCTCGTCCAATCGATTGTGCCATTTCAAATCTACATGAAACTCGCGGCTTGGTTGATCACTCTCGCTTGATCCGAACGCTCGTGAACTCGATCGGCCAATGAGGATGCCAGCTACGGCCTCTGAGCCCGCTGATCAAGTTTGCTTCAGGATAATCTGATCGAGCTATTCTATCGCTGTGGAAGTATTTTCACGATACTTGAAAATAAAAGAAACCCGATTTTGTCTTGAACGAGTGATCGTTTTTTATTAGAATTATCGCATATAAAAGTAATATAAATGGGAGGTTACTATGTCTGAAGCTCGGTTTGATCCGGTTTTTCTTCATCGCAATCATTTCGTCGATCAGATCACATCTCTCGATGAAATCTTCGATGTTCTGGACGAATGGCCGGCGGACAAGCGGGGCTTGGCATATGATACCCTGTTGAAGGCATGCAGGGATACGGCGAGCGGGCGTTTTCCGCTCAGCGCCGCGCGCGAGAATTTCCGGCGTTTCCTGAAGATGTCGGGCGTGCTCGAGGGCGGTCCCAAATTTGATTGCGTATTCAGCGAGCAAAATATCGGCAATGCTTAGTCAGATATAGGATCGACCATCGGACGGCAAATATGCGCCGCCGCTGCGGCGCGTTTTAGAGCATGTCGCGCAAAAGTGTGCGACGGTTTTGCGTTAACGACATGCGTAGAAACAAAGACCTAAAGCGCGAGGAGCGGATCTGAAAGATCGCGACGCGCTTTAGTCTCGATGTCTGCCAAGCTGGTCATCGCCTGGTTCTCGGCCGCAAAGTGCGACAGGCATCTGCAAGAGGCGGATGCTTGCTCGGACATTAGATCGACTGATCTCAGTTTGGGCCGGCATTGGTCCAGTCGCATCGGAAGACCAGCATGGGTTTTGAGAAACCCTTGAGCCGCCGGCGTGTCGCGTGAGTGAATGGATCGGCGGCGCCGTATTCCCTGAAAACATTCTCCGAGACGAGAATCTGGTCGCTGGAAGCCGCCGCACAAAGACGCGCGGCAAGTTGCACGGTCGAGCCGAAGAGGTCGTTGCTGTCCTCGACCGGCTCACCGCAATCCAGTCCGATGCGGATATGGATGGGCTCGGCATTCCCGCCATTGTAATGCTTGAATTCCTTTTGAATCGCCATCGCGCATTCGACCGCGGCGACCGTTTCGGCGAAGGTTGCCATGATGCCGTCGCCGGTGTGCTTCACTTCGCGGCCCGAGTTTTGGCTGAGGCATCGACGCACCACGGCATCATGCGCCCTGACCATTTCCGTCGCAATTCGGTCGCCCAGGCGCGATGTCATTTCGGTCGATCCGACGATGTCGGTAAAAAGGATTGCCCGGTGAGCCGAATCCATTTCGGCGGACGATCGTCCGGGCGCAGGCTCGGGGTCATGGATGCGTCCCAGAAACGCTTCAACCGCGGATAACGCCACCTCGACGACCTCGCCGGCGACGAAGCCATGGGCCTCGCGATGCACGCATTGCGCCGTTTCCATATCCGGGGCATCGACGAGACAAAAGGCAGTCCCACGCCGCTGGTCGAACCAGTAGGTGAGGAACTTGACGCCGTACCTATCCTGAATGTCGAGGTCCATGCGATGCGCCTGGGCAACCTCGGCGGCTGACGTTCCCTCAAGATAGTGCCGGTCCATGAAGATGGGCATCGCGCGCTCCTCCCGATCTGCATCATATGGACATGCCGCATTGTACGTTCTGAAGGCTGCTCCGTCTACACCAGGCACAGTCGAGGAGTAGAATTGAAACCCAGTCGATGCTTTCAACCAATAAACCGCTGCCGGAAGAACCGAAAGGTTTCTTCACTCTGCCAGTGAATTTACATCGTGGAGCAGGGAAATCGGAAGCAGATACATGATTGTACACGCGATTGCTGCAATTTCTGGGAGAAGGACTGTTTTTTAATCGAAAAGCCTTCGTCGATGGTGGAACCCTGGGCACATTTAAGGCGTTCGAGAACATTTCGACGCTCCGATAAATCCGCCGAAGTGAGGGCTATGGCGACCTGGGAGACATGGCTGCCATCGACAGCGCAAGCCAACCTTCTGAAACTCGACCCTTCGACTGCGATTGACTCGGCTCTCATCCGGCATGCAAATTGCACGATACCCATGAGCTCACCGCAACTAGGAAAAGCTGTAGGAAAGTGAGACAGACGGCAAATTTTCGACCGGTCGGCTTGGCCTCAATGGGGCTAGGTCATTATGCCGTCATTAACTCTGTATGGGACGCCGCGCGCACGCTTCTCCACGATTGGCCGGTAGACGACGGCGAAGAATATCTCGAAGCCGTAAAGGCATGTCTTGACGCGATCATCGGCGATCTCAGGCCTGAAGACGTGCGGGCGGCATTCGTCGGAGCTGCCCAGGAGGCGGGCATCGCCGTCATAGAAGCCGCGGACTGAATACCGCGCCTCGATTCCGAGCTCGGCTCGATCCGCTTTTTCGAACAGAAGATTGTCCGGCGCTTGACTTCCTCGGCCAAAGTTCTAAGTTAGAACAAAAAAGGAACATTGGAGATGATCATGACGCATACCGAACAGGTGATCGCCAACGCCCTAGCCCTTGTCGAAGCATCCCGCGCCGCGCGCGAGCGGGATCAGCTGCGACGTGCCGCATGGCAGAAAAAAGTCGAACTCAGCCGGCCGCTGCCGCCGTTGCCGCGCCCGGTTCAGTTGCCGCTGGCGCTGAACTGATGCTTTGCGCAAAGAGCCGAGCTTGGCCCGATGACGCTTGGAAGTTGAAACCTTGCTTGCCTGGCTCGACGACAATGCCAAGGCAGCATGGACAAGGCGGGTGAGGAGGAGAGCATCCGAAGCCTGATATACGACGAGTGCATTCACCGAGGCCATTGCGCCCGTGCGTTGGGAATGATTGTCTATGCCTCCGTCATCCTAACGCTTTCCGGTGATTCCCGATGTTCGATATTCTATGGCGTGGTCTGGCGATCGGCGCCGGCGCAACCATCCTCATGGACCTCTGGGCGATCGTGCTCAACCGGTTTTTCGGCCAGCCGGCGCCCAATTGGGCACCGGTCGGCCGCTGGTTCTGGCATCTCGGCCGCGGCAAGGTTTTTCATGAGAGCATCGCCGACGCCGAGCCCTATGCTGGTGAATTGGCGCTCGGCTGGATCAGCCACTATGTCGTCGGCATTCTCTATGGTGTGATCTTTGCGCTCATCATGGGATCGGCGTGGTTGTTAGCCCCAACATTTCTTCCCGCCTGGATCTTCGGCATCGTCACCGTGGGGGCAGGGTGGTTCCTGCTGCAACCGGGCCTTGGCCTCGGCTGGGCCGCTTCGAAGCATCCGACACCGAACAAGGTCCGCTGTTTCAATCTGTTGGCTCATACGGTGTTTGCGCTGGGGCTTTACGGTACGGCGTTGATTCTGCGCTGAGCCATCGTAGAGACCCCTCCCCAACCCCTCCCCACAAGGGGGAGGGGCTAAGCTCTGGTTCCCGGCGGTGACCAAAAAGACAGGTTTTTCTTGCTGGTTCCCGTTCTACCGGTACGGTAGAGGCTATGTGAGGCGGTGCGGCATCTTAGGCCCTTCCCCTTGTGGGGAGGGGTTTTAAGTACCCTCTGAACCTCGTCTCACCGCGCCGCCCAATTGGCGCCGCGGCGGAATATGGTCTTCATCTCGGGGACGTCGAATTCCTTGGCCTGATGGCCGAGCGAGGAGTAGAAGACGCGACCCTTGCCGTATTTGCGCTTCCAGACCACGGGCATGACGACGCCGTCGATCCAGTAGGCGTGATCGCCGGTGAACTTGGTCGTCGCCAGCACTTCGTTCGAGGGATCGACATGCATGTAATATTGCTCTGACGTATAGGGGAAGTCGGCAATCCCCTCCATCAGCGGATCGTCGGGCCGGGTGATGTTGACGGTGTAGTCGATGATGTTGCCGGGGTGGGCCACCCACTGGCCGCCGATGATGAACTGGTAGTCGACGGAGTCGCGGAAGGCATCGCCTGCGCCACCGTGATAGCCAGCGATGCCGACACCGCTTTCGATCGCCGCAGCGAGGTTCTTGACCTCCTCCTTTTCGATCTTCGACATCGTCATGATCGGCACGACGAGGCTGAGATCGTGGACGGAAGGGTCGGCAAGCGCCTCGGTGCCGTGTTCGAGATAGACCTTGAAGCCGTCTTCCTCGAGCATGGTCTTGATGATTTCGGCGCATTCCTGCGGCTCATGGCCGCTCCAGCCACCCCAGACGATCAGTGCTTCACGCATTCTCTTTCCTCCTGAAACTATTTCGCCAGCCGTCCGTCGACGATGGATTGGGACAAGGGGGCAGGGCGCTCCGTTGCCGTGGTGATCGTGACCGTCCGGCCGGTCTCGGACGCGGTATGGAAGGCTTCCATGACTTCGAGCACATGCAGCGCCAGATCGCCGTTGGCGCGATGCGGCCGGTTCGAGCGGATCGCATGCGCCATGTCGGCGACGCCGAGAGAGCGGAAGTTGCCCTCGGCATAGGGCGCGATGACCGGCTGGTCCTCGAAGGCGCCGCCCTTCTTCAGATATTCGACGGGGCCGGCGAATTTGTTGGGGTCGGGGACAATAAGCGTGCCTTCGGTTCCGTAGACCTCGAGCGGCACATGCTTGTGGCCGGCGACATCGAAGCTCATGACGATCTGGACGACGGCGCCGTTGGCAAAAGCCATCATGCCGGCGACATGGGTCGGCACATGCACGGGGATGCGCTCACCGTTGCGCGGCTCGCTGGTAATGAGTCGTTCGGCCCGCGGCGTCGTCGCAAAGCCTGCAACCTGCGCAACGGGCCCGAGAAGATTGACGAGATCGGTGATGTAATAGGGACCCATGTCGAGCATCGGCCCGCCGCCGACTTCGTAATAGA
This sequence comes from Rhizobium sp. R635, assembly GCF_002211285.1. Classification (GTDB taxonomy): domain Bacteria; phylum Pseudomonadota; class Alphaproteobacteria; order Rhizobiales; family Rhizobiaceae; genus Rhizobium. The sequence continues at coordinate 228,626 of NZ_LOKX01000035.1, read as the reverse complement.
AGGCGGGGTTCGGATGCCAGCGTTCATGGCCCGGGCACATGAAGGTCGCTGAACCGCCGACCGGCTGGCCGATGACGCCCTGATCGATCAAGGTGCGGGCCGTCTGGTGGCCGCCGCCGAGAAAGGTATCGGGAGCTGCGCCGATGCGCAGATTTCTCGCCCTGGCGGCCTCCGCCAATTTTTTCCCTTCTGCGAAATTAATCCCGAGCGGCTTTTCGGAGTAAGTGTGCTTGCCGGCATCGAGTGCCTGCATCGCCACGGCGACATGGGCCTTCGGGATGGTCAGGTTGACGATGATCTCGACCTTGGGATCGGCGAAAAGCTCCTCGACTGATCTGGCGGGCACGTTGAATTCGGCAGCTTTCGCTTCTGCGAGGTCCCGGTTGAGATCGGCGACGCCGCGGATGTCGAGGATGGGGAAGGATGCCATCGCCGTGAGATAGGCGCCCGAAATATTGCCGCATCCGATGATGCCGATACCGACCTTGTCCATGAATTCCTCCATTGATCTAGATTGTGTCGCCCGTCAGAGCGCAGGCCCCGTGGTGCTCCAGGGCGATTCGTAGAGTTCGTAGAGCGCCACCGCAGCCGCACCTTGCGCCCAGAAATCGTCGCTCGAATCGTCGAAGACGAGTTCGCTGACGCCTTTCAGCGACGGTGGGATGGCGAGCGCATAGGCATCGCGCAGGCTGTTCAAAAAGGGTTCGCCGAGCGCCAGGCTGGAGCCGACCAGAATGACGCGGGGCGGCGCAAACAGCGTGACGATGTTGGCGATGGTCAATCCGACTGCTTCGCCGGCGCGGATGGCGGCGCCGATCAACCGGTCGTCATCGGCCTTGATCAGCGCCTGGGCGTGGGTCATGCCGCGCCCGAGACGGATCGCTTCGGCAAAACGCCCGTCGGCCTGCTGTTCGCCGAGGATCGCGCTTTCGCCGGCCTGGCTGAAAAGCCGCACAATGCCGTTCGGTCCCATCCCGAGCACGAGATCGCCGAGATTGTGGCTGAGGCCGCCGGCGCCGCGGAACAGGCGGTTGCCGTGCAACACGCCGAGCCCCAGCGTCTGTTCCAGCGAAATTAATACCATATCCTCGAGATCGCGGGCCTTTCCGAACCAGTGATGGCCGAGCGTGATGGCATGGGCGTCGCTCTCGACGATGGTCGGTGTCGACAGCCGCGTCGACATTTCGGCGGCGAAATCGACATTGGTGTCGCGAAAGATGGGGCTGCTTCTGATGTAGCCGGTGCGATGCTCGACGACGCCGGGGAAGCCGAGGCAGATGCTGTCGACATCGTCCAGCGACAGCCCGGCATCGACGACGCAGCGCCGGACCCCGTCCTCGACCAGATCGGCGATGACGCCGATCGGCTGCCGGTCGATGCGGATCGGCAAAGCGAGCTTCGACAGCACGTCGCCGCGGAAATTGGTGACGACGAACACCATCCGGTTGGCGGCGATCTTGCCGCCGACGACGCGGGCGGCATCGGGATTGAGCTCCAGCGCCACGCGCGGCCTGCCACGCACGGCCTCATTGCGGATATCGCCTTCATGGCGCGGCAGGATCAGCCCGTCATCGAGCAGCGAGGCAGTGATGGCGGAGACGGTTGTCGTCGAGAGTTCAGTCCGTTCGCTGATCTCGATGCGCGAGATCGGACCATGACGCCTGATAGTATCGAGCACGTTCAAGCGATTGATCGCGCGCATCAATTCTGGATCTGCGGTCTTCATGAAAAACTAGCCGGCATTGTTCGTTGGGCGGAAGCCAATATTTTTAACGGGTTACGAAATAAATAGCAGGCAATTACGCGGGCCTGTCAAGCGCATTTGGTAAAAATAGAGGCGATTGGGTTGACATCCGACGCAAGCTCCGCTGAATTATTCCGCATAGGGGAAAAATTGTGAGGATAGGTCCCCTGGGAGGAAAATCATGAATTTTATGCTGAAGAACGCCGCTTTCGGCGGCAGGCGCATCGTATCCATGGCCGCGGCAGCCGGCATGTTGTTGGCAGGGGCAGGTGCTGCCTCGGCGACGACGGTGGTCAAGTGGCTGCATCTCGAACTCGATCCGAAAAACGTCGCGGCCTGGGAGGATATCGTCAAGAAATACGAGGCTCAGCATCCCGATGTCGACATCCAGATGCAGTTCCTCGAAAACGAGGCCTTCAAGGCCAAGCTTCCGACCTTGCTGCAGTCCGATGATGTGCCGGATTTCTTTTTCAGCTGGGGCGGCGGCGTCCTGAAGCAGCAGTCCGAGACCGGCGCGCTGCAGGATGTGACGGCAGCCCTCGATGCGGACGGCGGAAAATTGCGCAAGGCCTACACCCCGGCTTCGATCGACGGTCTGACCTTCGACGGCAAGACCTGGGCGATCCCCTATAAGGTCGGTCTGGTCAGCTTCTTCTACAACAAGGCGCTGTTTGCCAAGGCCGGCGTCAAGGCTGAGGATATCAAAACCTGGACCGATTTTCTCGAAGCGGTGAAGAAGATCAAGGCTGCCGGCATCGTGCCGATTGCCGGCGGTGGCGGCGAGAAATGGCCGATCCACTTCTACTGGAGCTATCTCGTCATGCGTGAGGGCGGCCAGAAGGTCTTCGAAGCCGCCAAGAAGGGCGAGGGCGAAGGCTTCCTCGATCCGGCAATCGTCAAGGCCGGCGATGATCTCGCCGAGCTCGGCAAGCTCGAACCTTTCCAGCCCGGTTATCTCGGCGCAACCTGGCCGCAGACGCTTGGTGTCTTCGGTGACGGCAAGGCGGCGATGATCCTCGGCTTTGAAGCGACCGAGGCCAACCAGCGCAAGAATGCCGGCGACGGCAAGGGCCTTGCACCCGACAATATCGGCCGTTTCGTCTTCCCGACGGTCGAAGGCGGCGCCGGCAAACCGACCGATACGCTCGGCGGTCTGAACGGCTGGGCCGTCACCAAGAAGGCCTCCAAGGAAGCGATCGATTTCCTCGCTTTCCTGACGAATGCGGACAACGAGCGGGCGATGGCCAAATCAGGCATGCTCCTGCCGGTTGCCGTCGGCGCCGATGATGGCGTCGTCAACCCGCTGCTGGCCGAATCGGCCAAGCAGCTTGCGGGTTCGACCTGGCATCAGAACTTCTTCGACCAGGATCTCGGTGCGGCCGTCGGCCGTGTCGTCAACGACGTCTCGGTGGAAATCGTCTCCGGACAGATGAACTCCAAGGACGGCGCCCAGATGATCCAGGACGCTTTCGAACTGGAACAATAACCAGCGCCCGCAGAGCCCTCCCGGCGCTCCTGTTAAAAACGGAGCGCCGGCATCGCTGCCGACGAGATGCGAAAGCAGGAACCATGGCCAATATCTCAGTCCTCTCGACACCGAGCGCCGCAAGGCCGGCAAGACGAGCCGCAAACCGGAAGAGTTCGGTCGCCCACGACCGGCTGACGGTGCTGCTGCTCTTTCTGCCACCGGCGCTGCTGCTCTTCACGCTCTTCGTCATCATGCCGATGGGCGAGGCGGCCTGGTACAGCCTTTACAAGTGGAACGGCTACGGCACGCCGACCGAGTTCATCGCGCTCCGCAATTTCCAGGTTCTGTTCCGCAACGCGGCTTTCACCCAGGCGCTGGTCAATAACGGCCTGATCATCGTCATCTCGATCTGTATCCAGGTGCCGCTTGCCATCTGGCTTGCCACCATGCTGGCCCACCGCATTCCCGGCGTCGTCGGCTACCGCCTGATCTTCTTCCTGCCCTATGTACTGGCGGATGTTGCCGCAGGCCTCATCTGGCGCTTCGTCTATGATGGCGACTACGGCCTGTTTGCCGCCATTTCCAACTTCTTCGGCTTCGCCAACCCTTACGTGCTCGCCGACAAAGACGTGGCGATCTATGCCGTGCTCGGGGTCATCGTCTGGAAATATTTCGGCTTTCACATGATGCTGTTCATCGCCGGCCTGCAATCGGTCGATAAGAGCGTGCTGGAGGCGGCCGAGATCGACGGCGCCACCGGCTGGCAAAAGTTCCGTTATGTCACGCTGCCGCTGCTCGGCTCCACCCTGCGCCTTTCGATCTTCTTTGCCGTCGTCGGTTCGCTGCAGCTCTTCGACATGATCATGCCGCTGACCGGCGGCGGGCCGTCAAACTCGACACAGACGATGGTCACCTTCCTCTACACCTACGGCGTCATGCGCATGCAGGTGGGCTTGGGCAGCGCCGTCGGCGTCGTGCTGTTCATCATCTGCGTGACGCTCGCCTTCGGTTACAAAAGGATTTTCATGCGCCATGACTGATATGAGCTCTTCCATCCGCATGCGCACGTCGACACGTATCTATCTCTACGTGTCGCTGAGCCTGATCGCGGCGATCGTGCTGGTGCCGCTGCTGACGACGGCGCTCGGCGGCTTCAAGACCCTGGGCGACCTGCGCACCAACCCCTTCGGCCTGCCGACGGAATGGCAATGGGCGAACTACACCGACATTCTCTTCGGTGAGCGCTACTGGCTGCAGATCGGCAATTCGCTTGTCATCGCAGCGCTGACCGTGCTGCTGACGCTGATCGTCTCGTCGATGGCGGCCTTCGCTTTTGCCCATGTCCGCTTCTTCGGCTCGTCCTTCCTGCTCAACTATTTCCTGCTCGGGCTGATGTTTCCGGCGGCGACCGCGATCCTGCCGCTCTTCATCCGCATCCGCGATCTCGGCCTGCTCAATACCTATTGGGGCGTGGTGCTGCCGCAGGTGGCCTTCGGCCTCGGCATGAGCATTCTTTTGTTCAGGAACTATTTCCGCAACCTTCCGGAAGAATTGTTTCAGGCGGCATTCGTCGACGGCTGCGGTTATATGAGGTTCTTCTGGCATATCTCGTTGCCGCTCTCCCGACCGATCGTCGCAACGGTCAGCATCATCTCCTTCGTCGGCAGCTGGAACAGCTACATCCTGCCGCTGATCATGCTGAACTCGGAATCCAAATATCCCTGGCCGCTCGGCATCATGGTCTATCGCGGCGAATATGGCACGGAATGGCAACTGGTGCTGGCCTTCATCACGCTGACCATCCTTCCGACCATCATCGTCTTCTTCGTCGCCCAGAGACACATCATCGCCGGATTGACCGCCGGTGCCGTGAAATCCTGAGCCGAACCGTTGGAGCTGCAATCATGGCATCCGTTGAATTGAACAATATTCGCAAGGCCTATGGCGCCGTCGACGTCATCCACGGCATCTCTCTTCATATCGAGGATGGCGACTTCGTCGCGCTCGTCGGGCCGTCCGGCTGCGGAAAATCGACCCTGCTGCGGATGATCGCCGGCCTCGAAGAGATCACCGACGGCGAGATTGCCATCGGCGGCAACGTCGTCAACGGCATGACGCCGCGCGAGCGCAACATCGCCATGGTCTTCCAGTCCTATGCGCTCTATCCGCACATGACGGTGGCTGAAAACATGGGTTTCAATCTGAAGCTTGCCGGCGTTGCCAAACCGGAGATCGAGGCTCGTGTCGCTGAAGCCGCCCGCATGCTCGATCTCGCCAAGCTGCTCGACCGCAAGCCGGCCCAGCTTTCCGGCGGCCAGCGCCAGCGCGTTGCCATGGGCCGAGCTATCGTCCGCAACCCGGCCGTCTTCCTGTTCGACGAGCCGCTCTCCAACCTTGATGCGAAACTCCGCGTGCAGATGCGTTCGGAAATCAAGACGCTGCACCAGAAGGTCAGGACGACCTCGATCTATGTCACCCACGACCAGATTGAGGCGATGACACTCGCCGACCGTATCGTCGTGCTCAATCACGGCAGGGTGGAGCAGGCGGGTACGCCGCTCGAACTCTATAAGAAACCGGCCAATCTCTTCGTCGCCGCCTTCATCGGATCGCCGGCGATGAACATGCTCGAGGGCACGGTGGACGGCGAAAACGGCGAGCCCGCCGCCCGCCTCGAAGACGGCACGGCGATCCGCATCGCGCCCGATCGCCGGGTGAAGGCCGGCCAGGCCGTCACCATCGGTCTGCGCCCCGAACATCTGATTCCCGGCATATCGGGCGGCACGCCGCTTGCCGGCCGAACCATGCTGGTGGAACCGACAGGCGCTCAGACCCATGTGGTCTTCGATCTTGCCGGACAGCAGGTCACGGCGATCGTCGACGGCGAATATCCCGCCCGTTACGGTGCCGTGTTCGAGGCCAGCATCGCCAGCGACCAGGTGCACATTTTTGATCGTGGCACCGGCGTTGCGCTATAGGCGAGGATGGCCACGGCCATCCTCGATCGACGCTCCTGCCTATTCCGCCGCAACCCGTTCGACGCCGTTGGCCTGCACGATCTTTTCCAGGGCCGCGAGCTCTTCCGGAGTGAGATCCGTCAGCGGCGGGCGAACGGGGCCGGGGTTCTGGCCGAGAACCTGGAGGCCGGCCTTGATGATGGAGACGGCGTAGCCCTTCTTGCGGTTGCGCAGGGCGACGAAGGGGAAGAAGAAGCTCTTCAGGATCTCGTCGACGGTCGCCTGGTCGCCGGTGCGCAAGGCGCCGTAAAAGCGCTGGGCGAGCGCCGGGACGAAGTTGAAAACAGCCGATGAATAGGTCGTCACGCCGGCGGCGAAATAGGCCTGGGCATAGACCTCATGGGTCGGCATGCCGCCGACATAGACGAGACGGTCGCCAAGCCGCGTGGTGATCTCGATGACCTTGTCGACATCGCCGACACCGTCCTTGAAGCCGATCAGGTTCGGGCATTCCTCCGCGAGCCGCGCAATGCTGTCGGCGGTCAGGATGGCGTTGTCGCGGTTGTAGACGATGACGCCGATGCCGACCGATTGGCAGACCGCCTTGACATGGGCGATCAGGCCGGCCTGCTCGGCAAACATCAGATAGGGCGGCAGAAGCAGCAGCCCGTCCGCGCCGGCCTTTTCGGCCGCCTGTGCGATCTCGATGGCAAGCGACGTGCCGTAGCCGGTTCCCGAAATGATCGGCGTATTGCCGGCAGAGGCCTTGGCGGCTTTGACGACCTGCGGGATCTCGCTCGGGTTGAGGGAGAAGAATTCACCGGTGCCGCCGGCGGCAAAGAGAGCGGCGGCGTCGTAACCGGCAAGCCACTCGACATGGCGGCGGTACTTCGCCTCGTCGAATTTAAGCTGATCGTCGAAATGCGTGACCGGAAACGAGAGCAGACCACTGCCGACGGCCTTCTTCAATTCAATCGGGTTCATCATCAAGTCCTATTCCTTACGTGTTGAAAATCGGCCGTGTCAGGCGCTTTCGAGCGTCTGCAGAAGTGCCGCGATATAGCCGTAGCAGAAGGCGAAGGCCGTGGCGGAAGGGTCCTTCCCGCTGACGGTCGGCACATGATCGGGCATCAGCATATATTTGAAGCCGACTTCCTTGTAGATCCTGGCCGAACGGGCCATGTCCATGTCGCCCTCGTCAGGGAAGGTTTCCATGAAGGAAAGCTTGCCGCCGCGAATGTTGCGGAAGTGGACGTTGAAAATCTTGTTGCGCTGGCCGAACCAGCGGATGATGTCGTCGATTTCCTCGCCGGGATTTTCGAGCATCTCGCCGACCGAGCCCTGGCAGAAATTGAGGCCGTGATAGGGGTTTTCGCGCATCAGCACGAACTTCTTCAAGCCTTCGACCGTGCCGAGCACGCGCGTGACGCCGCGATAGCCCGGCGGCGTATAGGGATCGTGCGGATGGCAGGCGAGCCGGACGCGGTTGCTTTCGGCGACGGGAACGACGCGCTCCAGGAAATAGTCGATCCTTTCCCAGTTTTCGTCCTCGGACAAAACGCCGGCAAGGCCCGGTGCTGCCTGCTGGTCCGTCTTGTCCCAGCGGAAGCTGGCGTTCAGCGAGCCGCCGCGCCCCGGTTCATCCGGCGTGCGGGGAATGCCGATCAGGTTGAGATTATATTTCACCGCCGGAATGCCGGCGGCCGCGACATTCTCGATCATCTTGCAGACGGCGTCGATCTGCCGGTCGCGCTCGGGACCGGCGAGCAGGATATCGGGATAGGAAGCCTTTTCGATCGGCTGCGAGGGCAGGGGGAGCTGGATCATGTCGAGGATCAGCCCGAAGCTCTCGACCTTGTCGCGATGACGCTCGATATCGGCAAGCGTCCAGCTGCTCGGCGCTCCCGGCGGATCGGCGCTGATATGCTTGACGCCCAGTTGCGCGAAGATGCGATAATCGTCGTCGTCGCGGGCGGCCACCTGTGTTCCCAGATACATTCCCAATCCCTCTGAAATTTACGATGTCATATGACATAATATGAATTTTAAGAGGTGTCGAGCCCTATTGCTGTTCGGCGAGCATCCGGTAGCGGCGCTGGCTTGCCATCATATGGGCGCGCATTGTTTGGCGGGCGCGTTCCGGATCCTGATCGGCAATCGCCGAGAGGATCTCGACATGTTCGGCATATACCTTCTGCAGATAGTCGCGGTCATTGGCCTCGGGCAGCGTCGGAAACTGGCCGCGAGGGATGGCGCGCGGGCCGAAATGGCGCAGCACGTCGACATAGAATCGGTTGTTCGTTGCTGCGGCAATCGCCATGTGGAAGGCATAATCGGCCTCCACCGTCTGCTGTCCACTCTCGATCAACTGCGCCATCCGGCGGTTGGCCTCGCGAATGGCCGCCTCCTGCTCGGCGGTGCGGCGATAGGCTGCGATTGCGGCCGCTTCACCTTCTGCCGCCATGCGAAACTCCAGCAATTCCAGGGTTTCCGGAATGCTTTTGATTTCCACCGGCGTCAGCGACAGCACCGAATGCGCCTTCGGATCGGCGACGAAGACGCCTTTGCCCTGGATCGGCCTGACGAAGCCGGCTGCCCTGAGATCGGCAATCGCCTCGCGCACGACAGTGCGGCTGACGCCGAAGGTGGCTTCCAGCTGCGGTTCTGTCGGCAGCTGGTCGCCGACGCGCAGCTTGCCCGTTTCGATTTGCGCCCGCAGCTGATCGATGACCTGCTGTGCCAGTCTTTGCCGACCGCGGCTGAGTGTCGTCATATCCGTTCCCCAATTCCCTTTGCATCACGTCTTCCGCTCGGCTCTTGCAAATCATATTCGACTTCGTTAAATCATAATACGACATACGGACGACATAATATGTCTTTCTTATAGTAATCCAGGGAGGAGTTACAATGAAGCATTTTTCCAAGGGCCTGTTCGTCGGTGCCGTCATCGGCGCGCTGACGATCGCAGCGCCTCAGCTCTATGCCGCCACACCGAAGGACCAGCTGGTGATCGGGACATCGCTGGCACAGGTTCTGTCTCTCGATCCGCATCAGGCGACGGAGGGAAAAGCGGTCGAGATCATGTCGAATCTCTACGATCGGCTGGTCAACAGTACGCCGGACGGCGAGATCGTGCCGCAACTGGCGGAAAGCTGGAAGGTTGACGACAAGGGCATCACCTTCACGCTGCGCGAGGCCAATTTCGCCTCCGGCAATCCGGTGACATCGAAGGATGTCGTCTATTCGCTGGGACGGCTCCTGAAGCTCGACCAGGCTGCTGCCGCAAACCTCAAGCGCGTCGGCTATGACAAGAACAACGTCGACAAGCTCGTCACGGCGGTCGACGACAAGACGGTTCGCATCGATTTTTCCGGCCAGGTGACTGCCGAGATGCTGCTCTACCGGCTCGCGGCCTCGACCACCAGCGTGGTCGACAGTGTCGAAGTGCAGAAGCATGTTGCCGACAACGACTGGGGCAATGCCTGGATGCGCACGCACTCGGCCGGCTCCGGTCCGTTCACCCTCAATCGCTGGTCTCCGAACGAACTCGTGATCCTCGACGCCAACAAGGATTATGTGGCCGGCGCTCCGAAAATGAAGCGCGTCATCGTTCGCCACGTTCCGGAGAGCCAGGTCGAGCGATTGATGCTCGACCGCGGTGACATCGATATTGCCAGCGCGCTGACGGCAGCCGATCTTGCGACCTTCAACGATAAGAAGGGCTTTACGATCCAGCGGATTCCCACCGGCGGCTTTTACGTGCTGTCGATGAATGCCGGCAACAAGTACCTCTCCAACCCGAAGGTTCGCGAGGCCATTGCCTACGGTATCGACTACAAGGGCATCGAAAAGACGATCATGGGTCCTTACGGGCGGGCGAGAAACGTGCCCGTTCCGGAGAATTTCGAATATGCGATCCCCAATCCCGATTGGCATCTCGACGTCGAAAAATCCAAGCAGCTGTTGGCCGAGGCAGGGTTCAAAGACGGCTTTTCGCTGTCGCTGAAGACCATCGCCCAGACGCCGCGCATCGATCTCGCCACGGCCATCCAGGCATCGCTCGCCCAGGTTGGCATCAAGATCGATATCCAGCAGGGCAACGGCTCGGAAATCATCGCCGCCCACCGCGCCCGGGATTTCGATCTGCTGATCCCGCAGACCAGCGCCTACATGCCGAATGTCCTCGGTTCGATGGAGCAGTTCTCGTCCAATCCGGACAATTCCAAGGAAGCCAACAATGCCGGCAACTTCGTCTGGCGCTCGGCCTGGGACATTCCGGAACTCACGGCCCTGACGGCAAAGGCATCGATGGAGCCGGACGCCAAGAAGCGCGGCGAGCTCTATGTCGAAATGCAGAAGATGTTCGTCGAGCAGAACCCGGCAGTGCTTCCGATGTTCGAACGCTTCGAGCCGATCGTCCTGTCGAGCAAGGTGCAAGGATATGTGGGGCATCCGACCCAGCTGACGCGTCTCGAGAACGTCACCAAGTCTGAAGCCCAGTAATACTCCCGAGGCAGCCGATCATGAAGGAACTCTCTGTAGCCGAATTTGGCCGACGCCTGGCGCATTTGCTGGTCAGCCTGTTCATCCTCCTCTGCGTCACCTTCGTGATCGGCCGCGTCCTGCCCACTGATCCCGTCGGCGCGATCGTCGGCGAGCTCGCCGATCCCGCAGCCTATGCGGCGATGCGCACGCGCCTCGGCCTCGATCTGCCAATCTACCAGCAGTTTTTCCTCTATCTGAACGGATTGGCCCATGGTGATTTCGGCACGGCCGTGCTCACCGGCAATCCCGTCTCTTCGGACCTCGCTCAGGCCTTCCCGGCGACGTTCGAACTCGCCACGCTTGCCGTGATAATTTCGACCTTCGTCGGTGTCCCGCTTGGCCTGGTCGCGGCCCTGTTTCGCGACAGCTTGATCGACAAGATCGCCCGCGTGGTTGCCCTCGTCGGTCATTCGATCCCGGTTTTCTGGTTCGGCATCGTCGGGCTCGTCATCTTCTATGCCAGCCTGAACTGGGTCGGCGGGCCGGGCAGGGTCGACGTGTTTTACGAAGGGCTCGTCACGCCGCAGACCGGGCTGCTGTTGGTCGACAGCCTCCTGCAGGGCGAGACCGAGATCTTCTGGAATGCGCTTGGCCATATCATTCTGCCGGCCTGCATCCTTGCCTATGCCGCCATGGCCTATATCACGCGCATGACCCGCAGCTTCACGCTGGAGCAGTTGAGCCAGGATTATGTGATTGCCGCCCGCGCCAAGGGTGTCAGCCCGACCGGCACTGTTCTGCGCCACGTCCTGCCGAATATCGCGGTGCAGCTGATCACCATCCTTGCCATTTCCTATGGCGGGCTTCTCGAAGGCGCCGTCGTCACCGAGATCGTCTTCTCCTGGCCGGGCATCGGCCAATATATGACCAACGCGCTGATGATCGGCGATATGAACGCCATCGTCGCAGCCACCATCATCGTGGGATTCATCTTCATGTTCCTGAACTTCCTGGCCGACGTCGCCTACGCCGTCCTTGATCCGCGCATGAGGGAGGTGGCCCGATGAGCGATGCCGTTCACAGCGAGATTCAGATCCGTCCTCCAAGCGTGCCGAGCCGGGTTGCCGCTTCCTTTGCCCGCGCCGGCCGCAAACTGGCCGACGAACCGCTCGGCCTTGCCGGCTTCGCCGTCCTCGGCATTCTCTGCTTCGTCGCGATCTTCGCACCGCTTCTGGCGCCCTATGATCCGACCATACAGGCGCTTGGCGATGCCTTGCAGCCTCCGAGCCTCGCTCACCTGGCGGGTACGGACGAATTCGGGCGGGATATTCTGAGCCGCCTCATCTTCGGTACGCGCATCACCATCCAGACCGTGCTTGCGGTTTCCCTGATCGTCGGGCCGATCGGGCTGCTGATCGGCGTCGTCGCCGGCTTCTTCGGCGGCAATACCGACGCCTTTCTGATGCGCACCACGGATATCGTTCTTTCCTTCCCGTCGCTGATCCTGGCGCTCGCCTTTGCCGCAGCACTCGGCGCGGGGCTGGGCACGGCGATCATCGCCATCTCGCTCACGGCATGGCCGCCGATCGCAAGGCTTGCCCGCGCGGAGGCGCTTGTCGTCAGAAATGCCGATTATGTCGTCGCTGCCCGCCTTTATGGCGCGTCGCCGATCCGCATTCTTCTCCTCTATATCGCACCCATGTGCATTCCCTCGGTCATCGTGCGCCTGACGCTGAACATGGCGGGCATCATCCTGACCGCCGCCTCGCTCGGCTTTCTCGGCCTCGGCGCTCAGCCGCCCGCGCCGGAATGGGGCGCGATGATCTCCAACGGCCGCAAGTTCATGCTCGATTACTGGTGGGTCGCCGTCATGCCGGGTATCGCCATCCTGCTGACGAGCCTTGCCTTCAACATCGCCGGAGATGCTCTGCGCGACATTCTGGATCCCCGCCATGCAAGATCGTGATCTCCAGCCCGTTCTGTCAGTCAAGGACTTGAGCGTCCGTTTCGGGCGAGGCGCGGTCCCCGCCGTGTCCAATGTCAGTTTCGACGTCGGACGAGAACGTGTCGGCATCGTCGGCGAATCCGGCTCCGGAAAATCGACGACCGGCCGCGCCGTCATGCGCCTTCTGCCGCCGGCCGCCGTGGTTTCTGCCGAGCGTCTGGATCTGACAGGCAGTTCGCTTCTCTCGAAGACCGAGCGTCAGATGGGCGCGCTTCGCGGCAAGGATATCGCGCTGATCATGCAGGATCCGCGCTATTCCCTGAATCCGGTGCTCTCGATCGGCAAGCAGATCGCCGAGGCCGCACGCCTTCACCTCGGCCTTCGCGGCAAGCCGGCGCAGGATGCTGTCCGCGCCATGCTCGAGCGCGTGCGGATCAGCGATCCGGAGCGGGTCATGGCGCTTTATCCCCACCAGATTTCAGGCGGCATGGGCCAGCGTGTGATGATCGCGATGATGCTGCTGGCGCGGCCGAAGCTCGTCATCGCCGACGAGCCGACCTCCGCGCTCGATGTCAGCGTACGGAAGGATGTGCTCCTGCTGCTCGACGAACTGGTGCGGGAGAACAATTCGGGCCTGCTCCTGATCAGCCACGACATCCGCATGGTTGCCGCCTTCTGCGAGCGCATCATCGTCATGTATGCTGGCAAGATCGTGGAAACCCTGACCAGCCTGGAAGAGGCTCGCCATCCCTATACCCGCGGGCTGATATCAGCGCTGCCCGACCCGAAGAACCCGGTTCGCCGGCTTGCGGTTCTCGACAGGGCGAAACTCGATCTGGAGACGGCGCAATGATCAACGTGCGGGACCTCGATGTCGTCTTCGCCTCAGGCAAGAACAGGAACCATGTCGTCAGGGGCATCAGCTTTCAGGTCAATCCTGGCGAAACACTCGGCATCGTCGGTGAATCCGGATGCGGTAAATCGACCGTGCTGCGTTGCCTCGCCGGGATGGAAAGTGGTTGGACGGGCCGGATCGAGCTCGGCGGAAAACCGATCGGAAAGAAGCGCTCCCGCGAGGAACTGACCTCAGCCCAGATGGTGTTTCAGGACCCCTACGGGTCTCTGCATCCTCGCCATCGTATCGGCACCGCACTGGCCGAGCCGCTGCGCGCCATGGGACATTCCGATATCTGGTCCAAGGTCGAAAAGGCATTGATCCAGGTGGGGCTTCCTGCAAGCTTTGCAAGTCGTTTTCCGCACGAGCTTTCCGGCGGCCAGAGGCAGCGCGTGGCGATCGCCCGGGCACTCATCCTGTCGCCGCCGATCCTGCTGCTCGACGAACCGACATCGGCGCTCGACGTTTCCGTCCAGGCCGAAATCCTGAACCTGCTTGCCGATCAACGCGAAGAGAAGGGACTGACCTATCTGCTCGTCAGCCACGATCTCGCTGTGATCGCCCATATGTGCGACCGGGTACTGATCATGAAGGATGGCGGCTTCGTGGATGAACTCACGAAGGAAGATCTGCAGGCCGGCATCACGCATGATGCCTATGCGCGAGAGCTGTTCGAAGCGAGCTTCATGGAAGCTTGATCAGGGTGTTCTGCAATAGCTTGCGAAAGCGTCGAGGAAACGGCGCATCTCGTCCTGACGCTGAGGCTGGGAAAGCTGCTCGCCAATCTCATCCGGTGAAAGCTTCATCAGATGGAGGCGAAGGAAGAGTTTTTCGTTGAAGCGATCGCTCAGTGTGGCGAGAACGGTGCGAAGCTGGTGCAGCATGTCGTCGCCGCGATGCGACGCGTGCGCAAGCACGATCGGTTTGCCGATCACTTCGTTGCGGGAGACGAGCCAGTCGATGGCGTTCTTCAGTCCGCCGGGAATAGACCTGATATATTCGGGGCTTGCCAAGATGAGCCCGTCGGCATCCGCGATCGCGTTCGCAAAGGCCACCACTTCAGGCGGAGGTTCCTGCTCCAAGTCGGGCGAAAAGACGGGAAGTTCTCCCAAGCGGTCATAGACCGAAACCTGATGCGTCGCGCCCGCAACCGACTGAAAAGCATAGAGCATGGCGGTGTTGGTGGAGGCCCGGCGGGCGCTTCCGGATATTGCCAGGAATTTCATGATCGCGGCATAACCTCCTGCAGGCGCCTGACGGCAGCAACGCTGCCCCTTTCGACGAGATGGCAGGAAAGCTCGACGCGCCGCCGCGGCGTCGCAAGGCCGAGCATCATGTCGCGCAGCAGATCGAGCGCGGTGGCGCCGAGTTCGCGCATCGGAATGTGAACGGTCGAGAGCGGCGGATTGAGAAAAGCCGATTGCGGCAGATCGTCTATGCCCATGACGGAAATGTCTTGGGGCACGGCATAACCCATCGCCTGCAATCCGCGCACGGCGCCGTTGGCGAGACTGTCGCCTGCCGTCAGAATGGCTGTGAAGAACAGGCCCTTCTCGCTGATGAGCCGGGTGACGGCCTCGGCGCCGAGTTCCGGCAGCCAGTCGTCGACTTCGAGCACCAGATCGGCATCGGCCGTCAGCCCGTGATGCAGCAGGGCATCGCGCCAGCCCTCCAGGCGTCGCTCGATCGTCCGCCGTCCCGGCCGCAGCATGAACAAGATGCGTTGATGCCCCGCCTCGATCAGCCGCTCCGCGGCGATGAAGGCGGCCGAACGGTTGCAGGGCGTCACACTCGAAAGCCGCATATAGGGATCGTCGCTGTTGACGAGCACGACGGGCTTTCCGAGATCGGCGGCCGCGGCAAGCATATCCTCCTCGTCGACGGTCAGGATCAGCATGCCGCCGAAGCTCGCATCGTCCCGCATCTCGGCGATGACGCGCGCTTCATCCGCCTGGTCGGCGATGGGGCGCATCGCCATCTCGATGCCGAGGGCGGCTGCGCGGGCATTCAGTCCTTCGAGCACGTAGAGCGTGAACTGGTTACGAACATAATCGATCATCGCCGCACCGGAGGCGACGAGCATCACCTTTTTGCCCGCGACGCTCGCCGGCAGGGCGTAGCTGACCTCGCTTGCCGTTTCCAGCACTAGCTTGCGGATCTCGGGCCTCACGCCCTTTTCGCCGGCCAGCGCCCGCGACACGGTGCTGATCGATACGCCGCATCTGGCGGCAATATCGTCGAGGCGCGTGCGCCTGCCTTTTTTCTGCTCCGCTGCCATGACATCTCCTCGCTCCCTCTCTGTTATGCAAAAATCTTTCACATTGCGCAAATGGAATGCCTATGCACAATTGTCGCGAGGAGTCCGCAACAAAGCAGGGAGGCTGAAGATGCGGCTTGACGGGCAGTCCATGCGTCGGCTTTGCGCCCGGCGTCTCAAGGTTCGAGCATGATGCCGAAAAGCGTCACATGCTCCAGCTGTTCCAGAGCGGGCTGAAGCATGGCCGCCGAACAGCAATCCTATCTTCGTCGCACAACCGCGAAGCAAACCCCGATCGTCTATTGGCAGCTCTCAAGCCTATGGCAGGAGCGGTACGATGTCGCCGACCGCCCGATGGAAGGCAGGATGGATCCCTTCTTCTTCGTCACCAAGACGAAGAATTTCATTCCGCATGAATATCCCTGCCGCACTGAATTCAAGAAAGCTTTCTCCAGCCGGCGGCCGCAACCTTCAGCCGACTTCGAGGCTATCCGCTGGTGGCTTCCCTTCGCGTCGCCACGTGTCGATCTCTCCGGCTTCTGGTTTCGCCCGACGCGCATCGGCTGCTGGGCGCGCACCTTCCTCGATGCCCGATCGGCTGGCCCCGCCAAGCTGCGCCTGTCGACCTGCGGCGGCGCCATCCTTTTCGTCAACGGCAGCGAAAAGGGTTTCATGGCGCCATACGAGCGCAATCTCGAAGCCCAGCAGATATTCGAGGTCGAGCTGTCCGCCGGCCTCAACGAGATCCGCGTCTATTTCGACGATCTCGCCGAGCGTGACGCCCGTTTCTATTTCCAGCTGGATTATCTCGAAGGACCTGAGGTCGAAACATCGCTTCCCGTTCCGACCGCCGCCGGTGACGCGGATGTGCTGGAGGCGATCCTCGAAGGCATGCGCTTCGACCGCACCGCCTATCTCGGCGAGGACGTGACGATCCTTTTTCCCAGGCCGCTGCCGGTGGCGCTGACCTGCCATGTCGAGATCGAAGGCGACTTCATGTCGGTCGAACGCTTCGCCTATGATTTCGCGCTGGAGAAGGGTGCAACCAAGCTTGAGCTTGGCACCTCGGCGCGTATGCCCGCCGATTTCCGTCACTTCCGCATCGCCTTCAAAACCGGCGAGTTTTCCGTCGGCCGCACGCTCGGCGTCGAGATCTGTCATCCGCAGGGGGAAGCGCCCGCTGCGCTGGAGGACCGCGTCGCCGAGGCGCTTGCGAAGGTTGCTGCGCATTCCGAGCCCGATACCGTCTGCGCCTTTGCGCGCCTGGCGCTGGGGCAGGGCGGCGAGGAGACCGAGGCGATGATAGCGGCCATGCTGCCCGTCATCGAGGATTGCCACGACTGCGCCGATTTCGTGCTGGTGCCGCTGCTGTTTGCCTATACGCGCTGGAGCGATCTGCTGTCGCCGGCGCTGCGGGAGAGGATTGAACACGCCGTCCTCCGTTACCGCTATTGGATGGACGAGCCGGGCAACGACGTTCAGTGGTATTTTTCGGAAAACCACGCGCTTCTCTTCCATACCGCCGCCTATCTCGGTGGCAGGCTTTTCCCCGAGGCCGTCTTCATCAGGTCCGGCCGCACGGGCGCCGAACAGATGAAGGTCGGCGAAGAGCGCGTTCGCGCCTGGCTCGATCATTTCGAGTGCTGGGAAATGGCCGAGTGGAATTCCGTTCCCTATTTCCCGATCGACCTCAAGGGCCTGACGGCGCTCGCCGCCTGTGCGCCGGATGAGGCGATCCGCAGCCGCGCGAGCGCCAGCATCGTTCGCCTGATGGAGATCGTCGCCCGCTCGGCCCATCATGGCATGCTGACCGGCAGCCAGGGCCGCTCCTACGAACATACGCTGCGTCCCGGCCGTTCGGTCGAACTGTCGGCCATCGCCCGCCTGCTCTGGGGGCGCGGCTGGTACGGCCGGCGCGTCCATGCCTTGCCACAGCTTGCCGTCTGCATCCGTGATCATGGCCTGCATTTTCCCGAAGAGCTTGCGGCAATCGCCGCCCATGACGCCGATGATGCGCAGGAATGGACCTTTTCCCAGGGCGAGAACCGTTTCGCCGCCCTTTATCACTACAAGACGCGCGACACCGCACTCGGCACCATCGCGCATTATCGCCCCGGCGCCTGGGGCTACCAGGAGACGGTGCTGCACCTGCGCTTGGGCACGCGGCCGGAAGCGCAGATCTGGATCAACCATCCCGGCGAAACCATCCAGTTCGGCTACGGCCGGCCAAGCTTCTGGGGCGGCTGCGGAACGCTTCCGCGCGTACATCAGTATCGTGATCTCGCGATCCTCGATTTCGACATCCATGAGGGTCAGCCGGATTTCACCCATGCCTGGTTCCCGGTGGAAGCCTTCGACGACAGCGTGGTTGATGGCAACTTGGCACTCGCCCGCTCTGGTAGCGGCCTGGCGCTGCTCATCGGCAGCGGAATGCTGACGCCCGTCAAGGAAGGCCCGACGACGGATATGGAACTGCGGCTGGCCGGTCGGAAGAGCCGCTGGATCGTGCGCCTCTCCGATCTCAAGCGGGAAGGCGGCCTTGACGGCATGCAGGCGCGTTTTGCCGGGCTCTCTGCCCGCCGGGATGACGAGGGCGCATTGATCGTCGTCGATCCCGATTATGGCCAGGTCGTTTTCGAAGAAGACGGCACCGTGCGCGCCGAAGGCCGCATTCTCAGTCCTTCGGACTGGTCGGTGCGGGGAGACGCGGTACATCTCACGATACCGGGCAGGCAGCCTCGGCGCGCGGCCTCGTAGACGAAGTGTCCGGCAGGTGGAGGACCGGCCGGGCGCAGCAATTCATCGGTCAGGAGGAGGAGAAAATGGCCAGAATGAAATCGATCGGCGCGGCTTTCGCTGCTGTTCTCTTGAGTTCCGTAGCAGCTCATGCCGGCGACGTGCGCATCATGTGGTATTCCGACGGCGGCGAAGGCGAGGTCATCAAGGACCTGCTGTCGCGCTTCTCAAAGGCCAATCCCGACATCAACGTCATCCTCGACGAAGTCTCCTATGACGTCGTCAAGGAACAGCTGCCGGTGCAGCTGGAAGCCGGGAAGGGGCCTGATATCGCCCGCGTCACCAATCTGAAGGCGCCGGCGCAGCATTGGCTCGATCTTCGCCCTTACCTCACCGACGCGAAATACTGGGACGACAATTTCGGCGCCCAGGCCGACTGGATGCGTCCTGACGGCTCGAACGCCATCACCGGCTTCATGACGCAGCTGACGCTGACCGGCGGCTTCGTCAACAAGACGCTGTTCGATCAGGCCGGCGTTGAAATTCCCGGACCGAAGGCAACCTGGGACGATTGGGCGGCGGCGGCCAAGAAGGTCGCCGACAGTCAGAAGGTCTTCGCCATGGCGATCGACCGCTCCGGCCACCGCGTCTCCGGCCCGAACATCTCCTACGGCGCCAACTATATCGCCGCCGATGGCAAGCCCGCACCGATCGACCAGGGCGCCAAGGATTTCCTCAGCCGCTTCGTCAAATGGAACGAGGACGGCACCGTCAACAAGGACGTCTGGGTGAGTGCCGCCGGCACCACCTATCGCTCCGCGGCCGAAGACTTCATCAATGGAGGGCTTGCCTATTTTTATTCGGGCAGTTGGCAGATTTCCGGCTTCGCCCAGAAGATCGGCGACAATTTCGATTGGGTCATGACCGGTAGCCCCTGCGGCACGGTTGCCTGCTCCGGCATGCAGGGCGGCGCCGGTCTCGTCGCCGTCAAGTACACCAAGAACCCCAAGGATGTCGCCAAGGTGATGGATTATCTGGCAAGTGCCGACGTGCAGAAGGAGTTCGCCGAGCGCAGCCTGTTCATTCCCGCGCATAAGGGGGTGGCTGCCGGCCAGGTGAACTTCAAGACCGACAATCCGCATGTGAAAGCGGCGCTGACGGCCTTCGTCGCAGCGGCCGGCCAGACGGCGGCGCCCGCGATGAAGCTGCCGGGCTGGAAGTGGTCGGATGCGTACTACAGCGCCATCGTTGCCCGCATCAGCCAGGTGATCGCCGGCGAAATGAAGCTCGACGACGCCTATGCGCGCATCGACGAGGACATCAAGGCCAAGGTCGCCGCCAACTGACGGAAGAACAGATGGCTCCGAAGACTGTTTCCCCAGAACCGCCGGCGAAAGCCGGTCTGCGGCAGGCGCTCCATGCGCCTGTCCGGCTTCTCATGGGGATCGTCGATATTCCCATGCGCGCCTGGCAGAAGCTGACCGGGCTGAACGGCATGGCGGGCGTCTTCCTGGCGCCCAACATGCTGATTTTCACGGTCTTCGTGCTGCTGCCGCTGGTCATCAATTTCATCTATTCGACGACGAGCGGCAGCGCCATCTTCCTTCAGAGCCGGACCTATGTCGGCGCCGACCAGTACCGCCTCCTCTTCGATTGCGGCAGCTATCTCGACCCGGCGACCTGCGCGGCCGATACCTTCTGGGCGGCCGTGCGCAACACCGCCGTCTTCGTCGTCTTTCAAGTTACCGCGATGCTGATCACGGCGCTCACGACGGCGCTGATCCTCAATCGCGAGCTTTCCAATCGCGGCTTCTGGCGCGCCGTCTTCTTCTTCCCGGTGCTGCTGTCGCCCGTCGTCGTTGGCCTGATCTGGAAATGGATCCTCCAGCGCGAAGGTCTGCTGAACTATGCACTGAGCCCCTTCGGCTTCGAACCGTTCTCCTGGCTCAGCGATCGCTTCTGGGCCTTCTTCTTCGCCGTCTTCGTCTCGGTCTGGGCGCATATGGGCTTCTACGCGCTGATCCTGCTCGCCGGCCTGCAGGCGATCCCTAAAGATCTCTACGAGGCGGCCGCGATGGACAAGGCGAGCCCCACCCGGATTTTCCGGCGCATCACCCTGCCGCTACTGATGCCGAACCTCATCGTCGTCCTGGTGCTGGCACTGATCCGCGCCGTGCAGATATTCGATGAGGTCTTCGTGCTCACCGGCGGCGGGCCGGGCACCAGCACCATGTACATCACCCAGTATATTTACGAGACCGGCTTTGCGAGTTCGTTGCGCAATCCGGGGCTCGCATCGGCCGCCTCGATCCTGATGGGCCTCGTGCTCGTCGTACTGACGCTGATCCAGCTCGGGGTCAGCAACCGCAACGAGAAGAAGGGAACACGCCAATGAGCGCTGTCGGCGCCTTCCTGCTGCGTCGCCGCGGCCGCGGCTGGCACTGGACCGATGTCGTTACCTGGATCTGGCTGATCTCGGGTGTCTTCCTGATGTTCGGCCCGGCCATCTGGCTGGTCTTCTCCTCATTCAAGACGCCGGCGGCCCTTGCCGAGTTCCCGCCGTCCTTCCTGCCTTATGTCACCCAACAGGCCGTGGTGCCCGGCTACGACAAGCCGCTGCCGCTCTATAATGTCACGATGCCGGACGGCAGCACCCGGGTGCTCGCCGAAGTCCGCCGGATCGGCATCATGGGTCAGATGGTCGATCCGAAACAGCCGGGCGAAATCGTCAAGGTCAACATCAAGGACCGCACGCCGGTGCGTGAGGTCGAATTCGCCGGGGGCAACTACACCGAACCCTTCCGGCGTTTCGATTTCTTCCAGTTCCTGCGCAACTCCGTCTTCGTAACCGTGGTGGCGACGGCCATTACGTTGCTCGTCAATTCCATGGCCGCCTTCGCGCTGTCGAAATACCAGTTTCCCGGCCGTACTGCCGTCATGCTGATGATCCTGGCGACGCTGATGGTGCCGCTTTCGGTGATCGTCGTGCCGCTCTACTCCGTCATCGGCACGCTGAACCTCTTCGACAGCCTCTGGGGCGTCATCCTGCCGACGGTCGCCACGCCGACAGGCGTCTTCCTGCTGCGCCAATACATGCTGACGATCCCCGACGAGCTGATCGACGCCGCGCGCATGGACAAGGCGAGCGAATGGCAGATCTACTGGCGCATCATCCTGCCGCTGTCGGCGCCGGCGCTGGCGGTGCTGGCGATCTTCTCGGTCGTCTGGCGCTGGAATGATTTCCTCTGGCCGCTGATCGTGCTCTCGCGCAAGGAACTCTACACGCTGCAGGTCGGACTCAACGTCTATGCCGGCGAACTCAACGTCCAATGGCACTACATCCTCGCCATGACCGTCGTTTCGATGATCCCCGTCGTGCTGATCTTCGTCTTCCTGCAACGCTTCATCACGACTGGTATCGCCGGCTCCGGACTGAAATAACATGAAACAGGAGAGCGCATGAGCGGGCTCGAGCTCAGGAACATCGTCAAGAATTTCGGCTCCGTCGAGGTCATTCGCGATGTCTCGCTTGACGTAAGAGACGGCGAATTCGTCGCTTTCGTCGGCCCGTCCGGCTGCGGGAAATCGACGCTGCTGCGCCTGATCGCCGGTCTCGACAAGCCGACGGGCGGCAGCATCCTCATCGACGGCAAGGACGTCACCGCCATCACCGCCGCCGACCGCGGTCTCGCCATGGTCTTCCAATCCTACGCGCTCTATCCGCATATGAGCGTGCGCGAGAATCTGGCCTTCGGCTTGGAGAATACCAAGGTGGCCAAGGCCGAGATCGAGGCGCGCATTGCCGACGCCGCGCGCATGCTGGAGATCGAACCCTTCCTGCAGCGCCGTCCGGGCCAGCTTTCCGGCGGTCAGCGCCAGCGCGTCGCGATCGGCCGCGCCATCGTCCGCCGGCCGGATGCCTTCCTGCTCGACGAGCCGCTGTCCAATCTCGATGCAGAGCTCAGGGTGAGCATGCGCGCCGAGCTCGCCGCCCTTCATGCTCGCCTGAAGGCGACGATGATCTATGTCACTCACGATCAGGTCGAGGCGATGACGCTTGCAAACCGCATCGTCGTGCTGAGAGGCGGCAGGATCGAGCAGGTGGGGACCCCGCTGGAGCTTTACAATAAGCCCGCGAACCGCTTCGTCGCCGGCTTCATCGGCGCGCCGCACATGAATTTCCTGGAGGGGTCGGTCACCGGTCACGAAGGCGGTTTCACGCAAGTCGAAACAGTTGGCGGCCATCGTCTTTCCGCTGTTGCCCGGGAGGTGCATCCGATCGGCGAGAGGGTCAGCATCGGCATCCGGCCACAACACATCACCCTTGCCGACGCGGGCTCCGATAGCAGGCTGGACACACGCGTCACACTCGTCGAGGAATTGGGCTCCGAGACGGTCGTGCATGCCGATGCGGCGGGAAAGAAGCTGATTGCCGTCTTCGCCGGCCAGCAGCGGATGAAATCCGGCGACAGCCTGCCGCTGCATCTTGATCCCGCGGTGCTGCATCTTTTCGGCGAGGACGGTCGGCGCCTGTCTTGAGCCTGCGCATGCGTTCCCCGTTTTAATGTTTCCTGATCTCGCCTCGAAAATAGGGGATGAGGAAGCGGACCGGGCGGGTAGGGAGCTCGTCTGCCGTTTCGTCGGCCATCGGGAGAAAGCGGAAAAAGCCCGTTGTTCTCCAGCACCGCCGCGTCCGCTTGGCGCGGTCCGCAACCTCCACTCGGGAACGGCGTTTTCAGCCGAAGGTTCCAGGAAAATCAACCTCATCCACTCGCGCCGATAGGCTCGATGCGGCACGCCGGCTCTTTTCAAACGGATATGTCGCTCTAGCTTAGAGAACACCTACGAAAGGAGGAAAACATGACCGACGCACCGAACACGGCGACCCCGGCGCGAAGAGTTTTGCGTGGCCGCCCCTACAGTATGAGCGAGTTTGCGAGAAAATATCGGCTCGACGACAAGGAGGCGAAACGGCTCTACGAAAAGTTCGGCCCATCCGCCACCGAGCTCGACCTGTTGATGGCGGCGAAGCGGCGCCCGCCCGGCCTGCCGACCAATCTGGATTCCTGACGGTCCGCCATGAGGACCCGAACCGGAAGCTGCCTTTGCGGGGCGGTCGCCTACAAAGTGGAAGGTGAGCCGCTTCGCGTCGGCCTCTGCCATTGTGCCGATTGCCGCAAAACGAGCGGCTCCGCCTTCGTTTACTTCGCCGTCTGGCCGCGTCAGGCTTTCTCCCATAGCGGCGAAATCGCCACGTTCGCCGGCCGCAGCTTCTGCCCTGTCTGCGGCGGCAGGCTCTTTTGTCTCCAGGACGCCGCAGTTGAAATCCGCCTCGGGTCCCTCGATGGTCCACCGACCGACCTTGCCCCCGGCTACGAGGTCTGGACCAAACGGCGCGAACCATGGCTGCATGCTTTGCCCGGCGCGGACCAATTTACCGAGGATGCGGACTGACGGACGCTGTACGGTTTTGCGCGACATGCTCCGCCGCACCGAAACTTGACTTTTCTTACCAATATTTCATTTCACCCATCCGCAATTCCGTGGCACTCCGGCGACAGCGCTAATCGCCGGTTCATCTGCGGTGTGATTACTTCGCTGCGGAGGCCGAAGCGGCCACTGACGGATCGAGGACGACATGAACAAAATCGTAAGCGGCAACGAAACCGGGGCAAAGGCCGGCGCAACGCCTGACCTCGCAGCGGTTCTTGCCGCCTCGGGAAAGCAGGGCAAGCGACGCCGCTGGCGCGGACGCCTGCTCGTTCTTCTCGTCGTCGTCGCCGCTGCCGCAGTCGCCGCCTACATCTATATAGGTCGCGGGCGCAGCGAAGTGAGCTACGCCACACAGCCGGTAAAACGCGGCGACCTGACGGTGCTCGTCACCGCCACCGGCTCGGTGCAGCCGACCGAGCAGGTCGATATATCGAGCGAGCTTTCCGGCACGGTTCGCGACGTCAACGTCGATTACAACAGCGCCATCAAATCCGGCGACGTACTGGCTCAACTCGATACCAACAAGCTCGAGGCGGATGTGAAGAGTTCGCGCGCCAAGCTGAATTCGGCCAAGGCGAATGTCGCCAAGGCCAATGCGGATTTGGAATCGGCAAGCACCTCGCTGGAACGGCTGAAGAGCCTGGTCAGGAGCAACGTCTCCACCCAGCAGAGCCTCGACGACGCCACCTACAAATATGATTCCGCCGTCGCCGCAAAACAGATCAACGAGGCCGAGGTGCTGGCCTCGGAGGCAGACCTGCAGCTTGCCGAGGTCAACCTCGCCAAAGCGAAGATCGTCTCGCCGATCGACGGCGTGATCCTCACCCGCTCCGTCAATCCCGGCGCCACGGTCGCAGCCTCGCTGTCGGCCCCGGTCCTCTTCACCATCGCCGGCGACCTGAAGAAAATGGAGTTGCAGGTCGATGTCGACGAGGCCGATGTCGGCCAGATCGCCGTCGGCCAGAAGGCGAAGTTTACCGTGGACGCCTATCCCGACCGGAACTTCCCCGCCGAGATCGAGCAGATCCGCTTCGCCTCCGAAGTGGTCAACAATGTCGTGACCTACAAGGCCGTACTTTCAGTCGACAACGCCGACCTGCTGCTGCGTCCCGGCATGACGGCGACTGCCGACATCACCGTCGAGGCCGTCAAGAATACGCTAATGGTGGCGAACAGCGCGCTGCGTTATGCCCCGCCGCAGACTGAGACGCGTGGCCGCGGCATTTTCGGCCTCTTCGGTCCGCCGCGCCAGCGCCGCAATGCCGGTCCGGCGCTGACCGGCACAGAGCGCCGCGTTTGGGTCTTGCGCAATGGCCGCCCCGCGTCCGTCGTCATCCAGGTTGGTTCGTCCGATGGCCAGTTCACCCAGGTCGTCTCCGGCGAAATCAAGGAAAACGACGCCGTGGTGACGGACACCACGGTGCGGACGAACTAGGCGGAGAGACGGATGGCAAGCCCGCCGCTCATCGAATTCAGGCAGGTCTCGAAAATCTACGGCGAGGGCGAGGCGGCGATCCGCGCGCTCGATCGTGTCGACCTTGCGATCAACGCCCGTGAGTTCGTCGCGATCATGGGGCCGTCTGGCTCCGGCAAGTCGACGGCGATGAACATTCTCGGCTGCCTCGACGTGCCGAGCGGTGGCGACTACATCTTCCAGGGCATCCCGACCAGCGGCTTCGACCGCAGCCAGTTGACGCTGTTGCGCCGCCATATGCTCGGCTTCGTCTTCCAGGGCTTCAATCTCCTGTCGCGTACCTCGGCCGTCGAGAATGTCGAGCTGCCGCTGATCTATCGCGGCATGGCGGTGCGCGAACGGCGTGAGCGGGCGCGCGAGGCCTTGGCGCTGGTCGGCCTTTCCGGCCGCGAGCATCACAAAACACAGGAACTATCCGGTGGCCAGCAACAGCGCGTCGCCATCGCCCGCGCTATCGTCACCGAGCCGGCGCTGCTGCTCGCCGACGAACCCACAGGCAATCTCGACACGAAGACCAGCGTCGAGATCATGGATCTGATGACGAGGCTGAACCGCGAGCAGGGCATTACCATCGTCATGGTCACGCACGAGCCCGATATCGCCGCCTATGCGCAGCGGTTGCTCCGTTTCGTCGACGGCAAGCTGGAGACGGAAGCCGAGCACCGGAGGAGGGCGGATCATGTTCTTTGAGACGCTGAAGCTCGCGCTGCGCGCCATCTGCCGCAACATGCTGCGCTCGTTCCTGACCGTGCTCGGCGTCGTCATCGGCGTCGCCGCCGTCATCGCGCTGGTGACGATCGGTAACGGCACAACCGCGCAGGTTTCGACTGAGCTCTCGCGGCTCGGCACCAACATGCTGTTCGTCCGTCCCGGCCAGTTCGGTCCCGGCCGCGCAAGTTCCGAGGCGCGGCGCTTCTCGCTGAAGGATGTGGCGGCGATCCGCGATCAGGTTTCGGGCCTGCGGGCGGTCGCGCCGGCCAACCAGTCGACGGCGACCGTCATCTTCGGCGGGCAAAACCATTCCACCACCGTTTACGGCACCACCAACGACTATCTCGTCGCCCAGGACTGGGATCTGACGCTCGGGCGCAATTTCACGCCGGCCGAGGAACGCGGCCAGTCGCGTTGCATCATCGGCGGCACGGTCCGCGAGCAGCTCTTCGGCGCAGCCGATCCGACCGGCCAGCAGATCCGCGTCGGCAAGGTCTCATGCCCCGTCATCGGCGTGCTCGCCAAGCGCGGCCAGTCCGGCATGGGCAACGACCAGGACGACGTCGTGATCATGCCGGTCAAAGTATTCCAGCGGCGCATCAGCGGCAGTTCCAATGTGCCGAGTATCGTCATTTCCGCCCGCGACGGCGTATCGACCGCCAAGGTGCAGTCCGATGTCGAAAATCTCCTGCGCGAACGCCGCAAGATCATTCCCGGCCGGCAGGACGATTTCAACGTCAACGACATGACGCAGATCGCCGAGGCGATGACCGGCACGACGACGCTCTTGACCGGCCTGCTCGGCGCCGTCGCCGCAATCAGCCTCCTCGTCGGCGGCATCGGCATCATGAACATCATGCTTGTCTCCGTCACCGAGCGAACCCGCGAGATCGGCATCCGCCTGGCGATCGGCGCGCTCGAAAACCAGGTGCTCACTCAATTCCTGGTCGAAGCGGTAGCGCTCTCGCTCTTCGGCGGCATCACCGGCATCATACTGGGCTTGAGCCTCGGCTTTGGCGCCGTGACCCTCCTGAAAGTACCTTTCGTCTTCAGCCCGATGATGATCGCCGTCGCCTTCCTCTTCTCCGCCGCAATCGGCATGATTTTCGGCTATTTCCCGGCGAGGAGGGCTGCGCAGTTGAATCCGATCGAGGCGTTGCGGCATGAATAAGAAATGGTTCGTGGTGGGAAACGCGCCAAGCCCTTCTACTCTTGTGAACCGAACGTAAGGAGTAACATCATGCCGCTCAACAGACTGGTGATCTACGCCAGGAACGTCGAGGAAACGGCACGGTTTTATGAGAAGCATTTCGGTTTCACGGCGATCAGTCTGCCTGGCGACAGGATCGTCGAACTCGTCGCCCAGGAGGGCGGCGTCAATATAATGCTTCATCAGGCAGCCAAGGGACAGCGGAGCGGCCAATCCATCATCAAGCTCGTATTCGATGTGGCGGATGTCGAGGCCTTTTGCACGCAAAGCGCGGAGAACGGCCTGCAGTTTGGCCCTCTCCATGAAGCTGATGGCTATGTATTCGCCAATACAAAGGACCCGTGTCAAAATTCGATCTCGGTTTCCAGCCGGGCTTTTCGCAAAGACGGCGTTTGATCCTCAAAGTATGTTATCTATCTGTCTCCGTTATGATATATCAGCGTGACTTGCCTCGGGTTTTCGGGCATTTCAGATTATTGTATATCAGGTTCGGATTTCGGCATGCAGACGTCACAGAGCCATCTTGCCTATCTCGCGCTGGAGCATCTGATCGTCACGTTGGCGCTGAAGCCCGGGGCGTTCGTCACGGAAAAGCAGCTGATCGATATGGCAGGCCATGGACGGACGCCGGTGCGTGAAGCGATCCAGAAGCTTGCCTGGCAGGGGCTGATCCTCGTGAAGCCGCGCGTTGGGCTGCAGGTCGCCGAGATCGGGCCTGAGGATCATGGCAATGTCATGCAGGTGCGGCGTGAGTTGGAGCCGATCGCGGCAAGCCTCGTCGCGGAGCATGCGAGTGATGGACAGCGCGCGCGTCTCGTCGATTGCGCCCGTGCGATGGAAGAATGCGCCGTGACCGGTGATCTCGCCGGTTTCTTCGCCGCCGACAAGGCCTTCGACGAAATCCTCGAGGATGCCTGTCCGAATGGTTTCATCACGTCAGCGCTCGGCCCGGTGCAGACGCATTCACGTCGTCTTTGGTACTCCACCGCAAGTCCGGAGCGCATGGATCGCTCCATCGCGCTGCATGTCGCCGTCATCCGCGCCATTCATGCGGGCAAGCCGGCCGAGGCGCGGGCTGCCATGACGGTTTTGATCGACTATCTCGCCCACATATAGAAACGGCCCCGTTTCCGGAGCCGTTGTAAGGTCTGATTGTCGAAAGAGCGTCAGCCGACGAAAGCGCGCTCGATGACGAATTCGGCGGGCTTGCTGTTGGCGCCTTCATTGAGGCCGGCCTTTTCGAGCAGTTCCTTGGTATCCTTCAGCATGGCCGAGGAGCCGCAGATCATGCCGCGGTCGATTGCCGGATCGAGCGGCGGCACGCCGAGATCGGTAAACAGCTTGCCGGAGGAGATGAGGTCGGTGATACGGCCGCGATATTCGAAATCCTCGCGCGTGACGGTCGCGTAATGGCGCAGCTTGTCGCCGACCACTTCCTTCAGCAACTCATCGTTCTGGATCTCATGCACGAGGTCGAAGCCGTATTTCAGTTCGGCAACGTCGCGCGTGGTATGGGTGAGGATGACTTCCTCGAACTTTTCATAGGTCTCGGGGTCGCGGATCAGGCTGGCAAAAGGCGCAACGCCCGTTCCGGTCGAGAACATGTAGAGACGGCGTCCGGGCGTCAGCGCGTCGAGCACCAGCGTGCCCGTCGGCTTCTTGCGCATCAGCACCTGGTCGCCCGGCTTGATCGCCTGCAGATGCGAGGTGAGGGGACCGTCCGGCACCTTGATGGAAAAGAATTCGAGCTCTTCGGCCCAGGCGGGGCTGGCGATCGAATAGGCGCGGAAGACCGGCTTGCCCTCGACCATCAGGCCGATCATCGCGAATTCGCCGGAACGGAAACGGAAGCCCTGCGGCCGGGTCATCGTGAAGCGAAAGAGCCGGTCGGTATAATGCGTCACGGCAAGCACCGTCTCGGCGTAGACGCCGGCGGGGATGGACGAGGCGAAGTCTTCGGTCTTTGCAGGCGCGTTCATTGCGGTAGAGGATCCCGTTTCGTCGATAAACTTATCGGATGCGAGGCAGATATTACATATCGGGCCGGAATTAAAGGCATTCCATTCCACACAGCGCTCATGAAGGGAAATATGCGTGTTATTGTCAGGATTCAAGGTGAGCGGGGAATGTCGTATTTCCCGCTGGCGAAGCCCGGCAAAGGATGCATATTAGAGCGGCGCGTCGCTGCCGGATGCAGATTTTTCGGCAAAAGCGGTGCGACAACAAAGACCTACGGCGTCGAACCCGCTACAGAAACAGGGTCCGGTGATGATGGCGAAAAAACATGCTTGCCGGGGCGAGCGCGATAGGCGGTCGGGGGAATATGAAGATTTTCAACTACAAGCGTGTTCCTTACGCGGAGATGCGCGCCTTTTCCGTCCATATCCTGACGGCGTCCGGCTCTTTCCTTGCCTTTCTCGGCGTCGTTGCCGCCGCCGAGCACCGCTTCATCGACATGTTCTGGTGGCTGGGCCTTGCCCTTCTCGTCGACGGCATAGACGGGCCGATCGCCCGCAAGGTGCGCGTCAAGGAAGTGCTGCCGAACTGGTCGGGTGACACGCTCGACAATATCATCGATTACGTCACCTATGTGCTCCTGCCGGCGTTTGCGCTCTATCAGAGCGGCATGATCGGCGAGCCATGGTCCTTCGCCGCCGCCGGCATGATCGTCGTTTCCAGTGCCATCTACTATGCCGATATGGGCATGAAGACGGACGAGTATTTCTTCTCCGGCTTTCCCGTCGTCTGGAATATGATCGTCTTCACCCTGTTCGTCATCGATGCCAGCGCCACCACGGCGCTTGTCGTCGTGACCATCTCGGTGGTGCTGACTTTCCTGCCGATCAATTTCCTGCATCCGGTCCGCGTGAAAAGACTGCGCCCGCTCAATCTCGGCATCTTCCTGCTGTGGTCGGCGCTCGGCGTCTATTCGCTGCTGATGCATTTCGAAACGCCGGAATGGGCGCTCATTCTCTTCATCGTGACCGGGCTCTATCTTTACGTTATCGGCGCGGTGCTGCAATTCTTCCCCGCCCTCGGACGCGAAGCATAGGGATAAGCCAAGATGACGAAGACGCAGGCGGTTTCATTCTCCAGGACAGGCGGCCCGGAGGTTTTCGACTATGTCGAGGTCGATCTTCCCGAGCCCTCGGCGGGCGAGGTGCAGATCAGGCAGGCGGCGGTCGGCCTCAACTTTATCGACGTCTATTTCCGCAACGGCACCTACAAGGCGCCGCATCTGCCCTTCGTCGCCGGCAAGGAGGGTGCCGGCACCGTGACGTCGGTTGGCCCTGGTGTTACGGATTTCAAGGTCGGCGACCGTGTCGCCTATGCCAGCGCCGACGGCGCCTATAGCGCCGAACGCAATGTCGAGACGCGGCATCTGGTGCATGTGCCTGACGGCATCGAGCTCGAAACGGCCGCGGCAATGATGCTGAAGGGCATGACCGCCGAATATCTGCTCAACCGCACCTTCAAGGTCGGCCCCGGGACGGTGCTCCTGTTCCATGCCGCGGCTGGCGGCGTCGGTCTGATCGCCGGCCAGTGGGCAAAGGCGCTCGGCGCCACCGTCATCGGCACGGCAGGCTCTGAAGACAAGATCGAGCTGGCGCTCGCCCATGGCTACGATCACGTCATCAATTACAAGAGCGAAGATTTCCTCGGCCGTGTTCGCGAGATTACGGGCGGCAAGGGCGTGGATGTCGTCTATGATTCGATCGGCCGCGATACTTTTCCACAGTCTCTCGACTGCCTGAAGCCGCGCGGCCTCTTCGCCTCTTTCGGCCAATCCTCCGGCCCGATCGAGAATTTCACCCTCTCCGCACTGGCGCAGAAAGGTTCGCTTTTCGCAACGCGCCCGACCCTCTTCACCTATATCGCCGCGCGCCAGGAACTGATCGACAGTGCAAACGCGCTATTTGATGTTGTGCAAAGCAACAAAGTGCGTATCAATGTCAATCAAACCTATCCGCTGCGTGAGGTTGGGCGGGCTCACGCGGATCTGGAAACAAGAAAAACAACCGGAACGACGCTGCTGATTCCATGAGATCCGAAACGGACCGGTCGGCAGAAGAAATGAGGGGAACGTGTCGCCATTGAATGTGCCGGATTCCGGTGCGTTGTTATCGGTCCAGAAGCTGACCAAGTTCTTCGGCGGCTTTGCCGCCTGCAATGAAATCGATCTCAATATCGCGCCGGGCGAAATTCATGCGCTTCTCGGCGAAAACGGCGCAGGCAAATCCACGCTGGTGAAGATGCTGTTCGGCGTTCTTGAGCCGACGCACGGGGGAATCCTCTGGCAGGGCGCGCCGGTTTCGATTACCTCGCCGGGTGAGGCCCGCAAGCTCGGCATCGGCATGGTCTTCCAGCATTTCTCCCTGTTCGAGGCGCTGACGGTTGCCGAAAACATCGCGCTGTCGCTCGATGATGCCATCCCGATCGACAGGATCGCCGAAGAGGCGAGGGCGCTGTCTGTCGCCTACGGCCTGCCGCTCGATCCGCATGCCCATGTCGCCGATCTCTCGGTCGGCGAGCGCCAGCGCATCGAGATCGTCCGCGCGCTGCTGCAGAACCCGAAGCTAATCATTCTCGACGAGCCGACCTCGGTGCTGACGCCGCAGGAAGCCGACAAGCTGTTCGAAACTCTCTTCAAGCTGCGGGCCGAGGGGCGTTCGGTTCTTTACATCAGTCACCGGCTGGAAGAGGTGCAGCGTATCTGCGACCGCGCCACCGTGCTGCGCCATGGCCGCGTGACCGGCGCCTGCGATCCGAAGCAGGAAACACCGGCCTCGCTCGCCCGCATGATGGTCGGCAGCGAGGTGGCTGCCGTCACGCATCCGGAGCGTAGCGACAAAGGCGAGGAGCAACTGGCTGTCGCCAACCTTTCCGTCGCGTCGCGCACTCCCTTTGCCATGCAGCTCCGTGATGTGTCTATGACGGTGCGCTCCGGTGAGATTTTGGCCATTGCCGGTGTGGCGGGCAACGGCCAGAGCGAGCTCTTCGATGCTCTCTCCGGTGAATATCCGGTCGCTTCGGCTGAGGCGATCGTCATCCGCAAGAAACCTGTCGGCAATCAGGGCATTACCGCCCGCCGCCTTCTCGGCGCCGGCTTCGTGCCGGAGGAGCGTCACGGCCATGCCGCCGTCTCCGCCATGAAACTGTCCGACAATCTCGTTCTTGCCCGCAGCCAGTCCGATCGCAAGGCCTTTCTCGGCCTGCTCGGCATGATCCGCTCCGGTGCGGTAAAATCCGCAGCCAGGCGCATTTCCGAGGCAATGGATGTCCGCAAGAGCGGCGATGATCCGGCCGCCGGCTCCTTGTCCGGCGGCAACCTGCAGAAATTCATCGTCGGCCGTGAGCTCGACCGCCAGCCGGCTGTGCTCGTCGTCAACCAGCCGACCTGGGGCGTGGATGCCGGGGCGGCAAGCCGTATCCGCCAGGCGCTGGTCGATCTCGCAAGAAGCGGTTCCGCCGTCGTCGTCATCAGCCAGGATCTCGACGAGATCTTCGAAGTGGCGACCGATATCGCCGTCATCTCCGAAGGCCGCCTTTCCAGGCCGTTCCCGGCGGGCGAGCTGACGCGCGAAAAGATCGGCTTGCTGATGGGCGGCCTGCACGAGAGCAGTTCTGCCGCGGAGGCAGCCCATGCGCATTGAGCTCGAAAAACGCGCTGACGTCTCGAAGCTTTTCGGTTTCGTCTCGCCGCTGCTGGCGCTCGTCCTGACCTTGGCCTTCGGCGCCATCATGTTCGCCATGCTCGGCAAAGACCCCGTCGAGGCGCTCGATGCATTCTTCGTCGAGCCGCTGCTCGAGGTCTGGTCGCTGCATGAACTGGCGATCAAGGCGGCGCCGCTGATCCTGATCGCCGTCGGCCTGGCCGTCTGCTATCGCTCGAATAACTGGAACATCGGCGCCGAGGGGCAGTTCACCATTGGCGCCATCACCGGCTCCTATATCCCGATCGTCTTTTACGACTGGCATTCTCCGCTCGTGCTGCCGCTGATGCTGGTGCTCGGCGCACTCGGCGGCGCGCTTTTTGCTGCCATTCCGGCGCTTTTGAAGGCCCATTTCAACACCAACGAGATCCTGACATCGCTGATGCTGGTCTATATCGCCCAGCTCTATCTCGACTGGCTGATCCGCGGTGCCTGGCGTGATCCGAAGGGTTTCAATTTCCCTGTCTCGCGTGATTTCGCACCGGAAGCGGTGCTGCCGGCGATCTGGGAGGAATCGGGCCGCGCCCATTGGGGTTTCATTTTCGCCATCATCGCCGCGATCGGCGTCTGGTTCATGCTGCGTTTTACGCTGAAGGGCTTCGAGATCGTGGTGCTCGGCCAGTCCGAGCGGGCAGGGCGCTTCGCCGGCTTTTCCTCGAGGAAAATGATCTGGTTCAGCTTTCTCTTCTCCGGCGCGCTCGCCGGCCTTGCCGGGATAGCCGAGGTTTCCGGTTCGATCGGCCACCTGCAGCCGGCGATCTCGCCGGGTTACGGCTTCACCGCCATCATCGTCGCCTTCCTCGGCCGCCTCAATCCGCTCGGCATCATCGCTTCCGGCCTGGTGTTGGCGCTCACCTATCTCGGCGGCGAGGCCGCGCAGCTTTCGATCGGCGTCTCCGACAAGGTCACCCGCGTTTTCCAGGGCTTGCTGCTCTTCTTCGTGCTCTCCTGCGATACGCTGATCTATTACAAAATCCGCATTGTCTGGTCGCGGGTGAGAGGCGGGGCATGAGCATCTTCGAAGCCATTCTTCTGACCGTCATCACAGCCTCCACACCGCTTGTTATCGCAGCGCTCGGCGAACTCGTAACGGAGCGCTCCGGCGTTCTGAACCTGGGCGTCGAAGGCATGATGATCATGGGCGCGGTCGCTGCTTTTGCCGGTGCGCAGATGTCGGGTTCGCCCTATGTCGGCATCGTCTGCGGCATTGCCTCAGGCGCGCTTTTCTCGCTTCTGTTCGCCGTCCTGACATTGACGCTCGTGACGAACCAGGTGGCGACCGGGCTGGCGCTCACCCTTCTCGGCCTCGGCGCATCCGGCATGCTCGGCGAGGCCTATGTCAGCGTGCCCGGAATTCGGCTGGAAGAGATCGTCATTCCCGTTCTGTCGGATATCCCGCTCGTCGGTCCCGTGCTCTTCAAACAGGATCTGATCTTCTATCTTTCGATAGCGCTCGTGGTCGGCGTCAGCTGGTTCCTGTTCCGTAGCCGGACCGGACTGAAACTCAGGGCAATCGGTGACAATCACGGCTCGGCCCATGCGCTCGGCATTCACGTCATCCGCACGCGCTATCTGGCAGTGATGTTCGGCGGCGCCTGCGCCGGTCTCGCCGGTGCGCAGCTTTCGCTCGTCTACACGCCGCAATGGGCGGAGAACATGTCGGCCGGTCGCGGCTGGATCACGCTGGCGCTTGTCGTTTTCGCCTCCTGGCGGCCGTGGCGAGTCTTTGCCGGAGGCTATCTCTTCGGTGCGGTCACCATCCTGCAGCTTCACGCGCAGGCCTTCGGTCTCGGCATTCCCTCGCAGTTCCTCTCGATGCTGCCCTATGCCGCGACTATTGTGGTTCTCATCATCATTTCCCATAATCGGCGCACGACGTTGATCAACACGCCCGCGTCGCTTGGAAAAGCCTTCGTGCCGGAGCGATAAAGCAACAAGATCAAAGACGGGTTTCCGGAATAACTTCAAACCAACAGGGGTCACCATGAAGAAGTTCGCATTCACCCTTGCCGCCTCGGCTGCCGCCGTGATCGGCATCTCCTCTGCCGCTCAGGCGGCGGACAAGACAAAGATCTGCTTCGTCTATGTCGGTTCGCATACCGACGGCGGTTATTCGCAGGCCCATGACCTCGGCCGCCAGCAGGTCCAGGCCGAATTCGGCGACAAGATCGAAACGCCTTACCTCGAAAACGTGCCGGAAGGCCCGGATGCCGAGCGCGCCATCGAGCGCCTTGCCCGTTCCGGCTGCAAGCTGATCTTCACGACGTCCTTCGGCTTCATGGATGCGACCGTGAAGGTTGCCGCCAAGTTCCCGGATGTGAAGTTCGAGCACGGCACCGGCTATAAGGCCGGCCCCAATCTCGCGACCTATAATTCGCGCTTCTACGAAGGCCGCTATATCCTCGGCCAGATCGCCGCGAAGACCTCGAAGAATCACGGCGCGGCCTACATCGCCTCCTTCCCGATTCCCGAAGTGGTCATGGGCATCAACTCCTTCGAGCAGGGCGCCAAGTCGATCGATCCGAGCTTCAAGCTGAAGGTCATCTGGGTCAACACCTGGTTCGATCCCGGCAAGGAAGCCGATGCCGCCAAGGCGATGGTCGACCAGGGTGTCGACGTCTTGACGCAGCACACCGATACGACTGCGCCGATGCAGGTTGCCGAAGAACGCGGCATCCATGCTTTCGGCCAGGCGTCCGACATGATTGCGGCAGGCCCGAAGGCTCAGCTGACGGCGATCGTCGACACGTGGGGCACGTACTACTCCAAGCGTGTCCACGCCCTTCTGGACGGCACCTGGAAGTCGGAGCAGAGCTGGGACGGCCTCAAGGACGGCATTCTGAAGATGGCGCCCTACACCAACATGCCTGACGACGTGAAGAAGATGGCAGAGGAAACCGAAGCCAAGATCAAGTCTGGCGAACTGCATCCCTTCACCGGCCCGATCAACAAGCAGGACGGTACGCCCTGGCTGAAGGCGGGCGAAAAGGCCGATGACGGCACGCTGCTCGGCATGAACTTCTATGTCGAAGGCGTCGACGACAAGCTGCCGGCGCAATAAGCCGTCAACTATTTTGCAATTGCGAAGGGCGCCCCTTGCGGGCGCCCTTTTTTTGCTGCGCCGCATGCAAAGATTCTGATTTACAAAAGTAATACTATATGATTTTTTGACCCTGCGCCGCGAGATGCGGCATTGGGAGGAAATCATGAAATTGAAGACTGCACTTTTGAGTGCCACGATTCTGGCTGCCTGCATGTTCGGTTCGGCTTCGGCCGCCGGCCTCACTGTCGGTTTCTCGCAGATTGGTTCGGAATCGGGCTGGCGTGCGGCTGAAACGACCGTGACCAAGGAGCAGGCCAAGAAGCGCGGCATCGATCTGAAGTTTGCCGATGCGCAGCAGAAGCAGGAAAACCAGATTAAGGCTCTGCGTTCCTTTATCGCCCAGGGCGTCGATGCCATTCTCATTGCTCCGGTCGTCGAAACCGGCTGGGACGACGTTCTGAAGGAAGCCAAGGAAGCCAAGATCCCGGTCATCCTTCTCGATCGTACCATCAAGGCTCCGGACGATCTCTACCTGACGGCGGTTACGTCGGATCTCGTGCATGAGGGCAAGGTCGCCGGCGATTTCCTGGTCAAGACCGTAGGCGACAAGAAGTGCAACGTCGTCGAGCTGCAGGGCACGACCGGTTCTTCTCCGGCCATCGCCCGCAAGAAGGGCTTTGAAGAAGCTCTTGCCGGCCATGACAACCTCAAGATCGTTCGCAGCCAGACCGGCGACTTCACCCGTACCAAGGGCAAGGAAGTCATGGAAAGCTTCCTGAAGGCCGAGAATGGCGGCAAGGACATCTGCGCTCTCTACGCCCATAACGACGACATGGCCGTCGGCGCCATCCAGGCGATCAAGGAAGCCGGCCTGAAGCCCGGCAAGGATATCCTCGTCGTCTCCATCGACGCCGTGCCCGATATCTTCAAGGCCATGTCCGAAGGCGAAGCCAATGCTACGGTCGAGCTGACGCCGAATATGGCAGGTCCGGCTTTCGATGCACTCGACGCCTATCTGAAGGACAAGAAGGCTCCGCCGAAGTGGATCCAGACCGAGTCCAAGCTCTACACGCCTGCCGACGAGCCGATGAAGGTCTACGAAGAGAAGAAGGGTCAGGGCTACTGATCTGATTTGACACTGCATAATTGCTTGAATCGGAATTGATTTAGCGGAAAATTATGCAGCAATTCAAAGCGCTGCAGCGTCCTTGATGCGTCTGAAGACGCGGGGACGCTGCAGAACCGCACCGGCTCGTCATGGACCGGTGCGGAACCGCCTTTGCCGCCCTGGGACTTCATGTCCGGCCGCGGCGCGGCTTTTGACGTCGATATCAGGAAAACAGACCCTTATGATTCACGATTTCGAGAACGTTCTCGCGGCTTCCGGAATATCGAAATTCTTTCCCGGCGCGGTGGCGTTGGACAAGGTCGATTTCACGCTGCGCAAGGGCGAGGTGCACGCGCTGCTTGGCGAGAACGGTGCCGGCAAGTCGACGCTGATCAAGTGCATCACCGGCGCCTATCATCGTGACCAGGGCAGCCTGACGCTGGATGGCCAGGAAATCAATCCGGCCAATACGCTCGCCGCCCAGAAGCTCGGCATCGGCACCGTCTACCAGGAGGTCAACCTCCTCTCCAATCTGAGTGTCGCCGAAAATCTCTTTCTCGGACGCCAGCCGAGACGCTTCGGCATGACCGACGTGTGCGCCATGAACCGCAAGGCGCGCGAACTGCTTGCCGGTTACGGCATCGACATCGACGTCACTTCAGAGCTCAGCCGTTTCTCCGTCGCCGTCCAGCAGGTTGTCGCCATCGCCCGTGCCGTCGATCTCTCCGGCAAGGTGCTGATCCTGGATGAGCCCACGGCAAGCCTCGACAATCAGGAAGTGGCGCTGCTCTTCCGCATCATCGAAGACCTGAAGAAACGCGGGCTGGGCATCGTTTTCATCACTCATTTTCTCGAGCAGGTCTATGCGATCAGCGACCGCATCACAGTGCTGCGCAACGGCAAGCTCGTCGGCACCCGCGACGCCGCCGATCTGCCGCGCCAAAGCCTGATTGCCATGATGCTCGGCCGCGAGCTGGCGCATGCCGAAGAGGCGGCGAAGGAGCGTAGTGTCGCGGCGGGCGAGGTCCGATACCGTTTCTCAGGTTACGGCAAACGCGGCAAGGTCAAGCCTTTCGACCTTGAGGTGCGCGCCGGGGAGGTGGTCGGTGTTGCCGGGCTGCTCGGCTCCGGCCGCACCGAAACCGCCGAGCTTCTCTTTGGCGTTGAACACGCCGACAGCGGCAGCGCCACGATCGACGGCCAGCCGGTGACGCTTTCGAGTCCGCGCGCCGCGATCGAAAAAGGTTTCGGCTTCTGCCCCGAGGACCGCAAGACCGACGGCATCGTCGGCGACCTTTCGATCAGGGAAAACATCGCGCTCGCGCTGCAGGCCCGCCGCGGCTGGACGCGGCCGTTGTCGCGCGCCGAGCAGAATGCGCTCGCCGATCGCTACATCAAGGCGCTCGACATCCGCACCACCGACCGCGAGAAACCGATCCGGCTGCTCTCCGGTGGGAACCAGCAGAAGGCGATCCTGGCCCGCTGGCTGGCGACCAATCCCAAGTTTCTGATCCTCGACGAGCCGACCCGCGGCATCGATGTCGGTGCTCATGCCGAGATCATCCGGCTTATCGAACAGCTCTGCGCCGATGGCATGTCGCTGATCGTAATTTCCTCGGAACTTGAAGAGCTTGTCGCCTATAGTTCACGTGTCATCGTACTTCGTGACAGGCAGCATATCGCTGAACTTACAGGCGAGCGTATCACCGCCGCCGGCATCGTCGAGGCCATCGCCGCCGCCGAACATAAGATGGAGGAGGCATGAGGTCCTCACTGAAGGCGCTGGCCTATCGCCTGGCGCCGCAATTGATCGCGCTCGTTGTCATTCTTCTATTGAATTTCATAACGTCGCCGCAGTTTTTTAATATCGTGGTTCAGAACGGACGCCTCTATGGCAGCTTGATCGACGTGCTGAACCGCGGCGCGCCGGTGGCGTTACTGGCGATCGGCATGACGTTGGTGATCGCCACCAAGGGCATCGACCTTTCGGTGGGCGCGGTCGTCGCCATCTGCGGCGCTGTCGCCGCATCGTCGATTGTTGCAGGTAATTCAGTTGCTTACACAATTTTCCTGACGTTGGCGATCGGGCTTGCCTGTGGCGTCTGGAATGGTTTCCTGGTGGCGGTCCTCAACATCCAGCCGATCATCGCCACGCTGGTGCTGATGGTCGCCGGGCGCGGCATCGCCCAGCTCATCACCGAAGGCGCGATCCTGACCTTCAACGATGATGGCCTGATCTTCTTCGGCAGCGGCTCCATGGCCCTCCTGCCGATGCCTGTCGTCATCTGGCTGCTCGTCGGCCTGCTGGTCATCCTGCTGGTCCGCCGCACGGCGCTCGGCATGCTGATCGAAGCCGTCGGCATCAACCGTCGCGCCAGCACGCTTTCGGGCATCCAGACCCCGGTGCTGCTGATGGCGGTCTACATGCTGAGCGGGCTCTGCGCCGCGATATCGGGCATCATCGTCGCAGCCGATATCAAGGGCGCCGATGCCAACAATGCCGGCCTGTGGCTGGAACTCGACGCCATTCTTGCGGTGGTGGTCGGCGGCAATTCGCTGCTCGGCGGCCGCTTCAGCATCCTCGGATCGCTGATCGGCGCCATGATCATCCAGGCGGTGAACACCGGTATCCTGTCCTCAGGCTTCCCGCCGGAATTCAACCTGATCATCAAGGCCGTCATCATCATCGTCATCCTCGTCATCCAGTCGCCGGCGATGCAATCGCTCGCCATCTTCGCCAGCCGCCGGCAGGGCGGAAGGGAGCAGCCGAAATGAATTCCAAATACCTGCCGCTGCTTGCGACCATCGTCATCTTCGTGCTCGCCTATGCCGGCTGCACGCTGCAATATCCGAACATGCTGTCGACGCGGGTCATCGGCAATCTTTTGACCGACAACGCTTTCCTCGGGATCGCCGCCGTCGGCATGACCTTCGTCATCATCTCCGGTGGCATCGATCTGTCGATCGGTTCGGTCATCGCCTTCACCGGCGTTTTCCTGGCGGTGATCCTGCAGAACACTTCGATCCATCCGCTGCTTGCCTTCGCGCTCGTCCTCGTGATCACCACGGCCTTCGGCGCCATCATGGGAGCGATCATCCACTATCTCGAGATGCCGGCCTTCATCGTCACGC
Source organism: Rhizobium sp. R635 (assembly GCF_002211285.1). Lineage (GTDB taxonomy): Bacteria > Pseudomonadota > Alphaproteobacteria > Rhizobiales > Rhizobiaceae > Rhizobium. Next base: position 188,254 of record NZ_LOKX01000035.1, on the reverse strand, counting down.
TCGCCGGCATGTTCCTGGCGCGCGGCATGGCTTTCGTGCTCTCGATCGACAGCATCCCGATCGACCACGAATATTATTCGACGCTGACGGGCCTCTATTGGCGCCTGCCCGGCGGCGGACGGCTGACGCTGATCGGCGGCATCATGCTCCTGGTCTTTGCCGCCGGCATCTTCATCGCCCAGCGCACCCGTTTCGGCACCAATGTTTATGCGCTCGGTGGCGGCCCGCAGACGGCCCGGCTGATGGGCGTACCGGTCGGCCGCACGACGATCCAGATCTATGCGCTGTCGGGTTTTCTTGCAGGCCTATCCGGAATCGTTTTTTCGCTGTACACCTCTGCCGGATATTCCCTTGCAGCAGTGGGCGTCGAACTCGATGCCATCGCGGCAGTCGTCATCGGAGGGACGCTGTTGACCGGGGGGGCGGGATTCGTAGCAGGAACCTTGATCGGCATCCTGATCCAGGGGCTCATTCAGACCTACATCACCTTCGACGGTACGCTGTCGAGCTGGTGGACCAAGATCCTGATCGGCCTCCTGCTGTTTGCATTCATCCTGATGCAGAAGGCAATCCTGTTCCTTTCCAGTCTGAACAAGAGGTATGCCTGAGGGGGAGACGGATCGCTTGCGCAACAAATTGGACGAGACACGCAAGACGGGGCGCAGAACGCGGACGAGCCACGCCCAGGTGGTCGATGAGCTCGGCAAGGCGATCGTTGCCGGCATCTATCCGGTAGGCTCGATCCTGCCCGGGGATACCGAGCTGGCGCAACGTTTCAAGGTGTCCCGGACCGTGTTGCGTGAGACGATGAAGACGCTAGCCGCCAAGGGCATGGTCGTCGCCAAGGCGCGGGTCGGCACGCGTGTCACCGAGAAGAACCTGTGGAACATGTTCGACAGCGAAATCATCGCCTGGCACTTCGACAACGGCGTGACGGAAGAGTTCCTGCTGCAGCTTTACGATATCCGTCTCGCCGTCGAACCCTTCGCCGCCGGCCTTGTTGCTGAACGGGCGAATGCAGAGGATATCGAGATGCTGCGCGGGCTGGCGCTCGAGATGGCAGCAAGCGGCCATACCGCCGACAGCCTGGCGCTCGCCGACCTGCATTTTCATCTGGCGCTCGCCGAAGCCTCGCACAATCCCTTCATGCGGACGCTGGGCAGTCTCATCGAAGCGGCTCTCGTCGGTATGTTCCGCATGAGCACGCCGCCTGCCGAAAAGGGCTTTGCCTATATCGCCGATACCCATATGCGCATCGTCGATGCAATCGCGTCCGGTGACGCGGCTGCCGCCCGCAGCGCGATGGAGCTCGTCATTCTGGACGGCCGCGATCACGTGCACGAAGCCTTCGCGACCCGCGGTTCCCCCGCCGTCCTGGAGCCGATTTCGCCCGCTATTTCACCTTTGTGAAAGCGTGCTTGCCCCGACAAGGCCGCGCGTCTTTTCTGTTTCGATCTCCGTCGCGTGCTTTCCGAAAATCGATTCCGATTTCAGGAATTATGCAGTATGAGGCAACAAAGCCGCCTCACGGCGCGGATTCGCGGAGCAGATCATGGAACGTACTTGTCTTGCCGTCATCCTTGCCGCCGGTGACAGCACGCGGATGAAATCGTCGAAATCCAAGGTGCTGCATCCGGTCGCCGGACGGCCGATGATTGCCCATGTGGTCGATGCGGTCGCCTCCGCCGGCATTTCGTCCGTCGCGCTCGTCGTCGGCCGTGATGCCGAGGAGGTGGCGAAGGCAGGAAGCGTCGGCGGCGTCGGCATACAATCCTATCTGCAGAAGGAACGCCTCGGTACCGGTCATGCGGTGCTGGCGGCGCGCGAAGCGATCGCCAAAGGTTATGACGATATCCTCGTCACCTATGGCGACGTGCCGCTCCAGACCGACGGACCGCTGAAAGCCGCCCGCCAGGGCCTTGCCGATGGCAGCGATGTCGTCGTCATCGGCTTCCACACCGATCGCCCGACCGGCTACGGCCGCCTGCTCGTCAAGGACGGCGAACTCATCGCCATTCGCGAGGAGAAGGATGCGACCGACGCCGAACGCACCGTGACCTGGTGCAACAGCGGGCTGATGGCGATCAATGGCCGCAAGGCGCTCGATCTTCTCTCGCGCATCGGCAACGCCAATGCCAAGGGCGAATTCTATCTGACCGATCTCGTCGAGATCGCCCGTTCGCTCGGCGGCCGCGTCACCGCCGTCGATGCCCCCGAGATCGAAATGACCGGCTGCAACACCCGCGCCGAACTCGCCGTCATCGAGCGCTTCTGGCAGGAACGCCGCCGCCACGAGATGATGCTGGCGGGCGTCACGATGATCGCGCCGGAAACGGTCTTTCTCTCCTACGACACCGTCATCGGCCAGGATGCGCTGATCGAACCGAATGTCGTCTTCGGCCCCGGCGCTGTGATCGACAGCGGCGCCGTCATTCATGCCTTCTCGCATATCGAAGGCGCCCATGTCAGCGAGGGCGCGACCGTCGGCCCCTTCGCGCGGCTGCGGCCGGGCGCGGATCTCGCCAACGGTTCGAAGGTCGGCAATTTCTGCGAGGTCAAGAACGGCCGGGTCGGTAAGGGCGCCAAGGTCAATCATCTCACCTATATCGGCGATGCCGTCATCGGCGCCGGCAGCAATATCGGCGCAGGCACGATCACCTGCAATTATGACGGCGTCAACAAGAGCGAAACGGTGATCGGCGAAAACGCCTTCATCGGCTCCAACTCCTCGCTGGTCGCGCCGGTGACGATCGGCGACGGCGCTTACATCGCCTCCGGCAGCGTCATAACCGTCGATGTGCCGGCCGATGCCCTGGCGCTCGGCCGTGCCCGGCAGGAGATCAAGCCCGGCCGCGCGACGCTGCTGCGCGAGCGCGCGCTTGCCATCAAGGCCGCCAAGAAGGCCAAGGCTTGAGCGGCCTTGCGTAACCGGCGGAAATTGAAAGTGACCGCCGAGGCCATTGAGAAATAAGCGGAAATCGTTAGGAGTGGCCTCATTATCAGAGGCTCATGGGGATATTGTATGTGCGGCATTGTGGGGATCGTCGGAACTCAGCCTGTTGCCGGGCGCCTGGTCGATGCGCTGAAGCGTCTCGAATATCGCGGTTATGATTCCGCCGGTGTCGCCACCATCCATGAGGGCGTGATGGACCGCCGTCGCGCCGAGGGCAAGCTCTTCAATCTGGAGAAGCGCCTCGACGCCGAACCGCTGCCAGGTGTAGTCGGCATCGCTCATACGCGCTGGGCGACCCACGGCGTTCCAAACGAGACCAATGCCCATCCGCATTTCGTCGAAGGCGTCGCCGTCGTCCATAACGGCATCATCGAGAATTTCTCCGAGCTGCGCGACGAACTGACCGAGCAGGGTGCGGTCTTTCAAACCCAGACCGATACCGAAGTCGTCGCCCAGCTGATGGCGAAATATCTGCGCGAGGGTCTGGAGCCGCGCGCCGCCATGCTGAAGATGCTGAACCGGGTGACCGGCGCCTATGCGCTGGCCGTCATGTTGAAGGCCGATCCCGGCACGATCATGGCCGCTCGTTCCGGCCCGCCGCTCGCCGTCGGCTACGGCCGCGGCGAGATGTTCCTGGGATCGGATGCGATCGCGCTCTCGCCCTTTACCAACGAAATCACCTATCTCGTCGACGGCGACTGTGCCGTCATCACCCGCGACAGCGTCTCGGTTCTCGATTTCACCGGCAAGCCGGTCAAGCGCGCCCGCCAGATCTCGCAGGCGACCGCCTATGTCGTCGACAAGGGCAATCACCGCCATTTCATGGAAAAGGAAATCTACGAGCAGCCGGAGGTCATCTCCCACGCGCTCAGCCATTACGTGGATTTCGCCGAGAACACGATCGGCGCCAACGCCGCCGCGATCGACTTCAAGGCGGCGACCGGCCTTGCGATCTCGGCCTGTGGCACGGCCTATCTCGCCGGCCTCGTCGGCAAGTACTGGTTCGAGCGTTATGCCCGCCTGCCTGTCGAGATCGACGTCGCCTCCGAGTTCCGCTATCGCGAAATGCCGCTCTCGCCGTCTCAGGCCGCACTCTTCATCTCGCAGTCGGGCGAGACCGCCGATACGCTGGCATCGCTGCGCTATTGCCGGGAGAACGACTTGAAGATCGGCGCCGTCGTCAACGTCCGCGAATCGACGATCGCCCGCGAATCCGACGCCGTCTTCCCGATCATGGCAGGCCCCGAAATCGGTGTCGCCTCGACCAAGGCTTTCACCTGCCAGCTTGCCGTTCTCGCATCGCTCGCGATCGGCGCCGGCAAGGCGCGCGGTACCGTGAGTGCGGAGGAGGAGAGGGCGCTGGTGCGCCATCTCGCCGAAATGCCGCGCATCATGAGCCGGGTGCTGAACCTCATTCAGCCGCAGATGGAAAGCCTGTCCCGCGAACTCGCCAAGTGCAAGGACGTGCTCTATCTCGGCCGCGGCACCAGTTTCCCGCTCGCCATGGAAGGTGCGCTGAAGCTCAAGGAAATCTCCTATATCCACGCCGAGGGTTATGCGGCTGGCGAATTGAAGCACGGCCCGATCGCGCTGATCGACGAGAACATGCCTGTGATCGTCATCGCCCCTTACGACCGTTTCTTCGAAAAGACCGTTTCGAACATGCAGGAGGTCGCAGCCCGCGGCGGCCGCATCATCTTCATCACCGATGAGGCGGGTGCTGCGGCTTCGAAACTGCCGACGATGGCGACGATCACCCTGCCTGTCGTCGATGAAATCATCGCGCCGATGATCTTCTCGCTGCCGATCCAGCTGCTCGCCTATCACACCGCCGTCTTCATGGGCACCGACGTTGACCAGCCGCGTAATCTGGCGAAATCCGTGACCGTGGAATAAGCCCTCCGTGGCCGGCGCGGCACGCTGAAACGTATTGTGCGGCGTGCCGAATTCTGGCAATTTTACCGTGCGGACAAAGGGGGAAGGGCCGGCGTTCCGGCCTGTCCAGGACCGAAATGGAGTTCGTCAGGAAACGATGACCGACAACGTCCCCCGAATGCCGGTCGCGACCCGGCTGAGGAATAATTTTCTCGCAGGTTTGATCATCTGCGCGCCGATTGCGATTACCATCTGGCTGACCTGGACCTTCATTCACTGGTCGGACAGCTGGGTCAGGCCCTATATTCCGGCGCGCTGGAATCCGGAAAGCTATCTCAATTTCGCCATTCCTGGTTTCGGCCTGCTGATCGCCGTCGTCCTGATCACCGTCGTCGGTTTTCTCGGCAAGAACCTGATCGGCCAGAGCATCGTCCGCTTTGGCGAATCGGTCGTCCAGCGCATGCCGCTGGTGCGCACGATTTACAGAAGCGTGAAGCAGATTTTCGAAACCGTGCTGAAGGAACAGTCGAATTCCTTCAAGAAGGTCGGCCTCATCGAATATCCCGGTCCCGGCCTCTGGGCGCTGGTCTTCATCGCCACCGATGCCAAGGGCGAAATCGCGTCGAAGTTCAATGCGATGGGACAGGACATGGTCGCCGTCTTCCTGCCGCCGACACCGGTGCCGACGGCGGGTTTCCTGATCTTCGTGCCTCGCGAGAAGATCGTCCTGCTCGACATGAGCCCGGAAGACGCCGCCAAGTACCTGATTTCAGGCGGCCTCGTCGCCCCTGAACATAAGCCGTCCGAGCCGAAGCAGAAGCATCTGTCTCGGCCGAAGCCAGTGGCGGTGTCGAAGGCCGATTAACCCGCTCTCAAAAACCGGATCGCCTCGTCGCGGCGGAAGAGATAGAGCAGGGTGCGGATCGCCTGTCCTCTTTCGCTGGTCAGTTCCGGATCGCGCTCGATCAGATAGGCCGCGTCCTTGCGGGCGATATCGAGCAGGTCGGCATGCGCCTCGAGGCTGGCGATGCGGAAGCCCGGCGTGCCGGATTGGCGGGTGCCGAGCAATTCGCCTTCGCCGCGCAGTTTCAGGTCTTCCTCGGCGATACGGAAGCCGTCTTCCGTTTCCCGCATGATCGACAGCCTGGCGTGGCCGGTTTCGCCAAGCGGCCCCTTGTAGAGCAGGATGCAGGTCGAAGCCTCGTCGCCGCGCCCGACGCGGCCGCGCAACTGATGCAGTTGCGCCAGGCCGAAGCGCTCGGCATGTTCGATCACCATGATCGTCGCATCAGGCACGTCGACGCCGACTTCGACGACTGTTGTGGCGACGAGGAGCCGGGTCTCTCCGTTCTTGAACGCCATCATCGCCGCATCCTTTTCCGGTCCGCTCATGCGGCCGTGGATGAGGCCGATACCAGGACCGAGAGCGGAGACGAGCGTCGCATGCCGCTCTTCGGCCGACATCAGGTCTAGTTCTTCGGATTCTTCGACCAGCGGGCAGATCCAATAGGCTTTCTTACCCTCGGCGATCGCGCCCTGCAGCCGCTCGACGATCTCGCCCGTCCGCTCCATTGGCACGGTGATTGTCTGGATCGGCTTGCGGCCGGCCGGTTTCTCTGTGAGCTTGGAGACGTCCATGTCTCCGAAGGCGGCAAGCACCAGCGTGCGCGGGATCGGCGTCGCCGTCATGACGAGCATGTGCGGAGAGATGCCCTTGGCCGTCAGCCTCAGGCGCTGATGCACGCCGAAACGGTGCTGCTCGTCGACGACGGCAAGCATCAGGTTGGCGTAAGCGACGCTGTCCTGGAACAATGCATGCGTGCCGATGATGATTTGCGCTTCGCCGGAGGCGATGCGCTCGACGATCTTTTCCCGTTCGCGTCCCTTGGTGCGCCCGGTCAGCACCTCGATGCCGAGCCCTGATGAGGCGGCGAATTTCGAGATCGTCGCGTGATGCTGTCGCGCCAGGATTTCGGTCGGCGCCATCAGCACGGCCTGGCCGCCGCTTTCGATCACGGCCGCCATCGCCATCAGCGCCACCAGCGTCTTGCCGGCGCCGACATCACCCTGCAGCAGCCGCAGCATGCGCTCGGTTCCGGCCATGTCCTTCAAAATGTCGGCGATCGCCTCGTTCTGGCTACCGGTGAGCGAGAAAGGCAATGTCTTCAAAATCTTGCCGCTGATTTCGCCGGTCGCGTGCACTGGCTGGCCTGCCACCTTGCGCAGCCTCTGGCGCACCAGGCTGAGCGACAGCTGGCCGGCGAGGAACTCGTCATAGGCGAGCCGCCGCCGGGCGGGGGCCTGCGGGTCGATATCTCCGGGGTCGCGCGGCTCGTGCAGCATGAGGAAGCTGTCGCGGATCGACGGCAGGCCCTGTTTTTGCGTCAGCGCCAGATCGATCCATTCCGGCATCTCCGGAAACCGCGGCAGGGCGGCATCGATGATCTTGCGCAATGTCTTCGGCGAAAGCCCCGCCGTCAGCGGATAGATGGGCTCGACGAGCGGCAGGTTCTCCGCCTCCTCCGCCTTGACGATATAGTCGGGATGCACCATCGAGGCGCGGCCGTTGAACCAGTCGATCTTGCCGCTGACCGTCACTTCGGCATCAACAGGCAGCTGCTTTTCCAGCCATGCCGCCTGGCCGCGGAAGAAAACCAAGGTCAGCTCGCCGGTCTCGTCATGCAGAAAGACGCGGTAGGGGATGTTGCTCTTGCCGCGCGGCGGCACCTGATGCCGGTCGACGCGCGCCGTGATCGTGACGATCGCGCCCTGCGGCGTGCGGGCGATTCCTGGCTGGTTACGGCGGTCGATCAGCGAGAAGGGCGCGTGGAACAGCAGATCGATGACCCGGCAATCCTCCGCTGTCTCGCGCCCGAGCAGCTTGACGAGCAGTTCTGCGATCTTCGGGCCGACGCCCGGAAGGCCCGAAATGGGAGAAAACAGCGGATCGAGAATGGCGGGGCGCATGCGGCCAAAATGCGATGAACAATGCGGCCTTGGCAAGGCTGACAAGCCGCTTTCGAGGGTCTATAGAGGCGCATCAACAGGAAGGTAATGCCATGACAGGTGTGACGCTCACGAGTGCCGGTCTCGACCCGCGCCGCCGCCGGATCCTTTTCCGCTGCTGGCATCGCGGCATACGCGAGATGGATCTGGTCTTCGGCCAGTTCGCCGAAGCCGAAATCGCGACGCTTTCGGAAGCCGAACTCGACGAGTTCGAGACGATCATGGCCGAAGAGGACAACGATCTCGTCCGCTGGATCATGGGAACATGGCCGGTGCCTGAGCGTTTCCAGACACCGATGTTTGCCCGCCTTGCCGCCTATACGCCCGATTTCGACAAGCCCCTCAGGACGCCGGAATGATCCCTGGTTTCGATGCGAAGAAGCTTGCGGCCATTGCCGAGCCGCTGACGATCGGCAACGTGCCTGCCGGCCTCGAACCGCTGCTGCTCGCCGAACTCGCGCGAGCGGGAGAACCGGTCGCCTATGTCATGTCGGACGGCCACCGCATGGCCGATCTGGAACAGATGCTCGGCTTCGTCGCCCCCGACATTCCGGTTCTCACCCTGCCGGCCTGGGACTGTCTGCCTTACGACCGCGTCTCGCCGAGCGCCGATACCTCGGCCCGCCGGCTTGCCGCGCTCGGCGGCCTCATCGCCCACCGCAAGAAACCGCATGCAGCAATCGTGCTCGTCACCGCCAATGCCATGCTGCAGAAGGTGGCGCCGCAGGATGTGATCGAAAGCCTGAGCTTTTCGGCCCGTCCCGGCAACCAGCTGCGCATGGACGATCTTGCCGGCCGCCTGGAGCGTAACGGCTTCGATCGCGTCGCGACCGTTCGCGAGGTCGGCGAATATGCCGTGCGCGGCGGCATTCTCGATGTCTTCGTGCCAGGTTCGGAAGAGCCGGTCCGCCTCGATTTCTTCGGCGATACGCTGGAATCGATCCGCAGCTTCGATCCCGCCAGCCAGCGCACGACGGGCCAGGTGCGCTCGCTGGATCTCAACCCGATGAGCGAGGTGACGCTGACCCCGGATACGATCAGCCGCTTCCGTAAGAACTATCTCTCGGCTTTCGGCGCAACGACGCGCGACGACGCGCTTTATCTCGCTGTTTCCGAAGGCCGGCGCTACCCCGGCATGGAGCATTGGCTGCCGCTCTTCTATGAGAAGCTCGATACCGTCTTCGATTATTTGAGCGGCTTCCGTATCGTGACCGATCATACCGTGCGTGAAGCAGCCGAAGAACGCTCCAAGCTCGTCTTCGATTATTACGACGCCCGCCTGAATTCCGGCCAGCCGGCGAAGGGCCAGATGGCGCAGGGCACGCCCTACAAGCCGGTGACGCCGGGCCAGCTCTATCTCGACGGCAAGCTTTTCGCAAAAACCCTGGATGCGCTCGGAGCCGTCCGCATCAGCCCCTTCAACGAACATGAAGGCGAGGCGAGGCGGGTCGTCAATATCGACGCCCGCCAGGGCCTGCGCTGGGCTCGCTCCAATGCCGAAGGCGGCGGCGATGCTGAGCGCGTCAACGTATTCGACGCCGTCGTCAAGCACATCGCCGATCGGCGCGCCGGCGGGGCAAAAGTGCTCGTCACTGCCTGGACCGAGGGCTCGCTGGAGCGCCTGCTGCAGGTGCTGAATGAACACGGCCTCGAAAAGATAAAACCGATCGAGGCGCTGAAGGAGCTCGGTTCGCTGGGCAAAGGCGAGGCGGCCGCTGCCGTGCTCAATCTCGAATCCGGCTTCGAGGCCGGCGATCTCATCGTCATCGGCGAACAGGATATTCTCGGCGACCGCATGGTGCGCCGCTCCAAGCGCCGCAAGCGCGCCGCCGACTTCATCTCGGAGGTCGCGGGCCTCGACGAAGGCTCGATCGTCGTCCATGCCGAACACGGCATCGGCCGCTTCGTGGGGCTCCGGACCATCGAGGCGGCGGGTGCTCCGCATGCCTGCCTCGAACTGCAATATGCCGACGAGGCCAAGCTCTTCCTGCCGGTCGAAAACATCGATCTCCTCTCGCGCTACGGCGGCGAGGGTACCGAAGCCCAACTCGATAAGCTCGGTGGCGGCGCATGGCAGATGCGCAAGGCGAAGCTCAAGCGACGCCTGCTCGACATGGCCGATGCACTGATCCGCATTGCAGCCGAGCGCCTGACTCGCCATGCGCCGATGCTGACGGCGCCGGACGGTCTTTATGACGAATTTGCCGCCCGCTTCCCCTATGACGAGACCGAAGACCAGGACAACGCCATCGATGCGGTGCGCTCCGATCTCGGCGCCGGCCGGCCGATGGACCGCCTGATCTGCGGCGACGTCGGCTTCGGCAAGACGGAGGTGGCGCTGCGCGCCGCCTTCGTCGCGGCGATGAACGGCGTCCAGGTTGCCGTCGTCGTGCCGACGACGCTGCTTGCCCGCCAACATTTCAAGACATTTTCCGAGCGTTTCCGTGGTCTGCCTGTGCGCGTCCAGCAGGCTTCGCGCCTTGTCGGCTCGAAGGAGCTGGCACTGACCAAAAAGGAAGTGGCCGACGGCAAGACCGATATCGTCGTCGGCACCCATGCGCTGCTCGGCGCAGGCATCAAATTCGCCAATCTCGGCCTGCTGATCATCGACGAAGAGCAGCATTTCGGCGTCAAGCACAAGGAGCGGCTGAAGGAGCTGAAGAGCGACGTGCACGTGCTGACCCTGTCGGCAACGCCGATCCCGCGCACGCTGCAGCTGGCTATGACCGGCGTGCGCGAACTGTCGCTGATCACAACGCCGCCGGTCGACCGCATGGCGGTGCGCACCTTCATCTCGCCCTTCGATAGCTTGGTCATCCGCGAGACACTGATGCGCGAGCATTATCGCGGCGGCCAGAGCTTCTATGTCTGCCCCAGGCTTGCCGATCTCGCTGACGTGCACGCCTTCCTGCAGTCCGACGTTCCGGAATTGAAGGTCGCCGTCGCCCACGGCCAGATGCCGGCCGGTGAACTCGAAGACATCATGAACGCCTTCTATGAAGGCCGTTACGATGTGCTGCTCTCGACCACCATCGTCGAATCCGGCCTCGACGTGCCGACGGCCAATACGCTGATCGTCCACCGCGCCGATATGTTCGGCCTGGCCCAGCTCTACCAGCTGCGTGGCCGCGTCGGCCGCTCGAAGGTGCGCGCCTTCGCGCTCTTCACCTTGCCTGTCAACAAGGTGCTGACGGCAACGGCCGAGCGCCGGCTCAAGGTATTGCAGTCCCTCGACACGCTCGGCGCCGGTTTCCAGCTCGCAAGCCACGATCTCGATATCCGCGGCGCCGGCAATCTGCTCGGCGAGGAGCAGTCCGGCCACATCAAGGAAGTGGGCTTCGAACTCTATCAGCAGATGCTGGAGGAGGCGGTCGCCGAGGTCAAGGGTGTCGACGAGATCCAGGATACCGGCTGGTCGCCGCAAATATCGGTCGGCACCACGGTGATGATCCCCGAGAACTATGTGCCCGACCTGCATCTGCGCATGGCGCTGTACCGCCGTCTCGGCGAAATCACCGAGCTCAAGGAGATCGACGGTTTTGGCGCCGAGATGATCGACCGCTTCGGGCCGATGCCGGTCGAAGTCCAGCATCTCCTGAAGATCGTCTATATCAAGTCGCTCTGCCGCACCGCCAATGTCGAAAAGCTCGACGCCGGCCCGAAGGGCGTCGTCGTGCAGTTCCGCAACAAGGAATTTCCCAATCCGGCAAATCTCGTCGGCTATATCGGCAAGCAGGGCACGATGGCGAAGATCCGCCCCGACCACAGCCTGTTCCTGACCCGCGACCTGCCGACACCGGAGAAGCGCCTGCAGGGTGCCGCTGTTATCATGACGCAATTGGCGGAGATGGCGAAGTAAACAGAGGGAGATAGGTATGGCGACATATGGCGCAACGATCGCCTGGGAGCGGAACGGCGAAACTTTCACCGACAACCGCTACAGCCGCGTCCATCGCTGGACCTTCGACGGCGGGGTCGAGGTGAGGGCGTCCTCTTCCTCGCACGTCGTTCCGCTGCCCTATTCGGCCGAAGACGCGGTCGATCCGGAGGAGGCCTTCGTCGCCTCGCTCTCCAGTTGTCACATGCTCTGGTTCCTGTCGATTTCAGCCAAACAGGGCTTTTGCGTCGACGGCTACACTGATGCGGCCGAGGGCGTCATGGAGAAGAATGACGAAGGCCGCCTCGCCATGACCGTGGTGACGCTGAGGCCGCATGTCGTTTTCACTGGCGAAAAGCAGCCCTCGCTGAGCGAGCTCGAAGCCCTGCACCATCGCGCGCACGACGAATGCTTCATCGCCAATTCGGTGAAGACCGAGGTGCGCTGCATTCCGGTTTTGGGCTGACCTTGCAGCATTGCGTGAAATAAAAGCTGGTGGCCTCAGTCACCTGGCGGCTCCGACCAGCCGACAACTGGAGATCGATGATATCCTTTGCTGGAAGGCCGGAAATCGCCGTCGAGCCAATATGATGCAGATAGGCTCCGGCGGGTGCTGCACGCATGATGGCGCGCTTGAGCGCTGCGAAATCCTCGGCCCAACTTTGTCGCGGCAGTTCGATCTCGATTCGCATCGATAGACTCAGTTCAGCCCCGACCGCGCCTCGGCCTTTGCCTTGGCGATGTCGCGCAGCGCATTCGCCAGCACGTCGGGCGTCTGCGCGCCGCTGACGGCATATTGCTGGTCGAAGATGAAGAACGGCACACCGTTGACGCCCATCTCCTGTGCCGCCGTGATTTCACTGGTGACGAGATTGCTATCGGCATCGGAGGTCAGCAGCGAGGCGATGACCGAGCGGTCGAGGCCGGCCTTTTCGGCGATATCGAGCAGTACCGCGTGATCGCCGACATTGCGGCCTTCCTCGAAATTCGCCTTGAACAGGGCAGTGACGACCTTGTCCTGCTTTTCGCGGCCTTCGACCATCGCCCAATGGACCAGCCGGTGGGCGTCGAGCGTGTTCGGGCCGATCTTGATCGCTTCGAAATCGAAGGCGATGCCGACCTCTCGGCCGAGGTCGGTGAGCATCTTGTGCGCCTGCGCCACGCGCTCCTCGCCGCCGAGCTTCTGCGCCAACGCCTTCTTCTGGTCGACGCCTTCCTTGGGATAGTCCGGATTCAGGCGGTACGGCCGCCAGTTGATGTCGACGCCGATCTCGTCCTGCACTTCGGCGATGGCGAGCTCCAGCCGCGCCTTGCCGAGATAGCACCAGGGGCAGACGACGTCCGAGACGACGTCGATGGTGATACGCTCCATGAGGGTCTTCCTTGTTCTATGCGTCTCCGGAGAGACATGGGGCCGCGGCGGTTCGGCGGCGTTTACTGCACGCTCGCATCCCACCATACCGGCAGCTGATAGCCGTAAAGCGGCATCGTATCGGGATGGCCGATGCGCTTGCTGCGCGCCACCCATTGCTGGCCGATATGATAAAGTGGCAGCACGTAATGGCCCGAAAGTAGCAGTCGGTCGTAGGCGCGCACGGCCGCGGTGAACTCTTCCGTCGAGCGCACTCTCAGTAGATGGTCGATCAGCGTGTCGAGATCGGGATCGTTGGCGCCGGCAAAGGTGTCGTTACCCTCCTTTGCACGCACGGCTGACGACCAGCGACCGACCTGCTCTATTCCAGGCGACAGCGTTGACACATAGGCCTTGATGATCATGTCATAATCACGGCTGTTCGTCCGACTTTGATATTGCGAATCATCGACCGTGCGGATCGAAACGGTAATGCCGATCGTCTGCAGCGAACGCTGATAGGCGATGGCAAGTTTCTCTTGGTCGGCATTCTGCGTCATGATTTCGAAGGCGAGCTGATGACCCGAGGCATCGGCCATCTTGCCGCCCTGAATCGTGTAACCGCCCCGTTTCAACAGATCGACAGCCTGCTTCAGCACGTTGCGGTCGCGACCGGAGCTGTCGGTGACTGGCAGCTTATAGGTGCCGTCGAGGATCGCGGGCGCGATTTTGTCCTTGATCGGCCCGAGCAGGGCAAGCTCGGCCGCACTGGCCGGAATGCCGAAGCTCGAAAGCTCGGAATTCTGCCAGAAGCTCTGCGTTCGCTTATAGGCGCCGGAATAGAGGTTCTTATTCGCCCACTCGAAATCGAACACCAGCGACAGGCCTTCACGCACTTTTGGATCGGCAAAAATCGGCCGGCGCGTGTTGAACACGAAGCCGAACATGCCGCTCGGCAGTTTCGGCGTAAACACGTCCTTGATCACAGCCCCGGAGGTGGCGGCGGGGAAATCATAAGCATTGGCCCAATGGCCGGGATTACCCTCAGGATAGAGGTCTACGTCGCCCTTCTTGAAGGCCTCGAACAGCGAGGTGTCCTGTAGGAAATATTGGACGGTGATCTGGTCGTAATTGTCGGTGCCGATCTTGGCGGGAATGTCTTTGCCCCAATAGTTCGGATCACGCTCATAGGTGATGCTTTCACCAGGCTTTATCGTCTTTACCTTGTAGGGACCGGAACCGACCGGCGGCGTCAACGACGTGCGGTCGAAGGTTTCGGGATCGAGCGCATGTTTTGGAAGCACCGGGAAAAGGCCCAAGATCAGCGGCGTCTCGCGGTTAGCTTCATCGTTGAAGGTCAAACGCACGCTATACTCGCCGGCCTTTTCCATCTTGGCGACGGTTTTCAGCGGGATCGAATAACGCGGCAGGCCCTTGTCGCGCAACAGATCGAAGGTGAACATCACGTCTTCAGGCGTCACCGGCTGGCCGTCGGACCATTTCGCCTTCGGGTTGAGGTTGAACTGGATGAAGCTCCTAGCCTCGTCCCATTCGACGGTTTCGGCAAGCAGGCCGTAAAGCGTGAAGGGCTCGTCCCTGGAGCGCTGCATCAGCGAATCGTAGACGAGATTGCCATACTCGGGGTCCCACATGCCGCGCGCCGTCGTGCGCATGCTCTTCAGGATGAAGGGGTTGAGATTGTCGAAGGTGCCGACGACGCCGTAAGTGATCTTGCCGCCTTTCTTGACGTCCGGATTGACGTAAGGGAAGTGCTTGTAGTCAGGCGGCAGGGCCGGCTCGCCATGCATCGCAATACCGTGCAGCGGTTCGGCAGCAACAGTGCCGCAAAGCAGCAGCGAAAGGACGAGGGGGACGACAATCCGGAGCATTCAGCAATCCTTGATCCGTGAAAACGGGCATGATTCACCGCGAGATTACCATCTGGTCGACCGATTCCAACACGTAGACGCCATTTCTTTGGCCTGGCGACGAAATTGCTGCCCGAATTGCCAAAGAAATGCTGGATATCTTGAACGCTGCGATGTAACAGGTGAACCCGAAGTTTCGGGGTCATGCATTTGCCTTATTTTTCCATGAGGTGGAGTGCCGAACGACCCGATGGTTGGGGCGGCACGTCGCTGCTCCGAACGGATATCAGGAGACGGAATTCGTTATGATGTTCAAGTCTGAAAAGAAAATGCGGGCAGCACTGTCCGTTCTGGCAGTGGTGTTCGGCGCTTCGGCACCGGTCTCCTCCTTCGCACAGGATGCGGCGGCGCAGGCGCCGGCCCAAGGTGTCGGCGCGCCCAAGCTCGGTTGGTACAAGACCTGCAGCAAGCAGGAAGACAACGACATCTGCGTCGTCCAGAACCTGATCCTTGCCAATGGTGGTCAATTCGTCACGGCTGCCGGTCTGATCTCGGTTTCCGGCAAGATCAACCGCAAGCTCCTCCAGGTTTCCGTCCCCAGCGCGCGCCTGATTCCCCCGGGCATCATGATGCAGATCGACGGTGGCAAGGGTCAGAAGCTCGACTACGTCGTCTGCCTGCCGGACAAGTGCACCGCCGAAGTTCCGCTGACCGACGCGATGATCGCCAGCCTCAAGAAGGGCAGCGACGTGATCTTCACCTCGATCAACTTCCGCCGTGCCCCGACCCCGATCAAGATCTCGCTCGAAGGCTTCACCGGCGCTTATGACGGCGAACCAGTCTCCGAATCCAAGCTTGCTGAGACCCAGCGCAGCCTGCAGGAAGGCATGCAGAAGAAGGCCGAGGAAGCCCGCAAGAAGCTGGAAGACGCCCAGAAGGCAGCCAAGGCGCAGTAATTCAGCCGACAGGCTTGAACAGAAACCCGGCTTCGCGCCGGGTTTTTTGTTGCACAAGGATGTGCCCGCCATCGCGCAAAGAAAAAGGCCCCGCTGGGAGATGCGAGGCCTTGGTTCATTCAGCAGTCAGACCGATATCAATGGGCGAAACTCATCTTGGGTTTGAGCTGCCCGGACGGGGCCTGATCGAAAATCTGGTAGATCTGCGGATTGCGAAGCGGCGTACCGCTTTCGTCGTTCACAAGGTTCTGCTCGGAGACATAAGCGACATATTCGCTTTCGTCATTTTCGGCGAGCAGGTGATAGAAGGGCTGGTCCTTGCTCGGACGCACCTCGGCAGGAATCGAATTCCACCATTCTTCCGTATTCGCGAACTCCGGATCGACGTCGAAGATGACGCCGCGAAACGGAAAAACCTTATGCCGGACCACTTCGCCAATACTGAACTTTGCAACTCTTTCTTTCATGGTACGACTTCCTTTCATCACCAAAGTTGGTGATTGGCGCTCCATAAATCAAGATTTTTGAGCGCCGTTCGTCACATGAACGTCATGTCCTCGCCATCTGCCGTCCGTGACCTGGGAGGCGAAAGCCCCGGCGGGACCGGGGCTTTCCGTGTTCGGGCCGATCAGGCCGAGTAGTACATGTCGTATTCGACCGGGTGCGGCGTCATTTCGAAACGCATCACTTCCGCCATCTTCAGTTCGATGAAGGCGTCGATCTGGTCGTCATCGAAGACGCCGCCTGCCGTCAGGAACTTGCGGTCCTTGTCGAGGCTTTCGAGCGCTTCGCGCAACGAGCCGCAGACGGTCGGGATTTTCTTCAGCTCCTTCGGCGGCAGGTCGTAGAGATCCTTGTCCATGGCCTTGCCGGGATGGATCTTGTTCTTGATGCCGTCGAGGCCGGCCATCAGCATGGCGGCGAAGGCGAGGTAGGGGTTGGCGGTCGGATCCGGGAAGCGGACTTCGACGCGCTTGGCCTTCGGGTTGGAGCCGAACGGAATGCGGCAGGATGCCGAGCGGTTGCGGGCCGAATAGGCCAGCAGGACCGGCGCTTCATAACCCGGGACGAGACGCTTGTAGGAGTTCGTCGACGGATTGGTGAAGGCGTTGATCGCCTTGGCATGCTTGATGATGCCGCCGATATAGTAGAGGCAGCTTTCCGAAAGGCCTGCATATTCGTCGCCGGCGAAGGTCGGCTTGCCGCCCTTCCAGATCGACTGGTGCACGTGCATGCCCGAGCCGTTGTCGCCGAAAATCGGCTTCGGCATGAAGGTCGCCGTCTTGCCGTAGGCGTTCGCCACCTGATGCACGACATATTTGTAGATCTGCATCTTGTCGGCGTTGCGCACCAGCGTGTCGAACTTGATGCCGAGTTCGTGCTGGGCGGCAGCCACTTCATGGTGATGCTTTTCGACGACGACGCCCATTTCCGAGAGCACCGTCAGCATCTCCGAGCGCATGTCCTGGGCGCTGTCGACAGGAGGAACCGGGAAATAGCCGCCCTTGACGCGCGGGCGATGGCCGAGGTTGCCGGTTTCGTAATCGGTGTCGTCGTTCGACGGCAGTTCGGTCGAATCGAGCTTGAAGCCGGTATTGTAGGGATCGGCCTTGTACTTGACGTCGTCGAAAACGAAGAATTCGGCTTCGGGGCCGACGAAGATCGTGTCGCCGATGCCGGATGCCTTGAGATAGGCTTCGGCCTTCTTGGCGGTGCCGCGCGGATCGCGGTTGTAGGCCTCGCCGGAAACCGGATCGAGGATATCGCACATGATGACCATGGTCGACTGAGCGAAGAACGGGTCCATATGCACCGTCTCGGTATCGGGCATCAGCACCATGTCGGATTCGTTGATGGCCTTCCAGCCACCGATCGAGGAGCCGTCGAACATCACGCCGTCAGCGAACATGTCTTCGTCGACGCAGACGACGTCCATCGTCACATGCTGCAGTTTGCCCTTCGGGTCGGTGAAGCGCAGATCGACGAACTTCACGTCGTTTTCCTTGATCTGCTTCAGAATTTCGCTTGCGGTCGCCATTAAATACGTTCCTCCGATTTGCAATGACAATAGGTAGGTGTTCGATTTCGCGATGACGGTATCGGACTTTGCGCGATTGGCAAAGTGGCTCAGATGGCGTCTATGCCGGTCTCGCCGGTACGGATGCGGATAACTTCTTCGACATTGGAGACGAAGATCTTTCCGTCGCCGATGCGGCCGGTCTGCGCCGCCTTGCGGATCGCGTCGATGACGGCTTCCGCGTTTTCGTCGGCCAGAACGACCTCGACTTTTACCTTCGGCAGGAAGTCGACGACGTATTCGGCTCCGCGGTAGAGTTCCGTGTGGCCCTTCTGACGGCCGAAGCCTTTGGCTTCCGTGACTGTGATACCCTGCAGGCCGACTTCCTGAAGGGCTTCCTTCACTTCGTCCAGCTTGAAGGGCTTTATGATCGCTTCGATCTTTTTCATGAGAAAATGTCTCTCCGCTTCTCCCGTTATGGCAGGACCGTTCCCGCTCGCCGGATATGATGCAGATATCATGCCAGTTTGAAATCCATCTTTTCGAAAAAAGATGCCGTTTTTGACGAAACCGGTGCGTTTGCGGGGGATTCTATGTCGTTTTGGTGACGGAGATATGGGAAAACTTTCGTCTGCCGATCAAAATCATATCGAAAGCCGGAAAATCCACACGTATTCGCAATTACGAAAATATGGTCCATTGAGATTAAAATATAGGCAAATGCATAAATTGAGTGCTTCTGTTTGTTGTGCTGGGCGGTTGTTTTTTAGGCGTTTTTTGAATTGAATAGGGCCATGAGCGATCTGTCCGACCTTCTCGTCACGCCCGCTGAAATGGCCGCCGTAGATGCGGCCGCCGCCGCATCGGGTATCGATTCTTTCGGCCTTATGGAGAGGGCGGGTGCTGCCGTCGCGGCAGCCGCGCTGCGGCTGTATCCAGGCTCTCTGCGTTTCGTCGTGCTCTGCGGCCCCGGCAACAATGGCGGCGATGCCTATGTCGCGGCAAGACATCTGCGGGAGAGCGGGGCGGCGGTGGCGCTCTTCCATCTCGGTGATCCCTCCCGGCGGAGGGGCGATGCCGCCCGCGCCCGCGCCGGCTGCGCATTGAAGGGGCAGGGACTCGGCCTCTACCGGCCCGCAACCGGCGACGTCGTCATCGACGGCCTGTTCGGTGCGGGGCTTACCCGCGAGGTGCCGGAGGATGTGCGTGCTTTGATCGGGCGCGTCGCCGAGGCCGGCCTTCCCGTGCTCGCCATCGATCTCCCGTCCGGCATCGATGGCCGCACCGGCAAGGTGCTGGGCGCGGCCTTCGCAGCGCATAACACCATCACCTTCATGACGCGCAAGCCCGGTCATCTCCTGATGCCGGGCAGGGAGCTTTGCGGTGAGCTGGAGGTGTTCGATATCGGCATTCCCGCCCGCATCATCAGGGCCGAGGCAAGCGGTATCGTCGCCGAGAACACGCCCGAGGCCTGGAAAGGGGTGCTGCCGGCCGAGCATCTGGAAACACACAAATATAAGCGCGGCCATCTGGTGGTCTTCTCAGGCGAGGCTGACAAGACGGGCGCCGCGCGCATGTCGGCCATCTCCGGCCTGAAGGCCGGCGCCGGCCTTGTGACGATCGCAGCGCCCCGGGCGGCGATGGCTGCGAATGCGGCCCATCTGACTGCCGTGATGCTGCACGCGGTCGACGATGAAGCCGAGCTCGAAGACTGGCTCTCCGACCGACGGATGCAGACCTTCATCCTCGGTCCCGGCTTCGGTATCGGCGCCAGGGCGCGGGGTTTCGTCAAGGCCTTTGCCGAACGCCGGCTGGTGCTCGATGCCGATGGCATCTCCTCGTTCAAGGACGATCCGCATGAGCTCTATGACCTTTTCCGCGGCGAGCCGCGTCTGGTGCTGACGCCGCACGAGGGCGAATTCACGCGGCTCTTTCCCGATATCGGCGGCGACAAATCGCTCGGCAAGGTGGACAAGGCAGTGGCCGCCGCCCGCCGCGCCAATGCCGCGATCGTTTATAAGGGGGCCGATACCGTCATCGCCTCGCCGGACGGGCGTGCGCTCATCAACACCAATGCCCCGGCATGGCTCGCCACGGCCGGCTCCGGCGACGTGCTTGCCGGCATCATCGGCGGATTGCTCGCCCAGGGCCTGCCGGCCTTCGAGGCCGCGGCCGCCGGTGTCTGGCTGCATGGGCAGGCCGGCCATCGCGCCGGCAAGGGGCTGACGGCGGAGGAGCTCGCGGCAGCGGTGTTGCCGCTTTAGCGCCTGCGCCAGGATTTTCCGATGCGCGCTTCCTTCTATCGACGCGAGGGATGCTGCAACAGTTTAAATTACTGAACGATTTTATCCTTGGATCGATTTCGATTTAAGGAATTATGCAGTAGGTCTCGGGTAATGGATTTCCCGTTTTCTGTGTAAATCTGCCTTTCGACGGAGGCTCGAATGAGTGTTGGCCTGATCGCCCTTCTTGATGATATCGCGGCATTGGCCAAGTTGGCTGCGGCATCGCTCGACGATATTGCCGGTCAGGCTGCCAAGGCAGGCGCGAAAGCGGCTGGCGTCGTCATTGACGATGCAGCGGTCACGCCCCGCTATGTCACCGGATTTTCGGCGGCACGCGAACTGCCGATCATCGGCAAGATCGCGCTGGGCTCGCTGAAGAACAAGCTTCTGATCCTGCTCCCCGCAGCACTCGTCCTGAGCCTTGTCGCACCGCAGGCGATCACACCGCTGCTGATGATCGGCGGACTTTATCTCTGCTACGAGGGCGTGGAAAAAGTCTACGGGCTGGTCATGCCGCATGCGGCTCATGCTCACGAGGCGGCCCTCGAGGCAACGAGCCTCGATCCCAGATCGATAGAAGACGAGAAAGTTGCCGGCGCGATCAAGACGGATTTCATCCTGTCGGCCGAAATCATGGCGATCACACTCGGCGCGGTGCCCTCAGGCGGCATGGTTACCCAGGCCATCATCCTTGCCGTCGTTGGAATGGGCATAACTGCCGCTGTCTATGGCGGCGTGGCGCTTATCGTGAAGGCCGATGATCTGGGCTTGATGCTGGCGCGTGTCCGCACGGCATCTTCGATGGGCGCGGTCTTGCGTTCGATCGGAAGGGGGCTCGTCACTGGCATGCCTTATTTTCTGAAAGTCCTCGGCATCGTGGGAACGGCCGCCATGATCTGGGTCGGTGGCGGTATCATCGTTCACGGCCTCGAAACCTATGGGGCGGGCGGTCTTGCGCATCTGATCCATGATGCCGGCGAGGCGACCGCGCATGCTGTTCCCGTTCTGCCTTCCGTGCTGCGCTGGATCGTCGAGGCCGCAGGGGCGGGCATCGTCGGTATTGTCATCGGTCTGATCGCAATCCCGCTCGCAGGCTACGTCGTCTCGCCGACGTGGCGGTACATCAAATCACTGCTGCCGCGCCACCGGAAAGAGGCGCCGGCGGACGGGAAGAAGTGAAACAGCGTTTGCGCATCTCAAAAGTCGTGGTTCCGCAGGCTTCTTAGCGCTTGATGGCGATGAGCGCCGACGCCGCTGCTGGCCGCGAGATGGGCCCGGCTTATTTCGCCAGCGCCTGCTGCAGCGCGATTGCCCCGTGCGGCGCATTGACCTTGCCCTCGTGGATCATGAAGGCGAAGACGTCGCGCGGCTCGGCCTTCACCTTGCGATCACCATCGATCAGCGGCAGGTCGTCAGGAACCCTGCCTTCGGCCCAGGTTTCGAGCCGCTTTGCCCAGGCCTTCAGCTCCTTGTCAGGGTAGCAGGTAGCGATATCGTCCGATCCCTTCTGCAGCCGGGCATAAACGAAATCGGCCGTGACGTCGGCGATCATCGGATATTCGAAATGTTCGGCGCACACCGGCGCCACGCCATATTTGGCAAGCAGCGCCACGAATTCCGGCACCTTGAAGGAATCGTGCCGAACCTCGACCACATGGCGCAGTTTCAGCCCATCCTGTTTTTCCGGCAGCAGTTTCAGGAAGGCCTCGAAATCTTCCGCATCGAATTTCTTGGTCGGCGCGAATTGCCAGAGCAGCGGCCCGAGATGATCGCCGAGTTCGCTGATTCCGGATGACAGGAAGCGCTCCATCGATTCACCGGCCTCGGCCAGTACCCGCCGGTTGGTGACGAAGCGTGTTGCCTTCAGCGAAAAGATGAAGCCATCGGGCACATCAGCCGCCCATTTGGCAAAGACCGCGGGCTTCTGCGTGCTGTAATAGGTGCCGTTTACCTCGATGACCTTCAGCTGACGGCTGGCATAATGCAGCTCGTCCTTCTGTTTCAGGTCATCGGGAAAGAAATGCCCGCGCCAGGGCTCGAAGGTCCAGCCGCCGATGCCGGTGCGGATAGTGCCGGATTTCGTCATGTCGTCCTCCCTGTTTGCAGCCGTTCAGGCTGCTTCGATCTCTTTCACCATGTCGACGAGCGTCCATCCTGGCCGGTAACGGCTCGGCCGGCGACCCGTTTCCTGAAATCCGAAGGCGCGATAAAGCGCGATATTTCGCTCCATCCGCGCATTGGTGTAGAGCCGGATCTCCGGAATGTCCCATTCCCGCGCCTTGCCTTCGAGCCAGCGCAGCATCGAGAGCCCATGTCCGGCGCCCTGAAAGGCCGGCGAGACCGCGATGCTGAACAGCATGAGGTGATCGGAATGCCGCTCGATGACGACGAGGCCCGCCGTTTCGCCGCCGACGTGGCGCAGCCAGACCTCGCCGCGGTCGATCCGCGGCGCGTAATCCTCCGTCACCGGGATCGGTGGAGCGCCGAACAGCTCGGTATAGGGCCGGTAGGCGGCTGCCGTCAGCGTCGCGATCATCGGGAGATCATCGGGCGACGCCAGCTGCATCGTCATTCCGCCGCAACCGCCTTCTTCGCCGGCCGCCGCTCCAGCAACTCCTTAAGGAACTGTCCGGTATAGGAACGCTTCTCCTTGACGATTGCCTCGGGTGTGCCGGTCGCGACGATCTCGCCGCCGCCATCGCCGCCTTCGGGACCGAAATCGAGCACCCAGTCGGCGGTCTTGATGACTTCGAGATTGTGCTCGATCACCACGACGGAGTTACCCTGATTGACCAGCTCGTGCAGCATTTCCAAGAGCTTGGCGACGTCGTGGAAATGCAGGCCGGTCGTCGGTTCGTCGAGAATGTAGAGCGTGCGTCCGGTCGAGCGTTTCGACAGCTCCTTGGCGAGCTTGACGCGCTGTGCTTCGCCGCCGGAAAGCGTATTGGCCTGCTGGCCGACCTTGATATAGCCGAGGCCGACATCCTTCAGCGATTGCAGCTTGTCGCGCACGGCAGGCACCGCCGCGAAGAAATCGACGCCTTCCTCCACCGTCATGTCGAGCACGTCGGCGATCGACTTCTGCTTGAAGGTGACGTCGAGCGTCTCTCTGTTATAGCGCTTGCCGTGGCAGACGTCGCAGGTGACGTAGACATCGGGCAGGAAGTGCATCTCGATCTTGATGACGCCATCGCCCTGGCAGGCCTCGCAGCGGCCGCCCTTGACGTTGAAGGAGAAGCGGCCCGGCTGGTAGCCGCGCGCCTTGGCTTCCGGCAGGCCGGCGAACCAGTCGCGGATCGGCGTGAAGGCGCCGGTATAGGTCGCCGGGTTCGAGCGCGGCGTGCGGCCGATCGGCGACTGGTCGATGTCGATTACCTTGTCGATATGCTCGAAACCGTCGATACGGTCGTGGTCGGCGGGAATTTCGCGCGCGCCCATGACGCGGCGCGCCGCCGATTTATAAAGCGTCTCGATCAGGAAGGTGGACTTGCCGCCGCCGGAAACACCGGTCACCGCCGTGAAGACGCCGAGCGGGATCGACGCCGTGACGTTCTTCAGATTGTTGCCGCGCGCGCCGACCACCTTGATCTCGCGGCCCTTCTTCGGCTTGCGGCGCTCCTCGGGAACCGGCACACCGAGCTCGCCGGAGAGATATTTGCCGGTCAGCGACTTCGGATTGGCCATGATATCCTGCGGCGTGCCGTGCGCGATGACCTGGCCGCCGTGAATGCCGGCCGCCGGGCCGATATCGACAACGTCGTCGGCCGTCAGGATCGCATCCTCGTCGTGTTCGACGACGATGACGGTGTTGCCGATGTCGCGCAGGTGCTTCAGCGTGTCGAGCAGCCGGGCATTATCGCGCTGATGCAGGCCGATCGAAGGCTCGTCGAGCACGTATAGCACGCCCGTCAGCCCCGATCCGATCTGCGAGGCGAGCCGGATGCGCTGACTTTCGCCACCCGACAGCGTGCCGGAGTTGCGCGAGAGGCTCAGATATTCCAGGCCGACATCGTTGAGGAAGCGCAGGCGGTCGCGGATTTCCTTCAGGATGCGCACAGCGATCTCGTTCTGCTTGGCATTGAAGCTTGCCGGCAGTGCCTCGAACCAGTCGCGGGCGATGCGGATCGACATGGCGGTCACTTCGCCGATATGCAGCCTGTTGATCTTCACTGCCAGCGCCTCCGGTTTCAGGCGGAAACCGTTGCAGGAAGGGCAGGGGGCGGCCGACATGAAACGCTCAATATCCTCGCGCGCCCAGGCGGAATCGGTCTCCTTCCAGCGCCGCTCGAGATTGGTGACGATGCCCTCGAAATTCTTATGCGTCGTATAGGAACGCGCACCATCGGCGTAGTGGAACTCGATCTTGTCGTCGGTGCCGTTGAGGATGACGTCCTTGGCTTCGTCGGAAAGATCCTTCCATCGCGTGTCGAGCTTGAAACCGTAATGTTTCCCGAGCGCTTCCAGCGTCTGGTTGTAATAGGGCGAGGTCGACTTGGCCCAGGGCGCAATCGCCCCGTCGCGCAGCGTCCGTTCCGGCTCGGGCACGATCAGGTCGGCGTCGATCTTCTGCTGGGCGCCGAGCCCGTCGCAGGTCGGGCATGCGCCGAAGGGATTGTTGAAGGAAAACAGCCGGGGCTCGATTTCCGGAATGGTGAAGCCCGAAACCGGACAGGCGAATTTTTCCGAAAACAGCACGCGCTCATGCGTCTCGTTCAGCGATTTGTTGGCCGAGCCGCCGGCCGCAGTCTCCTCCGGCGGCAGCGGCTTGTCGGCGAATTCGGCGATCGCCAGCCCATCGGCGAGCTTCAGGCTGGTCTCCAGGCTGTCGGCCAGGCGCGCGGAGACGTCGGAGCGCACGACGATACGGTCGACCACAACGTCGATGTCGTGCTTATATTTCTTGTCGAGAACAGGCGCCTCGGCGATCTCGTAGAACTGGCCGTCGACCTTGACGCGCTGGAAGCCTTTCTTCATCAGCTCCGCCAGTTCTTTTTTGTATTCTCCCTTACGGCCGCGCACGAGCGGCGCAAGAATATAAAGGCGGGTGCCTTCGCCGAAATCAAGGATGCGGTCGACCATCTGGCTGACGGTCTGGCTCTCGATCGGCAGGCCGGTCGCCGGTGAATAGGGAACGCCGACGCGGGCGAAAAGCAGGCGCATGTAGTCGTAGATCTCGGTGACGGTGCCGACCGTCGAGCGCGGATTGCGCGAGGTCGTCTTCTGCTCGATCGAGATCGCCGGCGACAGCCCGTCGATCTGGTCGACATCGGGCTTCTGCATCATTTCGAGGAACTGCCGGGCATAGGCCGACAGGCTTTCGACATAGCGCCGCTGGCCCTCGGCATAGATCGTGTCGAAGGCGAGCGAGGACTTGCCCGAGCCCGAAAGCCCGGTCATGACGATCAGCTTGTTGCGCGGCAGATCGAGATCGATGCTCTTCAGATTGTGCTCGCGCGCGCCGCGGATGGAGATCGTCTTCAGTTCGCTCATCGTCTCTGCTTTGGTTTTCTGGATAACAGCCCTTATTTAGTGATGCCGGCGGGCGAGTCGAGGCTGAATATCCTGGAAGGTTCAAGGTTTTCGATTCTGTTGACAGGATCATACGGATAAACTAGAACAAATAAAGAACAAAATTCCTGATGAATGCATGCGGCTTTCTGATGGGATAAATTGTGGATTAAACACCGTTCACGCGCATCTGCGGTCCTCTATGGTTTAAGGTGCGCTGATCGATTAACGCCGCCGGGCAGGGCGGCAGGCAGGGTGAGAAGCATGGCTGGTAGCGTGAACAAGGTAATTCTGGTTGGAAACGTGGGTGCAGACCCCGAAATCCGCCGCACTCAGGATGGCCGGCCGATCGCCAACCTCCGTATCGCCACCTCGGAGACCTGGCGCGACCGCAATTCCGGCGAGCGCCGCGAGAAGACCGAGTGGCACACCGTCGTCGTCTTCAACGAAGGCCTCTGCAAGGTCGTCGAGCAATATGTGAAGAAGGGCGCCAAGCTCTATATCGAAGGCCAGCTGCAGACCCGCAAATGGCAGGACCAGCAGGGCCAGGATCGTTACTCGACGGAAGTGGTGCTGCAGGGCTTCAGCTCGACGCTGACCATGCTCGACGGCCGCGGCGATGGCGGCGGCGCAAGCTCCGGCTTCGGCGGCGGCCGTGGCGGGAGCAGCAGCAACAATGACTACGGCGACGATTACGGCGCCCCGTCGCCGTCCTCATCGTCCAACCGCGGCGGTGGCGGCGGTGGCAACTTCTCGCGCGATCTCGACGACGACATCCCGTTCTGATCGGCCGCGTAGCTTATGAAAACAGCTGAAAGCATGATGTCCCAGGCGGGCGTCATGCTTTTTTGCTTTTACACCCTTCAGACTTGGATCGGCTTGGATGACGGTCGTACCGTTCAATGTGGAGCTGTCGTTAAGCCGTTATTTTATATTGCAACTGAAGCCATAGACAGGATGGCATGAAAAAAACCGGGGATTTGAGTGAGTTGTCACGCCTTTGAAACAGCCTCTGGCGCGCGCCTCCGACTTTGGTTGAACGCCGCAGCGCCATTGATCGAAGCGACACAATGCCATCTGTGGGAGAGCAGAGTTTTCGCCAGCGGAGACCGCCCTCCTTATTGGAAAAGCGTGACGGTCGAAATAGCTCGACCAGTTGGCGGCATGACGACATATGGCCTATTGTCGGCAACTTTCGATCAGTCCGTTGGAACGCAATGTCTGCATGTAAACGTTCCAATTAAACCCGTTAAAAGAGAGAGTTGGTCCCTATCCCTTGCTCCAAGCTATGACAAAGTTTTTGCCGGATTTGCGGCAGAGTACACGCCGGCACTTTTTCAGGGGGTAAAGGATATTAGTGAGCGGGCGCGCAGTTCCGGAGTTCTGTCATTTGATCGGATGGCCCATTCAGAGATAGGTTCATCGCTAGAGATTTTTCGCGAGTTGGCGAGAGTTGTCGTGCGCGTTTCGACTACGGAGCGCGTCCCTGAAATGCCGGAGGAGGCGTTGGCACTTCTGGTAATTTAATTTGGCGTTTCAGCGCGGAGTGGCGCTGATGAGATTGAACGCCGATTTCGCGCCGTCGACGACGAATTGCGTCGCAAGCGCGGCGAGGATGACGCCGAGGAGCCGCGTCAGGATCGCCCGGCCGGTGACGCCGAGGAAGCGGTCGAGCCTTTCGGCGACGAGCAGCATGAGGAAGGTCAGCAGCAGATTGGCGGCGATGACAGCGATGAGCTGGGCTTTTTCTATTGTGGTCGGCAGCGTGCCGGCAAGCAGGATCGTCGCGGAGATCGCGCCCGGGCCTGCGATCAGTGGCAGGGCGAGGGGAAAGACGGCGATATTCTCGATATGATCCTTGGTGACGGCAGCCTCCGAGGCCTTCTCCTTGCGTTCCTGCCGCCTTTCGAAAACCATCTCGAAGGCGATCCAGAAGAGCAGCAGCCCGCCGGCGATGCGGAAGGCGCCGATCGATATCCCGAGCACGCCGAGCACGCCTGAGCCGAACAGGGCGAAGACGGCGAGGATGATGAAGGCGATGGTCGAGCCGCGTAGCGCCACCTGGGTGCGTTGGGCTCGGCTCATGCCGATCGTCAGCCCGAGAAAGATAGGCGCGAGGCCGGGCGGATCGATGGTGACGAGAAGCGTCGTGAAGGCGTTGATCAACTGGTCGGCGCTTGCCATCGTCTCTCCCGAACCTCATATGAATGCCTGGGTTTTTACGATTGTGGAACGGGGATTTCAATTTGGCAAATATCCCGCGGCGGATTGCCCGATCCGGCCGCGAAACTTCCGTGTTTTACCCTCTTTAGGCCGCAAAAGCCTGTTCAAAACGCGCTCAGAAATTGGCGTGGGAACGGGCTTTCCGCTATAAATCTTCAAGTGATTCTAGAAGAGATCGTGATCTGTTTTGACTGAGCAAACACCCCCCGGCGGCGGGAAGCTCCCGCCAGGCATCGAGCCTATCTCCATCATGGAGGAAATGCAGCGGTCGTATCTCGATTACGCCATGAGCGTCATCGTCAGCCGCGCGCTGCCCGACGTGCGCGACGGCCTGAAGCCTGTGCACCGGCGCATCCTCTACGGCATGTCCGAGCTCGGCATCGACTGGAACAAGAAATACGTCAAATGCGCCCGCGTCACCGGCGACGTGATGGGTAAATACCATCCGCACGGCAATGCCGCGATCTATGATGCGCTCGCCCGTATGGCGCAGCCCTGGTCGCTCAGGCTGCCGCTGATCGACGGCCAGGGGAATTTCGGCTCGGTCGACGGCGATCCGCCGGCGGCCGAACGTTACACCGAATGCCGCCTGGAAAAGGCCGCTCATTCGCTGCTCGACGATCTCGACAAGGAAACCGTCGATTTCCGCGACAACTATGACGGCACGCTCTCCGAGCCGGTCGTGGTTCCCGCCAAATTCCCGAACCTGCTCGTCAACGGCGCCGGCGGCATCGCCGTCGGCATGGCGACCAACATCCCCCCGCACAACCTGTCCGAAGTCATCGACGGCTGCATCGCGCTGATTAACGATCCGGCGATCGAGCTGCCGGAGCTGATGCAGATCATTCCAGGCCCCGATTTCCCGACGGGCGCGAAGATCCTCGGCCGTGCCGGCATCCGTTCCGCCTATGAGACCGGCCGAGGCTCGGTCATCATGCGCGGCGTCGCCGCCATCGAGCCGATGCGCGGCGACCGCGAGCAGATCATCATCACCGAGATTCCCTACCAGGTGAACAAGGCGACGATGATCGAGAAGATGGCCGAATTGGTGCGTGAAAAGCGCATCGAGGGCATTTCCGACCTGCGTGACGAATCCGACCGTCAGGGTTATCGCGTCGTCATCGAGCTGAAGCGCGACGCCAATGCCGAGGTCATCCTCAACCAGCTCTACCGCTACACGCCTTTGCAGACCTCTTTCGGCTGCAACATGGTGGCGCTGAACGGCGGCAAGCCGGAACAGCTGACGCTGCTCGATATGCTGCGCGCCTTCGTTTCCTTCCGCGAGGAAGTCGTTAGCCGGAGAACGAAATTCCTGCTGCGCAAGGCGCGCGAGCGCGCCCATGTGTTGGTCGGTCTCGCCATCGCCGTTGCCAATATCGACGAAGTCATCCGTGTCATCCGCCAGGCGCCAGATCCGCAGTCGGCCCGCGAAGAGCTGATGACGCGCCGCTGGCCGGCGGAAGACGTCGAAAGCCTGATCCGCCTGATCGACGATCCGCGCCACCGCATCAACGAAGACCTGACCTACAACCTTTCCGAAGAGCAGGCGAGGGCCATCCTCGAGCTGCGTCTTGCCCGCCTGACGGCGCTCGGCCGCGACGAAATCGGTGATGAACTCAATAAGATAGGCGAAGAAATCCGGGATTACCTGGATATTCTTTCCTCGCGTATCCGCATCCAGACCATCGTCAAGGACGAGCTCACTGCCGTGCGTGACGAGTTCGGCACGCCGCGCCGCACCGAGATCGTCGACGGCGGCCTCGAAATGGATGACGAGGATCTGATCGCCCGCGAGGACATGGTCGTCACCGTCTCGCACCTCGGCTATATCAAGCGCGTGCCGCTGACGACCTATCGCGCGCAGCGCCGCGGCGGCAAAGGCCGCTCCGGCATGACTACCCGTGACGAAGATTTCGTTAGCCGGCTATTTGTTGTCAATACCCATACGCCGGTTCTGTTCTTCTCCTCGCGCGGCATCGTCTACAAGGAGAAGGTCTGGCGGCTGCCGATCGGCACGCCGACCTCGCGCGGCAAGGCTCTGATCAACATGCTGCCGCTCGAACCGGGCGAACGCATCACCACCATCCTGCCCTTGCCCGAGGATGAGGCGAGCTGGGACAATCTCGACGTCATGTTCTCGACGACGCGCGGCACGGTTCGCCGCAACAAGCTGTCGGACTTCGTTCAGGTCAACCGCAACGGCAAGATAGCCATGAAGCTCGATGAGGAGGGTGACGAAATCCTCTCCGTCGAGACCTGCACGGATCAGGACGACGTCCTGCTGACGACCGCGCTCGGCCAGTGCATCCGCTTCTCGGTCGATGACGTCCGCGTCTTTGCCGGCCGCAATTCGATCGGCGTACGCGGCATCAATCTCGGCGAGGGCGACCGCATCATCTCGATGACGATCGTCGGCCATGTCGATGCCGAGCCGTGGGAGCGTGCCGCCTATCTGAAGCGTTCCGCCGCCGAGCGTCGCGCGACGGGCGTCGATGAAGAGGATATCGCTCTGGTCGGTGAGGAAGTCACCGAGGAGGGACAGCTCTCCGACGAGCGCTATGAGGAGCTGAAGGCGCGCGAGCAGTTCGTGCTCACCGTCTCCGAAAAGGGCTTCGGCAAGCGCTCCTCTTCTTACGATTTCCGTATCTCCGGCCGTGGCGGCAAGGGCATCCGCGCCACCGACACCTCGAAGACGGGCGAGATCGGCGAACTGGTGGCGGCTTTCCCGATCGATGACGGCGACCAGATCATGCTCGTTTCCGATGGCGGCCAGCTGATCCGCGTGCCGGTCGGCGGCATCCGGATCGCCAGCCGCGCCACCAAGGGCGTCACCATTTTCTCGACGGCCAAGGATGAAAAGGTCGTCTCCGTCGAGCGCATCAGCGAGCCGGAAGAGGATGAGACGGAGGAGACGGCCGACGTCGCCGGCGGCGGCGCTCCCGACGACGCGCCGACTGCCGAGGGCAACCCGGCAGGGCCTGGCGAAGAGTGATCAAAGGAATGGGCGGCTTCGAGCCGCCCTTTTCTTTTGAAGGGGCCAAGCCACGAATAGAAAAAGCAATTTCCTATTATGCCGGCTCCGACAATTCGGTTCTTCGACGGCCTTCCCGCCCATCTTCGGCGCTGTCGTGAAACCTTTTGATTTTTAAGCCGTTATTGCGCTTATGACCGACGCTAGATTGAAACCGAAATCGGTCGACGGCACCAGGCCGAACGGTGCCGAGAAGCCGCACCAAGAGAAGGCATCGACTGACGAAGTCGCGCCGCCGCCAGATGTCATCGAACCCGATCCGAAGCTGACGCCCGAGGAGGCCGAAAAGGCGCGGAAGAAATATTTGCTGAAGCGCTTTTGGATCAGTGCGCGCGGCTACTGGGGTGGCCGCGGCGATGGCTTCGCCTGGCCGTGCTGCATTGGCTTGCTGGTCATGATCGTCATGAATGTCGGATTCCAGTATGGGATCAATCGCTGGAACCGCGGGATTTTCGATGCCATTGAGCGGCATGATGCCGGCACCGTCTATTATCTGAGCGCCGTCTTCCCGCCGCTCGTGCTCGGAAGCGTCGCTCTCGTCACTGCCCAGGTCTACGTTCGCATGATGATCCAGCGGCGCTGGCGCCGGTGGCTGGCGACTGCGCTCATTGCGCGCTGGCTTGCCAACGGCCGTTATTATCAGCTGAACCTCATCGGCGGCGACCATAAGAACCCGGAGGCGCGTATCTCGGAGGATCTGCGGATCGCGACCGAATCTCCCGTCGATTTCCTCGCCGGCGTCACCTCCGCATTCCTGTCGGCCTCCACCTTCATCGTGGTGTTATGGACGATCGGCGGCGCCCTGACCCTGCCGATCGGCGGATCGACCATCACCATTCCCGGCTTTCTCGTCGTCACCGCGGTGCTCTACGCCGTCATCACGTCGACGACGATCGCAGTCATCGGCCGGCATTTCGTCCAGGTGTCCGAAGTCAAGAACCAGATGGAAGCGGAGTTTCGTTATACGCTGACGCATGTGCGCGAAAACGGCGAGAGCATCGCGCTTCTCGGCGGCGAAGAGGAAGAGCGCAACGATCTCGACAAGACGTTCGGCAATGTGCTGCGGCAATGGGCGCTGCTCGCCCACCAATATATGCGCACGACCTTCGTCTCGCATGGGTCCATGCTGATTGCGCCCGTCGTACCGGTTCTGCTGTGCGCACCGAAATTTCTCGAGGGCAGCATGACGCTGGGGGAGGTCATGCAGGCTGCCTCTGCCTTCGCCATCGTTCAGTCCGCCTTCGGATGGCTGGTCGACAATTACCCCCGCCTTGCCGATTGGAACGCCTGCGCGCGGCGCGTCGCTTCGCTGATGACGTCGCTCGATGGGCTGGAGCGGGCCGAACAGAGCGATTCTCTGGGGCGCATCAAACATGGCGAGACGGGAAGCGATGCGATGCTGAGCCTCAACGATCTCTCCGTGTCGCTGGACGACGGCACAGCCGTGGTCAAGGAAACCCGGGTCGAGATCGAACCGGGCGAACGGGTGCTCGTCGCCGGCGAATCCGGGTCGGGCAAGAGCACGCTGGTGCGCGCGATTTCAGGTCTTTGGCCGTGGGGACACGGCAGCGTCGATTTCCGCACCGACAGGCGATTGTTCATGCTGCCGCAACGGCCCTACATCCCCTCCGGCACGCTTCGCCGCGCCGTCGCTTATCCCCGTGCTGCCGATGGATGGCCGCTGGACGAAATCAAGGCGGCCCTCGACAAGGTGGGGCTCGATTATCTGAATGAGAGGATCGAGGAAGAGGCGCCGTGGGACCAGATCCTGTCTGGCGGCGAAAAGCAGCGGCTCGCCTTTGCGCGTCTCCTCTTGCACAATCCCGATATCATCGTGCTCGATGAAGCAACGTCGGCGCTCGATGAGAAGAGCCAGGACAAGATGATGGACATGGTGATCCGGGAATTGCCGAAGGTGACCATCATCAGCGTCGCGCATCGCGCCGAGCTGGAGGCCTTCCATAGCCGCAAGATCACCTTGGAGCGTCGCGAGGGCGGCGCAAAGCTGGTCAGCGATATCGACCTTATTCCACGCGAGAGAAAACGGAACGTACTTTTGCGCCTTCTGGAGGACCGGCGCTCGCTGCCGAAAGGCAGCCTGACTTTAGGTAAAGCCCCTCAAAATAAGACCTGAAATTCGCCTGGCTGGAGGATTTGGTGAACCTGTTGGCGCCGGCCAGAAAAAAGCCGGACGCTTGGTGCATCCGGCTTTGAATGGCCCTGGCGATGGAAGGGTGTCGCTCCAGGGTGGGAAGAGATTGGAAGAGCGGATTGTCAGAATGCGCTATGTTTCTCGTTCAGCGCCTTCACCTCTTCGCCTTCGCGCCTGAGCGCGGAGATCGTCGAGGCCACGGACACTATGAACATGACGCTGATGAGGGCTGTGAGCACTGTCAAGATCGTGAACATAGGCATTCCTTTCCTGGGGAGTTGCG
Source organism: Rhizobium sp. R635 (assembly GCF_002211285.1). Lineage (GTDB taxonomy): Bacteria > Pseudomonadota > Alphaproteobacteria > Rhizobiales > Rhizobiaceae > Rhizobium. Next base: position 154,869 of record NZ_LOKX01000035.1, on the reverse strand, counting down.
TTCTCGCCCCTCAGTACTGGCCCAGCACGGCCGTCCGGGCCGAAGCATAGGGACCATAAACCTTGGAGGTATCGACCTTCTGATCATAGAGCGCGACGGTTGCGGTCAGCATGCCCGTGACCATTGCGATCCAGAGCACGTTAATCATCGTAATCTTGCCGGGCATCTGCAGTCCTTCCTGGCGCGCTTGTCGCATCTATGTGTCGGTTGAATGAACGCATCCGTCTGAAATTGGTTCCGCCGGATGTTGAGCGGGTGTTTACCAAGCCCGATCTGAAGCGACTTTGAATGTCTCGTTCATCTGGCGTTCAGATTCGAAGCTCGTTTTTTGGCGCGACTGGCCCCGTGCTGCGCGCACGATCGCCGCATGCTCGGCAAGTTCCGGCCGTACCCAGTTCACCTCATAACGATCGGCGAAATAGCCATAGGCCATCTCGGCGGCGAGAGAGGATATAACGGCTAGTGCAACGAGCACGATCAACATGGATTTGGTCTTTCCGGGAGCGCCGGATGCCGGAATGGCATCCGCCGACTTGATGATCCGATCTAAGCGGATTGCGTCTGAAACGGCCTTGAACGGCACATTCATCCATCGTTCAGCCGCCGGGAGCGGCCGGCCAAATCACTTGCGGCCAAATTACTTGCGGCAAGGCGGCATCCATGACAAAAGGCGTCAAACCAACGGCCGGGTCAGATGACGACAGCTTTTTATCCGGGGTCCTTCGACCCGATCACCAACGGACATGTGGATGTTCTGGTTCAGGCGCTGAATGTCGCCGAGAAGGTCATCGTTGCGATCGGCATTCATCCCGGCAAGGCGCCGCTCTTCTCCTTCGAGGAGAGAGCCGAGCTGATCCGCCATTCGCTGGCCGAGGCGCTGCCAGGCAAGACCGGGGACATATCAGTCGTCGCCTTCGACAATCTGGTCGTCGATGCCGCCCGCGCCCACGGCGCCTCGCTTCTGATCCGCGGCCTTCGCGACGGCACCGACCTCGATTATGAAATGCAGATGGCCGGCATGAACAGGACGATGGCGCCGGATATTCAGACCATCTTTTTGCCCGCCGGAACGGCGTCGCGGCCCATTACCGCCACATTGGTCCGCCAGATCGCCGCCATGGGCGGCGATGTCAGTGCCTTCGTGCCGGCCGCCGTCTTGCAAGCCCTCACATCCAAGCGCCAAAACTAGGCGGAAATCGCCGCAACGGAGCTCATATGAAACTCTTTTATCTCGCATTTGCCGGCGTGCTGTATCTCGCCTCCTTCGCGGGGGATGCCTTCGCCCAATCGGCCGACCACTACCTCACCATCCAGCTGAAGAACGGCCCGGTCGTCATCCAGCTCATGCCTGATGTGGCGCCGAAGCATGTCGCCCAGATCGAGGCGCTGGCAAAGAAGGGCGAATATGACAACGTCGCCTTCCACCGCGTCATCGAAGGCTTCATGGCCCAGACCGGCGACGTCAAATACGGCAATATGGAAAAGGGCTTCGATGCCAGCCTCGCCGGCACCGGCTCTTCCGATCTGCCCGACATTCCGGCTGAATTCTCCAAGACGCCGTTCGTGCGCGGCACGGTCGGCATGGCCCGCTCGCAGGATCCGAATTCCGCCAATTCGCAGTTCTTCATCATGTTCGCCGACGGTTCCTTCCTCAACGGCCAGTATACCGTGGTCGGCAAGGTCGTTTCCGGCATGGAGAATGTCGACAAGATCAAGCGCGGCGAAGGCCAGAACGGCGAAGTCAAGAATCCCGACCGGATGATCAAGGTCACTCTGGGCAAGAAGTAAATTACGAGAGAAACAAGAGGAGAAGACAATGGCCGAGATCAAGGATCCCGAAAACACCATCATTCTGGAAACCACCAAGGGCAAGGTTGTCATTCAGCTTCTGCCGCAGGTCGCCCCGGAGCATGTCGCCCGCATCAAGGAACTCGCCCGCGAGAAGGCCTATGATGGCGTCGTCTTCCACCGCGTCATCCAGGATTTCATGGCCCAGACGGGCGATGTCGAATTCGGCAAGAAGGGCTCGGAAACCTTCAATCCCGGCCGTGCCGGCATGGGCGGCTCTTCCAAGCCGGACCTGAAGGCTGAATTCTCCGCCACCCCGCATGTGCGCGGCACCTGCTCGATGGCGCGTTCGCAGAACCCGAACTCGGCCAACTCTCAGTTTTTCATCTGCTTCACCGATGCTCCCTGGCTGAACAAGCAGTATTCCGTCTGGGGCCAGGTCATCGAAGGCATGGACAACGTCGACAAGATCAAGCGCGGCGAGCCGGTTTCCGATCCGGACTCGATCGTCTCGCTGCGGGTTGCCGCCGACGTCTGATTGTGATTTCTGCTGAAACCCGCCCTTGCGCGAGAGCGCGGGGCGGGTTTCGCTTTGCCTGAAAGTGCCACTATGCGCGTAGACCTTTTCGATTTCGACCTGCCGGATGAACGCATCGCGCTGCGGCCCGCCGAGCCGCGCGACAGCGCACGCCTTCTGGTCGTCGATCCCAATGCGGCGGAGAGCCTTTCGGATCATCGCGTCGGCGATCTGCCGTCGTTCCTGCGGGCCGGCGACGCGCTTGTATTCAACGACACCAAGGTCATTCCGGCCCAGCTCGAAGGCATCCGCTACCGCGAGGGCGCCGGCGGCCAGCAGATTTCCGCGACGCTGCACATGCGCGTCGGCGCGAGCCGCTGGAAAGCCTTCGCCAAGCCCGGCAAACGCATCAAGGAAGGTGATCGCATCTCCTTCGGTCATTCCGGCGAAAGCTGCTTTCTCGGCTCGCTTGACGCCACCGTCGAGGAAAAGGGTGAGGCCGGCGAAGTCACGCTCGCCTTTGACCTTTCCGGCCCGGCCCTGGACGAGGCGATCGCCGCCGTCGGCCATATTCCGCTGCCGCCTTACATCGCCGCCAAGCGGCCGGAGGATGAGCGCGACCGCGCCGACTACCAGACCATCTATGCCCGCGAGGAGGGCGCTGTCGCCGCTCCAACCGCCGGCCTGCATTTCACGCCTGATTTGTTCGAGGTGCTCGACAAGGCCGGCATCGAGCGCCATTTCGTCACGCTCCACGTCGGCGCCGGCACTTTCCTGCCTGTGAAGGCCGATGATACCGCCGATCACAAGATGCACCTCGAAAGCGGCTATGTCAGCGCTGAGGTCGCTGCGAGGCTGAATGCCGTGCGGGAGAGGGGCGGGCGCATCATCTGCGTCGGCACGACCTCGCTGCGGCTGATCGAGAGCGCCGCGGAAGAGACGGGAGAGATCAAGCCCTGGGCGGGCGCGACCGGCATCTTCATCACGCCGGGCTACCGCTTCAAGGCGGTCGATATCCTGATGACGAATTTCCATCTGCCGCGTTCGACGCTGTTCATGCTGGTCTCGGCCTTTTCAGGTTTCGAGACCATGCACGCGGCCTACAAACATGCCATTTCGACAGGCTACCGCTTCTATTCCTATGGCGACGCCAGCCTTCTTTTCCGGAAAGACCAATGACCGAGACCTTCCAATTTACCTTGAAGAAGACCGATGCCGGCGCACGCCTCGGTGAAATCTCCATGCCGCGCGGCAATATCCGCACGCCGGCCTTCATGCCGGTCGGCACTGTCGGCACTGTTAAGGCCATGTATCTCGACCAGGTACGCGAGACCGGCGCCGACATCATCCTCGGCAACACCTACCACCTGATGCTGCGCCCGACGGCCGAGCGTGTCGCCCGTCTCGGCGGCCTGCACAAGCTCATCCGCTGGGAGCACCCGATCCTGACGGACTCGGGCGGTTTCCAGGTCATGTCGCTGTCTGGTCTGCGCAAGCTCGATGAGCAGGGCGTTACCTTCAAGTCGCATGTCGACGGCAGCCTGCATCATATGTCGCCGGAGCGCTCTATAGAAATCCAGGGGCTGCTCGGTTCCGATATCCAGATGCAGCTCGACGAATGCGTGGCGCTGCCGGCCGAGCCGAAGGAGATCGAGCGCGCCATGGAAATGTCGTTGCGCTGGGCTGAGCGCTGCCGGGTCGCCTTCGGCGAGCAGCCCGGCAAAGCGATGTTCGGCATCGTCCAGGGCGGCGATATCCCGGCGCTGCGTGTCCGTTCGGCCGAGGAGCTCACCAAGCTCGATCTGAAGGGTTATGCCGTCGGCGGTCTTGCGGTTGGCGAGCCGCAGGAAGTGATGCTGAACATGCTGAAGGAGACGCTTCCCGTCCTGCCCTTGGAAAAGCCGCGTTACCTCATGGGCGTCGGCACGCCAGACGATATCCTGAAATCGGTCGCCCGTGGCATCGACATGTTCGACTGCGTCATGCCCACCCGTTCCGGCCGCCATGGCCTGGCCTTCACCCGCCGCGGCAAGGTCAATATCCGCAACGCCCGCCATGCCGAGGATATGCGCCCGCTCGATGAACAATCGAACTGCCCGGCCTCGCGCGATTATTCGCGCGCCTATCTGCACCATCTCGTCCGCTCCAACGAGGCGCTCGGCGGCATGCTGCTCTCCTGGAACAATCTCGCCTATTACCAGGAACTGATGCAGGGCATCCGCAAGGCGATCGCCGAGGGCCGCTTCGCCGATTTCATGGCGGAGACGCAGGAGGAGTGGGCGAGGGGCGATCTGGAACCCGTGTAATCCCGAGTGGGCGCTGCTTAGATGCCTTTGCTGTCGGCATCCGGCATGATCTGCACACCGTTGATCCGGTAGCTGCCGTCGGGCTGCCGGGTGATCTGGTAGATCGCCGTCCAATCCTTGCCGTCGCGGCCGGAGATCAGCACCTCATGATAGATCAGCGCGCCGTTGTCGATCGAGCGGCTGCGCCCGAAGGCGTAGTTGCCGGGATGGTAGACGGGCTCGTAGCTCTTTTTCACCATCGCGAAGAACAGGTTTTTGTCGGGGTACATCGCCTTGATGCCGGGGGCGGCGAAGGAATAGGCGGTCTCGGCATCGTCCTGAAGGAAGGCTTTGATCTGCTCCTCGATCATCGTCCGCGTCGTGTCGATCGGGTCTTCGGCGCGAGCCGAGAGAGGAGAAAGGGCGGACGCGGCACACAGAATGAGAACTGCGAAGAAAGCGCGCATGGTTGATCTCCGGCTCCATCGGGGAGTGAGCCCCGATGGAGTGGAAGTGTAGGCCAATTTCAGCGCAAGAAAAGCGGACTTTACGACCAACGCCGGAAGAGGGCGCTGGCATTGACGCCGCCAAAGCCGAAACCGTTGGTGATGGCATAGTCCATCGCCAGCGGCCGCGCCATCTTGCCGACGATATCGATGCCGTGGGCGTCAGGATCAGCTTCATCCAGATTGCGGGTCGGCGGCGCGATCTGGTCGCGCAGCGCGAGAATGGTGAAGATTGCCTCAAGCCCGCCGGCAGCGCCGAGCAGATGGCCGGTCGCCGACTTCGTGGCACTGACGGCGATGCCGCCATTGCGGCCGAAGACCGTGCCGATCGCCGCGATCTCACCTTTGTCACCGACCGGTGTCGAGGTCGCATGCGCATTGAGATGCTTGACCTCGGAAGCCGGAATCTTCGCCTGCCGGAGTGCTGCTTCCATCGCGCGCCGCGCGCCGTCGCCGTCCTCGGGGCCTGACGTCATGTGATAGGCATCAGCCGCCGTGCCGTAACCGACGAGTTCTGCGAGCGGCTTGGCGCCGCGGGCAAGTGCATGCTCCAGCGTTTCGATGACGAGGATGCCGGCGCCTTCGCCCATGACGAAACCGTCGCGCGCCGTGTCGAAGGGCCGCGAAGCAAGCTCCGGCGTCTCGTTAAAGCCGGTGGAAAGGGCACGCGCCGCCGCAAAGCCGCCGAGGCTTACCTTGTCGATGCAGGCCTCGGCGCCGCCGCAGATCGCCACCTCAGCTTCACCGGAGCGGATCAGCCGCGCCGCATCGCCGATCGCCTGGACGCTGGCCGCACAGGCCGTCACCGGCGCTCCGAGAGGCCCTTTGAAGCCGTAGCGGATGCTGACCTGACCGGCGGCGAGGTTGACGAGGAAAGAGGGCACGGTAAAGGGCGACAGCCGCCGTACCCCACGGGTTTCGCCGATCCGCACCGCCTCGGCGATGGCCGGAAAGCCGCCGACACCGGAGGCGATGATCGTTGCCGTGCGCTCGCGTTCGCCTTGGTCGGCCGGCGTCCAGCCGGCCTGCTTCACCGCTTCCTCCGTCGCCGCCATGGCGAACTGGATAAAGCGGTCCATCTTCTTCTGGTCCTTGGGCGGCACATACCGGTCCGGGTCGAAGCCGGCCTGCGCATCCTCCGCGATGCCGGGGACGACACCGCCGACCTTGGCCGAAAGCTCGCCGACGACATTGTCTGCCAGCACTCTCAGACCCGAAGCGCCGTCGAGGAGATGTTTCCAGGCGGGCTCGACGCCCGTGCCGAGTGGCGAGACAAGTCCCATGCCGGTGACAACGATCCGATCCATTCCACTTTCCTTTCTATGCGTCGATGCCGAGATACCAGGCGCGCATGCGGGCGATCCGCTCGCGCGCTTCGTCGTCGGCGGCTGGACCTGCAAGCAGGCTGGTGTTTTCGGGTGTTACTTCTTCTCCGGTTTGCGCGTCGACCAGCATCGTCCGACGCTCTCTGCCGGAGGCGTCGCCGAGCAGGAAGGCGAGATCCTCTTCCGGAATGTGACGGCTTCCCCAGGAAAACAGCGCCATGAGGACAGGGAAGAAATCGCGGCCCTTTTCCGTCAGCACATATTCGTAGCGGGCAGGGCGCTGATGGTAGAGACGCCGTTCGAACAGCCCTTCATCCGTTAGATGCTTGAGCCGCCGGGTGAGAATGTTCGGCGCCACGCCGAGGCTCTTCTGGAATTCGTCGAAGCGCGACAGCCCATGAAAGGCATCGCGCAGGATCAGGATGCTCCACCAATCGCCGACGCTGTCGAGCGCGCGCGCCGCCGGGCATTTGAAGTCGCTGAAGCTCGTTCGTTGCATGATGATAGTCACTACATCAGTGACTATCATCATGCAAGTTACTATCTAGCGTCGTCTTCGAAAAGCTGGGCGAGCAGGATGTTCGCGAATGAAGTGCGGAAGCGCCGCCCGCTGAACGCTCAGGCGAAGCCGAGCGGGAGGTTTTCCAGTTTCCGGTCGGCGCCATAGTCGCGCTCATGGGGCGAGCGTCGGCGGACGTGATGGCGGCTGGAAAGATCGATCCGGTTTTCGGCAAAGATTCCATCGGCATAGGTGCCGGTGTCATGGCAATCTGCGTCGATCTTCGGGGCAAGGATTTTCAGGATCATCGGGCTTCCTCCGAGGCGTACCGTCAACATTCGGACAGGTCGATTGGTTCCATTTATAAATCCTGAATTATTAATAAATTAACCATAAGCGACGCAGAGCGCGCATTTCACTCGGCCGCCGTCACGGCGTCGAAGGTGTCTCGATGGAACTCCGAACCTTGCCCACCGTTGATGTCGATGAGCACAGGAGGTTTCCATGCAACTGACAGACACTCGGGTGACACAGGCCGACGGCTTCCTCACCGTCGAATTCCTGGGCGAGGGAGGAGAATCGGTTTCCGTCAGGATCGACAATTCCAATGGCGAGCTCGATGAGAAAACGGCGGTGGATCACGCCAAGGTCATGATGGTTCAATTGACGGCCTTTACGGGGCCCGGCACCGACGGCAGCGTCAACCGCTACGATGCCTTGAGCAACGGCAACTTCGATGAGGGCAGCCGGGGCCTGACCGGCCAGGCCAGCGCGCGCTCGAGTAAAGATCGGGAAACGCTGGAGGACGAACTCGAGGAGGGGCTTGAGGATACGTTTCCGGCGAGCGACCCGGTTTCGGCAACGGTTTCGTCCATCCCCGCCAGCGCTCCGCGGCGCTGATCTGCGGACGGCAGGTCTGCCCGCATGACAGTTTGATGTCGAAACTGAAAAACAGCTGAAAACCGCCAGCACCTGTTTGACATGGGAGCCTTCTAGAGAGGGCCCGAGAAGGAAGCGTACATGCCGCGCTTCCAAGGTCTCGGAGACGCTTGCGCCCCATGAAAATCATTCAGATCACCGACACCCATTTCAGCCCGAACAAGCCGCATTTCAACGGCAATTGGGCGCCGCTTCTGAGCTGGATCGAAGGGACAGGCGCCGATCTGATCGTCCATACCGGTGATCTCACCGTCGACGGAGCCGACAAGGACGAGGACATCACCTTCTCGATGGATCTCATGCGTCAGGTGTCGATCCCGATGCTGATCGTCCCCGGCAATCACGACGTCGGCCATTTCAGGGAATCCGATCAGCCCGTCAATGCCGAGCGGCTCGCGCGTTGGCGCAGCCTTGCCGGCGACGACCGTTGGCTCGAAGATGCGGCCGGCTGGCGTTTCGTCGGATTGAACTCGCTGCTTCTCGGTCACGAGGACGAGGAGGAGGAAAGCCAATTCGAATGGCTCGCCAAGGCGCTTTCCGAAAGGGCTGGGCGGCGCGTGGCGCTTTTCGCCCACAAGCCGCTGTTCGTCGATGCTTCCGACGAAGGCGATACCGGATATTGGAGCGTTCGTCCCACGCAGCGCCGGCGGCTCTATGATCTGATCGCGGCCCATGACGTGGCGCTTTTCGCGAGCGGCCATCTTCACTGGGCCTGGCAGGGGCGTTTCGGCAATACCGCGCTGACATGGGGTCCCTCGGCCGCCTTCATCATCGACAAGATGGAGCGGGAAATGCCGGGCGAACGCCTGATCGGCGCCGTCATCCATGAATTCGATGCATCGGTCGCAAGCACGATCGTCGCCGTTCCCGGCATGACCGCGCATGTGCTCGATGATGTCGTGCAGGAAGTCTATCCCCAGGCGGTCAAGCAGCGGGAGCCCGCCGAATGAGCGCGCTCTCGCTTCGCGGCATCACCAAGGCCTTCGGTGGCAACCACATTCTGAATGGCGTCAGCCTCGACGTCGAACCTGGCGAATTCATCGCCTTGGTCGGCCCCTCCGGCTGCGGCAAGAGCACCCTGTTGCGCGTCCTCGCCGGCCTCGACCATGCCGATAGTGGCGAGATCCTGATCGGCGGGAAAGATATGTCCGGGGTCGCGGCCGCCGACCGCAACATCGCCATGGTCTTTCAGTCCTACGCCCTCTATCCGCATCTGACGGCCTCTGAGAACATCGCCGTGCCGCTGGCGATGCGCCGGCTGTCGACGACGCAGCGGCTGCCATTCATCGGCTCGTTGATGCCGGGCCAACGCGCGATCCGCGCGGCGATCGCCCGCGACGTCAGGGAAATGGCGACATCGCTGAAAATCGAACACCTGCTGGACCGCAAGCCCGGCCAGATGTCCGGCGGCCAGCGCCAACGCGTGGCGCTCGCCCGCGCCATGGTGCGCCGGCCGAGCATCTTCCTGATGGACGAGCCGCTGTCCAACCTCGACGCCAATCTGCGCGTCCATGCCCGCGGCGAGATCGTCGATCTGCATCGCCGCGCCGGCGTGCCGACGCTCTACGTCACTCACGACCAGGCGGAAGCACTGTCGATGGCCGACCGCGTCGCCGTAATGATGGGCGGCCGGTTGCTGCAGATTGCAAGCCCTGAGGTCATCTATGACGATCCTGCCCATGTCGAGGTCGCCCGTTTCATCGGCCAGCCGCGCATCAATCTGCTGCCGGCGGAAGCCGAGGGCGGCGTGGTTGCCTTCGGCGACCAGCGCCTGACACTGGAAAACCCGCCTGCCGGCAAGATTCCGGTGACGCTCGCCATTCGCCCCGAGTTCGTCGCTGTCGAGCGGAGCCGCCAGGACGGGCTTGCCGCCCGGATCGAACGAGTCGAGTTCCTGGGCTCGGAGGTCATCCTCTACTGCCGCCTCGATGCGATCGGCGAGACCGTGATCGCCAAGGTTCAGCCGCCCGAAGCCGCGGGCCTCGCCGCCGGTGATCCGGTCGGGCTGCTGCTTGCCACAGGCCGGACGATGGCCTTCGCCAAGGACGGCAGCCGGCTGGCCGCTCGCGCCGAGGCCGCCAATGGGCTCGCCGCGGGCGACATCGCGCGGGAGAGGGCGCATGGCTAGCGTCGTCTCCATGGCCATGCCAGCCAATCCCGCCGTTGCGCATCGACGCAGCGAGGCCCGCATCGCCTGGATGTTGGTGCTGCCGGCGATCGTGCTGCTGTTCCTCTTCGTGCTTTTGCCGGTCGCGGCTGTCATCTTCCTCGGCTTTACCGATTTCGAACTCGGCTACGGCAAGTTCCGTTTCGTCGGCTTCGAGAACTACGCCCACCTGATCACCGACCGCACATTCCGCAAGTCGCTGTGGAATACGACGGTCTATACGGCGATCGTCGCGCCCGTCTCGATCCTTCTCGGCCTCGGCATCGCCATGTTGATCGAGAGCGAGACCGCCGCGCGCAGCTTCTTCCGCACCGCTTATTTCTTGCCGGTCGCCTCGCTGATCGTCGCCATGGCGACCGTCTGGCAATACATGTTTCATCCCACAATCGGCCCGATCAATGCGCTTCTGGCATTGGCGGGATTGCCTGGCTCGAACTGGCTCGGCAGCTCCGGCACGGTGCTTTACAGCCTCTCGATCATCGGCGTCTGGCAGTCGGCGGGCTTCAGCATGGTGCTGTTCCTGGCCGGGCTGACCGCGATCCCGCGCGAGCTTTACGCAGCCGCCGAAGTGGACGGCGCCAGATCCGCCCTCGATCGCTTTCTGCTCGTCACCTGGCCGATGCTCGGACCGACCACGCTCTTCGTCATCACCATCAGCATCACCAACGCCGTGAAGGTCTTCGAGACGGTCAAGACACTGACGGAAGGCGGCCCGAACAAGGCGTCGGAGGTGCTGCTCTTCACGATCTACCAGGAAGGCTTCGTCTACCTGCGCGTCGGCTACGCCTCGGCGATGACCGTCGTCTTTCTGCTGATCCTCGTGGTGCTGATGTTCCTGCAGTACCGCATCCTCGATCGGCGGGTGCATTACACATGACGAGCGCTTTTTCCCTCGGCCGGATTATCCGCCTGACGCTGCTTTCCCTCGGCGCGATCATCTTCCTCTCGCCCTACGTCTTCATGATTTCGGCGGCGGGCAAGGCGCAGAGCGATATTTTCACTTCGTCGCTGTCGTTGATCCCGGCGCACTTCGCCTATGCGGAGAATTTTGCCAAGGCCCTGAGCCGGGTGCCGATGGCACGGCTCCTGTGGAACGGCGTCGTCGTCTGCGGGCTGATCTTCTTCTTCCAGGTGCTGGTGGCGATCCCTTGCGCCTATGCCATGGCGAAGCTGCGTTTCGGCGCGGCGCGCGCCATGATGGTGCTGGTCATGCTCGGCCTGCTTGTGCCGATCCATGCCACCGCCTTGCCGCTCTATGTCGCCTTCGACCGCGCCTCGCTGCTCAACGGCTACGCCGCCCTCGTTGCGCCTTTCACCATTTCGGTCTTCGCGATCTTCATGTTCCTGCAGTTCTTTCGCGCCATGCCGGATGACCTCATCCATGCCGCGCGTCTCGACGGCATGTCGGAGCTCGGCATCGTCGCCCGCGTCATCGTGCCGAATGCCTGGCCGGCCGTCACCGCCTTCGCCATCTTCTCGGTCGTCGCGCACTGGAACGATCTCTACTGGCCGCTGGTCGTCATCAGCAAGCAGGATTACGCCACGCCGCCGCTTGGGCTGATGTATTTCCGCGCCGCCGAAGCCGGCGACGATTACGGCGCGCTGATGGCCGCCACCCTCATGATTACCCTTCCCCTCGTCGCCGCCTTCCTGCTTGCGCAGAAGCGTTTCGTCGAGGGCATCACCATGACCGGTCTCAAAGGCTGACCGGCTTCAACCCAGGAGAACGAGCGATGAAACATATCACCCAGCTTCTCGCCGCAGCGGCCGTATCCTTGGCAATCGCGCTTCCCGCGCATGCCGAGACGACGCTGACGGTTCATTACCCGATGCCGGGCTTCTTCAAGGACGTAATGGACACGATCTCCAAGAAGTTCATGGCGGAAAACCCCGACATCAAGATCCAGTTCGCCAGCCCGTCCGCGACCTATGAGGAAGGCATCCAGACGATCCTTCGCCAGGCCGGCACCAGCGAAATGCCCGACATCACCTTCATCGGCCTCAACCGCCTGCGTATGCTCGACGAGCGCGACGTCGCCGTCGATCTCGGCCCGCTCGTCCAGAAGGACGGCAACATGGCCGAACAGGGCTTCTCCGACACGATCCTCAAGCTCGCCCAGGTCAAGGGCAAGCAGGTCGGTCTCGCTTTCGCCACGTCCAACCCGATCATGTATTACAACGCCGATCTCGTGAAGGCAGCCGGCGGTAATCCCGACAATCCGCCGAAGACCTGGGACGAGGTCATCGCGCTCGGCGGCAAGATCAAGGCGCTCGGCAATGGCGTCGACGGCATCGATTTCCGCTGGCAGGGCGACGACTGGATGTTTTCCGCGCTGCTCTTCGGCGCCGGCGGCAAGATGCTGAGCGACGATGAAAGCAAGGTCGCCTTCAACGGTCCGGAAGGCCAGAAGGCCGTCGAAGTCCTGCATCGTCTCGCCACCGAAGGCGGGATGCCCGTCTTCACCAAACCTGCCGGTGAGCAGGCCTTCGCGGCCGGCAAGGTCGGCTTCGAATTCCAGACGACGGGCGCGCTGCGCAACACGATCAAGAACGTCGGCAACAAGTTCGATCTGCGCACCGCCAAGATCCCGCTGATCGATCCGGTGAACGGCCGCCTGCCGACGGGCGGCAACGCGGTCGTCATCCTGACGCACGACGCCGCCAAGCAGGACGCCGCCTGGAAGTTCGCCAAATTCGCCGCAGGCCCTTATGGCGCCTCGGTGGTCGTGCCGGGCACCGGTTATGTCCCGAACAACGAGCTTGCCGCCAAGTCGCCCGAATATCTCGGCGATTTCTACAAGCAGAACCCGCTGTTCCAGGCAGGCCTCAGCCAGATGCCGGTGATGATCCCCTGGTATGCTTTCCCCGGCTCCAACGGCGTCAAGGTCACGCAGACGATCGTCGACAATCTCTCGCGCATCGTCGACCAGTCGGCCGATCCGAAGGAAGCGCTTGACGACGCGGCCGCCGATGTCGAGGGCATGCTGCCGCGCAGCTGATCGGCTTCCCCGCAGGCAACAGGACAGGGGCCGCCACGCCAAGCGCGTGGCGGCCTCTTCTTTTCCTGGCATTTCAGATGGTGCGCACCGTGCCGCCGCGGCGAAGCGTATAGGCGACGTCGAGATGGCGGGCAGGGGCGGCATTCTCCGCCATGTCGAGAAGCAGGGAGGCGGCCGTCGCGCCCATGCTGGCATCCGGCATTTCGATCGTCGTCAGCGGCGGATCGATCAGCCGGCCGATGGCGATGCCGTCGAAGCCCGCGACCGAAACATCCCCCGGCACCGACAGCCCCTCGCGCTTCAGCGCGCCGATAACGCCGAGCGCAAGGAGATCGTTGGAGGCGATGATCGCCGTCGGCAAAAGCGAATTCATCGCCGCGTGGAGATCGAGCTGGTCATAGCCGCCGACGAAGGAGATCTGGATCGCATCGAGCGGTGTCAGGCCGTTTTCTGCCATGGCGTCGAGATAGCCCTGGTAGCGAAGACGGGCGCGGTCGGAGGCAGCGAAATTACCGGAGAGAAAGAGAATGTGACGATGGCCCATGCCGATCAGGAAGCTCGTGATCTCGCGGCCGGCGCCGCGGTTGTCGGCGGTAACAGCCGCCGGAAACTGCGCCGTCGGCAGGTTGTTGAGAAGCACGGTCGGCGGCAGCCTGGCAAGCAGCGCCTCGCTGGTCGATGGATCGCAGACGGTCAGGATCAGCCCGGTCGGCCGGTCGTTCAGGAGTGCGGCGACGGCATCGGCCTCGCGTGCCGGATCGTAATTCGACTGGGCGATCAGAACACCGTGGCCGGCCACCAGCATGCGGTTCTGAATGCTCGACAGCGACGAGGCGAAGACCGGATTGGTGATGCTCGGGATCAGCACGCCGACCACCGGCCGGCGACCGGGCCGCCCGGCGGAGTGATAGCCGAGTTCGGCTGCGGCGCGGCGCACCTTGCGCACCATCAGCTCGCTGGCGGGCCCGTTGCGGTTGAGAACGCGGCTTGCGGTCGCCAGCGAGCAACCTGCCCGGAATGCGACCTGCTCCAAAGTCGCCATCGAAAACGCCTCCTGGTGACAGTATCGAGGCGCAATCCTTTAGGTGGGTTCGATGACAGTGATCTGACACTCGCTCACCGCTCAGGAGCGCCGTTTGACCACACGCACTTTCATTTTCGACACGATCAAGCGGGCGAAGGCGCCAGGCGAGCCCAAGTGTCGGGGCCGCAATGTTTTGACCTGAATCAAGGACGTTTACGACGAGCGGGCAGATGATCGCACTATCGCCACGGCTGCATATGGGAGGATCGCTCGATGGCTGCGTTCACCGGACACGGCTCCGAAATTCCGCCACCCAGTTCGGGGACAGGCGGATGCAGACCAAGCGAAAGGAGAAACGACATGAGAACGACAAGAATTGCAGCCGCGGTCTTGCTGGCCGCGGCGATCGCCGGCGGCAGTGCGGGACTTGCCATCGCACAGACGAGCGGGGCAGATCCGCATCATCCCGCGAATGGATCTGAGGGTGCCTCGCCCGCGGGAACGGAGGCGACGACCGGACAGGACCAAGAGGCCATGCCCGGTTCCGGCTCGATGCCCGGCGGAATGATGGGACGAGGCATGATGATGCGGCCGGGCATGATGGGCGGCATGCCGCCGATGGGCATGCGCGGACAGGTGATGAAGATCATGTTTGCGATCGCCGACGCGGATGGGGATGAGGCACTGTCCTTCGAGGAGGTGACAGCTATCCACAAGCGCATTTTCGATAGTGTCGACGCCAACGGGGACGGCAAGGTTACGCGCGAGGAGATGCAGGCGTTTTGGCGGCCGTAATCGGGGTTCGCAGTTTACCGGCAGTCGCGGTACCTCCTGGAATATGATAGGTTGAAAGAGCATTGACCGCGGGAGGGGGAGATGCGCCGGATCCTTCTGTCTCTGATCCTTTGTGTCCAGTCCGCATCGATGTCGGCCGCATCAGGCGTCTTTTACACGACTGCGTTCGACGGCAGCCGGTCGGTGAGCCTCAGTCTGGCCGAGGGCTGGCCGGCCGACGATCCCGCCTTCGATTTCGACGTCGTCATCACGCTATCGGAAATCGACCGCGGCGGGGTCGTGTTCTATCAGGACGGAGGAAGGCACGAGGCAAGCGTGCGCTGCGTTTCGCCTGCCACCGTGCGCGTGAATTCCACCGAACATGCCGTCGACGTTTCGGCCCGGCCGGCAACCGATTGGAAGCACGATCTCTGGGCGAGGCTATGCACCGCTCCGGCTTTCTGACCGGTGGTATGGCGCGGCCCGATCGCTCGCGGCGTCAACCTTTGCGCGGACGGATCTCCATGAACAAGTAGGGTGCTCCGGCGCCGGAGGGGATGGCGTAGACGTCATAGGACGCTTGCGGGTCGTCGCCCATCCCCAATGAGCCAGGCGGCATGCCCGGCACGGCCAGCCCCCTGACCGGTGGTCGCTCCCGCAGCAGGCGCTGGACGGCTTCGAGCGGCACATGCCCCTCGATGTAATATTCTTCGACCACGGCGGTGTGACATCCCTCCAGGTCGGCGGGCACACCCAGCCGCGCCTTGACGGCGGCAAGGTCGTCGGTATCGCGGGTGTCGACGGAAAATCCTGCCGCAGCCATCGCCTTCGACCACTCATGACAGCAGCCGCAGTTGGGGTCCTTGTAGACTGTCATCTTCGCCGGCGCGGCGGCGAGGGCCCAGCCGCCGGGGAACGCCAGGGCGGAAGTCGCCAGTGCAATGAAGCTTCTTCTATGCATCATCTCCACTCCTCGTTCGCTGCCGCCCGGACGCGGAGCCGGGCGGCAGGAGTTCAGCTACTTGACGTTAGTGACGGTCAGCTTGCCATTCACCCGTTCGGCGACGAACTCGATGCTCGAACCTTCCTTCAGCTTGTCGATGAGAGCCGGATCTTCGACCCGGAAGACCATCGTCATGGCGGGCATGTCGAGGTTTTTCAGGTCCTCGTGCTTGATGGTGACCTTCTTCGCCTTGGCGTCGACCTTGTTGACGACGCCTTTGGTAAACTCCTCGGCGAGCGCCCCGAAGGCCGCGCTGACGGAGAGCAGGGCGGCTAGACTGATTTTGATCATCGCAGTTTTCATATTCGTGGCTCCTTGTTGGGATTATTTCCCGGCGACGCTGACGTCGCCGTGCATGCCGGCTTCGTAGTGGCCGGGGATCAGGCAGGCGAACTTGAACTCGCCGTCGGTCGTGAACTTCCAGACGATCTCGCCGGATTGACCGGCCGGAAGGCGGATGGAATTGGCGTCGGCATGTTCCATTTCCGGAAACTTCTCCATGACCTTCTTGTGCTCCAGGATCTTGTCTTCCTGATCGAGCACGAATTCATGGTCGACGGTTCCGGCGTTCTTGATCGCGATCTTGACCGTCTGTCCCTTGCGGACGTTGAAGACCGCAGGAATGAACAACATCTTCCCGTCGTCGGTTTCCTTCATCGTGACGCGGATGGTCTGCGTCGCCTTGGCCTTGTCGCCGGGCTCTCCGACAGCCATTTTTTCGCCGTGACCGCCGGCATGGTTGCCGGAGGCGAGGGCAGGAGTTGCAAGCGCGGCAAGCGCCAATGCCAATATGAGGTTTTTCATGCGTAGATCCTTCTTTTGACGTGGGAGGTTGGGCCTCAGCCGTTCGTCGGCTTCGGTGTAATCTGCGTCTTCGCGTCCTTGGCCTTGGTTGCGTCCGGCAACTCGCCGGTCCACTCCCAGGCCTGCGTTCCCGGCGGGTTTTCGTACCAGCCGGGATCGGAGTAATCGTCCGAGGAGATCCCCTCGCGGACTTTCACGACCGAGAACATGCCGCCCATCTCGATCGGTCCGTGCGCCCCCCAGCCGGTCATCATCGGAAGCGTGTTCTCGGGAATGGGCATTTCCATTTCGCCCATGTCGGCCATGCCCTTGGTGCCCATCGGCATGTAATCCGGCTGAAGCTTCCTGATCTTCTCTGCAACCTTGGACTTGTCGGCCCCGATGAAGGTCGGAATGTCATGACCCATGGCGTTCATCGTGTGGTGCGACTTGTGGCAATGGATCGCCCAGTCGCCGAGGTATTTCGCATCGAATTCGTAGGCGCGCATGGCGCCGACGGGAATGTCGATGCTCACCTCGGGCCACCGTGCTTCCGGCCGCACCCAGCCGCCATCCGTGCATGTCACCTCGAAGTCATAGCCATGCATGTGGATCGGATGGTTCGTCATCGTCAGGTTGCCGACACGCACGCGCACTCGGTCATTCCTGGAAACGACGAGCGGGCTGATGCCGGGAAAGACGCGGCTGTTCCAGCACCACATGTTGAAGTCGGTCATTTCCATGACCCGCGGCACGTAGGAGCCCGGATCGATGTCGTAGGCATTGAGCAGGAAGACGAAATCGCGGTCGACGCGCATGAGCGCCGGGTCCTTGGGATGGACGACGAAGAAGCCCATCATGCCCATCGCCATCTGCACCATCTCGTCGGAATGCGGGTGGTACATGAAGGTGCCCGATTTCACGAGGTCGAACTCGTAGACATAGGTCTTGCCGACCGGAATGTGCGGCTGCGTCAGCCCGCCGACGCCGTCCATGCCCGATGGCAGGATCATGCCGTGCCAGTGGACCGTCGTGTGTTCCGGCAGCTTGTTGGTGACGAAGATGCGGACCCGGTCGCCTTCGACCGCCTCGATTGTCGGACCCGGGGACTGGCCGTTGTAGCCCCAGAGATAGGCGGTCATGCCTTCGGCCATCTCGCGTTCGACCGGCTCGGCGATGAGGTGGAACTCCTTGACGCCGTTGTTCATCCGATGCGGAAGCGTCCAGCCGTTGAGGGTGACGACCGGCTGGTAGTCCGGGCCGGTGGTCGGGTGGAGCGGCGGCTGCATGTCCGCCGATTCCATCGTCGGGGCGTCGGGCAGGCCCATCGCCGAGGTCTTCGTCCAGGCGCCGGCCGCCAGCAAGGCCGCACTTGCGCCGAAGAGTTGTCGTCTGTTGAACATGGTGAGTTCCTTTCTCAATGACCGCCGCTGCCGCCGCCGGAGGCAGCGGCGACGTCCGTCTCTTCAGACGCGCTGGCCGCGCCGCCGCCGTAGATCGCCGGCGCGAGATTGGCCTCGGCGAGCCAGAAGTCGCGCTTGGCGTTGACGGAGAGCAGAATGGAATTGATCTTGTCGCGGGTGTCGGCCAGCAGCTCGAAGGTGTTGGAGATCATGCCGTTGTAGGTCAGCAGGGATTCCTCCTCGACCTTGGTGCGCAGCGGCACGACATTGTTGCGGTAGTGCCGCGCGATGTCGTAGTTCGAGCGATAGGCCTCATATGCGGAGCGTGCTTCCGAGCGGACGTTCACCGCCTTCTCCGCAAGCAGGTTCGCCGCGCGCATATATGCCACTTCGGCCTTGCGCATCCGGGCCTTGCCGGTGTCGAAGATCGGGATTGCGAATTCCAGCTCGACCTGGCCGGTCGTTCTGGTGGTCTTTTCGTCGTCCTCGATTTCCCGTTCCGTCTCGAAGCCCGTCAGAATTTCGAGATCTGTGACATAGCGCGTCGCTTCGGTGAGCCCGTAGGACTTGGCTGTCGCCTCCAGTTCGAGCTTCGCCACCTGAAGGTCGATGCGGCTCCTCAGAGCTTCGGCCTCGATGGTATCGCGTTTGACGACGGACTTGGGCAGCGGCGGCAGGCTGTTCGGGATCTGGTAGTCCAGATCCGATCCCCAGAGCCCCATCAGCCGCGTCAGCTCCTCCTTGGCGAGGCGTGCCGAAAGGCGGGCCTTCGCCGTCTCGCCGGCGAGTTCGGCGACGAAGACATGTTCGCGCGCCTGGGCGCCCTTGGTCATCGCACCGGTCTCGCCAAGTTTTTCCGCAAGTTCGGAAGCGGCGTCCGCCGTCGCCTGGGCGCGCCGGAGCTGCCCGACGTTTTCCCAGGCCGCCACCGCCCCGATCCAGGCACGCCGCGTATCGGCGGCAACCTCCAGCGTTTTCACAGCGGCGGTCAGTTGCGCCTGCCGGAAACGGGTGTCGGCGATCGCCACATCCCGGTTCCGCGTCACAAGCGCCAGGATGTTCGTCGCGATCATCCCTTCGATGGTCTTGAACGCCTCCAGTTCCGGCGTGCCCATGCCGGTCGTACCGATGGAAACGGTCGGGTTGATGAGCATCGTCGACTGCCAGGCATCGGCCGCGCTGTCCCCGAGATCGGCGTAGGCGGCCTGGAGGCCCTTATTGTTGAGCAGGGCGATCTGGACGGCCGTCTCGACGTCGAGGACTTTTCTTCGCGCGAGCAGGCTTTTGACCTCGGCGGCGGCCGACCGGGCCTGATGCTGGTTCTGGATCCAGACCGTCTGCTTCGCCGTCGCGATGGCCGTCTTGTCGGCAACGGAAGCGAAGCCTGCTTGCTTGCCGGAATATTCGGCGCCCGTGACGCAGCCGCTCAGCGCCAGTGGGAACGCCAGCACGGCCGTCAGTTTTCCAAGGCCGATCATGGGGTGTCTCCTTTCGCGGGAGACTGCAGATCGTTCTGTCTGCGCCATGGTTTGGGATCGACGGGCTGCCTGGCGACATAGCCCGAAACCGGCGACCGATATGCGGTCGGGCGCGGCGACGGCTGTTCGACCGCGGCGGAAGATGCCACCACGTCGGGAGGAAGCGTGGATGCGCAGCCGCCGATGACAAGCGGCAGCCCCACCACGAAAAGCGAGGGTTTCATTATGAAATTTCCGAATGAGAGATAACCTTGCGGGCGCTCGCCTGGAGTCAGGCGGGGACCGAATGGACCCGATCGAGCGGGCGCGTCTCTATTCAGATATTCGGGGGGCGGTGGAGCGGCGGCAGTTCGCCGAAGGTCGTGCGGTCGTCCACGAACTGACGGATCGAGGCGACGACAGGCCCGCCGACGTCGGGGCTTTCGCAAATGATGCCGAGCCCGCCGCAGAAATCCTTGCAGCATTCCTGCTTGACGAGCTTCGATGTGCCGCTGTCGTCATCGGGCATGTCGATGCGCGAGTGGTCGTGATGGCCCGCTTCCGCCATGTCGTGGCCTTCATGGGACAGCATCACCTCTTCGGCGACTTGCAGTTCGGGGAACGGGGAACCATGCATCGCCGCGCTGGCGTTCGACAGCGAATACCCCGCCAGTGATACGATGATCACCAGCCGCATCATCACGAGCAACGTGCTCATTGTGATTCGGTACATCTTGCCCATTCCCGAAGAGCTACAGGTAAAGCAGCTCGTTTTCAATCGCGGAAACTATCTACCGCCGACGTTCGAGTCCTTTATATGACGTATCCCGCAAGACGTGTGACGCTGGCCACTTAGACGTTTTCTGCCGGCCGCTTCCGGCGCGGCAACAGCATCCGGTCGACCGTCTCGTCACGGGCGACCAGCGTGTGCCAGGCCGCTGCGGCAAGATGCAGCGCCACCATCGCCAGGATGATCTTCGACCCGATGACATGGTAGGGCGCGATCCCAAACCAGAAATAGCTGGCGATGAATCCCATGCAGGCCTGTCCGATGATCGCGGCGTAGAAGGCGTGATGAAGCGCCGTGGCGATCCGCCCGGTCCATGTGCCGGGCGCGGCAGGCTCGGGTGGCTGAAATATGCGAAGAACGAGCCGGATGCCCATCAGCAGGCCGATGCCGATCCCAGCGTAGTTGTGGACCTGATGCTGGACGACGTCCCACGCGGATGGGGTCGTCCCCATATGGACGGCATGATGAATTCTCTCGATGCTGCCGCCAGTCAGATACTGCACTGGCACCATGAGGGCGACCAGCCAGTGAAGCCCTATTTGAGCGAGCGAATAGCCACCCTTCATCGATCCTCTCCCTGCCAGAGGCGCAGACTAATCGGCGGCGGTTAACGCTTCCTCATAGGCAATAGTCGGGAACCTCGGGGGAGCGCTCGGCACGCACGTCCGCAGCGAGCAGGCGCTGTCGGCAATGCCGGCGGAGCACGCCTTTCACCTCATGCTCCAGACCTGCACGACCTGCCACGCCAGGTTCAGGGCGCAACAGGTATTGCCGCTACACGTTCAAACAGCCATGTTCGACGCCGCCGACATCACTTCCCGAGGGGCGGGAACGCCGAACATATGGCGGCCAGCCTCCTCGACCTCCGTGAAGCACCAGCGCACCACGCCATCGCGGTCGAGCAGGAATTCCCCGACGAGCTGGCCTTCGCCGGAAGCGATCATTCGCGTGTCGTCTTCGGTGAACTCATAGCCATCCGCCTTGTCGAGGTATTCCGTCGCCGCCATCACGTTCATCGGAGCAGGGAGCTCGTTCGGCATGTCCACGCGCATCGAGGTCACCGTGCCCATGCTGATTTTGTGTGGCCAGTCGTCCTCGGAGTCGGTGAACTGAAGGCTCGGCAAGCCGAAGGCTCGGTGCGATACCCGCTCCGGGTCCGAGGCCGCCAGCAGGTTGGGAAGCGGGTGATAGCGGAAGTAGAGGCGGGCGCGTTCGATCGGCGTGTTGACGACGGTCAGGCTGTCGATGCCTTTCTCCTGCAGAGCATCGGTGAGTTCGGCCATGGCGGCGATCTGCCGCCGGCAGAAGGGGCAATGCAGTCCGCGAAACAAGCCGACGAGCACCGGCTTTTGGCCGCGAAAATCGTCGATGGCTATCTTGCCCTGGCGGGTGATCGCATCCAGCACCACGTTCGGCGCGCGATCGCCGGGCTGTAACGGTCTTTCAGCGTGGTTCTCCTGCATGTTTCGTTCCTCCCTTTATCCTTTTGAATCGACTGGACTAACCGACCCTCATGGTAATGACGGCGATCAGTCTAGAAACGGCAGGACGACGAGCGTGGACGGATCGAGGTTGTGGCGGATGCACACGTCCTGCGCCAGCGCGAAATATCGTTCCGCCTCATCCATATCGTCGTATTCGAGGCTTAATGTCGCCAAGCCATCATAGCACGGAAAGAGCAGTTGCGGCTCGTCAATTTCTTTTGCAACCTCAAGGGCTTCTTCGTAATACTTACGAGCTAGCTTCGGCTGCCCGTGGCATTGGTGAATCTGACCGAGCACGATCAAGGGCACGGAAAGATGGTCGCGCTGATCGAGTGCCCTGTCGATTTCGACGGCCTTCTCAGCTGCCGGTACGCCCTCGGCGCCGCAGCGATCGGTGAAGGTGCAGCAGGAAACCGCGAGATTGGCGAGAAGGCGCGCCTGGAAGCCGAGATCGCCGATGCGGGTGGCGACCTCCAGCCCGCGCCGGCAGACCTTGATGGCATTGGCGGGATCGACGATCGTGTAGAGAACGCCGAGATTGGAATAGGCGCGGCAGGCGGCGCTCTGAAGATCGGCCCTTTCGGCGACCGAGAGGCTGCGCTCCACTTCCTGCACGGCATCGCGGCGGCGCCCGAGCCGCGCAAGCGCCGCCCCTTTGGTGTTCAGCGCCTCGGCCATCGCCCGCGCTGCCTCCCGTCCGGCTTCGGTCGTTCCGTCGATCGGCAGCGTCTGCAGGCATTGGAGCGCCTGTGTCGCCCATTCGGCGGCGGCGGCCTGATCCCCCATGCGGAAAGCCAGATGGCCGCGCTCCTGCAGGAGATGCGCATGTTCGACCGGCGCATCGATCGACGCGATCATCGCTTCGGCTTCGGCGCAATGGATCTCGGCTTGATCGCGGCGGCCTGCGTCGAGATGCAGACGGCCGATCTTCCGCAATATCCTCGCTGCGGCGATGGGATCGTCCTTGCCGCGGTGGATCGCAAGCGCTTGCTGATAATGGTTCAACGCGGCCTCGCGCAGGCCCGCAGGACCGCAGAGATCGGCGAGACGCTCGAGGAGCGCCAGTTGCTCCGGGGTCACTTTCGCCTCGTTTGCGAAGGCCGCAAGCGCCTGACGATAGAGGCGCATCGCGTCGTCATTGGCGTAGGTCTTGCGCGCCAGATCGCCCGCCGCCATCAGATAGCTGGCCCCCTTGGCCTTTTCGGTGGTCAGGCTGAAATGATGGCCGAGCTGTGACAGATGCTCGGGCCGGTCGGGCGCCGCGCCATATTGATGTTCCAGAACCTCGCCGATCCGCCGATGGAGCTCCATACGCCGTTGCAGCAGGAGATTATGGTAGATGACGTCGTGCATCAGCGTCTGGCTGAAGCGATAGCCCGGCGATATCACGGCATCTGGCCCGCGCAGTTCCTCGACGATGTTGGCATCGCAGAGATAATCCAGGGCGGCGTCGATGCCGGCCGGATCGGTGGCGACAGCGCGGAGGAGGGCGGTATCGAACTTCGGGCCGACGACCGCCGCCTCCTGCGCCAGCCGTCTTATCTCCTGCGGCAGACGATCGACACGGGCAAGCAGCAAGGCCTGCAGATTGACCGGAATATCGGCATCTGTGTCCTCGGCCGCCACATGCCAGCGCTGACCGTCCTTGTGCAGCGCGCCGATGTCGATCAGTCCCCGCAGGAATTCCTCGATGAAAAGCGGATTGCCGCCGGCGCGCTCCAGGATTCGTTTGCGCATCGCCACTGGCAGCTTGCCGTGACTCTCGCCGAAGAAGGCGGCCAGCAGCTTCTGCCCATCGGTTGCAGCAAGCGGGCCGAGACGCTGCACGGTGACGCTGACACGACCGGAATTCAGCGGATCGGTCTGCGATGTCGGCCGGTAAATCGCGAGCAGCATGAGGCGGCTGCGTTCCAGCCGGTCCATCATGAAGCGAAGCACCTCGAGCGAGGCGGCGTCTGCCCAATGCAGATCCTCGATGATGAGCAGCAGCGGACCTTGCCCCAGCCGCCGCTCGAAGACTGTGCGGATTGCATAGAAGATCTGCCGCCGCAGCTGTTCCGGTTCGATATGCCGCAATACGCCGTCGGGATCGCCGAGCCCGAGGACGTGCAGGAAAAGCGGTAAAAGCCCCTCGACGTCCTCCTGCGTAAGATCCAATGCACGAAAGCCCGTCGTCAGCAATTGCCGCGTTGTGTCGGGATCATCCCGCTCGCCGATGCCGTAGGCGCTGCGCACGACGGCGGCGAGCGTGCCATAGGATTGTTCGCCAAGGGGAGAGCAGGTGGCTTTGCGAATGGCCAGCCCCGGGAAACGGCCGGCATTGCCGGCGATTGTCACGAATTCATTCGCCAGCCGCGATTTGCCGATGCCCGCTTCGCCGATCAGCCGGACAAGCTGTGCCGCGCCGCCGCAGGCAAGATCGAGGCATGTCAGCAACCGCGACAACTCCGTGTCCCGCCCGATCATCGGCGCCTCGAGGCCGAAGCTTTCGAGCCCACGCGCCGTATGGGGCGCCTCCAGCAGCCCTGTCAGCCGATGGACGAGCACGTTTCCGCTTTTGCCGCGCAATGCCTGCGCGCCGAGGCTCTCGAAGGCAAAGGCATGGCGGGTGAGGCGATAGGTCAGCGGCCCGACGAGGATATCGTTTTCGCCGGCCATGGATTGCAGGCGCTGCGCGGTGTTCACCGTGTCGCCGGTGACGGAGTAGGATTTTGCGCTGACCGCACCGAAGCCGCCCGTGACGACAGGGCCGCTGTTGATGCCGATATGCAGACGAAGCGGCACGCCGGCGCGCGAATGCCAGCGCTTCCCAACCTTGCTAGCCCGATCAATCATATCGAGGGCGGCGCTCAGCGCCCGCACCGGATCGTCCTCATGTGCGACCGGGGCGCCGAACAGCGCCAGGAGCGCGTCGCCCACGAACTTGTCGACGAAGCCGCCATAGGCCTCGACCGCCTGGGTCATCTCTTCGAACAATTCGTTCTGCAGCACCCGCATGACTTCCGGATCGATCTGCTCGCTGAGCGTCGTGAAGCCGCAGAGATCGGCAAAGAGCACGGTCACCGGCCGCCGGTCGGCATCGCCGTCTGATTGAGACGGAACCGTCTCGATGGGAGGCTTCGCCGCAGGTTGAGCTTTGTTCGAGAGCGACGCACCGCATTTGGGGCAAAAGGCAAAGTCGGGCTGAGAGGGATAGCCGCAGGCGGCACAGGAGAGTGGCTGCTTTGCGCCGCATCGCGGACAGAAAGCAAAATCGCTCTGAATATCGAAACCGCAGCCGGCGCATTCCATCGGAGCGTCTCACCGAAAGCTCGATGCGTCACGATCGTTCAGCCGCAACCCACGAGCCAACGACAGCCAGAATGAACCTGCCGCCCCAACTCCGCAAGCGCTAACAAGCGGCTGCACGGCGGCGGTCGCGGCCTTAGGCAATTCCGCGGAACTGCGCGCCGCTTGATGGATCATTCACGCGCACTGGAACAAGCATCGGGACGCATCATTGTCGCGGTTCTCAGATGTTTTGATGGAGAAGAAACCGCTTCCTTGCGCTCCATCAACGACGGGGTCGTGATTGGGTTGTATTGTGGCGACCCGTTGGCTGCAGGGAGAGATGCCGATGACCTATATGCTGAAAAACCTGACCCCAGCAGAATGCTCGGCCATTCTTGAGCAGTCCCGCTTTGGCCATCTGGCGTGTTGCAAGGATGATCGGCCCTACGTCGTGCCCATCTATTTCGCCTATGCAAAGGGCGCGATCTACAGTTTTTCAATGCCGGGCCAGAAAGTCGACTGGATGCGCGCGAACGAAAATGTGTGTCTCCAGATCGATCAGCGCGGCACTGGTAGAGGCTGGACCAGTGTCGTCATCGATGGACGCTTTCAGGAGTTTCCCGATAGCGATCTCTGGCGCGAGGAAAGACTGCATGCGTGGTCTTTGTTGCAAAAGCATTTCGACTGGTGGGAAATCGGCGTGCTGAAACCGGCGGAGCAAACGAACACGGCCTCCGATCCCATCTTTTACGGCATATTCGTCCGGGAGTTGACCGGTCGGACGGCGCTTTCGATTGATTGAGACAATGGCAGGGGCGCCCCGGGACGATGATCCCGGGGCGCCTTGTTCAATGGGCGAGGAAGAGGGGAACCCGGCTTTCCTCCAGCATCGATCGCGTTACACCGCCAAAGAGACGCTGTTGCAGCCGAGGATGGTTATAGGCGCCCATGACGATCATGTCGGCTGCGATGTCGAGGGCGCGCTGGCGCAGCACCTCGTCGACGCTGCGCCCGCCGCTTGCCACGCGATCGACATCGACCTTCACGCCATGGCGCGCCAGGAAGGTCGCCACGTCGGCGCCTGGTTCTTCGCCGTTCGCTGATGAAGATGCCAGCGGATCGACAAGAGTGACATGCACAGACTGCGCATCCTTCAAGAACTCGATCGACTGTCGTGCCGCCCGCGAAGCCTGGTTGCTGGAATCCCAGGCCAGCAATATTGTCTTCGGAGCGTAGGCGATGCTCGTTTTTCTTGGGCTGATCAGCATCGGTGTCGCCGACTGGAACAAGGCGCCATCGATGACTCTGCGCCGGAGGTCTTCATCACTTGCGGCCTGCGGACCGATCAGGACAAGATCGGCATAGAGTGCCCGCTCGGCAATATCTTCATCCGCCCAGGCAAAGTCGGTATAAATCTCCACCACTTCGGAGGAGGTCTCGCTCTGTGCGAGGATCGACTTGATATCGGCTGCCTTTTCCGCGAGGCGTTCGATGTCGCGCTGGCGCTCTTCGATCCAGACCGTCGAGACGAGTCCGTAGGAACCGGTGGCCGTTGCGCCCATCGAAATCACCATGGCGGTCAGATGGGCGCCATGGGTTTCGCAAAAATCTATCGCGACTTTCAAATCCTCGTGGAATTGATTGACGCCGAGAACACTCAAAACAGTTTTGATGGCCATGATCGGATCGCCTTTCCTGTTGGAGATGGCGAAGCTTAATCATCCATGCTCATGTCATGCATTGATCTGTCGCAAAGCGGCGAAGTTCGCGAAGACTAGGATGCTCAGATAGGTGAGGGCGGACGGCGTCAGATCCGATTTATATTTTCGCGATACTGCCGGATTCGCCACAGGCTCCCACTTACGTCGTGAAGAGCCGACGAAAAGTGAGTGACAGGAGAGCGAAGATGTTGATTACAGATCGTGACTGCCAGGAAGGAGGCGCACGTTTTGCCGTGCCGACATTCGGCGAAATCGAGGGAAAGCTATTGGTGTGCGAAGTCGTCGCGACCAGCTGCCTGCGACAGCTTCTCACTCACTCCGGTGCCGCCGCCGTGCCGGTGATCAAACGTCGAGTCAGGCGATTGCTGGAGGCCCGTTGCGAGGGCGAAAAACTCTGCCGTGACGATACGGAGGCGGCGGTGGAGTATGCATTCCAACTGGTGGAAGCCGCCGCGGAAGCGGCCGGAAAGAAGCCGAGAGTTTCGCGAACCGCTGACGGCTGCGATGCAATCCGCCGGCTCAGGGCAGTGCGAGCTCCGCAACGCCGCTAGTTTCGGAAAGTTTGCGATGCAAGTCACGGCCTTTCAGGAACGAATGGCTCAACAGAGACCAGCTTGAGCTGCTGCCGCATTCCGACCGGTTGGCGCGCGGGAAACCACCTCAGGCTGCAACTCAAAGAAAAAGCAATCGCGTTGGAACAAGTCGACGCCTTCCGCGTTTTCGCTCTTCGGTGCAAGAAGAGGAGGATTTCATGCCTACGTTCGCAGCGACGCAGGTCACGCCACCTGACGAACACGTCGTTACAGCCCGCGAGGCTCTCGAGCCACTTTACGAAAAGCTGGAAATGCAGACGGAGTCGACGCTTCTTGCCGCCGCCGTGGAAGCAGGGTGGCCTCCCGAAGAGGCAACCAGGGCCTTGGCGACGCTCAGATTGCATGATGCGTTGGCAACACTCGGACGGACAGTCTGAGCTTGGTTGGGCAGGTCTCGGTCATTCATTGCCGCAGCGTCTCCTTGGCGACCGAAATATGATGCAGTTCGATCGTGGCTTGATCGCATAAGATAGATTATGGAACATTGGCGTATGCCCTGATGCATAAGGGCCTGCGGTTTCCGCCCTTTGCACTAATTTGCCGGACGTGCCCAGTTCGTTCAGTCCGCCATATAATCGCACCGGATGACGACGTTCGATATCTGATATCCTGTCATCGTTGTCTCGCCTCGGAGAAATGCCCTGCCAGGCCGGCAAGCACGACACCGAACGGGACACTTCGAATGACCCTGGCGGCAACGAAAGCAGCGCCTGTGGCCAAGGCAAGCTTTGCCCAAGGATAATCTCCGAGCTGGACGTGGGCGTTTGCATCGATCGATGCCGCTTTGGCTTTCAGCGCCGTTTCCGCATCTTCGCGCAGCATGCCGATGCGGGCGCGCAGCAGCCTTAGCTCCCGCTGCAGAGCGGCCAGGCTCTGGTCGGCATCGTCGCGCGCGGCATCGACAAAAGGCAGTTCACCTTCCTCTATCAGTTCATCGGGATCCGGCGGAAGGAACCCGTCGCGGTTGATGGATGATTGCATGGACGTATCCTCGAATATGCGAGCAGGACGAATTGAGGCCCCGCGTGACCGCGGGGCCTCGTGAACATCAGTGATCGCGTCGGAAACGCTGGCTTTGTTGCGAGCCGCCTTGCGACTGGGTCTGCGATTGCCGATCATCAGCGTCGGGTGGCGCCGAACCGGTGAAGGTGTAGGCGCGTACTTTGGCGCTTCCATGCGTGGTGTCGCGCGTCGCGACCGGGCGAGCGTCGTCGGAAGCCGAAACGGATTCCCGGCCTTCGAATGCGCTCTCCGACACGGCGAGGTCATCGGAAGCTTTGCCCCCGTGGGCCGATCCGGCAAAGCCCGTGTTCGAGGCGCCTTGGAAGGCGCCCTCTGACGACCAGAGATCTGCCCGCTCATCCATATCGATGCTGCCCTCGTCGTCCAGGATATCGTGGACGGTCTCATAGAGCGCATCGTCGATATCGTTGACCTGGACGAGGAAGCCGCCTCGCCGCAGCCCTTCCGCATAGACAGCGCGATCCTCGTCGGGGAGGAAAAAGTCTGCCAGCGCATCGAAGAAGCCACTGCGGTCGTCCCTCATCGCGCCGGCATTTTTTCCATCCGCCTCATATCCGGGCATCAGCCGTATTCGCGCAACCGGCACGCCCGCGTCTTCAAGACGGGAAACGGCAGACTCGGCTTCCGATCGGCTATCGAAAAATGCCGTAAGGCTGCTGCCGCCCGTCGGGCCTGAAAAGGCCGGGTTGGTATCGTTGTAAATGCTGCTCACGGGGCTCTCCTCTCGATGTGCAGATCCAGCCGCCGATCGACGTCTGGCTTCCTGAAACGGAGAACCGGCGGATGAAGTGAAGGTTCCAAGACAATGGCGATGAGAGCGGCGGTGGCCGCCCCTTGCCCTCGGTTCCATAACGTGCCCAAATTACCTCAGAGGCGAAGTGTCGTGGATCACGCTGCTCGATGCGCGCCTTGAGCGGTTGACGTCAAACCTTCGAGGCGCTAGCACGCTTTCAACGTATCGGGGATAATTCATCATGGATTTCTTTTCGGCAGCCGCTATGACGGCTTTGCTGCAGGTCATTGCTATCGACCTCGTTCTCGCCGGCGACAACGCCGTGGTTATCGGCCTTGCCGCCGCCGGCCTTGAGGCCGCGCAGCGCCGCAAGGCAATCATCGTCGGCATTCTCGCCGCGACCATTCTGCGTATCCTCTTCGCCAGCGTCGCGGTTTATCTGCTGGCGATCGTCGGCCTGCTGCTGGCCGGCGGCCTGCTGCTCCTGTGGGTCTGCTGGAAGATGTGGCGTGAGCTGCGTGCCGGCCATGGCGAACATCACGAAGCGGGGGGCGCTGCAAGCGCGCCGAAAAAGACTTTCTTCCAGGCTGCGACCCAGATCGTCATCGCCGACGTTTCGATGTCGCTCGACAACGTGCTTGCCGTCGCCGGCGCGGCGCGCGAACATCCGAGCGTTCTGATCATCGGTCTTGCATTGTCGATCGCGCTCATGGGCCTCGCCGCAAACCTGATCGCCCGGTTGCTCAACAACCACCGCTGGATCGCCTATGTCGGCCTGCTGATCATCCTCTACGTCTCGCTCGACATGATCTATCGCGGCGCCACCGAAGTCCTGCCCTACGTGCAGTGACGTTTCATTAGTTCGGTTCGGGGGCGGGCTCAGCCCCCGATCCTGACCTCGGTCTCGAAACTCATCTGGTCATAGGCCGGCTCCACATGGTCCGGCGTTTCAGCCATCACCGCGTCGTAATCGAGCGGCGTGTGCATGTGCGTGAGGATCGCGCGCTTCGGCTTCAGCCTGCCGATCCAGTCAAGCGACTGTTCCAGCGACAGATGGCTCGGATGGTAGGTATATTGCAGCGCGTCGATGATCAGCACGTCGAGATCTCGAAGCTTGTCGACGGTTTGGGGCGGAAAGTCACTGATATCGCTGCAATAAGCGACATCGCCGATCCGG
This sequence comes from Rhizobium sp. R635, assembly GCF_002211285.1. Classification (GTDB taxonomy): domain Bacteria; phylum Pseudomonadota; class Alphaproteobacteria; order Rhizobiales; family Rhizobiaceae; genus Rhizobium. The sequence continues at coordinate 124,609 of NZ_LOKX01000035.1, read as the reverse complement.
AAGCCGAGCGAGTGGATGTCTCCGTGCTGCTGGATATGCGGATAGAAATCTATCCTGCCCCCAGGACCGCGGATTTCGACGGGGCCATCCAGGTTTTCGATGACAACAGGCAGCACGATCGGCGGATAGTTGCTGCCGGGCGGCGTTTCCAGGCAATAGCCGAAGGCTTCGCGCAGCCTGTCCATCGTGAATTGATCGGCAAAGATCGGCACGCGCCGGCGCGTATTGTGAAAATAGCCGCGCAGATCGTCGATGCCATGGATATGATCGGCATGCGGATGGCTGTAGAGCACGGCATCGACATGGTCCGCCCCTGCCCTGATCATCTGTTCGCGAAAATCCGGTCCCGTGTCGATGACGACGGTCGTCACACCACCATCAGGCGCGAATTGCTGCACCATGAACGAGGCGCGCGTGCGCCGGTTCTTCGGATTGTCGGGATTGCAGGCGCCCCAGTCGCCGGTGATGCGTGGTACGCCCGGTGACGACGAACAGCCGAGAATGGTGAAACGCCGCCGGTAGAGCACGCTCTCAGATCCTCGGCATCTTCGAGAACAGGTGGAAAGCGTTATCCGTCGTGATCCGTGCGACGTCGGCATAGGAAAGGCCGATGGTGTCGGCGAGCACCTCCGCCGTATTGACGACGTAGGAAGGCTCGTTGCGCTTGCCGCGCCAGCGCTTCGGCGCGAGATAGGGTGCGTCGGTCTCGACGAGGAGCCGCTCATGCGGGATCGTCTTGGCAATCTCGCGCAGCTCTTCCGATTTCGGGAAGGTCAGGATGCCCGAGAAAGAGATGTAGCCGCCGAGCTCGACGCCGGCCTTCGCCAGTTCCGGGCCGGCCGAAAAGCAGTGCAGGATGAAGGGGAAGGCCCCCTTCCCCATTTCTTCCGTCAGGATCGCAGCCATGTCCTCGTCAGCGCTGCGGCTGTGGATGACGAGCGGAAGCTGCGTTTGCCGGGCGGCGGCGATATGCCGGCGAAAGCCGGTTTGCTGGTCCTCGGGCTTCTGCGTATCGTAGAAATAGTCGAGACCGGCCTCGCCGATCGCAACGACCTTTTCATGGGCATTGGCCAGCCGCACCAGATCTTCCGTCTGGATATCCAGCTCGTCGCCGGCATTGTTCGGATGGGTGCCGACCGAGCAGAAGACGGATGGATATTTCTCGGTGATGGCGAGCAGCCCGTCGAGCTTGCGCACCCGCGTCGAGATCGTCACCATCTGCGCGACGCCCGCCTGATGGGCGCGCGCGACGATCTCGTCGCGCTCCGCTTCGAAGTCGGCGAAATCAAGATGGCAATGCGTATCGACCAGCACGGCCTCAAGCCTCCGGAGCGACATAGCGCGGGAAGACCGGCGCCGGTGCCTCGAGCGCCGTTCCTGCAACGAGGCGGCCTGCCTCACCGAGGGCGGCAAAATCGCGCTTGTCGGCAGGTGCGGCCACCAGATCGAGCAGCTTGCCTGACGATTCCGGCATGAAGGGCTGCAGCAGGATCGCGATCTGGCGAACCACTTCGGCCGTAACGTAAAGCACAGTGCCCATGCGTGCCGGATCGGTCTTTTTGAGCGCCCATGGCGCCTGCCCGGCAAAATAGCGGTCGGCTTCCGAAACGACAGCAATGATCGAGGCAAGCGCACGATGAATGAGCTGCTTGCCCATGTCTTCGCGGGTCGATGCATGCAGCGCGTCGGCCTGCGCCAACATTGCCTTGTCCTCGTCGGTCAGCGGCCCGCATTCAGGGATCTTGCCGTCGCAATTCTTGACGATCATCGACAGCGAGCGGCTGGCGAGGTTGCCGATGCCGTTGGCGAGATCGGAATTGATGCGCGTGCCGATCGCCTCTTCGCTGTAGCTTCCGTCCTGGCCGAAGGAGACTTCGCGCAGGAAGAAGTAGCGCACCTGATCGAGGCCGAAATGGTTCACGAGATTGACCGGATCGACGACATTGCCGAGCGACTTCGACATCTTCTCGCCCTTGTTGAGCAGGAAGCCGTGGGCAAAGACGCGTTTCGGCAGCGGCAGCTTCGCCGACATCAGGAACGCCGGCCAGTAGACGGCGTGGAAGCGGATGATGTCCTTGCCGATGATATGCACGTCGGCGGGCCAGTATTTCGCCCGGGGACCGTTCCTGTCTTCGATATAGCCGGTCGCCGTGATGTAGTTGGTCAGCGCATCGACCCAGACATACATGACGTGGGCGGGATCGTTCGGCACCTTGATGCCCCAGTCGAAAGTCGTGCGCGAGACTGAAAGGTCCTTGAGGCCCGACTTGACGAAGGAGATCACCTCGTTGCGGCGCTCGGCCGGACCGATGAAATCGGGGTTCTCCTCGTAGTGCTTCAGCAGCTTGTCCTGGTATTCGGAGAGCTTGAAGAAATAGCTTGCCTCTTCCACCCATTCGACAGGCGTGCCCTGCGGCCCGTAGCGCACGCCGTCGGCGCGCAGCTCCGTCTCGTTTTCCTGGTAATAGGCCTCGTCGCGCACCGAATACCAGCCGGCATAGCTGTCCTTGTAGATGTCGCCGTTGTCGGCCATCAGGTTCCAGATATTGCGCGAGGTCTCGTGATGGCGCTCCTGCGTCGTGCGGATGAAATCATCGTTCGAGGCGTTGAGCAGCTTCGCCATCGCCTGGAATTCGCCGGAGTTGCGGTCGGCGAGCGCCTGCGCGGTGATCCCCTCGGCGCGCGCCGTCTGCTGCATCTTCTGGCCGTGTTCGTCGGTGCCAGTCAGGAAGAATACGTCCCTGCCGTCCAGGCGCTGGTAGCGCGCCATCGTATCCGTCGCGATCAGCTCGTAGGCGTGGCCGATATGCGGCTTGCCGTTGGGGTAGGAAATCGCGGTGGTGATGTAGAAGGGTGTCTTGTCTGTCATGGCGGCCAATGTCCGGCTAACTCTATAAAAATGGTCAGCCGCTCTTAGCGCATGTCACCGCCGAGCGAAACATCAAGTTTCGCCGCCGCCAATGATTTCCGGGATACGGCGTCGTGAACTTGACTCATGTTGCGCCGCAATTTACCCGTCATGAAAAAGAGGGCGGGACAGAACGAAGTGCTAGTTTTCATCTACCGGAAGCGTCGCAGCCGCGCGCCGTCGGAGGCGCTTGATTGACATTCGAGCCTCTCTATTCGCTTTCGGGCCTGCTTGTCGGGGCACTTGTCGGCATCACCGGCGTTGGCGGCGGTTCGCTGATGACGCCCCTGCTGGTGTTGCTCTTCGGCGTCCACCCCGCCACCGCCGTCGGCACCGATCTTCTTTATGCGGCGATCACCAAGACGGCCGGCACGGCCGTTCACGGCATGCACGGACGCATCAACTGGAAGATCGTCGGAGGTCTCGCCGCCGGCAGCGTGCCGGCCGCGTTGCTGATGCTCTGGCTGCTGGCCGGCGTCGATCGCAAGAGCATCGGCGTGACGAACACCATCACGACTGCGCTCGGCTGGCTTCTCGTCATGACCGCGATCATGCTGGTCTTCCGGGGGCAGATACTCGAGTTCGCGCGCCGCGCCATCGGCGATCGCACGCCGCCGAAGCCGATGACCATCATCGTCTTCACCGTCATCCTCGGCTTCCTTCTCGGCGTGCTCGTCACCTTGACCTCGGTCGGCGCCGGTGCGCTCGGCGTGACCATCCTGCTGGTCCTCTATCCCAGGCTCGATGTGCGCGAGATCGTCGGTTCCGATATCGTCCATGCCGTACCGCTGACCTTGATCGGCGGCATGGGTTACTGGTTCATCGGCGAGATCGACTGGTCGATGCTGTTTGCCCTGCTCATCGGCTCTATCCCCGGCATCATCATCGGAAGCCTTCTGGCGCCGAAGCTGCACGAGCGCACCATTCGCATCGTCCTTGCCGTCACGCTTGCACTCGTCGCATGCAAGCTGCTGGCCGGCTGATCAGGGCCTGATGCCGAGCATGAATCAAGTTCGATGCGATGCGCTTTAGAGGCCAGGCCGCTTGATGTCGGCGAGAATGCCGATGATCGTCTGCTTGCGGTCGAGGTTATAGGCATCGGAAACGGTCAGCCGCTCGGTGATCTCGGAATAGAGCCGCGCCAGCCGCTCCGCGGCAGTGATCTTCCCCTCACCCGCCGCCACACGCGCCCGGTTCATGATGTCGTCGCCGATATGGCTGACGAAGAAATCGAAGATCGTGTCGCTTTCCTTGCCGGACAGCGCGTCGGCCAGCCGGTGCATCGCCTTGCGGGCCGCCGGCCCTTCGGCGGAAAGCATTTCGTCATAGGCGGCGATGATCTCGCCGCCGCCGTAGTTCAGTAGTTTCAGAGCCTCGCCGACGCTGCCCTTGGCGGCCGCAAGCACCGCCCCGTCCTCGCCCGATATGCCGAGATTGCCAAGGGCGGCGGCGAGCGCGTCGTCGGCAAGCGGCGCCAGTTTCAGCGGCAGGCAGCGTGAGCGGATCGTCGGCAGCAGCCGTCCCGGCGCGTGCGAGAGCACCAGGAACAGCGCCCGCTTCGGCGGCTCCTCCAGGATTTTCAGGATAGCATTGGCCGCATTGCGGTTCAGGTCGTCGGCCGGGTCGACGATGACGATCCGCCAGTTGCCGGTGCCCGACGTCTGCGAAAAGAATTTGCCTGCGCGGCGCACCTCGTCGACGGTGATCGCCGATTTCACCTTGCCGGTCTTCTCATCCACGGGCCGCGCAAGGTGCAGGAGATTGTGCGAAGCGCCGGATACGATCTGCCGGCTGACGGTCGAGGAGGGATCCGGATCGGCGATCGTCTCCGGCGCCGTGCCGGGATCGGGATGCGAAAGCACATGATTGGCGAAGCGGAAGGCGAGCGTCGCCTTGCCGATGCCCTCAGGTCCCTCGATCAGGATGGCGTGATGGCCCTTGCCGGACCGATAGGACTGGGCAAGGAAGGACTCCGCCTCCTCATGGCCGAACAGCCTGGTATTTTCCGCCGGCCAGATGGCGCCGTCGAGCAGTCCGGGCCTTTCCTCACTCATGATGGGCGGCTTCCGGCGTTCTGATATGACCTGCGGGCGGCGATTTGAGCTGCTTGACGATCGCCAGGATCTCGGCTGCGATCGCCTCTTCTGCCTGTAGGGCGTTGACCACATGGCAGCGCTCCGGTTCGCGGGCGGCGATATCCAGAAAGGCTTCGCGCCGTTTCTCGTGCGTTTCGAGCTGCTCTTTTTCGAAGCGGTCGGGAGCCTCGGCCGCGGCGCGCTTCTGCGCCCGCTCCAGACCGATCCTGGCAGGGATGTCGAGGATCACGGTGCAATCCGGCACGACGCCGTTGATCGCCACGCGCTGCAGCGTCTCGATGAAATCCGGTTCGAGATTGCCGGTGACGCCCTGATAGACGCGGGAGGAATCCATGAACCTGTCGCAGAGCACGACCTTGCCTTCGGCAAGTGCCGGCCGGATCACCTCTTCGACGTGGTCGTTGCGCGCTGCCGCAAAGAGGATCGCCTCCATGCGCGTGCCGAAGGCTTCGGCGGCGCCGGAAAGAAGCACATGGCGCACGGCTTCCGCACCCGGCGATCCGCCCGGCTCCCGCGTCACCAGAACGTTATGGCCTTCGCTCTTCAACGCCTCGGCGAGGCGGCGGATCTGCGTGGATTTCCCAGCGCCTTCCCCGCCTTCAAACGTAACGAACAATCCCGTACCGGAGGACAATGATAGCTTCCCGCATTCCAGGCGCCATATGCGCCCCGCTCCTTCTATCTATCCGAAGATAGCGGGGAGGAAAACCTTTCGCCGCGGCGACATATTCACCTTTCCCGATAAATCGTATCGGAAAGAAGGCGTTCAACCCGGCGCAGATTTATCCCAGAGCCAGGAGAAGAACAGCGATTCGCCGAGTTCCAGCATGGCATCGACCGCCCGGCTGCTGAGCGAACCCTCCCCTACCGCCTCCACGGTATAGAGCGGCACTTCCCTGAGCAGCCGGCTGCCCGCGAAAATCCTGAGTGTGCCGGCCTGGGTATCCGGCTTGACCGGCGCCATCAGCGGCCAGCGATAGACGATGCGCGCCGACAACCGGTCCGGGTTGCTGATCGGAATATAGACGCTGACCGGCGCCTTGGCGATGAGATCGACGGTGCGCGCCGTGCCGCCATAGACGCTGGCTGCGCCGATCACTTCCTTGTCGGCAAAGACCTGCCGGCTCTCGAAGGCCGTCAGCCCCCATTCGAGCACGCGCTTGGTTTCCTCCGTCCGCTCCTTGTCGGAGGCGATGCCGGCAAGCGCCAGAAATAGCCGCCTGCCGTCGCGCTCGACCGAGGCGACGATCGAATAGCCCTCGCCCTCGGCAAAGCCGGTTGCCAGCCCGTCGGCGCCGAGATCCAGCCCGAGCAGCGGGTTCCGGTTGCGCTGGAGGATCTTGTTCCACTCGAATTCCGGCTGCGCGAAATAAGGATAGAGGCTCGGATAGTTTTGCTGAAGGGCGGCGGCGAGCGTCACCATTTCGCGCGCCGTCACCTTGCTCTTGCCATCGGGAAGTCCGGTGGAGTTGCCGAACACCGCCTTCTCCATGCCGAGTTCGCGGGCGCGGCGCGTCATCGATTCGGCGAACTGCTGTTCGCTTCCCGCCATGCCTTCCGCAAGCACGATGCAACCGTCATTGGCGCCCTGGATGGCGATCCCTCTGAGCAGATCTTCGACGCGCACGCGCGATTTGAGCGCGGCAAACATCGTTGCCGTCCGCGACGGCGCTCCGCCCGTCCGCCAGGCATATTCCGAAACGGGATATTCAGTATCCAGCGTGATCTGGCCCTTGGTCACCGCCTCGAAGGCGAGATCCAGTGTCATCAGCTTGGAAAGCGAAGCCGGCGAAAAGCCCTGGTCCTCGTTCTTGGCAAGAAGCACCGTGCCGGTGGAGGCCTCGATCATGTAGGCTTGCGTTGCCTTCGTAGCAAATCCGGAGGCGCCGCCGTCGGCTGCGAGCGCGCCGGTGGCTAGGGGCATCAGGCATGCAAAAAGGCGAAGCAAGGGCTTCAGCATTGCAATTTCCATCGATCGAGCGGCAGATTTCAGAAGGTTAGAGCGAGAGGAAATCCGATGCAATTGCCATGCTCAGCGCGCGGCGGATTTTGCCTGCCGACGCTTGGCAGAGGCCAGGATCGATTCCTGCGTCAGCCCGTCATTGCGCGCCATCACCGCGTCGAAGGCGAGATCGACAGTCACCGTCTTCACCTCCTCGTTCTGGTAGCCGAGCGCAAGCGAGCCCTGACGCCCGCCATAGGGCCGCTCATAGGGCATGGGTCCGATTTCCGGCAGGATGACCATCTGCTCGAAAGCAGGAGCACCGTTGCTTGCGGATTGCGCGGACGGCGCGACCAGAACATGAGCCGGGGCGGCGAGCGCCGGCGCTGCATTGTAGCGCGCACTCGGCGTTGAGCCGGCATAGGAGGTGGCCGACATCGGCACCGGCACGTTCGCGGGCGTCTCGTAGCTTTCCGCGCTCTGCAGCTGATCACGGGTGATCTTGCGGCTGTTGGAGGCGACCATGACGCCGGTTGCGATCTGCCCTTCCGGATTGACGCCGGGAATGCGGCTGCCCTTCGGCACGTAGGATGCCATCAGATAGGGCATGTCGTGGCCGTCCATGCGGGCGCGGCCGACATATTGCACGCGCACCTTGCCGGTGCCGCTGTGCTGCAGATCGAGCATATCGGCCGTCTTGTTGGAAAGGTCGATGATGCGGCCCTCGTGATAGGGGCCGCGGTCGTTGACGCGCACGATGACGGAGGAACCGGATTCGAGATTGGTAACGCGCGCATAGCTCGGCAGCGGGAAGGTCGGATGGGCCGCGGAGAGATGCATCTGGTCGTAGACTTCGCCGTTCGCCGTCAGGCGCCCATGAAAGGCCGAGCCATACCACGAGGCGACGCCGACCTTGTTATAGGAGAAGTCTTCCTTCGGATAATACCACTTGCCCTTCACTTCGTAGGGATTGCCGACCATGTAACGGCCGCCGCCCTTCGGGATGTTGTTGCCGGTGGCGACGCGCGGACTTGCCTTCACGCCATATTCGGATTCGGAAAAATACTCTTTGCCATGGGCTTTCTTTTTAGGCACCGCCTGCGTCGTGCCGCATGCCGCAACCGTCGCACACATCGCCGATATCGCCAGCCACCGCGCTGTCGTTGCGAATGACGCCGCCCCGTATTCCAGTTTCATGTGTCCCACGCCGCTTATATGGTTAAGGAACCCTGCCCGATAATGGGTCAATAGCGCCTTATTCCCACCCGCCTAACGAGACCTTAATCTTGCGAGCTTCGTGGCAAATTTGCGAACGATTTCGCAGCGATAGCGACAATTCTAGGGATTATGGTTTATAAATTGCTAACGCGGCGATCCCTGCCCTGCCCTCCAGCGGCGCCCATGAGCCGGAATTTACCGTGCCGATATGTGACAGACGGTAAACGAGCGGGTGGGTCCTTATGCTGAAATAGGCTCCGATGGGCGGCATCAGCCGAAGTTATTCGTTTCATCCTCTGGTAGTATGAGGCTCAGGTGGTCGCCATCAGGTATTCGCTGCCGACCGCCAACACCGGTAGCGCCTCCCTTTGAACGTGTAGTTTATTTCTTGACTCAAAGTGGAGTAGAAAGTTTATTTGCGGGCGTTCGGGTGGTAGCCCGGCGTCCTTTCCACGCTCACCTTTAGGGGGACGAGCCATGGCAAATCACAAGCCAACAGTGCCTAGCGTGTCGATCCACGACTATTCACCTACGGAAGCCATCGAAGGAAGCCTTCTCGACAACGCATCGGATCCGGATGGCGACCTGCTTCAGGTTCAGTTCGTCAACGGGATGAGAATTCCCAGCAAGGTAGGCGAGCCCGGATATCTTACCGTCGAGGGCGAGCACGGGACGCTGACGATCTGGAGCAACGGCAGCTATAGTTACGAGGTCAACGATCCGGCGAGCCTCGAGCCCGGCGGGGCCTTCTCCGAGAAATTCTCTTTCAAGGTCTCCGATGGAAAAGGCGGCACCGACGTCGCCAATTTTCACATTGCCGTCAACACGCCGCCGCAAGGACTCTATTCGATCGATTTCGAGAACGCGCCGACGGAATATCCCGGGCAATCCGATATCGCCTCCGGCTATGCAGGCTTCAAGTTCGGCGACAAAGTCGACGGCAACCTTTGGGCGGTCGCGGAAGCCGCCGGCAACGAATACGTCGTCAGCAATCCCTACAATCCCTTTTTCGATCGTGTCGACGGCAAGCTCTTCACGATAGAAGGCGTCGACGTCGCGACCAATTTCGACCCCGGCTATGAAGGGGTCGATGCCCTCGTGACCTTCGAGGGCTACATCGATGGCAACAAGGTGAGCGAGATGACCGTGAAGGTTTATGGCGACACCATCGCCGATGGCCAGCATATTTCACTGGAAGCGCTTGGAGCAGTCGATTTCGTCCGTTTCGATATCGCGCCTGATGTCGAGCCCACGGGCTTTCCGCAGCTCGCCTTCGACAACTTCACCGTCCTCGTCTGACGACGGTCGAGAAGCGGCCGTTGAAGTCGCTCCTTGAGGCTCTCGTGAGCGCTAAGCGCTTTCGAAGCAACCGATTTATTCCTACCATGCCGGTATGAAGCGAACGGCGCGGAACAAGTTGACGCTGCGGTCAAAGCTGCTACAAAGCCCGCCTGTGTGATGGGCGGCAAATCGGTGGAAGACACCGATCCAACGGAATACCGAAACGGAATTTCCTTGGGCTTCTCAATTGCCTGGAAGAGTGTCCGAGTGGTTTAAGGAACCGGTCTTGAAAACCGGCGTGCGGGAAACCGTACCGTGGGTTCGAATCCCACCTCTTCCGCCAATTTCCAAGCAAATTTTATGATCGTTCAAGACCGACGCCATGGCGCGCGATGCCGCGGTTTCGGGGCGCTGCCGGTTCGCTCATCCTCATTCGTGATGCGCGAAAGAGCTCTACGACAACAGTGAATATATCAGGACGCCAATAGCCCCCCAGAAGATGACGGGCGTCAATATCATCCCCGCGACGATGATCTTAGTCACAGCAAAAACTCCGAATACCTTCATGCGTGCCGAAAAAATCTATCGTCGCGGCTGAGAGTTGCTATGGGCATGAAGTCCGGGGCGTGTCGGACCTTGGTCCGATCGCCTACTATGGTCCCGACAACCGCCGCGCCACGAAGGCGGCCGTGTCCATCATCCCGGCGACGGATTCGGACGCGGCTGATCTGCGCCGATGGTTTGCCGAAACCGGCGATCTCAGGACGGACGATACTATCATTGCCGAGATCGCCGCCTTCCTGCGCGAAAATGATGTGAAATCGGTGGCGGCGATGGAGGGGATTTTCGGTTGTCCTCACGAGGAGGGGATCGATTATCCGTCCGGCGAAGCCTGCCCTGATTGCTCATATTGGAAGGGGCGAAACCGCCTGACCGGCAAGCGTGAGGCAGGCTGAATCCCGCCGGCTTGTGCGCGACAGGCCTGCTAGGGCGCTATGGCGTAAATCTAGCTCCGGGCACCAGGTCGACCCGCCGACAGCGGTTGACTATCCCGTGCTGCCATGATTTCCCGTCCCGCATCATCAAGCGAGGACATCATGGCAGACGACATCATTGTAAAGGACAGCAACGGAAGCCAGCTTCACGACGGTGATTCCGTGACGCTGATCAAAGACCTCAAGGTCAAGGGAACCTCCGAGACGCTGAAGCGCGGAACGCTCGTCAAGGGCATTCGTCTGACGGACAATCCCGGCGAGATCGAGTGCAACACCAAGCAGGTCAAAGGTCTCGTGCTGAAAACGGAATTCCTGAAGAAGGCGTAGGACCTCCCTCGCCTCGCCGATGCATTCCGAGACAGATCCTGCGGGTCACTCCTCGTCGGCGTCTTCCTGAGGCACTTCCGCGGTGATCACCTCGAAACGGGAAAGCGTTGCCGGGCCGAAGGCCGTCGACATCGCGACGTCGGTGGCGTCGCGGCCCGTCGCCATCAATATCCGGCCGATGCGCGGCGTATTGTGGCGGGCATCGACCGTGTGCCAGTGACCGCCGAGAAAGACCTCGAACCAGGCGCTAAAATCCATCGGATTGGGGTCGATCGGAACGCCGATATCGCCGAGATAGCCCGTGCAGTATCTGGCCGGGATGTTCAAGCACCGGCAAAGCGCGATGGCGAGATGGGCGAAATCGCGGCAGACGCCGCTCTTGTCGGTGAAGCCGCCATGCGCGGTCCTGAGCACATCGGCCTTCTGGTAATCGAAGGTAATATGGCTGTGAACGAAATCGCAGATCGCCTGGACGCGCGCCCATCCGAGCGGCGTCGACGAGAAGGTCGCCCAGGCGAAATCCGAAAGCCTGTCTGTGTCGCAATAGCGGCTGCCGAGCAGGAAGACGAGCACCTCGTCAGGCAGGTCCTTGATCGCGTGCTGCACGGCATTCTCAGGGACGATGTCGGCTTGGCCGCTGTCGTAGATCTCGAACTCGGTGGAAATCGTCGTCAGTCCGGGTGGCGCCACGATGCGGCTGCAGGCATTGCCGAACACGTCAATATACTCCCAGACTTCGATCGGCCGGTCGAATGTCAGGACCTGTTCGCTCAGAAGATCGGCACGCCGCGAGGGATGAATGTTGAGGACGAGCAGCATGGGTGTCGGCTGTACGCATTCGTATCCCAGATGAAACCCGGCGCGTATCTTCATGGCGGCTTCCTCGTCGCGATTGCGCATGTGCGGCTGCCTATCGAACGTTGATCGGCGCTGCGCGGTTCCGCAGGCTGCGGGCGTTTCGGCGCGGCTATCCGGTCGTGACGTTGACCTGCACGGTCATGCCGTCGAAATCCCCTTGCCCACCGTCGTAGCTGCCGCTCAACGGGACCGCCTGGCGGGGGTCGCGGGCAACGGCGACGCGGATGAGGTCGCGGTTGCCGACGATCCCGTTGGTCGGGTCGAACTCCGCCCAGCCGGCGCCGGGAAGATAGATCTGGCACCATGCATGGGTGGAGCCGCCGCCTAGCACGGTGGAGCCGTCCCGGTCGGGAACATAGACATAGCCGGTGACGAATCGCGCCGCGAGGCCGAGCGCCCGTGCCGCTTCCATCATCAGAAGCGCGAAATCCCGGCAGGTGCCGGAGCGAAGCTGCAAGGTCTGGACCGGCGGCTGCGTTCCATGTTCCAGGCGCCGCGCATAAACGAAGCTTTCCCGGATGGCGTAGCAGAGCGTCATCAGCAGATGCCCGGTTTCCGTCGGGCGCCCCTGTCGCACGAACCGGCTTGCCCAGCGCCCGACCTCATCATTCGGATCGGGATAATGACGCTGCATCGATGGCGCGAGATCGGCGATTTCGTCCTGATCGTAGGGGAAGGGATAGCTCAGGGCCGCATCTTCGACCCGGAGATCGAGCGCGACCTGAGGCGTATGATCGAGCGTGATCCAGGTTTCGAAACGAAGTTCGGAGGATGGGGTCGGAATATCGATGAGTGCGACGCAGTTGCCGAAGACGTCGTGGATCCAGCGCACGCGGCTTTGCTCCGGATAGATCGTCAACGACGCCTCCATGAGCCGCTGGTCGAAGCTGTCGCGTGGCCGGAACATCAGGCGATGCTGGCCGAAATAGACCTCTCTGAGATAGCGATAGGAGGTGATATGGCGGACAGTGAAAATTGTCATGGGCCGCCGCCCCGCGATCTGTTCACGTTGCTGCTCCAAGGCGGCCATGCCGCCTTTCCCTTGGACGTGCCCTGCCCACTTCTTCGCTCATCCCGATTTCTTGTCATATAAGCGGATTCGAAAGATTGCTATTGTAGCTTCACCGATCGACGGCAGAGCCGTCCAACCTAAGGAGGGTACGATGCATATCGCCTGGGACGTTCTTACGCTTCTGCTGACAATCGGTTCGCTCTATGGCGGTCGCGAATACCGGATTATTCGCGCCCGTGCCCGCGCTCAGAACTGGGGCAACTTCTGACCTCGATTGTGCCGATCCTTGCCGGAACGGTGTCGGTCGCGGTGACGTCGAATGACATAGCCCTGCGCTATTAGTTTCCAGACGGCTTGTCCGTTATTTCTCTCTGTTACCAAGCCCGCCTCACCCCAGGCGGGCTTTTTTGCGCGGTTATTCCGGCCGCCCGGCTTTACTTTTTGGCGCCGGCCGAAAGCACCCGATGCGTTGCATTGTCCAGTGCGTGGCTGGTTTCCTGCCCATCCTTCTTCAGCCCGTATGCGGTATTGCCGCAGCCGGAAAGCGTGAGCAGGCAGATGCAGGTAATGGCGATGGCAGCTTTTGGCATCGAGTGTCTTCCCCGGATGAATCGTGATCAGAAGAAAATGATGCACTCCGCGGCAAAATCAATCGCCGGAGGTCCGGAGCGCAACAATTGCGGAATGGCTGGTGTAGACCGATGGCGGTTATACCAGATCGTTGCTTTCCGAAGTGACGAAAATCGCAGAAAGCCACATATCGCGTCAGCTGCATCATCTGCTCGAGTATTTCTTGCCATGTCCCATAGAATAACACCTTGTACCATTTTGATGTATTAAATTTTAATCAAATATGGCGCTTAACTAATCATTAATAATATCCTTGCGCGGCGTCATCTTCAGCTTATGCTTTACTCAAAAGGGAGAGGAAGATGTTTAGCAAAAGTCTGATCATGCCTGTCGGCTTCGCCGTGCTCGCCATTGCCGGCCTCCTGTTCCAGGTCGCCGTTCATGCACTGGAAACTCCGGTCACCCTGTTGCAGCCGTGAAGGCTTAAGTTCTTCCAGGAGTGGAACTTTTTTTCGTTTCGTGCATAGTGACGAGGCATTTCATCAGGAGGGAAACTATTATGGAAAATGCAGGCGTGGGTTGGATCGCGGCCATCATCATTGGCGGTATCGCCGGATGGCTGGCCGAAAAGGTCATGAGCAGCAATATGGGCCTGCTCATGAACATATTGCTCGGCATCGTCGGCGCTATCGTCGCCAACTGGATCCTGGGTCTGTTGCACATCCAGCCGCTGGCCGGTTGGCTGGGTTATCTGATCACCGGTTTCGTCGGTGCCTGCATCCTGATCGCGGTCGGGCGAGTCATTCGCCGCTAACCCTTTATTGCAGACAACACCGAAAGCCGGGCGCTGATCGCGTCCGGCTTTTTCCTTGTCCAATGTCCGAGTTCAGCGGCGGCTCAGCAGGCCGAAAAGATAGGCTATGCCCGCCGTCATCGCGAGCGCCATGAGCGGTTCTTCGCGCACCTTGTCGCGCAGCCGCTCCGTCATCAGCGAAGCCTCGTCGGTAACGACCGACTTTGCTCCCTGCCCCAGCGCCCGCACGCTTTCCGTCAGCCTGGAGAGGTCTTCGCGCAGCGCCGTGACCTGCGCCGACAGATCGTCTGCTGCGATATCAGCCTTGACGCGCGCAGCGGTGGATTCGGCGGAAGCGGTTTTCAATTCTGCCATGGTCTGCTCCTGTTTCATGGGATGCCGCTTCAACGAAATGACGGCCGGAAAGGTTCCGTTCCAGCCGATCTTTTGTTCCTCGCCGGGACCGGTCGCGACGGCCGTCGCCCCGCGCAGCTTTTCGCGCGACAAACCCTTCATTTCCTGTCGGGTTTGTTTTAAGGAACGTCGAATGTCTGCCCGCGTGCGGGCCAATGATACTGCGAGGTTTGCGTTTTCATGTTCCATTTCCTGAGAAGAGCTGCTCAGACCTGGGTTGCCAAGCTGCTCCTGCTCCTGCTCGTCGCCTCTTTCGGCATCTGGGGCGTGTCGCGCGAGCTGATAACGGGCGGCAACAGCACCACGGTCGTGACCGTCGGCGATCAGCAGGTGGGCGTCAACGAATTCCATCTCGCCTATCAGCGCCAGGTGGCAAGCCTCAGCCAGCAGTTCGGCATGCGCCTCACTCCCGAGCAGGCCCGCGCCTTCGGCGTCGAGCAGCAGGTGCTCGCCCAGCTCGTCGCCGGCGCTTCGCTCGACCAGCTTGCCGAGGACATGAACCTTGGCCTCTCCGAGGACCGCCTCGCCCAGCTCATCGGTGACGATCCGGCCTTCAAGGCCGTCAACGGCAAGTTCGACCGCGAGCTCTTCATCTCGCGCCTGCGCAATGCCGGCATCCGCCAGGAGGACTACATCAAGGAGCGCAGCAAAGTCGCCGTTCGCAGCCAGATCGTCGATGCCGTTTCCAACGGCTTCACCGCGCCGAAAACGCTGGTCGACGCTCTCAAGCTCTATGGCGAGGAAAGCCGCGGCGTCGACTATCTCTTGCTCACCAACGCCAATATCGAGCCGATCAAGGCGCCTGCCGACGACGTGCTGGCTGCCTGGTTCGAAGGCGTCAAGCAGCGCTACCGCGCACCGGAATACCGCAAGATCATTTATCTGAAGCTACAGCCAGCCGATATCGCCGACGCGGCGACCGTCGCCGACGACCAGATCCGCGAGGCATTCGACAAGGGCAAGGATAGCTACCGCACGCCGGAAAGCCGCACCATCGAGCAACTGGCATTCGCCAACAAGGATCTTGCCACCGCCGCCGAAACGGCTCTGAAGAGCGGCACCAGCTTCGATCAGCTGGTCACCGATCAGGGCAAGACGGCAAACGATGTGCTGCTCGGCGAATTCACCAAGGACAAGGTTCCCGACCAGGCCGTCGCCGATGCCGCTTTCGCTGTTTCGAAGGATGGCGGCACGACGCCTGTCGTCGACGGCTCGTTCGGTCCGGTCATCCTGCGCATCAGCAACATCAAGCCGGAAACGGCCAAGAATTTCGATGAGGTGAAGGAAGATATCCGTAAGCAGCTGGCACTCAGCAATGCCTCTCAGGAAGTGATCAATGTTCACGACCGCATCGAGGATATGCGCGCCGGCGGTTCCACGCTCGAGGATATTGCCAGCCAGCTGAAGCTCCAGGCGGTGACGGTCGATGCCGTCGATATGACCGGCGCCGGCAAGGACGGCAACGAGATCAAGGATATCCCGATCCGGCAGCAATTGCTCGGCGAAGCCTTCAAGACCGAGGTCGGCGTCGATGCGCCGCCGCTCCCGATGGGCAATGACGGCTATGTCTGGTTCAACGTCCGCGAAATCACGCCGGACCGCGAGCGTCCCGTCGCCGAGGTGCGCGAGAAGGCCGTCGAGGACTGGACGGCGGAGCAGCAGAAAGCCGCACTCGCCAAGAAGGCCGACGAATTGAAGGCCGAGGCGGCCAAGGGCACCGCACTTGCCGATATCGCAACTCCGCTCGGCATCGCGGTCGAGAGCAAGAGCGGCGTCACCCGCTCCACCGACGATCCGGTGCTCGGCCGCGCAGGCATCAGCGCCGCCTTCTCCGGCCCGGTCGATACGGTGGCGAGCGCTGTCGGCGCCGATCCTTCGACGCAGATCCTCATGAAGGTCACGGAGGTCAACACCCAGCCGACCGGCGACGTGCTGAACAACCGCGACGCCCAGATCACCGCCATGGCCAACGCCGCCGGCGATGATATTCTCGATCAGATGGTCAACCTGCTGCAAACGCAGTATGGCGCTCAGATCAACCAGACGCTCGCAGAGCAGGCGACCGTCCGCTAGGAGGCTTGGAAACCGTATGACCGATCTCAAGCCGTTCCTGGCCAAGACCGCGAGCCGCGAGGCACTGACGCGTGACGAGGCCCGCGCCGCCTTCGACATCCTGATGTCCGGCCAGGCGACGCCTTCGCAGATCGGCGGCTTCCTGATGGCGCTGCGTGTGCGCGGCGAAACCGTCGACGAGATCGTCGGCGCCGTCACCACCATGCGGTCGAAAATGCTGACCGTCGAGGCGCCGGCAGACGCGATCGACATCGTCGGCACCGGCGGCGATGCCAGCGGCACCTACAACATTTCGACGCTGGCGGCGCTGATCGTGGCCGGCGCCGGTGTGCCCGTCGCCAAGCACGGCAACCGGGCGCTGAGCTCGAAATCGGGTGCGGCGGACAATCTCGCGGCGCTCGGGGTCAATATCGATGTCGGTCCCGAGATCATCACGCGCTGCATCGCGGAAGCCGGCGTCGGCTTCATGTTCGCGCAGCTTCATCATTCCGCCATGCGCCATGTCGGCCCTTCGCGCGTCGAACTCGGCACGCGCACCATCTTCAACCTGCTCGGGCCGCTTTCCAATCCGGCCGGCGTCCGCCGCCAGTTGCTCGGCGTCTTCTCGCCGCAGTGGCTGGTGCCGCTTGCCGAAGTGATGCGCGATCTCGGCTCCGAATGCGTCTGGGTGGTCCATGGCGACGGCCTCGATGAAATTACCACGACGGGAATCACCCAGGTCGCCGCGCTCGAAGACGGCAAGATCCGCACCTTCGAGCTGTCTCCTGCCGATTTCGGCGTCAGCCCCTGCATCCTCGCCGATATCAAAGGCGGCGACGGTGTCGCGAACGCCGCGGCGCTCCGCGAGGTTCTGGGCGGCGCCAGGAATGCTTATCGAGACGTCTCGCTGGCCAATGCCGCAGCCTCGCTCGTCATCGCCGGCAAGGCCGAGACGATCCGCGACGGCATGATGCTGGCCGCGCAGTCGCTGGATAGCGGCGCCACGGCGCTCGCGCTCGACAAACTCGTCGCCGTTTCCAACGATATCGATTAGGATTGGCCGATGACCGATATCCTGAAGAAGATCGAACTCTACAAGCGCGAGGAAATCGCCGCCGCCAAGGCGGCGGTGTCGCTCGCCGACCTGAAGGCGATGCAGGCCGATCAGTCCGCTCCGCGCGGCTTCCTTAAGGCGCTTGCCGCCAAGCGCGACGCCGGCCATTTCGGTCTGATCGCCGAGATCAAGAAGGCGAGCCCCTCGAAAGGTCTCATTCGCCCCGATTTCGACCCGCCGGCGTTGGCCAAGGCGTACGAAGCCGGCGGCGCTGCCTGCCTTTCCGTGCTGACGGATACGCCGAGCTTCCAGGGTGCGCCGGAATTCCTGACGGCGGCGCGCGCCGCTTGCGCCCTGCCCGCGCTGCGCAAGGACTTCATGTTCGAGACCTATCAGGTCCATGAAGCGCGCGCCTGGGGTGGCGATTGCATCCTGCTCATCATGGCGTCACTGACGGATGACGATGCGGAGCGTCTGCAGGACGAAGCCTTCTCGCTCGGCATGGACGTGCTGGCCGAGGTTCATGACGCGCCGGAAATGGAGCGCGCGCTGAAGCTCTCCTCGCCGCTCGTCGGCATCAACAACCGCAATCTGCGGACCTTCGAGGTCAGCCTGACGGTCAGCGAGACGCTGGCGGCCATGGTTCCTGACGATCGGCTGCTCGTCGGCGAAAGCGGCATCTTCACCCATGCCGATTGCCAGCGCCTGCAGGCCTCCGGCATCAATACCTTCCTTGTCGGCGAGAGCCTGATGCGTAAGGATGACGTAGCGGCTGCCACCCGCGGGCTGCTCTTTGGCGAAGCCGCCATCGCGGCTGAATGATATGAGCGGCGGAAAGCCCGGCCTCACCCATATCGATGCCTCCGGCGAGGCGCATATGGTCGATGTCTCCGATAAGGCCGAGACGGTGCGCATCGCCACGGCCGAGGGCCATGTGAAGATGGCGCCGGAAACCCTCGCGCTCATCCGCCACGGCAATGCCAAGAAGGGCGATGTCATCGGCACGGCCCGCCTTGCCGGCATCATGGCGGCAAAACGCACCGCAGATCTCATCCCGCTCTGCCATCCGATGATGCTGACGAAGGTCTCGGTCGAGATCGAGGAAGATGCTGCCCTGCCCGGCCTGCGCGTCACGGCAACCGCCAAGCTCACCGGCAAGACCGGCGTGGAGATGGAGGCGCTGACCGCCGTCTCGGTCGCTTGTCTCACCATCTACGACATGGCCAAGGCCGCCGATAAGGCAATGGAGATCGGCGGCGTCAGGCTGCTCGAAAAATCCGGCGGCAAATCAGGCGATTTCCGTCATCCGGAGGCAAAATGAACCTTCTGCCGGTCTCCGAGGCCCTGAGCCGCCTGCTCTCTCGCGCAAAGCCCGTCGCTGCCTCCGAGACGCTGCCGCTCGCCGAGGCCGAAAGCCGCGTCCTGGCTGTCGATCTTAAGGCGCGCCTGACCCAGCCGCCCTTCAATGCCTCTGCCATGGACGGCTATGCGCTGCGCCGCGAAGACGCGCCGGAGCCGGGCGCCGTATTGAAGGTCATCGGCACGTCTTCCGCGGGCCACGGCTTCGAGGGAAGCGTTGGTCAGGGAGAGGCCGTCCGCATATTCACCGGCGCGCCGGTTCCGCCGGGCGCCGACAGCGTCCTGCTGCAGGAGGATGCGGAGAAGATCGAAGGCGGCGTCAGAACCAATTTTCCGGTACGGCAGGGACAGCATGTCCGCCCCCGCGGCCAGGATTTCGTGGACGGCGAAGCGGTGCTGTCTGCCGGCATCGTGCTCGATTTCTCGCGGCTGACGGTCGCCGCCGGCATGAACCGACCCGATGTCGAGGTGCTTCGTCGCCCTCTGATAGCCATCCTCGCAACCGGCGACGAACTGCTGCCGCCCGGAAGCACGCCCGGCCCCTCGCAGATCATTGCATCCAACACCTTTGGTATTGCAGCCCTTGCCCGCAAAGCCGGCGCCGATGTGCTCGATCTCGGCATCGTGCCTGACGATAAAGCCAGGATCACCGGTGCAATCGAGAGGGCGCGGGATGCCAAGGTGGATGTCATCGTCACGCTCGGCGGCGCTTCGGTCGGCGATCATGATCTGGTGCAGGCCACTTTGATCGAGGCCGGCATGCAGCTCGATTTCTGGCGCATCGCCATGCGCCCCGGCAAGCCGCTGATGGTCGGCAGCTTCGGCGAGACGCATGTGCTCGGCCTGCCCGGCAATCCGGTCTCGAGCCTCGTCTGCTCGTTGCTCTTCCTCGAGCCGTTGATTCGTAGACTTGCTTCCCTGCCGCCGGTGCGGCGCGAGGCCGTGGCGGAAGCGGCAGTCACATTGCGCGCCAACGATCACCGGCAGGATTATATCAGGGCGAAACTTTCGAAATCCGCCGCCGGCGACTGGCTGGTCGAGCCCTTCGACAAGCAGGACTCATCGATGATGAAGACCTTCGCCCATTCGGACTGCCTCATCGTCCGCCCGCCGCATGCGCCGGAGCTGCCGGCCGGAGCGCCCTGCCCCGTCATGCTGCTGCGCCCAGAGCTCTTGGTCTAGCTTTACGCCTCAGCGATTGCCGAGAGCGAGAACACGCCCGCCTGCACCGCTTGGCCGCCCACGCCTGCCCCGAAATCCGCAACGGGATGGGTGGCGATCCGCCTGAATTCCTTTTGCGGCAGATAGGCCCGCTCCGGGTCGCCAACCAGCACGTCGATGCCTGCGGCCTGGCAACGCCGCAGGAAAGCGACGACTCGCAAAGCAAGTGACGGATCGTAGAACAGGTCGCCGACGACGAGGAGATCGGTCTCCGGCAGCGAGGCCTCGATGATATCGGCGGCGACCACGTTGATGGTCACACCGTTCACCGCCGCGTTGAGGCCGATTGCGACAATGGCGTTGGCATCGATATCGACCGCGGTAACCGCGCCGGCTCCAGCCTTTGCCGCCGCAATGGCGACGAGCCCCGAGCCGGCGCCGAGATCGAGGACGCGGCGGCCGGCAACGGTTTCCGGCCGGTCGAGCAGATGGCGGGCAAGGACGGCGCCGCCTGCCCAGGGATAGGCCCAGTATGGCGGCGGATCGGCTTCTCCGCGGCCGGCAAGCCGCCAGAGCCCGCTCGCCGGTCCTGCGGTGTGCAGCAGGATCTCGGGGATCAAGGGGACCGCTGAGATCGGCAGATTGGCCTTGATGAAGGCGGACGGATCGACACGTGACATGCCGGAGCGTTTCATCGTCGTCTGATCCTGCCGGTCAAGAAATCACGCGGCGATCAAAATCAGCCGGGCTTCTTCTTCGAAAATTTGCCCTTCGGTCCAGCGCCGCCCTTGCCCTCATATTTGCCGCCTTCGAATTTCGGCTTATCATATTTGGGCTTGTCGGATTTCGGACCGTCGAAGCCGGGCTTGCCCGGTTTCTTGCTCCAGGGCTTGGAATCCCGTTTTTCCCCGCTGCCATTGTCGGCTGCGGCGTATCCCGGACCCTTGCCGAACTTCTTCTTCGGCCGCTCGTCGCGGAACGCCTCGCCCGGCCGCTCATCACGGGAGGGCTTGCCGGCATAGGCTTTCGGCGCCGGCGCGCGGCTGAAGTCAGGCGTGCCGGGAAGCCTTGTGACCCGGATACCGCGTTCCAGCGCCTTGTTCGGGCCGATTGCATTCAGGAAACTATCGGCGCTCGCTGCCGCGATCTCCACATAGGTTTCCTCGGGCTGCATCTTGATCGCGCCGATCTCGCGCTTGGTCACGTTGCCGTTGCGGCAGAGCATCGGGATCAGCCAGCGCGGCTCGGCATTCTGCTTGCGCCCGACCGAGACGGAGAACCAGACGCTGGGGCCGAAATCTTCGCGCGGTCCCTTCTGCGCCGGCTCGTAGGGCGTGGCATTGTCGCGGCGCTTGCGGCTGCGATCGTCCTGAACCGCAACCTCGATGAGATCTTCCGGCGCCGAATGATTGGTGCGGTAAAGACGCAGGAAAGCGGCGGCAAGCTTTTCGGCGCCATGGCTCGAAAGAAGCTGCTGCACCAGCCCCTGCTCTTCCTCCTGCGGCGCGTCGTGGAAGATCGGATCGGCAAGCAGCCGCTCGTCGTCGCGTTCGCTTACTTCCTCGGCCGAAGGCGGCCGCGCCCAGGCGGCCGAAATCCCGGCATTCTCGAGCAGGCGCTCGGCCTTGCGCCGTGCATTCAGCGGCACGATCATGGCGCTGATACCCTTGCGCCCGGCACGGCCGGTACGGCCGCTGCGGTGCAACAGCGTTTCCGGATTGGTCGGCAGGTCGGCGTGGATGACGAGATCGAGGCCCGGCAGGTCGATGCCGCGGGCGGCGACGTCGGTTGCGATGCAGACGCGAGCGCGCCCATCGCGCATCGCCTGCAGCGCATGGCTGCGCTCGTTCTGCGTCAGTTCGCCTGATAGTGCCACGACGGAGAAATTACGGTTGTTGAAGCGCGCAGTCAGGTGATTGACCGCCGCGCGCGTCGAACAGAAGACAATGGCATTGGTCGCTTCATAATAGCGCAGCACGTTGATGATCGCGTTCTCGCGGTCGCTCGGGGCCACCACGAGCGCGCGATATTCGATATCGACATGCTGCTTCTCCTCGGCCGCGGTGCTGATGCGCACGGCATCGCGCTGATAGCTCTTGGCGAGCTTGGCGATCGCGGCCGGCACCGTTGCCGAGAACATCAGCGTGCGACGCTCGTCCGGCGCGGAGTCGAGGATGAATTCCAGGTCCTCGCGGAAGCCGAGGTCGAGCATTTCGTCGGCCTCGTCGAGCACGGCGGCTTTCAGTTCCGACATGTCGAGCGCATGGCGGCGGATATGGTCGCACAGGCGACCCGGCGTGCCGACCACGATATGGGCGCCGCGTTCGAGCGAGCGGCGCTCGCTGCGGATGTCCATGCCGCCGACGCAGCTCGCGATCACCGCGCCGGTCAACTCGTAGAGCCATTCCAGTTCGCGCTTCACCTGCAGGGCAAGCTCGCGTGTCGGGGCGATGACGAGGGCGAGCGGAGCGCCGGCATTGCCGAAGCGCTCCCTGCCTTCGAGCAGCGTCGGCGCCAGCGCCAGTCCGAAGGCGACGGTCTTGCCGGAGCCGGTCTGGGCCGAGACCAGCGCGTCGGAAGCGGCAAGCGCCGGATCGAGCATCGCCTGCTGCACCGGGGTGAGTTCGGCGTAACCGCGCTTTTGCAACGCCTTGGCGATCGCCGGAACGACGCCGTTGAATTCTGTCATGAGTTCGATCTTTCGGAGCTGTCAGGCGCGATCTGCGCCATGGCCGGAGCCAGCCGGCTGGATGTTTGCGCCGTTCCTAGCGGCTCCCGCGGCGATTGTCAAAGCGTGCGGGTTCGCCACAGCCAGGCGTCGATGTGGCTTGCCCGGCCGCGCAGCTCCGTTTCCAGCGGACCCTCGATCCGGCCGGACTTGAGGAGCACGCTGTCAGGGCCTGCGGCGCGAACGATTTCGGCACTGAGCGCCAGCTCGACGCCATGGCGGGCGGCGACTTCCATCAGGCGGCTCCCGACATTCACCGTATCACCAGCCGCGGTGATCTGCTGCCGGTCGCCGGTGCCGAGCCGCGAGGCGACGATCGGCCCGCAATGGGCGCCGACCTTGAAGCCGATCTTCTTTTGGGCGAAGCCGGCATGTACCTCCAGCCAGGTCCGCGTGCGGTCGCACAGGCTGACCGCACAGGCGACGGCGCGGGCGGCATCGTCATCGGCAGGTTGCGGTAGGCCGAACAGGATCATCGCACCGTCGCCCATGAAGCTGGTGATGGCACCGCCATGCGCACGCGCCTCCTCATCGATCACTTCGAAGAAGCCGCTCAGAACCTCGCTTACCTTGACCGGTCCGAGGTTTTCGCTGAGGCCGGTAAAGCCCGAGAGATCGATGAACACGACGGCGGCGTTCTGGCGTACCGGCTCGGCAAGGAAATCCGGGTTATGCGCCAACCACTCGCCGAGGCCAGGCGCCTCGATGCGTTGCAGCAGCGCGCTCTGCTCAGCGAAATGGCGGGCCCGGCCACGGTCAAGCCAAAGCTCGGCTGCGCCGAAGAGCAGCGCCGGCGGCAAGGCTGCGGTGATCGGCAGCGCCGCGCTCAGCCAATAGCCATGCGCATAGGCCGACAGGTTGAGCATCGCCCAGACGATCAGCGTCAACACGATGACGACATAACCGGCGGCGCTGCGCCGCCACGCGATCAGCGAAACGAGCAGGATCGGCAGCCCGATCGCGATGCCGGCGTCGATCAGGCGTATCCTGTGGTCCCGCACCATCCCGTCGCCGGCAATGAGATGGGTGATCGCCGTGGACATCACCTCCACGCCGGGCATGACAGGATCGAACGGCGTCGGGAACACATCGCCGCCGCCGGTCACAGTCGAACCGATGACGACGATACGGCCTGAAACCGCATCCGCCGGCAGCTTGCCTTCAAGCGCATCGGCGGCGCTTGACGTGGCGATGCTGCCGTGCCCGCCGTAAAAGGTTACCGGCAGGCGTTGGCCGGTATCTGTGGGAATGCGGAGTTTCCCGAGCATGATGGCATCGGGTTCGATGCTGGGATCGACACCGAGCGCTACCGAAGCGGCGCGCAGGGGAAAAGCCGGGTCCAGCCGGTCGGCGGCGCGCGAGATCAGCGGAATGAAGCGCGGCGTGCCGGTCTGGTCGGTCGCGACATTGACGACGCCGACCGCGGCTGCCTCGGCAAAACGAGAAAGCGGCAAGAGAAGATGGTTTGCCTCGGGGATGGCGGCAAGTGGATCGCCGGCTGCATCGGTGACACGCTGGCGGCTCTGAGCAAAGGTGGCTGCCGCCGCGATAACGGTCGGTCCCTGGCGAAGGGCAGTAGTGAGCGCCGCGTCACCCTCCTCCGGCCCCGGGTCGACGAGCAGAATGTCAAGCGCCAGGGCTTTCGGCTTCAGCGCGGTGATTGTGCCGACGAGGCGCGCGAGTGTGGCCCGATCAAGCGGATAGCCGTGGGCCGCTGCCGTGCGATCATCGATCGCGACGATCGAGACGACCGGCGGCGGCGTTTTCGCTCCGACGACGAGGCTGCGGATATCGGCGAGCGAAGCTTCCATCCGGTCGAGAAAGCCGCTTCCCCCATTGACATGGAGATAGCCGAGTGCCGCTCCCCAAAGACCGGCGAGCAGCAGCACGATCACCGTCAGCAGGCGATGGCTCATGGATTATTGGCCGAGGCGGGCAAGAAGAGCGGCCACACGCGGCGCCGGCCAGCGGCGCACGACGAGCGGCTCGGTTCCGCTCCTGACATCGACGCCCTCGCCTGGCGCCAGCACCACCGGCTCACCGGCCGGGCGGCGGACAGCGACATTGCCTCTGACCACCAGCACCGAGGTTGCGCCGCCTGCAACGTCGACGGCCCATTGCGTGCCGCGCACCGCAGCGATTGCCTGCGGCGTCACGACCTGGAAACCGCCGGCGTGCTGGCTGCTGTCGACGTCGACCAAAACGGCCTTGCTGCGCAGCAATAGGGAATCGGGGCTGCCATCGCGATTGCGGTCGGCGAGGCGGAACGAAGCGCCGGCTTCCGCCGTCACTTTGACGCCGCCCGGGCAAGTGAGGACCTGACGGGCGCTGGCATCGCGCGACACCGCGCAGCCGGCGGACTGAGCAAAGGCGGTCTCATGCGGAAACAGACCGATCACGAGCGCGGCGGCAAGCAGACTGCGAAGCATCTTATTCATGGAAAGCCCCTTTGACCGTGCGGAACAGCTTTTACGAGAGTGTCCGCCAACCGTCTTCTTCCATTTGGGGCATGATAGCCGAATTCGGATATTTCCCCACGCGAAAAAAAGCAAAGCGGCCCCAAGCCTTCAGCGGCGGGTAACGGTTTCTGGCGCCGGGCCGGCATAGCGCGCTCGCGGCCGGATCAACTCTCCGCTCTCGACCTGCTCCATCGCATGCGCCAGCCAGCCGACGGAACGGGCGAGCGAAAAGATGATGATCGGCGCCTCCCTGGGAAGATCGAAGGCGGCGGCCATCGCGGCCAGCGCGAAATCCACATTGACCTTCTCGCCGATCATGGCTTCGCCCGCCTCCCGGAGTTCGGCAAATTTCGACGGCAGGGGGAAATACCCAAGCAGCGCCGAGGCCCTGATATCGCCGTCAGGATAGAGCGGATGGCCGAAGGCCGCGACGGAATTGCCCTGGGCAAGTGTGCGCCGGAGCGCCTGCTCCGCCCCGACGGCAATTGTTGCTTCGATCAATGCGTCCACGCCCTGCCAGGCCGCGCCATGCAGCGGTCCCGTCAGTGTCGCGAGACCAGAAAGCACGGTGGCCGAAAGTGCGGCGCCCGCCGATGCCGTGACGCGCGCGGTGAAGGTCGAGGCATTCAGTTCGTGATCGGCAAGCAGCACCAAAGCGCGACGCAGGCAATCGGCTGCTTGCGGCCGCTGCCAGCTTTCCGCAAGCCTGAGATGCAGCGGCCGGTCCGGGAGCCCGGGTGCCAGCGCATCGCTGACGGTGGAGAGAACTCCGTGCGCCTCGCGCCGAAGTGCTGCCTGCGACCGGCCGAGCGACGGCAGATCGGTCGTCACGCGCCCGGCAAGCGCCAGAAAGGCCGTCTGAAGAGATGGAGAGGTGTTTTCGCCAGTGGTGCCCGACGACAGAGCCTCCGCACCGTTCCAGAGCAATGCGGCTGTCTGCTCCAGCGTCGCCGTGTCGGCGAAATCGGCCGCATCCCGCCCGCGATAGAACAGGCGCCCTTCGATAATGGTCGAGATCGCTGAGGAGAGAACCGGATCACCCCACCGAATCGTCTCGGCGGCAACCGTTTCGGCCTTGCGGCGGCCGGCATGGCGCTCGGCAAGCCGCTGCACGTCGGCAGCCTGATAGAGGCTGCGGCGCGGGTCGGCGGGATCGGGCTTGGCGCGAATGCGCCCACGGCTGACATTGGCGTAGAGCGTCTGCGGCTTGGTTTTCAGTGCCTGCAGCGCTTCCTCGGCGGTCAGCCACGACATCGGAGCCTCATATTGATCAATTACGTCAAGATTGACGTCAATAAAAGTAGATCCGATCATCCAGGCCGTAAAGGAGAAAACATCATGAAAAACGGCTTGGAAGACGTTATTGCCGCCGAAACCCAGCTTTCGGACGTCGATGGCGAAGCGGGACGGCTGATCATCCGCGGCGTATCGCTGGATCACCTGGTCACAGACTGCAGCTATGAAGGCGTCGCCGCATTGCTGCTCGACGGTCTGATGGAACGAAGTGTCGGCGAAGCGCAATTGCGCGACTGGTTGGCGAAAGCGCGAATAAGGATTTTCGGCCATATCGAGGCTGCCGATGCCGCCCTGCTGGCTCTGCCGCCGGTCGATGCGATGCGGGCGCTGATCGCCCGGCTGCCTGATGGTGAGGACTTCGACACCGCACTCGGTCTGCTGGCCGCGCCTGCGGTTTTCCTGCCCGCGATCCTGCGCCTCCAGCGCGGTGAACAGCCAATCGCGCCCGACGCCTCGCTACCCCAGGCGGCCGATATCCTGCGCATGTTGACCGGAAAATTGCCAAGCCCGGAGCAGGCAGCGGCCCTCGATGCCTATCTCGTGACGATTTCGGACCATGGCCTCAACGCTTCGACCTTCGCATCGCGCGTCATCGCCTCGACGCAGGCCGGCCTCACCTCCTCCGTGCTGGCGGCACTCAGCGCGCTGAAGGGGCCGCTGCATGGCGGCGCGCCCGGTCCGGTCCTCGACATGCTGGATGCGATCGGGACGGCCGAGAATGCCGGGCAATGGCTTGGTCAGGCGCTTGACCGTGGCGAAAGGCTCATGGGCTTCGGCCACCGCATCTACCGCGTCCGCGATCCTCGCGCTGACGCGCTGAAAGGCGCGCTGAAGCCGTTGATCGCGTCAGGACAGGTGAACCGCGCCCGTGGCGAACTCGCCGAGGCAGTGGAGGCCGCCGCACTGGCGATTTTGAAGCGGCGCAAACCGAACCGGCCGCTCGACGTCAATGTCGAATTCTACACCGCGCTGCTGCTCGAAGCGCTCGGCTTTCCCCGTGAGGCCTTCACCGGCGTCTTCGCGATCGGGCGTACGGTGGGATGGCTGGCGCATGCGCGTGAACAGGCGCTCGACGGCCGGCTGATCCGTCCGCGTTCCGTCTATATCGGACCGTTGCCGGCCGCTGCCTGAAGGTGAATTCGGCGGCAGGATATGCCCCTGCAGCCGTTCGTTGGCCGCCGACGAAGGCGGCATGGGCATGCGTCAGACGAGACGGCTCTGTTCCGTCGCCGCTTCGATGAAGCTTGCAAACAGCGGATGCGGGTCGAGCGGCCGGCTCTTCAGTTCGGGGTGGTACTGTACGCCGATGAACCAGGGATGATCGGGATATTCGATCGTCTCCGGCAGCACACCGTCAGGCGACATGCCGGAGAAGACGAGGCCGCAATTCTCCAGCCGGTCCTTGTAGTCGATATTGACTTCATAGCGATGGCGATGACGCTCGGAAATATCGGTCGAACCGTAGATTTCCGAGATCTTCGTGCCCTTCTTCAGAGCCGCCTTGTAGGCGCCGAGACGCATGGTGCCGCCGAGATCGCCGGCCGCTGTGCGCTTCTGCAACTCGTTGCCCTTCACCCATTCCGTCATCAGGCCGACCACCGGCTCTTTCGCAGGTCCGAACTCCGTCGATGAAGCGTCCGTCACATCGGCCAGATTGCGGGCCGCTTCGATGACGGCCATCTGCATGCCGAAGCAGATGCCGAAATACGGCACCTTGCGCTCGCGGGCGAAGCGCGCCGCTAGGATCTTGCCCTCGGAGCCGCGTTCGCCGAAGCCACCGGGCACGAGAATGCCATGGACCTTTTCGAGATAGGGCGCGGGATCTTCCTTCTCGAAGATCTCGGACTCGATCCATTCCAGCTTGACCTTGACGCGATTGGCGATGCCGCCGTGATGCAGCGCCTCGATCAGCGATTTATAGGCATCCTTGAGGCCGGTATATTTGCCGACGATCGCGATGGTCACCTCGCCTTCCGGCGTACGGATGCGGTTGCAGACCTCTTCCCACTGGTTGAGACGCGGCTTCGGCGCCGGCTCGATGCCGAAGGCGGCGAGCACTTCGTCGTCGAGGCCTTCCTTGTGGTAGGCCATCGGCACGTCGTAGATATTGGCGACGTCGAGCGCCTGGATGACGGCGGACGGGCGAACGTTGCAGAACAGCGAGAGCTTGCGGCGCTCGGCTTCCGGAATTTCGCGGTCGGCGCGCACCAGCAGGATATCGGGATGAATGCCGAGCGCCTGCAGTTCCTTGACGGAATGCTGCGTCGGCTTGGTCTTGAGCTCGCCGGCGGCCGGAATATAGGGCATCAGCGTCAGGTGGACGTAGACGGCGGTGCCGCGCGGCAGGTCGTTGCCGAGCTGGCGGATCGCTTCCATGAAGGGCATCGCCTCGATGTCGCCGACCGTGCCGCCGATCTCGCAGATGACGAAATCGTAGTCGTCATTGCCCTCGATCACGAAATCCTTGATCTCGTTGGTGACGTGCGGGATGACCTGCACCGTCGCGCCGAGGTAATCGCCGCGCCGTTCCTTGTCGATGATGTTCTTGTAGATGCGGCCGGTGGTGATGTTGTCGGTCTTGGTCGCCGAACGCCCCGTAAAGCGTTCGTAGTGGCCGAGATCGAGATCGGTTTCCGCGCCGTCGTCGGTGACGAAGACTTCGCCGTGCTGGGTCGGGCTCATCGTGCCCGGGTCCACGTTCAGATAGGGATCGAGCTTGCGAAGCCGAACCCGATATCCACGGGCCTGCAGCAACGCTCCGAGAGCCGCGGCCGCAATTCCTTTTCCGAGGGAGGAAACCACGCCGCCAGTGATGAATACGTATCGCGCCATGGGATTCACCGGATACCTTTTCAAAAACGATTCCACCAGCCCAAAAATTCTTTTCCAGAACTTTTGGAGCGTGCCGCGGGAATCTGAACAAAAGAAAACCGGCAGACCCGAGGGCCTGCCGGCGGTTTATGTCGAAGCCCGGTTTACTGTCCCGTCGGGACGCCGGAGGGCTGAGTCGGTGCGGCCGGAGCTGCGGGCGTTGCCGGAGCAGTCGCCGCCGGTGCCGTGGCGGCCGGTGCCTGGGTTGCAGGCGCAGACGTTGCCGGAGCCTGGGCGGCCGGTGCCGGAGCGGCTGCGCCGCCGTTCGGAACGCCGTTGCCGGCCGGCTGGGCCGGAGCCTGTGCGCCGCCGCCGAGCGAATCGAGAATGCCGTTGCCCTGGCCGCCCGTTGCCGGAATACGGTCGAGAATGTCGGTCGGACGGCCTTCGTAACGCGTCAGGATGCCGAGGCCGAGCGAGGTGAGGAAGAACAGGGTCGCAAGGATCGCGGTCGTGCGCGTCAGCGCATTGGCCGTGCCGCGGGCCGACATGAAGCCCGAACCGCCGCCGATGCCGAGGCCGCCGCCTTCAGAGCGCTGGATGAGCACGACGCCGACGAGGGCGAGCACGATCATGAGATGGATGACAATCAATACTGTCTGCATGGGTCCAGTCCTGCCCGCCTGGAGACGGACATAAGTAAGAATTCTGGCGGCTCTTTACATGAGGCTCTCGCCTATTCCAAGCCCTTCGGTCAGGAATAAACCGAGCAATGAACAATGCCTCAGGCGAGCAGCGCCTCATAAGCCCGGTAGATGGCGAGGAAGTCGGCGGCTTTCAAGCTTGCCCCGCCGATCAGCGCGCCGTCGACATTGGCGATGCCAAGCAGTTCTCCGGCATTGGCGGGTTTTACCGAGCCGCCGTAGAGAAGGCGCATCTTGCGGCCTTCGTCGCCGAAGCGGGCCACGAGCTCTGCGCGCATGAAGGCGTGCGCCTTTTCGACATCGGCTGATGTCGGCGTCACACCGGTGCCGATCGCCCAGATCGGCTCGTAGGCGATAACGGTGTTTTCGGCGGTCGCGGCATCGGGAACGGAGGCGGAAAGCTGGCGCTTGATGACGTCGAGTTCCTGCCCGGCGCGGCGTTCGTCGGCCGTCTCGCCGATGCAGATGATCGCCGTCAATTCCGCGGCAAAAGCCGCTTCGGCCTTGGCGCGCACCAGATGGTCCGTCTCGGCATGGTCGGTGCGCCGCTCGGAATGGCCGACGATCACATAGGTGCCGAAGCTGTCGGCGATCATTTCGGCGGAGATGTCGCCGGTATGTGCGCCGGATGGTTTCTGGTGGCAGTCCTGCGCGCCGATCGCAAGCGGGCTGTCGGTGCAGAGCGCGGTCGCCACGTAAAGCAGCGTCGCCGGCGGGCAGATCAGCGCCTCGACCTCGTTGGCGAGCGGCGGGCGAACGCCCTCGGCGATCGCCTTGATCTGATCCAGGGAGGCACGCGTGCCGTTCATCTTCCAATTTCCCGCCACGAGCGGGCGTACATCAGGGGTCATGCCGGCCTTCCAAAATCTGCTTATGCCTGCGGCAATATCAAAAGCTTGCGGTAAAGAAAAGCATCATGCCCTTGACGTAAGGGAAATCTCTGCGTGCTCGCGCATATTTTCTGCCAAAAACCGTCATTAGCCGGCAAGAATCCAGTTCAGCACCCTGCGCCAGTCGATCATCCGGATCGGCGTTCCGTGGTTGCCGGTCTGAAACAGCGTGAAGCGCGTCGGATACTTCGCCTTGCGCAGGCTCTCGAACAGCGCCTGCTGGTCGGTTGCGGCGTAGACCGGATCACGGCTGCCATGCGCAAACCAGAGCGGCAGCTTGGCCTTGTAAAACGCGCTCCTGGTAAAATCGGGATCGGTGACCCCGCTCATAACGAGCATGCCCTTCAGCCGCTTGACGCTGTCGCCGTCGCGCGCAACGCCCCAGCAGACCTGGCTGCCCATCGAAGCGCAGGAAAGGACGATCGGCCGGCCAGGCGATTGCGCGCCGGCATAACGGATCAGGCCTTCGATCGCGGCAACGCCGTTGCTGTCGAAGCTCCTGACCGTCGGCGAATAATAGACGCCGCCATTGCCGGCGACGAGGTTCTTCAGCCGGTTGAAATTGCCGCCGAAGCTGTAGTCGTTGGCCCCGAGCCGCCGGTCGCCGTCGCGGCCGTGAATGAAGATCACCGTGAACGCGGCGTTCTGAGATGGTCCCACCCTGGTGACATCGAGCCTGATGCCGTCGAGAGAGAGGGTTTCGTCGACTTGAGCCTTGCGGATGCCGAGCGAGACATATTTTTGCTGCGCCCGCTTTTCCGGGATCTGGTCGCGGCCGTTGATATCGCGCATCTCGTCATAGCCGATCACCTCGAAGGCGCCGTCGTCGCTTGTCTGCAGCACGGCCTGTTTCGAGAAGAGATCGTCCTTGAAAGGCGGCAGCGCGTCGGCCGCCCGCGCCGGTCCGCCAGCGGAAAGCGCGGCTGCGGACAGCAAAAAGGCCGCAATTGCTGATATAAGGGTGCAATGACTTGTGGACATTCGCATGCGGATGGTTTCCTGAAGCCTGCCGCCGCTTGCCATTCCGCGCCCGGCAACGCAAATCATGTCTGAAAAAGCCGCCGAATAGGCGGTGTCGCGTATAGAGGTGCTTTCTGGCAGAATCTGCCCGATTCGCAAACGTGACGTGAAATGCGGTGATTTTGGGCCGGCGCGGATGCCAGCTCGAAACAGGATGAAGATCTGAACGGTTCCATGGACGACAGCAACGACCTTTTTTCCGGAATGCCCCTCTCTGAAAAACGCGAGGAGGCCCAGAAACCTGCGGCCCAGGCCGAACGGCCGCCGGTAACGGCTGCGCCTGTCGCCCCGCGCCCGGCGCCCGCCGCCTCGAACGCGGATGAATATGGCGCCTCGTCGATCCGCGTCCTAGAAGGCCTCGAGCCGGTGCGCATGCGCCCCGGCATGTATATCGGCGGCACCGACGAAAAGGCGCTGCACCACCTCTTTGCCGAAGTCATCGACAATGCGATGGACGAAGCCGTCGCCGGCCATGCCAATTTCATCGAGGTCCATCTCGATCTGCAGGGTTATCTCACGGTCTCCGACAACGGCCGCGGCATCCCGGTCGAGAACCATCCGCAGGTGCCGGGCAAGTCGACGCTCGAAGTCATCATGACCAAGCTGCATGCCGGCGGTAAGTTCGACGGCAAGGCCTACGAGACCTCGGGCGGCCTGCACGGCGTCGGCGTTTCGGTCGTCAACGCGCTCTCCGACTTCCTCGAGGTCGAGGTGGCGCGAAACCGCAAGCTCTATCGCCAGCGTTTTTCCCGCGGCCTGCCGCAGGGCGGGCTCGAAGAATTGGGCGACGTCCACAATCGCCGCGGGACCCGCGTGCGCTTCCATCCCGACCCCCAGATCTTTGGGGATCACATGAAGTTCGACGCCGGCCGCGTCTTTCGCATGGCGCGCTCCAAGGCCTATCTCTTCGGCGGCGTCGAAATCCGCTGGAGCTGCGAACCGGGCGTTTTGCCGGAAGGTTCCGAAGTTCCCGACAAGGCCGTCTTCCACTTCCCCGGTGGCCTGAAGGACTACCTGCAGGCGACGATGGGCAAGGAATTCACCGTCACCCGCGAAATCTTCGCCGGCAAGACGGAGAAAACCAGCGGCCACGGTTCGATGGAATGGGCGATCACCTGGTATGGCGGCGATCCGCAGGTGCATTCCTATTGCAACACCATCCCGACCCCCGAAGGCGGCACGCATGAGGCCGGCCTGCGCATCGCGCTGACCAAGGGCCTGAAAGCCTATGCCGAGCTGACGCAGAACAAGCGCGCCGCGCAGATCACCACCGACGACGTGATGATCTCGGCCGTCGGCATGCTGTCGGTCTTCATCCGCGAGCCGGAATTCGTCGGCCAGACCAAGGACAAGCTGGCGACCGTCGAGGCCCAGCGCATCGTCGAGAACGCGCTGCGCGATCCCTTCGACCATTATCTCGCCGACAATCCGAACGAGGCGGCCAAGCTGCTCGACTGGGTGATCGAGCGCGCCGAGGAGCGCCTGCGCCGCCGCAAGGAAAAGGAAGTCAACCGCAAGACGGCCGTGCGCAAGCTGCGCCTGCCCGGCAAGCTTGCCGATTGCTCGCAGAACACGGCCGAAGGCGCCGAACTCTTCATCGTCGAGGGTGATTCGGCAGGCGGTTCGGCCAAGCAGGCGCGCAATCGCGCCAACCAGGCGATCCTTCCCCTGCGCGGCAAGATCCTGAACGTCGCCAGCGCCGGCCGCGAAAAGTTCGGCGCCAACCAGCAGCTTGCCGATCTCATCCAGGCGCTCGGCTGCGGCACGCGCTCGAAATACCGGCAGGAAGACCTGCGCTACGAGCGCATCATCGTCATGACCGATGCCGACGTCGACGGCGCCCATATCGCCTCGCTGCTCATCACCTTCTTCTATCAGGAAATGCCGGAGCTGGTGCGCGGCGGCCACCTCTTCCTCGCCGTGCCGCCGCTCTACAAGATCACCCAAGGGGCGAAATCCGCCTATGCCCGCGACGACAATCATCGCGCCGAGCTGATGCAGACGGAATTCAAGAGCAAGGCCAAGGTAGAGATCAGCCGCTTCAAAGGTCTCGGCGAAATGATGCCTGCCCAGCTCAAGGAAACCACCATGGACCCGTCCAAGCGCACCCTGCTGCGGGTGCTGATCGACGAGGTGGATTTCGAGGGCACCCGCAGCGCCGTCGACGACCTGATGGGCACCAAGCCGGAAGCCCGCTTCCGCTTCATCCAGGAGCGTGCGGCTTTCGCCGAAAACCTGGATATTTAAATGTTATAGACGCGCCGAACAGCCGGACTGGTACGGTTCGGCGCGCTACATTTTAGCATTTGCGATTTCACGGAACTGACGAAGAACCGTAACAACTCCGTCAAACAACCGGCGCATGAAGCGGTCGGCGCGGCCTCCCTGGAGTGACGCCCGCGCCCGTTCGAACCGTTTTTCAACCCTTTGCCGGATATTTGTCATGACCAAGCGTTTTCTCGCGACTGCCGCTTTCGTTCTCCTGTCCAGCACCGTCACCGTCAGCGCCACCGAGATCGGCGCCACCTTTGAGACCGCCTGCCCTTTCGGCGATTGCGCCGCCGGCATTTCGCTCTCTTATCTCGGTGAATTCGTCATCCCCACAGGTCATATGGAAAACGGCGTCGAGTTCGGCGGCATATCGGGCCTCGATTTCGATGCCGCCACCGGCCACTATGTCGCCATCAGCGACGATCGCTCCGACAAGGCCCCGGCTCGTTTCTATGAGCTCGACGTCGATGTCGATGCGTCGGGCCTCAAGGGTGTTTCGATCGTCAAGCAGGTCACGCTGAAGGATAAGAACGGCGAACCTTTCGCCGCAAAGACGGTCGATCCGGAATCGATTCGTCTCGGCAAGGATGGGATCTACTGGGGCAGTGAGGGCGACGGCAAGGCGCTGCTGCCGCCCTTCATCCGCGTCGCTGCACCGGACGGCTCGTTCGTGCGCGAATTCAAGCTGCCGGAGGGCTTTGCGCCGACCGCCGACAAGTCGACCGGCATCCGCGACAATCTCGCCTTCGAGGATCTTGCCGCAGCACCCTCCGGCGACGTCTTCGTCGGCGTCGAGGCAGCCCTCTACCAGGATGGCCCGAAGCCGTCGCTGACGACGGGCAGCCTGTCGCGCATCATCCGTTATGACGGCGCAACCGGCGAACCGAAGGCGCAGTATGTCTACCCGGTCTCTCCGATCCCGCAGGCTGCCGCCAAGGAAAACGGCGGCAACGACAACGGCATGTCGGAAATGCTCGCCCTCGACGATCATCGCCTGCTCGCCGTCGAGCGCAGCTATGCCGAAGGCTTCGGTAATAACATCAAGATCATGATGATGGATCTCGCAGATGCGACCGACGTCTCCGCCATCGCCTCACTCGCCAAGAACGACCAGCGCGTCGTCCCTGCCCGCAAGAGCCAGATCCTCGATCTGAGAGCGATCGGCCTCGTCCCCGACAATATCGAGGCCATGTCGCTCGGCAAGGCCAAGGACGGCGCCGACGTTCTCATCCTTGGCTCCGACAACAACTTCTCGCCCGCCCAGAAGACGCAGTTCTACGCCTTCAAGATCGTCAGCCGTCCGCAGCAGTAAACCGTCGCGTCTGGCGGTCGAATAGCGACGCTTTGTATACGCTTTCACGCTACGTACCTTGAAACCGCCGGGTTCATGGCCCATAACCAGAGTACAAGAATAAGAAGAGGCGCGCGTGGGTGTGTTCGATCGTCAGAAAGCCAATCATGAGCCACGATGGCTGGGGTCGTCGGCGCCGACGCGCGCGCCGCTAATCCCTTCCATCTCGGCGGCGCGCTGGCTGCTGGTCCTGATCGTCGCGGCCGGCGTCTATTTCTTCTACGGCTTCCTCGTGCCGGTGCTTGCGGCGCTGGTCATCGGCTTTGCCAGCTGGCCGCTCTACCGCAAGCTGCTGGCCCGCGTCGGCGGCAATACGACGATCGCCGCGACCATCGCTATCGTCATGATCGTCACCTTTCTGGTCATTCCGATCGGGTTTGCGGTCACCTATACGACGGGTGAAGTGCGCACCTGGGTCACATGGGCGATCCACGCCAACCGCGCCGGCGCGCCGACGCCCGACTGGATCGTCGCGCTGCCGTTCGCAGGCCCCTATCTCGATGATCTCTGGACGAAATACATCGGCAGTCCCGGCGCTCTGGGCGAGGTCATTCAGGCAGTCAGCGGCGCCCATATCGGCAATATCTATCGCGCCGTGCTGGCAGCCGGCGGCGGCGCCTTCCATCTTCTGCTGACGCTGCTCTTCATGCTGATCGCGCTGTTCTTCGTCTATCGCGACGGTTTTTCCTTCTCCAAGCAGATCGATATGCTGGGCGAACGCATCCTGCCGAACCGCTGGGAGCGCATTTCCCGCGTCGTGCCGGCGACGATCAGCTCCACCGTCATGGGCATGACGCTGATTGCGATCGGCGAAGGCATCGTGCTCGGCGTGGCTTACTGGATCGCCGGTGTGCCGTCGCCGGTGACGCTCGGCGTGCTCACCGGCGTGATGGCGTTGATCCCGGGCGGTGCGCCGCTCTCCTTCACGCTGGTCTCCATCTATCTCCTGGCGAGCGGCTCGCATGTCGCCGGCGTCGGCCTCTTCGTATGGGGCACTGTCGAGCTCTTCATCGTCGACAAGACGCTGAGGCCGAAGCTCGTCGGCGGTCCGATCAAGTTGCCCTTCCTGCCGACCTTCTTCGGCCTCGTCGGCGGCGTCAAGACGATGGGTTTCCTCGGCCTCTTCATCGGTCCCGTGCTGATGGCGCTGATCGTCGCCATCTGGCGCGAGTGGATCCACGAGGCCCGCAACGCCGAAAAGATCGAGGCAGTGCCGCAGATCGTCGTGGACGAACAGGCCCCTCCCTCGTCGAAAACGATCTCTCGGGTTGCCGAAGGCTGACGCGGCCTTCGCCAGTCGCTATCCCAGCCGCTTTTCCATGAAGAGGCTGAGCGGGTCCGGCAGATAGCTGCCGAAGGCCTCGATCTCTTGATATCTGTATTTGCGGTAGAGGGCGATTGCTTCTGGCTGGTAGATGCCGGTTTCGAGCCGAATCGCCGTCAGCCTCTTTTCCCTCGCGATCGCCTCCAATGCATTCATCAGACCGCTGGCAATCCTCAGCCCTCTCGCCTCGGGATCGACGAACATGCGTTTGATTTCCGCCGTCCCGTCGCCGGCTTCGACCAGCGCGCAGCATCCGACGATCGCACCATGATTACGGGCGACGAGGAAGCTCACGGACGGCTTTTCCAGCGTGGAAAGGTCGACCAGATGGTTGCTCTCCGCAGGATAGAGCGACTGCGCATAGGCATCGGAAAGATCGAGAAGACGGATGATGCCCTGCTGGCGCGGCGGCTCCTGGGCGATGGTGACGGACATGATGGTTCCCAATGCTGGCGAGAGGCGCAAATTCTTCTCGACATGACGAAGAGTTAATGCTTTCGCCTTCTTTCGGTTGGAATTGCGCCGTCTAAGGCGATATCAGGTTCAATAGCCAAGGGGGCAGAATATGCAAGCGGTGCTCATCGCCATGACCATTCTCGGTTGCGACGATTCCGTCAGCCAGTGCAGGTATGTCGCGACGGTCGACAAGCGCTGGGAAACCGTTGCCGCTTGCGATGCCGAAGCCGAACGCCGCCTCAAAACCTATGCCAATGTCAGCTATCCCTCGGTGATCGCAGTATGCGAAGCGCCGAAAGCGCTCGCCGCCGCCGAACCGCCGAAGCCGTCGCCTCTGCCTGTTGCCACTGCCGAGACTGCTCCTGCCGCCCCCGAGGAACCTGTAGGCAAGCTCGCCGGCTTTGCTGAAAATATCGCCGGCCAAGTTCGCGCGCATCTTCCGACAGGCCGAGACGTCAAGGAGACGCTTTCCAAGCCCGTCCACTTCGTATCCGCCAGCTATTCCTGGGTGGTGACGCGGCTGAACGACTAAGCCGCCGCAAGCGCCGCATAGACACGGGCCGATTGACGCTGTTCGGCGACACCAAGCTTTTCCACCATATCGAGCAATTCGCCGACAGCGCTGTGCGAGCCGTCGTGATGGCGGAATTTTTCGAGAAGACGGCCGCAAATATTGCCGAGCACGCTGCCCGGCGCCTTTCTGGCGGCATCCCTCCAAAGCAGTGTGGCTTCGACGAAGATGACGCTGATATCCCTCGGCAGGCCGGCGGATTCGTAGAGTGCGCGCACAGCATGCATGCGCCCGGTCGCCAGGATCGACCGCACCCGGCGCTCGCCGCAGCCTGTCAGAGCGACGATCGCGGCAGCGAAGAAATCCACCTTGCCGGCGCAGAGCGCGTGCATCAGGAAGGATGGCGTCAGCCGGCCGTTGAGGCGCAGATGTTCGACGAGATCGGGTATTTCGCGCGGCGCAATGTCGCCGGCAAGTGAAATGATGGCGGCCTCGGTCGCCTCGCGGCTGATGCGCTGGAGCCGCTGCAGGCCGATCACCGCCTGCGCCAGCGGCAAGCCGATCAGCGCATTGCTGACATGCTGGGTGAGCAGCTGTCGGGCATCTGCAGGAAGATCGCTGCGGTCGAGAAGCAGGTTGCGGATGTCGCAGCTGTCGCCGAGCCGTTCGGCGATGCGTTTCAGCGATTGCGTCGAGATCGCCGCGCCGTCGTTCTCGAGCAGGCAGAGCACTTCTTCCTCGTCGCCGACCTCCGCAAGGGCGGCAGAGACCGGGCGCGTGACATGGGCTCTGGCTGCAATCAGCATGCGGGTGGCGCCATTGCCGCGCGCGGCAAGATCGACGAGATCGGTATCGCTCAAAAGCGGTGAACAGGTGACGGCGTGGCAGGCGACCTCAGGCTGGTCTTCGGCAAGCGAAAGAACCAGGCTGCGCGGCGCATCGGGCGACCAGGCGATTGATTCGGCAAGCGCAAGCCGCACCCGCGGCGATGGATCGTCGAGAAGGAAGGTCATAGCCATCTCGGCCGCCTTCCGCTCTTCTTGAGACATATCGGACTGCAGATAAGCTCGCCCGAGCGCATTCGCGGCCCGAGCCCGATCGCCGGTCTTGGCGGTTTCGATCCAACGAAGGAAAGCTTCTACGATCACACGACGCCCCAGCACTTGAACGCGATTCCTTCGCGTTTCATTCAATGCTGTGACCGTAGCGACAAAAGGTTTAAGATTGGTTCACCATATTTCTTAAGCCTTTGTATGCCTTGCGCTCAGGCCTCCGCTTTTGGCACGTGCGGCCGGAACATCTCGAAAACATCGCTGCCTTCGCTGTAATCCATGTAGCCCATGCGCGCGACAGGCCGGGCGATCGACATGTCGAGCCGGCCGTCCCTGACGATCGCTTCGTCGATATGGATGCCGACCACCTCGCCGAAGACGAGCACGTTTTCAGACGGCGCCCCCGACAGCGTTTTCGGCTCGATGATCTCGGTGACCTTGCATTCGAGTACGGCGAAAGCTTCCGCGACATAGGGCGCATCGATCAGTTCGGCCTGCTTCGGCGTCAGGCCCGCGAAGTCGAATTCACTGCTGCCATAGGGCAGCGCCGCCGAGGAGAGGTTCATCTTTTCGGCGAGATCGCGGCTGACGAAATTGCAGGTGAAGACGCCGGTCTCAGCCGCATTGCGCTGGCTGTCCTTTCGCCCAGCGGAGGAAAACATCACCAGCTTCGGCCGATCGGCAATGGCGTTGAAGAAGGAATAGGGCGCGAGGTTGATCGAACCGTCCCTGCCCTTGCTGCCGATCCAGCCGATCGGGCGTGGCGATACGATCGCCTTGAAGGGGTCGTGTGCGAGCCCGTGCCGGTTGCTGTCCGTCGTGTAGAACATCAGTCCTCTCCGCCGACCCAGGTCACCGTATCGGCAAGCTCCGGCCGCGGCCGTTCGATCGCCGGAAATGTCGTCGAGCCGATATGGATGAAGCCCGCCACTTTTTCGCCGGGCCCGACGCCGAGCAGCGGATAGGCGCGCTCGTCATAGGCGAACCACTCCGTCAGCCAGTTGGCGACGTAACCGCTGGCATTGGCGGCGAGAATGACGTTGAGGCAGAGCGCGCCCGCCGACATCAGCTGCTCCCATTCCGGGATCTTGATATGCGGTCCCGCCTTGCTGACCACGGCGACGACGACAGGCGCGCGGGTGAAGCGGGTGCGCTCGACCTGGATCATCTCTTCGGAAAGTTCGGGCTTCGTCTCGAGCGCGAGCTTCAGCAGCGCCTCGCCGAGCTTTTCGCGCTGCTCTCCGCGATAGACGATGAAGCGCCACGGCGCGATCTTGCCGTGATCGGGAACGCGCGAGGCAAGCCTCAGGATCTCCTCGATCTCGGCCTTCTCAGGGCCTGGTTCGCACATCTGGAAAGCGGGGATGGAGCGGCGCACGGCGAGATAGTCGATCAGCTTGATATCGGATTTCATGCGGGAGAAACTTTCATTTTTATGCTGCTGCAAAAGGTGGGTCTTGAATTTGCCATCGCGTTGGTCTTGAAGTGGCCTTTGCGATTTCA
The DNA here is from genome assembly GCF_002211285.1 of Rhizobium sp. R635. GTDB lineage: Bacteria > Pseudomonadota > Alphaproteobacteria > Rhizobiales > Rhizobiaceae > Rhizobium. Next base: position 84,193 of record NZ_LOKX01000035.1, on the reverse strand, counting down.
GAAGTCAATCGGTTCACGAAACAGATGTTTGGCATTTCGCCTCTTGCACGCACCGGCCTCGCCATCGCCCTGATGGTCTTGATGCCCTTCGGCGCCGGCGCGCAGGATGCCTTCAAGGAATTCAAACAGCTCGATTCGAGCTCGAAGATGCCCAAGCTGAACGCCTTCATCGCGCCCGGCACGGCGCCCGAAGGCACCAAGCTGCGCGACGTCGCAATGGAAGCCAAGCTGACGGCCGACGGCACGCCTGTCGAGGACGGTCTCTCCTGGTATGTCTTCAGCCCGATCGCCGGCACCGACGGCAAGCTGCCGCTGATCGCCAGCGCCAAGGGCGGCCCCGCCGACTTTCAGCTCGCCCCCGGTGATTATTTCGTCAACGTCTCCTTCGGCCGCGCCGGCGTCACCAAGAAACTGACCGTGCCCACCGATGGCGAAGTCGACAAGCAGGTGATGGTGCTCGATGCCGGCGGCCTGCTGCTCAACGCCGTCTCCGGCGCCGATGCCCGCATCCGCCCGGACCAGTTGAGCTTCTCGATCTATTCCTCGGAAGTACGCGACGACGGCGAGCGTGGTCTGGTCGTGGCCGACGTCTCGCCGAACACGGTGGTGCGCCTCAATGCCGGCACCTATCACATCGTTTCCGAATATGGCAGCGTCAACGCCGTCATCCGCGCCGACATCCAGGTCGAGGCCGGCAAGCTGACGGAAGCGACGATCCAGCACCGCGCCGCGCAGGTCACCTTCAAGCTGGTTTCCGAAGCAGGCGGCGAGGCGATCGCCGATACGGCCTGGTCGATCCTGACGGCAGCCGGCGACAGCGTCGGCGAAAGCGTCAGCGCCTTTCCAACCATGGTTCTCGCCGAAGGCGAATATTCGGCCGTCGCCCGCAACAAGGACAAGATCTACCAGCGCGATTTCACCATCGCCGCCGGCAGGAACACCGATGTCGAAGTCCTGATGAAGGACCAGCAGCCGCAGCAGCCCGAGAGCCCTGCGGCGCGCACCGTGCAGCAGGTGCCGGCCGGCACGCCCTCGCCCCCGGGTGTCCAGCCGGCTCCAGAGGCGCCGTTGCCCTCATACGAACAGCTCGTACCGCAGGCCGGCGGCGACGGCGCCAGCCTCGATTGATCTGCCAAGCACCCGTTTCCGACGCGCTATAGCGATCGCGCAAATCGGCCAGCGCTTCGGGCGAATTTCAATGATTGGCGGGAAGATTTTTCGAAGTGCAGGTTGGCGCGGTTTCCGACAGCGCCGAGGTCGGCGCTGTCGTATTCAAGCGATTTTCAGGCCGCCCTGGCTTTCTTTGCTTCGGCCTTGCGGCGAACGTCGGGCGGCGTCGCCTCGAGGGCAAGGCTCCCGACGGCGGCGTCGAGCCCCATCGAAACCTGATCCTGGCTGCCGAGACGGCGGATGTTGACCGTGCGCTCCTCGGCCTCTTTCCTGCCGCAGACGATGATGACGGGAACCTTGGTGACCGAATGCTCGCGGATCTTGTAGTTGATCTTCTCGTTGCGGAAGTCGGTCTCGACGTTGAGGCCGGCCTCGCGCAGCGCCTCGGCCACTTCAAGCCCGTAGGCATCTGCTTCCGAGGTGATCGTCGCGACCACCACCTGCAGCGGCGATACCCAGAGCGGCATATGGCCGGCGAAGTTCTCGATCAGGATGCCGAGGAAGCGCTCCATCGAGCCGCAGATGGCGCGATGGATCATCACCGGCTGCGTCTTTTCGGAGTTGCTGTCGATATAGAAGGCGCCGAAGCGTTCCGGCAGGTTGAAGTCGACCTGCGTCGTGCCGCACTGCCATTCACGGCCGATCGCGTCCTTCAGCGTATATTCGAACTTCGGCCCGTAGAAAGCGCCCTCGCCCGGCAGGATGCCGGTCTTGATGCGGCCTTCTGACTGCGCCTCGATCGTCTTCAGCACGTCGGTCATGACGGCTTCGGCGCGATCCCAGAGCGCGTCGGAACCGACGCGCTTTTCCGGACGGGTGGAAAGCTTGACGACGATTTCCTTGAAGCCGAAATCTTCGTAGACCGAAAGGATGAGATCGTTGATCTTCAGGCATTCGGCGGCCATCTGCTCGTCAGTGCAGAAGATGTGCGCGTCGTCCTGCGTGAAGCCGCGCACGCGCATCAGACCATGCAGCGCGCCCGAGGGCTCATAGCGATGAACCAGGCCGAACTCCGCCAGACGGATCGGCAGTTCGCGATAGGACTTCAGGCCATGCTTGAAGATCTGCACGTGGCCGGGGCAGTTCATCGGCTTCAGCGCAAAGACGCGATTGTCAGCTTCCTTGTCTTCGGGATGCGTCATCGCATGCGCCGATTTCACGGCGAACATGTTTTCCTGATACCAGCCCCAGTGCCCCGAGGTTTCCCAGAGCGAAGTGTCGAGCACCTGCGGCGCGTTGACTTCTTCATAATCGACGGCGAGCCGGCGGCGCATATAGGAGACGAGCGACTGGAAGATGCGCCAGCCCTTGCCGTGCCAGAAGACGACGCCCGGACCCTCTTCCTGAAAATGGAACAGGTCCATTTCGCGGCCGAGCTTGCGGTGGTCGCGCTTTTCGGCTTCCGCCAGCATATGCAGATAATTGTCGAGATCGGCTTGGTCGGCCCATGCCGTGCCGTAGATGCGCGACAGCATGGCGTTGTTGCTGTCGCCGCGCCAATAGGCGCCGGCAACCTTCATCAGCTTGAAGGCCGTGCCGATCTGGCCGGTGGAGGCCATGTGCGGGCCGCGGCAGAGGTCGAACCATTCGCCCTGATTGTAGATCTTCAGATCCTGCCCTTCCGGGATCGCATCGACGAGCTCGACCTTGTAGTTTTCACCCTTGGCGGCAAAGACCTCCTTGGCCTTCTCGCGTGACCAGATCTGCTTGGTGAAGGGCGCGTTGCGGGCAATGATCTCCTTCATCTTCTTTTCGATCTTCGGCAGATCGTCGGGCGTGAAGGGCTCGTTCTTGGCGAAATCGTAATAGAAGCCGTTTTCGATCACGGGGCCGATCGTCACCTGCGTGCCGGGCCACAGCTCCTGTACGGCTTCGGCCATCACATGCGCAGCGTCATGCCGGATGAGTTCCAGCGCGCGGCCATCCTTGCGGGTGATGATCTCGATCTTGCCGTCGGTCACGGCATCGGAAAGGTCGCGCACATCGCCGTCGATCGCAATGGCGACGGCGCTCTTGGCGAGCGACTTCGAAATGGATTCGGCGACATCCCTGCCGGTCGCGCCAGCCGGGAAGCTGCGCACCGAACCATCGGGAAATGTCAGGGAAATGGCTTCAGACATCGAATTCTCCTTGTCCAGTCCCGCCAACGAATGCGGGTGGTTGCAACGACGCGCTTCCCTTTGCTGGATGCGCTGCCGCCTGATACTCAGATTTTCCGCGGGAGTAAAGAAGATGCCCGGTCTACATGATCATTTGGGCGAGGCCGCAAACCGTATTCCAGTTGCGCATCGTGCCGATGCCGAGCCGCTTGGTCGTCAGCGCCGAGAGCAGCTTGGATTGGCTCGGCTTGCCGGCGAAATCGATCCAGAGGTCGCCGCCGACGACCGCGATGCGCTGGCCTTCCGCCATTAGCGGCTTCAGCGCCTCCACCTTTTCCGGGTCGATCGGCAGGCGCATGACCCGGACGATGACCTGGTCTCCGCTGCCATCCCGAAAGGGATTGGTGCCGCAGAGCGCCATCCAGGTGCAGTCGCTGCGTACGATGATATCGACATGCTTGCCGAACTTCTCTTCGAAGCCCTCTTCCAGCGCGACCTCGAGTTCATGCGGCCGCATTCCGTCTGCCTCGAAGACCAGATTGCCGGTTGAAACCAGCGTGCGTGGCTCGCGATAGCCAAGCTCTTTGGCAAGTGCGCGCAGATCCTCCATGATGACCCGGCGGTCGGGAGTCAGCACGATGCTGTGCAGAAGGGCAACAAACATGCTCATAGCCACTCGCTCTCCTCCTCTCCTCCGCGCTCGAGATCACGGTCACTGAACGGTGACCCGCGCCTCACGCTTGGTTGCTGCGCTCACCCTCTCTTGCGTCCGAGGGCGAGATAGCGCCACGGGGTCCACCAACGAAAACTGTCGCCGAGCGTCTCCGGCACCTGGTCGAGCCCGCTGGTCCCGCCCGGGCCGCAGCGGCCGACGCGAAAGAGCGTCATCCAGCCCCCTGCCCAAAGGCCGTGGCGGGCGATCGACTCGTAGCCATATTCCGAGCAGGTCGGGATATGGCGGCAGGAATTGCCGACAAAGCCCGAAAGCGTCAGTTGATAGAGACGGATCAGCCCCATGCCGAGCAGGCGATCGGGAGTCTTGCGGAAGGCGCCGGCATAGTTGCGGGAACGGTGTGCCACCGTTTTGCGCGGCTTTTCGGATCCGGCGGCGCCGCCGTCGTCCTCATCGCTGGCCTGCAGGGCACAGAACTCGCACATCCCGGTTACGCCTCGATAACTTCCGCCCGTTTCGCCTCGATCTGCCCGATCGCATCGACGACCGCATCGAAGGTCAGCATCGTCGAGGCGTGACGGGCCTTGTAATCCCGCACCGGCAGCAGGTAGCGCATGTCCTCGAACCGGCCGATGGGGCCTGCGCCGTCCGCCTTCAGCATGGCGAGCATGTCCTGGCGCGCCTGGCGCACTTCACCCGATGTCGCGCCAAGGACATGGCGAGCCATGATCGAGGACGAGGCCTGCCCGAGCGCGCATGCCTTTACGTCATGGGCAAAACCGATCACGGTATCGCCGTCCATCTTCAGCCAGATCCGCACCTTCGAGCCGCAGAGTTTGGAATGGGCCTGGGCGCTCGCATCGGCATCATCAAGCGTCCCGGTCAGCGGAATATTGCCTGCGAATTCGAGGATTTTGCTGTTGTAGATGTCATCCATGCTGGATTCCGCTCCAAAATCGCTGCGGATTGGCCGTTTTTCAGCCTGTTATTGTCGTTGAAACAAAAAACGCACCGTGTCCTCTCAGGATACTTACATAGCACGGCCGTCTTCCTATATGTATGTCGTTCGAAGGCCATGAAAATGCAATGGCCTCGTGTAAGTTTGATTGGGAAACCGTGCCGGACGGGCTGAATTGGCCCTGAAAGCCCCGGAGCCTGCCAAAGGTGCAAGAATTCCCTCATGGGACTGACCAGTGGCAATTCCGACAGATGGGTCCGCGATGTGGACCAGGAGACCATTGATCATGGACGCCATCGTGAAGAACTTTCCGCAGACGAACCGCGAGTCCGACCGCCCTTCCCAGCAGGAGGCGGAGGAAGCCGTTCGCGTGCTGCTGCGCTGGGCCGGTGACGATCCGACGCGTGAAGGCCTGCTCGAGACGCCGGCCCGTGTCGTCAAATCCTACCGCGAGCTTTTCTCCGGCTACGACATGGCGCCGGAAGACGTGCTCGGCCGCACCTTCGAGGAGGTCGCCGGCTACGACGACATGGTCCTCGTCAAGGACATTCCGTTCTATTCGCATTGCGAACATCATATGGTCCCGATCATCGGCAAGGCCCACGTCGCCTATATGCCCGATGGCCGCGTGCTCGGCCTGTCGAAGATTGCCCGCGTCGTCGAAATCTTCGGCCGCCGGTTGCAGACGCAGGAAACCATGACCGCGCAGATCGCCCGGGCGATCGACGATACGCTCAATCCGCGCGGTGTCGCCGTGATGATCGAGGCTGAACATATGTGCATGGCGATGCGTGGCGTTCAGAAGCAGGGCTCGACCACGCTGACGACAACATTTACGGGAACGTTCAAGACGGAGCCGGCCGACCAGGCCCGTTTCATGAGCATGGTGCGGGGCCGCTGATACCGGCTCCCTCAGGAGGGCCGCGATGAGCCAACTGATCTTCAATCAACCGTCCGAGGACAAGTCCACCTTGGAAGACGCTGGCGATTTCACGCCGCGTTTCGATGATCGCGGCCTGATCACCGCGATCGTCACGGATGCCGGCGACGGCGAACTGTTGATGGTGGCGCATATGAACGCGCAGGCGCTGGCGCTGACCATCCAGACCGGCACGGCCCATTATTTCAGCCGTTCGCGCGGCAAGATCTGGAAGAAGGGGGAAACCTCTGGCAATCTCCAGACTGTGAAGGAAATCCGCACGGATTGCGATCAGGACGCCATCTGGCTGAAAGTCGAGGTCGCCGGCCACGACGCCACCTGCCACACCGGCCGGCGCTCCTGCTTCTACCGGACGATCACCCTTCAGGACGGAAAGCCGATGCTCGATATCGTTGACGACGAGCGTCATTTCGATCCGAAGGACATCTACGGAAAATAGCCCCGATTTCCGGACATTTGTCCCTTATTGCGCCAGAAACCGCCTCTATATACGATTTAGAAACGGATCGGGCACACTATCGGAAGTCACGTGTTCTGCTGGGAGGGGAGAGCGCCATGCTGAGCTGGAGTCTGCATCGTCAAAGCTCTGAAGGCGAGGGTTCCGGCTCCGGTTCCGGCATGTCTACCACACTCGAAACGATCCCTCCCCCCGCGCCTCCCAGAAAAATCAAGATCGCGCTCGCGCTCGGCGGTGGCGCTGCCCGCGGCTGGGCGCATATCGGCGTGTTGCGCGCGCTCGACGAAGCGAAGATCGAGATCGGCATGATTGCCGGCACGTCGATCGGCGCGCTGGTCGGCGGCTGTTATCTCGCCGGCAAACTCGATGAGCTCGAAAGCTTCGCCCGGTCGCTCACCATGCGCCGCATCGCAAGCCTGCTCGACCTCACCATCGGCGGCAGCGGCCTTTTCGGCGGCATGCGGCTGACCAAGCGGATGCAGGAGCATCTCGAAGGCCTCAACGTCGAGGATCTCGACCGGCCTTTCGTCGCGGTCGCGGCGGAGGTCAATACCGGTCACGAAGTCTGGATCGCCAACGGCTCGCTGATCACGGCGCTCAGGGCTTCCTATGCCCTGCCCGGCATCTTCGAGCCGGTGCGCAGCAATCACCGCACGCTGGTCGATGGCGCGCTGGTCAATCCGGTTCCCGTCTCGGTCTGCCGCGCTTACGAGCAGCTCCTCGTCGTTGCCGTCAATCTCAATTACGATCTCTACGGCCGCTCGGCCGTCGTCCGGCATAATGCCAGCCTTTCGCCGCAGGAAGTTCAGAAGCAGGAAGAGGCGCCCTATGCACGGCTCGGCATGACCGGCGTCATGGTGCAGGCTTTCAACATCATCCAGGACAGGATTGCCCGCGCCCGCCTTGCCGGCGACCCGCCTGATATTTCGCTGCAGCCGCGTCTCAGCGATATCGGCCTCTCCGAATTCCACCGGGCCGGCGAGGCGATCGAACGCGGTTACGAGGAAGCCAGAGCCCGGCTCCCCGAAATCAAGCGCATGCAGGAAGTCTACGCCAGCCATCCCTGAGCAGGCATGCCGTCCCCAGGCGGCCCGGGCAATATGCATAGAACCGAGGCCGGCCAAACCTCAGCCGGCAATATAAGCCTTGATCTCCTCGGCTTCGCGCTCGACCGCGGCGATGCGCGATTTCACCACGTCGCCGATCGAGATGATGCCGGCAAGCTTGCCGTTGCTTTCCACCGGCACGTGACGGAAACGACGGCTGGTCATCAGCTCCATCAACTCGTTGACGGTCGTCTCCTCGTGGCAGCGATAGACCTTTGACGTCATCACCTGGGAGAGCGGCTGATCGAGGCCTTCCTTGCCGTGCTTGGCGATGGCATGCACGAGATCGCGCTCGGTGAACATGCCGGAAATCCGGTTCTCCATGCCGACGACGACGATGGCGCCGATCTTCTTCTTGCTCAGGATATTGGCCGCCTCGGCGACGGTGGTATTCGGCCCGGCGGTGACGACGTCCCTGCCCTTCAGGTCGAGAATTGCTTTGACTGAACCGGTCATTCGAACCTCCTATGTCCGTGAAACACTTGTCACAGGCATCCGCGGCGGTTTCTCCCCCCAGCGCGGATAATAGGTCGATGGTGCACTGCCCGGCTCAGGATTGCAACACATCCTTCTCCGCTTCGGCAGGTTCCACAGACGGGCGCGGCGGCGCCCGGTCGAAAAGCGAAAACAGGAAAAAGCCGAAGACGAATCCGCCGATATGCGCATCCCAGGCGATCTCCTGGCTGCCGTCGCCGACGAGCGGGATGCCGACGGCGATCAGCGCGTTGCCGAACAGCCAGAACAGCATGAAGATGACGACGGTCCGGCTCTTCAGCGCCTCGAAAATGGAAAGCCGCGCGTTGAGATGCGCCGGCAGCATCGGCCTCCGCTCGGCCGGAAAAGCGAAGCGGCAGGCTGCTCCCATCAGCCCGGAGATGACGCCGGATGCGCCGATCAGCAGCGATATGTCCCCCCAGTTCAGGGCCGTGTGCAAGGCGGCTGATGCAACGGAGGAAAAGATCCAGAAGAGCACGAAACGCAGCGTCCCGATGCGGCGCACGACCGGCGCGCCGAAGGCCATCAGCCACAATGCATTGAAGGCTATATGCTCGACGCTGCCATGCAGCAGTGAATAGGTAATGGGCGTCCAGAATAGTTCCGGCCCCTGCTGCGACAATGGAATCACATAGCGCGCGGGAACGAAGCCGAAAGTGAAGAGCAGCCACTCCACAGCATCGTCGGGAAGCAGGAATGCCTGCACCAAGTAGATGACGGCAAGCAGGCAAAGGCTGAAGAACAGCGCCGGCGGAAGATTGAAGACCGGTACGCGCGGTGGCCGTGCCGGCGGCTGGACCTTAAGAGGTTCGGGCGCCTTGTTCGGCTCGGCCGTCTGCTCATTCATCTGCATTTCGCCTCGTTGAGGCCACAGCCATACAGGAGCGCTTGTCAAAAAAAAAGCCGCCCGGAGTGTCGGGCGGCGTACCGGGATCTCAAGCAAAGACTTCGGCCCGGTTAGGCTGTGCTGAACTTCGAAAGTCGAAGCCATGATGAGACAGTGTCACGACAGGCATCGCACCTCAATCGAAACCCTTTGTTAACCTTACCGGCCCGGCTTTGGCATGAAATCCGCATGGTAAAGCCTGTAAGGGCCATGAGGGCCTGAAATTGCTCCGGAATGGGACAGGTTGGTGTGAAATGCGTTTACAAACGACCATCGAAATCTTCGACTACTGGAATCGCATCCGCGGCACTGCGGATGCGCCGTTGAAGTCACAAGTCGAACCCTCTGCCGTTCCCCATCTTCTCCAGAGCCTCTTCATTCTGGAGATGCGCGGAGGCGGAGACATCGGCTTCCGGCTCGCCGGCACCCGTATCTGCGATCTCTTCGGACGCGACCTGCGCGGCGAGCGCTTTTCGTCGCTTTGGGCGCATGGCCAGCATACGGATATCGAACGCACGGCGATGGGTGTGATGGATCATGCGATGCCGGCGCTGTTCAATGCCACCGGCTACAGCACCGTTGGCCATCAGGCTTCCTTCGAAATCGTCATGATGCCGCTGCGTTCGCCGGGCGGCGCCTGCGACCGGCTGCTCGGCGCAATCACACCGGCGGCGGCTGCAAGCTGGCTGGAGATCGTGCCGCTCGAATTCCTGGCGCTCGACCGCAGCCGTCTGCTCCCGACACATTTCGGCCCGACACATTTCGGCAAGTCTGCATCCGCCCAAATGCGCCCGATCAACGAGATCGCCGCCGGCAAGAGCGCCCGTTTCGGGCAAGCCATGCGCCGCATGGTGTCGCATCTGCTGAGCGCGGAGGCGCGCTGACAATCCCGTTTCAGGACACCCGGCATACTCGTTTTCGGCTATGCCGGGATCGGACGGAACAACCTTCTGTTAATGGATTGCGGGTAATGATCGAACTCTGCCATTTTCATGAAGAAGCCTTTTGATGCACTCGTTCCAGCCAGCTCAGACGCAACGACCTGCGCCGCGCCCTGAACAGGGCGTTTTCCAGCGTGTGCCCATCAATATGCAGGGCCGGCTGATGCTTGCGAACTACGAAGAATTCGAATGCATGGTGATCGACATGTCGCCGGGCGACATGTACGTCACCTGCATTGGCCGGCCCCGCGCCAACGAACGCGTCGTCGCCTATATCGACCATCTCGGCCGTGTCGAAGGCTATGTCCAGACGCTCGACGGCCGCGGCTTCACCATGTCCATCAATGCCACGGACCGCAAGCGCGAGAAGCTCGCCGCCCAGCTCACCTGGCTTGCCAACAAACATGAGCTCGGCCTGCCCGAGGATCGTCGCCACGACCGTCTGACGCCGCGTGACGTGAAGACCGAACTCACCCTCGATGACGGCACGCGTTATTCCTGCCGCATCATGGACCTTTCGCTCTCGGGCGCCGCTATCGACGTCGAAATGCGTCCCTCGATCGGGACGGCGGTGCGTCTCGGCAATATGCGCGGCCGTGTCGTGCGCCACTTCGTCGAAGGTGTCGCAATCGAGTTTCTCTCGATCCAGTCCCGCGAAACGCTGCGCGAGTTCCTGTAAGCCGTCTTTTCCTCCCCACCGATCCGGCGCATAAGGCTCGTCTCCTCAATCGGGGCGCGCCGATGTCACCTCTCTATCCTGAGATCGAACCATATGATCACGGCCTCTTGGATACAGGCGACGGCAACGTGATTTATTGGGAGGCCTGCGGCAATCCGGCCGGCAGCCCGGCGCTCGTGCTGCATGGCGGGCCGGGCTCCGGCTGCTCGACCGCGGCGCGACGCCAGTTCGATCCCGATGCCTATCGGATCATTCTGTTCGACCAGCGCAATTGCGGGCGCAGCCTGCCGAGCGCCGCCGATCCCGAAACCGATCTTTCCCTCAACACCACCTGGCATCTCGTTGCCGATATCGAGCGACTGCGGAACTATCTCGGCATCGAAACCTGGCTGCTTCTGGGCAATTCCTGGGGCTCGACGCTGGCGCTCGCTTACGCCGAAACCCATCCGGAGCGCGTCGCCGCTGTCGTGATTGCGGGCGTAACCACCACCCGGCGTTCGGAGATCGATTGGCTTTATCGCGGCATGGCGCCTCTGTTTCCTGAGGAATGGCACCGTTTCCGCGAGGCGATTCCCTCGGGCCAGGCGCAAGGCGAGGATATGGTTGCTGCCTACCATCATCTTCTCAACGATCCGGATCAGCACACGCGTCTCAAGGCGGCGCGCGATTGGCATGACTGGGAGGCGGCCTCGATCCTGCTCGCCGATCCCGAAGGCCGGCCGCGCCGCTGGGCCGATCCGGACTATCTGCTGGCGCGCGCGCGCATCATTACCCACTACTTCGTGAATGGCGCATGGCTGGAAGACGGTGTGCTTTTGAAGAATGCCGCGCTGCTTACCGGCATTCCCGGTATTTTGTTGCAGGGAAGGTTCGACATCGAGGCGCCGCTCGTCACCGCCTGGGAACTGGCGCGAGCTTGGCCGCAGAGCGAGCTCAAGATCCTTCCACGCGCCGCCCATTCCATGTTCAGCCCCGATATGAGTGCCGCGATCGTCGCCGCCACCGATAGATTTCGCGAATTTTGTCGAAAATAATTTTTCAGCCAAAACCCCGGACGTGAGCGACATTCTGATTTTGAAGCGGCCGAATCGATCGGTTTCGACGGCATCACCCGCCGGCTACCAGCCGCTGGGCGCACACCGGCATTTATCCGGCTCAACGAAAATCCTTAACACAGGGGCGAGAGCACAAGCCTTACGCGACTGAAAGCCTTGTTCCGTATGATTCAATTTTAATCGAATTCGAGACAAATCAGCTTCAAATTTTATGCGCATTTGAGATTGTTTTTAGTCAGGTTTTATCGGCATTTGTTTCAACTAAGCCTTTAATTCTATTGCGTAATTTTCCGTGAGATAAAAACGTCTGTGTCATTGTCGCCTCAACTTACGGGGAGACGGCAATGACAACTGCGAAAATCCTGAAAGGCGGCCTTCTGGCCGGTGCGATCATGATGGCAATGGCGGGCTCGGGACAGGCCACGCCCGCCAGCATGGCATTGGCAGGCAATGCCAGCCCGCCGATCGGACACTATGAATTCTGCAAGGCGAACCCGAAGGAATGCGCCTATTCTGGCGGTGATGCCGGACCGGCCATTCTCACCGAGGACCGCTGGAAGGAAATCCTGAAGGTCAACTACACTGTCAATTCGGAGATCCAGCCGGAGACGGACGAACAGATCTACGGTGTCGAAGAGCGCTGGGCCTATCCGACGACCGTCGGCGACTGCGAGGATTATGTCCTCTTGAAGCGCAAGATGCTGATCGAGGACGGTTTCTCGCCCTCCGATACGCTGATCACGGTCGTGCTGCAGCCGAACGGTGAAGGCCATGCCGTGCTGACGGTCCGCACCGACCATGGCGACTTCATCCTCGACAACATGCGCAACAAGGTGCTGCTGTGGTCGGATACCGAATATACCTACCTGAAGCGCCAGTCCGCCAACGATCCGGCCCGCTGGTCGAAGCTTCAGGACGGCCGCACTGTCGCGGTCGGTAGCGTCAAGTAAGAACGGCCGCCGGCAATACCGGCAGAAGGCCTCGGCCCGGTCAGTCCCCGCATCCCGTCCCGACCGGTGCCCAAGAGCCGTTCCCGCTGTCCCGGGAACGGCTCGCTCCTTTTTGGAACAAGTGTTTCGTTTCCTACGCAGCGATCCCTTGGAAATCTTAGCGAAGTATTAACCCTGCTGGTCTGATCATGCCGATGAGATTCATCATCGGCGCCGGCGGCTCATGTTCTTCCTGCGGCGGGCCGAAATGCGAAGAACCGCCATGAGCCAAGCCGCGCAAAGCGCACCCGACGAGCAGCCGCTTCTTTCCATGGGATTTCTTCTCCGCACCATGGCGGTGATCGCCGTCCTGGCGGTGTTGACCGTTGCGATCAGCATCGGCGGGCGCTGGTTCGGCCGGCATATCTCGCTCGCCGGCAACACCGACAGCACGGCCGAAATCACGCTGACCATCGGCCGCGATACCGTCAAATTTCCCGAGAACGCCATCCGCTTCCCAAGCCAGAGACATGACGGCGCCGCCGAGCGAGTCGATCTCTACCTCGCCTGGCCCGATATGCTGGGTTACGGCAAGGAAAACCATCTTCGATTCGATGACGTCGCCCAATCCTCCGGCCTGATCTTCCTGCAGATCGCCCAGAGCACCATGTCGCGCGACATGTCCGGACGTCTCGAACCGATCTATTCGCATCTGCTCGAAGGAACTGCCGAGCCTTTTCGCAACGGCTTGATGCTGCATCGTCTGCGCGCCGACGCGGGTTACGGCGACGAGGTGCTGCTGACGGCCCCCGTCAAGGACGGGCCGGATTACGTCGTGCGCTGCATATTGCCTTCAACGCCCGACAAGGCCGCGAGCGGAGATTGCCAGCGCGACATCAAGGTCGGCAGGGATCTCAGCGTTCTTTACCGCTTCTCCAGCAGTCATCTCGGCGACTGGGAACATATTGATGCCGCTATCCGGACCTTTGTGGAGGCGCGTCTTATGAACCGTTCTGCGACAAGTCCCTAAAATGCTCCCCGGACAGTGAAATAAACGATTCATCATAAACGGATTGGTAACGCCCAATCGGTAATTTCAAAAGACGAACCGTGCGGTGGGGAGTGTGCGCGGTTTGAGCCAAACAACTGAAATGCAAGCGAAGAGTGGAATAGTGTCAAGGTCAGTCTCCTCCGTATCATCGTCCCGTTCCGGCAGCTTTATCGCAAAGCTGTTGGCGATCCTTTCGGTGGCTGTCACGGTCGTCCTGGTTGATTCGGTGAGTGTCGAAGCGAAAGCGGCCAATCCGAAATATGCCGGCATCGTCGTCGACGCCAAGACCGGCAACGTTCTCTACAGTGAGAATGCCGATCGGCTGCAATATCCCGCCTCGCTGACCAAGATGATGACCCTCTATCTGGTATTCGAAGCGTTGGAGCAGGGCCGCATCCGTCTCGATACGCCGGTTCCCTTCTCCGCTCATGCCGCGGCCCAGGCGCCGACGAAACTCGGCGTGCGCGCCGGCGGCTCGATTACCGTCGAACAGGGCATTCTCGGTCTCGTCACCCTGTCGGCCAACGATGCCTCGACCGCCCTCGGTGAAATGCTCGGCGGCAGCGAGGATCGTTTCGCGCAGCTGATGACCGCCAAGGCGCATGCTCTCGGCATGACGCGCACCACCTACCGCAATGCCAACGGCCTGCCGAACACGGCGCAGATGACGACGGCACGCGATCAGGCCCGCCTCGGCATCGCCCTTCGCCAGCATTTCCCGCAATATTACGGCTATTTCTCTACCCGCGCCTTCAAGTTCGGCACCCGCACGATCCGCAGCCACAACCGTCTGGTCGGTTCCGTGCGCGGCGTCGACGGCATCAAGACCGGTTACACCCGTGCTGCCGGCTTCAATCTGGTGAGCTCCGTCCAGGTGGACGGCAGGTCGATCGTCGGTGTCGTGATGGGCGGCACCTCGACGCCTGCCCGCGACGCCCAGATGCGCAATCTGATCGCAACCTACCTGCCGAAGGCATCGAGCCGCGGCGGATCCTCGGCGCTGATCGCCCAGACAGCCCCTGCTCCGGAGCCGGCGATCATCGAAACGCCCGCCCCGGTCCAGCCCAAGAAGGCTCCGCAGCAGGTCGCAAAGACGATCACGGCAGCGCAGCCTCCGGTCACGGCCGCTGCCGCCGATCTCAGCCTGCCGCACAAGGGGCCGCTGCCGGATGCGCGCTATCAGGTCGCCGAGACCGAAGTCGCCTATGCCGAGACCGCCGCTCCGAAATCCGACAATCCACTGGTGACGCAGTCGATGCCTTCGCCAACCAAGGTCAAGACCACCACTTTCAAGCCGCAGACTTCGGCCGCAAAGCCGACGGAGCGCGACGATGCCGGCGTCGATCATGTCACGACCGCCTCGACTAACGCCACTTCGGCCAACACCGGTCCGGCCGGATGGGTCGTGCAGGTCGGTGTTTCGCCGAGCCGTCAGATGGCGATGGACCTGCTGGAAGGCGCAAAGAGCAAGGGCGGTAAGGCGCTCGCCTCGGCAAAGCCCTTCGCGGTCGCCTACGGCGCCGGCAGCGACCAGGTCTACCGTGCGCGCTTCGGCGGCTTCGACGATCAGCGTGATGCCGTCAACGCCTGCAAGGCCTTGAAGAAGGCCGGCGTCAAGTGCTGGGCGGCCGCCCAATGAGCCATTCGATGCTGCCCACAGAAGTGCCGGCGGCATCGGCAACGGCCGGAATCGGTGTTTGCGTTTCCGGCCACCATTCTTGAACTCGATCAGTATTGCTTACGGGGAAAACAATGGCGATCAATGAGAATGTTCCGGGAACGCCTTCAGAGCGCCGCACTGCGGCCAGAACGCGTTCATCCCTGCATCCTCTGCACGAGGCGGCGTTGCGCCTGGCCGAAATCGGCCTGCAGCGGCCGAAGGCGAAATCGCCGAAAACCCGCGACCTCATCAATCTGCTGCTTTGCCATGGCGCCCGCGCCTGGCGTTACTCCCAGCCGGAGGCGCGCATTCATCTGCATGTGACCTCGCCGGACGGCAGTGCGCCGGTGCAACTGCGCCTGCGCTGAATTTCAGAGCAGGCCAAGTTCCGTAAGCTCGCGGCGAAGGTCGGCCGGCATTTCAGCGATGCCGGCGCCGAGGCTCATCAGGTCGGGCGGCACGTCGTCCTGTACGTAGTAGCGCCAGCCCTGGAAGGGCCGTTTCGGCTGTACCGCAGTCTCGATGACTTCGGGGCCGAGCATCAGGCGGCAGCGTGAAATCCCCTCGCCGTCCGTGAAGGTCTCGATGTCGAGCAGCTTCTGGCGCGCCTGCACCTGCCCCTTGATCACCCAATAGAGCGAGCCGCCGTCGAGCAGCTCTTCCATGCGTTTGGGCACCATGCGCGTCGTGTGCACCGAATGCGGCTCAAGGCCGGCGGCGATGGCGCTAAGCGAGCGTTCCGCCACCCATTCGCGCAGATCGTCTATCGAGTCGGCGCCGACACAGAGTTTGATGAGATGCAATGCCATGCTGCCGTTGAAATCCTTTTGGCAGCGGGCGTCAAGCACGAAGCCTCAGGAGTCCACAAACTCAGCATTCGACCACATTGACGGCCAAGCCGCCGGTCGAGGTTTCCTTATACTTCTCGCTCATGTCGTGCCCGGTCTGGCGCATCGTCTCGATGCAGGCGTCGAGCGGCACGAAATGCTGGCCGTCGCCCTTGACGGCGAGCGAGGCCGCCGTGACCGCCTTCACCGCGCCGAGCGCATTGCGCTCGATGCAGGGAACCTGCACGAGGCCCGCGACCGGATCGCAGGTCATGCCGAGATGATGTTCGAGCGCGATCTCCGCAGCATTCTCGATCTGCTCCGGCGTACCCCCCATGACGGCGGCAAGCCCCGCAGCCGCCATCGCAGCCGCCGAGCCCACCTCGCCCTGACAGCCGACCTCGGCGCCGGAGATAGAGGCATTGTGCTTGATGATCCCGCCGATCGCCGCAGCGGTCAGCAGATAGTCGCGGATACCGTTCTGGTCCCAGTCCTCGTGGAAATGCTCGTAGTAGCGGATCGTCGCCGGAATGACGCCGGCCGCGCCGTTGGTCGGCGCCGTGACGACACGTCCGCCGGCCCCATTTTCTTCGTTGACGGCCATTGCGTAGACGCTCAGCCAATCGTTGGCGAGTAGCGGATTGACGCGGTTGCTGCGCCATTCCTCCTGCAGCTTGTCGTGAATCCGGCGCGCGCGGCGCTTGACGTTGAGGCCGCCCGGCATGATGCCCTCGACCTTGAGGCCGCGCTCGATGCAGGAGCGCATCGCCTCCCAGATGCGGTCGAGTCCCTGATCGAGCTCCTCGGGCGAGCGCTGGCTCTCCTCGTTCGCCCGCTTCATCTGCGCGATCGAAAGCCCGGAGCGCTCGGCCATGTCGAGCATCTGCCTGGCGGTCGAGAAGGGATAGGGCACGCGCGCCCCACCGCTCGCGTTCTTTTTCGCGCGCATCTGCTCCAGCTCGGTATCGGTGACGACGAAGCCGCCCCCAACCGAATAATAGATGCGCTTGAGGAGCAGCCGGCCGTCTTTGTCATAGGCGGAAAAGGACATGCCGTTGGCATGGCCCGGCAGCGGCTGTTTCTTGTCGAAGATCAGGTCGGTCTTCGGCTGGAACTGATAGGCGGGATGACCTTCGGGCGTGATGCGGCCGGTGCGCTCCACCGTATCGATGATGCCGTCCATCTTGTCGGGATCGACGCTGTCGGGCGCCTCGCCCATCAGCCCGAGAATGACGGCCCTGCCCGTGCCGTGGCCGATGCCGGTATGGGCAAGCGAGCCGTGCAGGCTGACCTTGATCGCCGCGACCTGTGCACCCGATGACGGGCGCGGCCATTCGTTCGACAGAATCAGCTCGAGAAACCGGTTGGCCGCCGACATCGGACCCATCGTATGGGAGCTCGACGGCCCTACACCGATCTTGAAGACATCGAATACCGAAAGAAACATGGATGCGCCTTCTGAACACAAGTATGCAAGCTTAAGCGAGGCCGGTTTTCGACCCGTGCGGCGCACCGACATCGCATGGAGCCGGTGCGACATTCCGGCTGCACACTAAATCCAGGCGGCCCGTCTTACCAGTCATTGCAGCATTTCATTGCATATGTAGAGTGGCCCGCATTCACGAGGAGACTGAATCACTGATGACGACGGCGGATTACATCGCTCTGGCCTTCTTTGCCTGTGTCTGGATGGGCTATTCCTGGCTGCTGAAGGGCCGCACCTTCTTCGGACGCACCAGCCTGACGCATGCGATGACCGAACGGCGCCGGGAGTGGATCTACAATTCGCTGCGCCGTGACCTGAAGATGATCGATACGCAGATCATGTCCGGCCTGCAGAACGGCACCGCCTTTTTCGCCTCGACCTCGATCTTTGCACTCGGCAGCTGCTTTGCGCTGCTCGGCGCGACGGAAAAGGTCGATGCCGTTTTCGCCGACCTGCCCTTTGTCTTCCATGGCGGCCACGCCGCTTTCGAGCTCAAGGTCGGTGGGCTGGCGGCGCTTTTCGGCTATGCCTTCTTCAAGTTCGGCTGGTCTTATCGGCTGTTCAATTATTGCACCATCCTTTTCGGCTCCATCCCGATGATGCGCGACAGCGAGAACGACGTCATTGCCGCCGAGCGGGCCGCCGAACGCGTCATCCGCATGAATGTCATTGCGGGCAGCAATTTCAACGAGGGTCTCAGGGCGATCTTCCTGTCGATCGGTTATCTCGGCTGGTTCATCAATCCTTATGTCTTCATGGTGACGACGGCGGTCGTCATCTTCGTGCTCGCACGCCGGCAGTTCTTTTCGGAGGCGCGTTTGGCGATCATGGATGTCGGCTCGCCATCAAATCTCCACCTTTCTGCTATTCGCCGCGATATACCGTCGCGCGACGGAAACGATTTGCCCGAGGGCCTCTGATGACATTGCCGGCAATTGAAGCCGATGCGGCGGCCAGACCGCCGCGCATCGGTCTGTTGGACACCGCGCGCGGTGTCGCGCTGATCGCCATGGCGACCTACCATTTCAGCTGGGATATGGAGTTCATGGGCTATCTCGCCGCCGGCACGGCGGAGACCGGCTGGCTGAAGATCTATGCCCGGGCGATCGCCACGACCTTTCTCTTCATCGTCGGCGTCAGCCTGGTGCTCTCCAGCACGCCCGAGATTCGCTGGCCGTCCTTCTGGAAGCGTTTCGGCATGATCGCCGCCTCGGCCGCGATCATTTCGATCGCGACGCGCATCGCGATGCCGGACGGGTGGATCTACTTCGGCATCCTGCATTGCATCGCGGTGCTGACGCTCATCGGCATCGTATTCGTCAGGCTGCCGCTTGCCTTGACGCTGATCGTGACGGTCGCCCTGCTGGCCGCCTGGATCACCGATAATTTCGGACCGCCGGGCCTGCTTCGATCGTCCTTCTTCGATCCCAGATATCTTGCCTGGATCGGCCTTGCCGAGATGCCGGAGCGTTCCAACGACTACGTGCCGCTCTTTCCCTGGGCCACGCCCTTTTTCGTCGGCTTGAGCCTCGCCTCGATCGCGCTGAAAACCGGGCTGACACGCCGGCTTGCCGCAATCGGCACCGGCTCCTCGTGGCCGGCATGGCTCGGTCGTCACAGCCTTGCCTTTTACCTCATTCACCAGCCGGTTTTGATCGCAATCGCCTACGGGCTTTCCCTCGCAGTGCCGCCGCCGACGCCCGACCCGGTCGAAACTTACCTAAAGCAATGCAATGCCGCCTGCGTGATGCAGCAAGGCGAAGCGCTCTGCCGCAGCTTCTGCCAATGCACGCTGCAAAAATTGCAGACGCAAAGCCTGCTCACGCCGCTGCAGGCCGGAACGATCGACATAGAAAACGACGAGCGGGTTCAGACCATCGCCGCCGAATGCAGCGCCGAGGCGCAATAAAACGCGGCAGTTTTCAGGTGGTGACGCCGATTTCGGCGAGGCGGCCGAGGCAGGCCTCTTCGATGTTATCGAGTTCCGTCAGCGTATCGTCGATGTCCTTGCGCTTCTGGCGCAGGTCATCGCGCTTCTCGTCGACGCGCTTCATCAGGAGCTTCAGCTGGCCGAGTTCGCCCGGCGGCTCCTTGTAGACCTGGATGATCTCGCGGATCTCCGCGATGGTGAAGCCGATACGCCGGCCGCGAAGGATTTCGGCGATGAGCCGCCGGTCGGCGGGCCGGAACAGACGGGTGCGCCCTCGCCGTTCCGGATGGATCAGTCCCTCGTCTTCGTAAAAGCGAAGCGTGCGCGTGGATACACCGAATTCGCGCGTCAGCTCCGTTATGCTATAATATTTGTTCACCAGCATGTCTTCCCCATCAGCATGGGCCATCATATTGACTTTTACGTAATAGTCAATTTCTGCGGTCGATCAGATGCCGAACCACCATGTAGCGATGCCGAGAAAGGCGAAAAAGCCGGTACAGTCGGTCACGGTCGTGACGAAGACGGACGAGGCGATTGCCGGGTCGGCCCCCACCTTGTCGAGCAGCAGCGGCAGAAGAATGCCGGCAAGGGCTGCCGCCATCAGATTGATGATCATCGCCGCCGCGATCACGCCGCCGAGCTGGTAGTCGTGAAACCACGTGCCGGCGATCGCGCCCATGATCGTCGCGAAGACGATGCCGTTGAGGATGCCAACGCCCGCCTCCCTGCGGATGATGCGGCCGGCATTGTAGATATCGAGATCGCGGGTGGCGAGCGCGCGCACCGTCACCGTCATCGTCTGCGTGCCGGCATTGCCGCCCATCGAGGCGACGATCGGCATCAGCACCGCCAGCGCGATCATTTTCTCGATCGAAGCGTCGAACAGGCCGATGACGCTGGCCGAGAGCATCGCCGTGCCGAGGTTGATCAGAAGCCAGAGGAAACGTGAGCGGGCCGTCGAGAGCACGTTGTCGGAGAGCTCTTCGTCGCCGACGCCGCCGAGGCGCTTGATGTCCTCGTCCGCTTCCTCGTGAATGACGTCGACGACGTCGTCGATGGTCAATACGCCAACCAGCCGGCCGTTCTCGTCAACGACGGCGGCCGAGAGAAGGTCGTACTGCTCGAAGAGCTGCGCGGCTTCCTCCTGGTCCATCTCGGCCGGGATGGGATGGTTGGTCTCGCGCATGATCTGCTCGATCTTCGTCTGCCGCTTGGTGCGCAGGATCTGGTCGAGATCGACGGCGCCGAGCAGCTTGAAGGTCGGATCGATCACGAAGATCTGCGAGAAGGAATAGGGCAGATCCTCCTCGTCGCGCATGTAGTCGATCGTCTGTCCCACCGTCCAGAACGGCGGCACGGCGACGAATTCCGTCTGCATGCGGCGCCCGGCCGAACTTTCGGGATAGTCGAGCGCCCGGCGCAGCCGCACCCGCTCGGTGAACGGCAGCTGGGCGAGGATCTCTTCCCGGTCCTCCTTGTCGAGGTCTTCGAGAATGTAGACCGCATCGTCCGAATCGAGTTCGCCGATCGCCGCTGCGATCTGATCGTTCGGCATCTGGTCGACGATTTCGCGGCGGATCGCCTCGTCGACCTCGGTCAGCGCCGTCATGTCGAAATCGTCGCCGAGCAGGCGCACCAGCGCCAGACGCTGATCCGGCTGGATCGATTCCAGCAGGTCGCCTATTTCGGATTCATGCAGTCGGGCGACATTCTCACGCAGGAACAGCGTGTCGCGATCGGCGATCGCAGCGCCGACGAGCGCCAGGAAATCGCTGCGGACATTGCCGTCCTCGTCGTAGATATCGGCTTCCTCGTCGTCGGGACGCCTGCGAATGCGGTCTTCCCCGTCGGTCGTCGTCATCTGCCGCCTCGCATCTGGTTCGAATTTCAACGACTGCCGCCCACATTCGCAAATGTCGGCCGAAAACACGATTGTCAACAAGCGGATAAGTCAATCCCGCTCGGCGTTCCCGCGCCCGGAATTCCTGCTCCTGCTAGCTCAAAGCATCCATGTCGTAAAGCGGCAAACCATGCTTCGTGATGACAATGCTCGCGGCCGGCGATAGTTTCCGCAGCCGTCCAAGCAGAGAAAGCCCGCCCGATGCCCATCCGTCCGATTCTGCGCTATCCGCATCCTGATCTGAAGACCGCCTGCGCGCCGGTGACGGCTTTCGATTCGTCGCTCGCCGAACTGGCCGACGACCTGCTGGCGACGATGCGCGCTGCCCCCGGCGTCGGTATCACCGCCGCCCATATCGGCGTCCTCAGCCGCGTCACGGTGCTGGAACTCGACAGGGCCGACGGCGTGCGCCTTTACGTCAATCCGGAGATCACATGGTTTTCGAAGGAGACGATGAGCCATGCCGAAGGCAGCGTTTCCATGCCCGGCGCAACCGACGAGGTCACGCGCCCACGGGCGATCCGCTTCCGCTATCAGGATGGCGCGGGCACCGTACATGAGGATGCCGCCGAAGGCTTCCTCGCCATCTGCATCCAGCATGAGGTCGACCAGCTCGACGGCATTTTCTGGCTGCAGCGCCTGTCGAGGCTGAAGCGCGAACGCCTCGTGAAAAAATGGGAGAAGGCGCAGGGCTGACAAATCCCCGCCCCACCCCGAACCATTCGCCGCTGCCAACGTTTCCAGCAGAGAAACAAGGAGCGAATGCAATGGCAAGAATCGGCGAAAAGACTTCGCCTTCCCGCGGAAAGCAGGAGCTTTCGCGCGAGGAAGACTATCGCGACCTCGATGAGCGCAACCTTGATGACGGCTGGCCCTATGCCGACGGTAACGGCGCCAGCGATCCCGCCAACCGCCCCTATGGCGAAACGGCCGCCAATTTCGACAGCGATCCCAGCCAGGGCTTTCGGATCGACGGCACGGACGCCGACGGAAACGAGAACCGGCTGAAGGATTCGCTGCGCGCCGATACGATCGACCGCGACGAAAGCGATGACCTCGAGGCGCGGGTGAACGACAATCTCGAAAACATCCCCGACGTCGACATCGACAGTATCGAGGTACATGCCGACGGGCATGTGATCACCTTGGAAGGTTCGGTGGAAACGATCGGCATCGCCCGCAAGGTCGAACTCAGCGCGCTTGCTGTCGATGGCGTCCGTCATGTCCGCAACAAACTCCGGCTGACAGGCGTCGATGCGCATATTCCGAACGAGGACTGACATCACCCATGACAGACACAGCATGTCGGCCGGGAGGCAGCGTTGCCTTCCGGGCGGCCTCATTTCACATTACCAAAAATTAACAATTTCCGATTGTGGCGAGAGCTGTTTGATGCCTGCCGTCTTCGCCTGTTTTTCTTAGGCGGATTCCCGTAACGAAAACGTCAAATTCCTTGACAAGACTGTGATTTCATTTGGACAAAAGGTCGCGGTCAGCGCCTTTTTCTTTCACAAAATTGCCAGAATTGGGGCGCGAACTCTTAAGCGCCAGGGGTTGGTTTATATTGTTGAATTCAACAATAGATTGAGGAGATGAACCATGCGCATCAAATTTGCCCTCGCCGCGTCCCTGTTCGCCGTCAGCCTTGCAGGCGCTGCCTTCGCCCAGCCGACATATTCCGACGACTACACCAACGACAGCGATGGATTCGCGCCGAGCCCGGTGGCCAAGCCAGCCCCGGTGCATTATTCCAACCGCAAGGCCCCGGCCTATTCGAGCGACTATACCAATGACAGCGACGGATTCGCGCCGACGGCCGTGACTCCGGTGGTCGACAAGACCGCGACCGCCAGCATCAAGGCCCTGCCCCCATGCCACAGCATGATCGGCCCGAGCGGCTCCCACACCAAGGGCGCCGATAGCGGTGCTTCCCGCACGGAAGCATGCCGTGCAACGCATTGATCGGCTGCAAGGCATGATCGAGAGGAAAGGGCCGGAAATCGGCCCTTTTTTTCTATCGGGCCGTCTTTTTGACGTGGCCTGACAACGCCCGCTATTTCAATCGCGCCGGTGCGTCTGACAAAATATCCGCAGGAATGAAGACGTAAAAAAACCTCGTGGAACCAAAAGGTCACGAGGGTTTTTTAAACAATTTGGTGCGGTCGAGAAGACTCGAACTTCCACGGGTTGCCCCACAGCGACCTCAACGCTGCGCGTCTACCAATTCCGCCACGACCGCATCGTGGTAGGCGCCGATTTGCTCCGGCGGGGCTGCATGTAGCAAAAGCATCTGGGGTGCACAAGGGCGATGTGACAGTTTTTTTCAAAACCGGTCGCAGCATTTGAATTGGCCTCGAAACGGGTCCATATAGATCTCCTGCCGCCCCTCTTTCACAGGCTTTTCGGGGAGCGCGGCAAGGAATGGCCATGCTTCGCACCGATCTCGAATTCTCCATGCTTCCGAAACTCGGCGCCCGCCCGGTGCGCTGGCGCATCACCGATGGGCTCGTTCCCTATCAGGAGGCGGTGGAGACGATGGAGCGCGAGGTGGCGGTAATATCGGATGGCGGCGACGAGCTCGTCTGGCTCGTCGAGCATCCGCCGCTCTATACCGCCGGCACCAGCGCCAATGCGGGCGATCTCGTCCAGCCGGACCGCTTTCCGGTCTTCGCGACTGGGCGCGGCGGTGAATATACCTATCATGGGCCGGGCCAGCGCGTTGCCTATGTCATGCTCGACCTGAAACGCAGGCGCCAGGATGTGCGCGCCTTCGTCGCCGCCCTGGAGGAAGTCGTCATCCGCACGCTCGACATGATGAACGTGCGCGGCGAGCGGCGCGAGGATCGCGTCGGCGTCTGGGTGCGCCGCCCGGAGAAGCCTTTGCTGGCCGATGGAACGATGGCCGAAGACAAGATCGCCGCCTTGGGAATCAGGCTGCGCAAATGGGTGACGTTCCATGGCCTGTCGCTCAACGTCGATCCCGATCTCGATCATTTCAGCGGCATCGTGCCTTGCGGTATATCGGCCTACGGCGTGACCAGCCTCGTCGATCTCGGCCTGCTGGTGATGATGTCGGATGTCGATATCCGGCTGCGCGCCGCTTTCGAGTCGGTTTTCGGCGAAACCGTGGCTTGATCTGCCCCGCTTTCCCGTGATTGATGGCGTCGTTCCCCGAAAGAATCGGCAGCCATGGCAGAACAGTCAGCCCATCAAAATTCCCTGCAGGGCATGGCCATCATGTCCGGCGCGATGCTCATCCTGCCGATCATGGATGCCATCGCCAAATACATGGCGACCTTCGAGGCGATGTCGCCCGGCCAGATCACGTTCTACCGATTCTTCTTCCAGATCGCCTGCACCGTGCCCATTCTCTTCGCCCTTTTCGGCCGAAAGGCGCTTTCGGCCAAGCGGCCATGGATGAACCTGCTGCGCGGCGTCCTGCACGGCGCGGCAAGCCTGCTTTTCTTCGTCGCCGTCAAATACATGCCGCTTGCCGATGTCTTCGCCATCTATTTCGTCGAGCCCTTCATGCTGACCGCCATGTCGGCCCTGTTTCTCGGGGAGAAGGTCGGCTGGCGGCGCTGGATGGCGATCGTGGTCGGTTTCGGCGGCGCGATGATCGTCATTCAGCCGAGCTACGAGATCTTCGGCCTGAAGGCGCTGCTGCCGGTCGCCTGCGCCTTCCTGTTCTCGCTCTATCTCTTTCTCAACCGCGCGATCGGCGTGGCCGATTCGCCGCTGACCATGCAGACGATGGCCGGCATCGGCGGAACCGCCTTCATGGCGGCGGCCCTGCTCGTCGGGAGCAGCGCCGGCAACGCCGATTTTGCCATGTCCCTGCCCGCCTCGGCTCTCGGCCTCGTCCTGCTTCTCATCCTCGGCTCGATCTCGGGCTACGCGCATATCCTGGTGGTTAAGGCTTTCCGGCTTGCGCCGCTGTCGCTGCTCGCGCCGTTCCAGTACTTCGAGATCATCTCGGCGACGGTGCTCGGCTATGCGCTGTTCAACGATTTCCCGAATTTCTCCAAATGGATCGGCATTTTCATCATCGTCGCGTCCGGCCTCTTCATCATCTGGCGCGAGCGGGTGCAGGCACGATCGTTAAAATCCTCCTGACTTGGAGAATACAGGGTTAACTCCTCTTCTTGAGGGATCGTCAATGCGCGGGCGGTAAAACTGTCTCCGGCTTCATGATGAAGCCTGGAGCTAAAACATGAGCGAATTCCGTCTCGCTTTTCCGGCCTGTATCGTGGCCGGCAAGCATCGGCTGACGGCCGAAGATATAGTGCTGTTGCGCAAACATGCTTTTCCGGAGGGTATCCGGACGTCCCAGGACGTCGTGGCGATGTTGGCGCTCAACAATTCCTGTCCTGAAAAATGTGGCGAGTGGAATGCTTTCTTCGTAGAGCAGCTCGCCGGTTTCATCGTCGATCACACCTATCCGCAAGGCTCGCTCGATGAAATCAACGTCGCCTGGATCATGCGGATGTTCACGACCGACGGCGTCGTCAACTCGGCGCTGGAACTCGAGCTCATCCTCCATGTCATGGAGATTTCGGCCGATGTCCCGGGCGAACTGAGAGCGCTTGCCCTCGATCAGCTTCGTCTGGCGATCACCGACGGGATCGGCGGCTACCACCTGTCGCGCGCCGTCGACCGCAGGAGCATCGCCCGCCAGGACGTCGATTTCGCCATGCGCATTTTCAGAGGCATCTCCGCAGGCGGCGTCATCCCCGTCTCTCCGGCCGAATATGGCGTGCTCCAGCAGATCGAGCAGGCGACGCTGCCGGGCGCGAATCACCCGCATTGGACCGGTATCATGGCCGCCGTCGAGCTGCTCGATCGTCCCGAGCCGCGGCGCAGCCGCTGGCTGCGCATCGTCGACGAGGAACCCGTTGCGGCAGCCGCCGTCGCCTGACCCCTCGAAGCGTGACCTGCCTCAAGCCTGATTGTGCGTTCCGGTGTTTTGTGCGTAAAACTTCGGAACGCATTTCTGGGTGGAGTCTCGATGTTCAAGAAAATCCTGATCGCGAATCGCGGCGAGATCGCCTGCCGCGTGATCAAGACCGCGCGCCGCATGGGTATTTTGACCGTCGCGGTCTATTCGGATGCGGATCGGGACGCCCTGCATGTCGAGATGGCCGACGAGGCCGTTCACATCGGCCCTGCCCCCGCCTCCGAAAGCTATCTCGTTGCCGACAAGATCATCGCCGCCTGCAAGGCGACGGGCGCCGAGGCGGTGCATCCCGGTTACGGCTTCCTCTCCGAGCGCGCCTCCTTCTGCGCTGAGCTGGAAAAGCAGGGAATCGTCTTCATCGGCCCCAAGCCGAAAGCCATCATGGCGATGGGCGACAAGATCGAATCGAAGAAGTTCGCCAGTGCTGCCGGCGTATCCACCGTGCCCGGCCACCTCGGCATCATCGAGGACGCCGTCCACGCGGAAACGATCGCTGGCGGGATTGGCTATCCCGTCATGATCAAGGCGTCCGCCGGCGGCGGCGGCAAGGGCATGCGCATCGCCTGGAACGAGGCGGAGGTGCGCGACGGCTTCGAGCGCGCCCGTTCGGAGGCGAAGAGCTCCTTCGGCGACGACCGCGTCTTCATCGAGAAATTCGTCGTCGAGCCGCGCCATATCGAGATCCAGGTACTGGCCGATGCGCATGGCAATGTCGTCTATCTCGGCGAGCGCGAATGCTCGATCCAGCGGCGAAACCAGAAGGTGGCGGAAGAGGCGCCCTCGCCTTTTCTTGACGAAAACACCCGCAAAGCCATGGGCGAACAGTCGGTGGCGCTTGCCAAAGCCGTCGAATACCAGAGCGCCGGCACCGTCGAATTCATCGTCGACCGCGACCGCAATTTCTATTTCCTCGAAATGAATACCCGCCTGCAGGTCGAGCATCCCGTCACCGAGCTCGTCACCGGCATCGATCTCGTCGAACAGATGATTCGAGTCGCGGCCGGAGAGCCCCTTCCCTTCACCCAGGACGAGATCAGGCTCGACGGCTGGGCGATCGAGAGCCGGCTCTACGCCGAAGATCCCTACCGCAACTTCCTGCCTTCGATCGGCCGCCTGACGCGTTACCGCCCGCCTGCGGAAGGCAGGACCGGCAATGTCGTCGTCCGCAACGATACCGGCGTCTTCGAAGGCGCCGAGATCTCGATGTATTACGATCCGATGATCGCCAAGCTCTGCACCTGGGCGCCGACCCGCAACGAAGCGGTCGACGCCATGGGCCGGGCGCTAGACGGCTTCGTCGTCGATGGCATCGAGCACAATGTTCCCTTCCTGTCGGCGCTGATGAAGCATCCGCGCTGGCGCGAGGGCCGACTTTCCACTGGCTTTATCGCCGAAGAATATCCCAATGGCTTTGCCCCGATGAAACCGGACCGGGCGGAAGAGGCGGCACTTGCCGCCGTCGCCCTCTCCGCCTTCCTGATCGAGACGAACCGCCGGGAACGTTTCTCCGATCGCCTGCGTGCCGCATCCGCCGCGCTACGCGAGGAATTTGTGATCAAGATCGGCGAAAAATATGTCGCCGCCAACTTGCTCGACGGCCTCGTCACTATCCCCTTCGATATGGAGATGGCGATAGAGGGCGAACGTTCAGCAGTTGTCACCGATTGGAGACCTGGCGATCCGGTCTGGAGCGGCAAGGTCGGCGGCCTCGATGTCACCGCACAGATCCGCCCCGTCCTGAACGGCCTTTGCATCGACTGGCAAGGGCTTTCGGTGGTCGCCAAGGTCTTTTCGCCGCGTCATGCGGAGCTCGACAGGCTGATGCCGGTGAAGCTGCCTCCGGATACGTCGAAGCTGCTGCTCTGCCCGATGCCCGGCCTGGTCGTCGCCATCGCGGTTGCCGAGGGTCAGGAGGTCAAGGCTGGCGAGACGCTCGCAGTCGTCGAGGCGATGAAGATGGAAAACGTGCTGCGCGCCGAACGCGATCTCGTCGTCTCCAAGATCAATGCCGCCCCCGGCGAAAGCCTGGCCGTCGATGCCGTGATCATGGAGTTCGCCTGAGGCAAGGCGCAGCTCAGCCCGCCATTTCCTCGCTTGAAGTCAGCCGTCCCGTCGTACATATACGGAAAACCTTGGCCCATGTGTTCCGGCAAGGGCATCCGCAGCGTGGTTCTATCGATGGCTCCGACGACCTACACAACCGACCTCAAGGGTCTCGATCAGCTTTCCGCGCGCGAGCTCTACGACCTTCTGAAAATGCGCGTCGACGTCTTCGTCGTCGAGCAGAACTGCCCCTATCCCGAGCTCGACGGCAAGGATGTCGATGCCCTGCACCTGCGGCTGCTGGATGGCGGCGAACTGCTTGCCTCCGCGCGGCTGCTCAAGCCCTACAGTGTGCAGGATCCCTCGAAGATCGGCCGCGTCGTCGTCTCGCCCGCCCATCGCGGCAAGCGTCTGGGCGATGCATTGATGAATGAGGCGATCGCCGCTTGCGCGCGGCTTTATCCGGCAAACCCCATTGCCTTGTCGGCTCAGGCCCATCTGCGCGGCTTCTATGAATCCTTCGGCTTTATCGGCACGTCGCAGGAATATCTGGAAGACGGCATTCCCCATATCGATATGGTCCGCCAGCCGGCCACGCAGCCGGCATGAGGATATCGTCATGATCTACGTCGATGCCGATGCCTGCCCGGTGAAGCCGGAAATCCTGAAGGTCGCGGAGCGTCATGGCCTCGAAGTCACCTTCGTCGCCAATTCCGGCCTGCGCCCCTCGCGCGACCCGATGGTCCGCAACGTCATCGTCTCCAACGCCTTCGATGCCGCCGACAACTGGATTGCCGAGCGCGCCGGCGCGGGCGATGTCGTCGTCACCGCCGACGTGCCGCTCGCCGTGCGCTGCGTCGCTGGGGGCGCCTTCGTCAGCGGTCCGACCGGGCGCGTCTTCGACGAGACCAATATCGGCCTGGCGAGCGCCATGCGCGATCTCGGCGCGCACCTGCGCGAAACCGGTGAGAGCAAAGGTTACAACGCGGCCTTCAGCCCCAAGGACCGCTCCCGCTTCCTCGAAACCTTCGACC
Organism: Rhizobium sp. R635; assembly: GCF_002211285.1. GTDB lineage: Bacteria > Pseudomonadota > Alphaproteobacteria > Rhizobiales > Rhizobiaceae > Rhizobium. The sequence goes on along the minus strand of NZ_LOKX01000035.1, from coordinate 54,914 downwards.
GCCTCTGCCGACGCGCCAAGAACCTCTTGAGCGAGGCCGGCGGGCAGAAATGATGCTCGCCGCGGAGGCGGCAAGAAACGGGTGGCATGGCAGCCATGCCGATTTCTACCTTGAAGACAGCCGTCTCCTCACGCATATAAGCACCATCGCAGACGACTGCGGCGTCCTGAGGATGCAACGTCGCGGGGACGGCCTCGCTCTTGAACAAGGAGAGTCGCATGGCCTGGTTTCTGCTTTTTCTCGCCGGTCTTTTTGAATGCGGATGGGCCATCGGCCTTAAATACACCGAGGGCTTCACGCGGCCGCTGCCGACGACGCTGACTGTTATTTCAATGGTGGTGAGCATCGTGCTGCTCGGTCTTGCGGTGAAGCACCTGCCGATCGGCACCGCCTACGCGGTCTGGACCGGCATCGGCACGGTCGGAACGGTCATTCTCGGCATCTGGCTGCTCGGCGATGCGGCAAGTGTCACCCGACTTGCCTGCATCACGCTGATCGTCGCCGGCATCGCCGGCCTCAAGCTCACCGCCTGATTAGAAAAGGCTGCGGGACGCCAGGCGCCCCGCAGCCGATATGCACTTAGGCCGACTTGCGGCTGTCGACGGCAAAAGCGCCGGGACCCGAGAAGACCAGATAGAGGAAGACGAAGCAGAACAGGATCGCTGCGTCGCCCTGATTGAGGGCCGGGTAGAAGCTTTTCGGCGCATGCGCCATGAAATAGGCGACCGCCATTTCACCGGCCAGCAGGAAGGCGACAGGGCGTGTCAGCAGGCCGATGAGAATGAGGATGCCGCCGACCAACTCGAGAAGCGCGGCGAAAAGCATCAGCGGCGGCAGTGAGCCCGGCATCTGCTCAGCCGGGAAGGCGAAAAGCTTCATCGTGCCGTGTTCGATGAACAGCAGTGCAACGATGATTCTGAGAGCGGCCAGCCCATAGGGGCGATAGGCAGAAAGACGCTCGAAACTTGACATTAAACCTCTCCTTTAAAAAGTATAAGAGCCGAGCGTTAGCCCGTCCTCGTCAGGGATTGAACACACGGATCGCTGACGGCCGTTCACTTTTTCGACAGCAGGTAAACACGCGACCGGATCGTTTTATTCGGCGCCAAATGTCAGAGCGGAATGTTGTCGTGTTTCTTCCAGGGATTGGTAAGGTCCTTGTTGCGCAGCATCTTCAATCCGCGCGCCAGCCGCCGCCGGGTCGAATGCGGCATGATCACCTCGTCGACATAACCGCGCTCGGCGGCCACGAAGGGCGAGAGGAACCGGTCCTCATACATTTTCGTATGCGCGGCGATCTTGTCGGGATCGGCGATATCCTTGCGGAAGATGATCTCGACCGCGCCCTTGGCGCCCATGACGGCGATCTGCGCCGTCGGCCAGGCATAGTTCAGGTCGCCGCGCAGATGCTTTGACGCCATCACGTCATAGGCGCCGCCGAAGGCCTTACGGGTGATGACGGTGAGTTTCGGCACAGTCGCCTCCGCATAGGCGAAGAGCAGCTTGGCGCCATGTTTGATGAGACCGCCATATTCCTGTGCCGTGCCCGGCAGGAAGCCCGGCACGTCTACGAAGGTGACGATCGGAATGTTGAAGCAATCGCAGAAGCGCACGAATCGCGCCGCCTTGCGCGAGGCGTCGCTGTCGAGCACCCCGGCCAGCACCATCGGCTGGTTGGCGACGAAGCCGACCGTCGAGCCTTCGATGCGCCCGAAGCCGCAAACGATGTTCTTGGCAAAGTTTGACTGGATCTCGAAGAAATCCCCCTCGTCCGCTACCTTCTGGATCAGCTCCTTTATGTCGTAGGGCTTGTTGGCATTGGCCGGGACCAGCGTATCCAGCGAATTGTCGGTGTCGGTCACCGACTGGTAACATTCGATTTCCGGTACCGGCGAGGTGTTCGATTTCGGCAGGAAATCGATGAGCCGGCGTACCTGCAGAAGTGTCTCGACGTCATTGTCATAGGCGCCGTCGGCAATCGACGAGCGCGTCGTATGCACTGTTGCGCCGCCAAGCTCTTCCGCCGTGACAGTCTCGTTGGTGACGGTCTTCACCACATCGGGACCGGTCACGAACATGTAGGAGGTGTCGCGCACCATGAAGATGAAATCGGTCATGGCGGGCGAATAGACGTCGCCGCCCGCACACGGCCCCATGATGACGGAAATCTGCGGAATGACGCCGGAGGCGAGCACATTGCGCTGGAAGACTTCGGCATAACCGCCGAGCGCGGCCACACCCTCCTGGATGCGCGCACCGCCGGCGTCATAGATGCCGATAACAGGCGCGCGGTTCTTCAGCGCCATGTCCTGCACCTTGATGATCTTCTCGGCATGCGCTTCCGAAAGCGAGCCTCCGAAGACGGTGAAGTCCTTGGCAAAGACGAACACGGTACGGCCGTTGACCGTGCCCCAGCCGGTCACGACGCCGTCGCCGGCGATCCGGCTCTTGTCCATGCCGAAATCGGTGGAGCGATGCTCGACGAACATGTCGAACTCCTCGAAGGAGCCTTCGTCGAGGAAGAGATCGATCCGCTCGCGCGCCGTCAGCTTGCCGCGCTTGTGCTGGGCTTCGATGCGCTCCTTGCCGCCGCCGAGGCGGGCGACGTCACGGCGCCGTTCCAGTTCTTCGAGAATTTCCTTCATGTGATCTCCCCTCGCCCTAAATGTTCGAGATGTTTTAGCGGCTGCGTCCGCTGAGCGAGAAAACCGAGCGTATCCGTGCGGCGACATCCTCGGCCATGATGTCGTCGGCGAGTTGGGGATCGGCGGCCATGCTGGTCACGTCGAAAGCGCTGACGGCAATCACCGAGCCGTCCTCCACCGAGGCGGCGTCAATGCTGATCTTCGCGACGTTGCGGTCTTTCTGAAAGCCAAGCCCCTTCTGGATCGAAACCACGCGGATCGTCAGCACCACCCGCGGCAGCACGGTGTCGCGCACGGTGGCGTTGATTGCGGCGTTGACGCGGTCATTGATACCAGAAAGCAATTCGGCCGGCATGTTCGGGCCTGAGAGAACGACGGCGCTTCGCACATCGTAAAGCGGTGTCTCCGGCTTGTTGGCCGAGAGGCTGACACAGGCCGTAAGCGCCATACAAACGAGTGCGGCCCGGCAAAAACACGACCTCAGCCAATTCATTGCAAAATCCCGCACTCCCCGTTGGAGTCGCAGATTTCGTCATAATGCCTGGGAAGGCAATATGTTTCAGGCGCTTAGGGAGAAAAAAACATCCGCTGCGGCCTTGAACTCGACAAAGCGCTTGGCCCGCCGCTCCTCGGCCTCCTCGTCGCTCCCCCAATGCTCGATCGTCCAGTCCTCGTCGAGATGGGCAAGCGACCATGCCTCCTCCATCGTCACCCGGCCCTCGGCGAAGGCGAGCGCCAGGATCGCCGAGCCGGTCAGCGTCGTGATCGTGTGAAGGGCTGCAAGTGCCATCGGGCTCTGATGTCGCGCAAGCGTGACGGCGAAGGCGGCGGTCGCCTCGCGCGGCTGTTCGTGATGCATCACGCCTTCGACGAGGATGAAGCGGGCGCCAAGATCGTTAGCGGCCCAGTCGATAATGGGATCCCAGCGTTCAGCCTGGCGCTCGACCAGCCGTTCCGGCCCTTCGGCGCGGTAGCAGATCAGGTCGGTTGAGGAAAAACGCAGGATGTCCTCGAAGATCGCCTGCGTATTGGTGGCGATGCCGTCGATTGCGGTGTTGACGAGCCTCGTCACCGGCATGGTGACAGGGTCGATGACCTCGGCCTGCGCGTCCCATTCGGCGGCGACGAGCCGGGCAAGCGCCTCAGTCGGCACGGCGAGAACCAGCCGTGCCGGCGTGCGCACCAGCTTGCCGTCGAGCATGATCGCAAAACCGTCCTCGTGTTCGGCGACCGCGACTTCGGTATAGAAACGCTTCGGCAGCGGCTTCTTCATCTGGATCTGCGCGCGGCGGATGGGATCGGGATGGCTCAAGCCTTCGGAAAGATCGTTCAGAAGATCGCGCATGGCGTCACCTCAGGAAAAATGGCGCAATATCTCGTTCGGATGATAGGCGATCGCATCGGCGCCGTTGGCGATCAGCTCATCCACGCTGGCATAGCCCCAGGCAACGCCGATCGCCTTGGCGCCGGCAGCCTTTGCCATCTGCATATCGTAAACCGCATCGCCGATGACAATGGTGTCTGTGGCATTCATGCCGGTTTCGTCGCAGCATTCCGTCACCATGGCCGGATGCGGCTTCGAGGGGCAGTCGTCGGCGGTGCGCGCAACGACGAAATAGGGGTCGAAGCCATGCGTCTCCATCACGAGGTTCAGCCCGCGCCTGGATTTTCCCGTCACCGCGCCGATCAGCAGATCATCCCGCCCGCTGATCGTGTCGATCATCTCACGAATGCCGGGAAACAGCGGCTCCCTGTAGTCGAGATCCTGACGCACCACCGAAAACAGCGATTTGTAATGCGCCGTCATCTCGATGTCTTCCTGCTCGACATGCGGCCTGCCCTGCATGCGGGCGATGGCGATATCGAGCGACAGGCCGATAATGGCCTTGGTGTCCTCAAACCGCGGTTCCGCCTTGCCGAATTTGTCGAAGGTGCGGCGCATGGTTTCGTGAATCAGCCCGGCACTGTCGACCAGCGTGCCGTCGCAATCGAAAAGGATAAGCTTCATTTGGACCCGGATGCTTTCTGAATAAGATACTGGCGCAGAATTTCCGTGTGTTCCCGAACTGCCTCAGTGTTTTCCCGAACCGCAGCGGTATTGTCCATGCCAACTTTCTTTATCTCCTTTCGGGCGCGGTAGGAGAAAAAAAGAAAGAGAAAAAGTATAGAAAATATAACAACGTATGTTGGATCCATGACCTTCGGCCGTCCTATTCTTCGTCACCCCGGATCGGAGCTGAGTTTTCGTCGAAGCCGAGCAGGTTCCAGCTCTGCACCATATGCGGCGGCAAAGGCGCGGTGACGCGCAGGCGGCCGCCCGAGGGATGCGGGATATCGATATGGCGGGCGTGCAGATGCAGCCGCTTCTGAATACCGCCCGGAAAATCCCAGTTCGGATCATCATCGAAATATTTAGGATCGCCGATGATCGGATGGCCAATGTGCAAAGCATGGACACGAAGCTGGTGGGTGCGCCCAGTATACGGCTCCATCTCCAGCCAAGCGAGACGTTGCGCCGCCGTCTCGACGATGCGGTAGTAGGACACCGCATGATCGGCGCCGTCTTCACCGTGCTTGGCGATACGCATGCGGTCGCCGTCGGCCGTCGGCTCCTTGACGAGCCAGGTCGAGATTTTGTCCTCACGCTTGCGCGGTACGCCTTTCACGAGAGACCAATAGGTCTTCTTGGTGTCACGCTCGCGGAAGGCGGCCGTCAGCTTCTGTGCGGCGCCACGCGTCCGGGCGATGACGAGCACGCCTGATGTATCGCGGTCGAGGCGGTGGACGAGACGCGGCTTTTCGCCCTTCGGGCTGGTCCAGGCTTCGAGCATCTGATCGATATGCCTGGCGACACCGGAGCCGCCCTGCACGGCAAGGCCGGGCGGCTTGTTGAGCACGATCACCTTGTCGTCTTCGTGCAGCACCATGCGCGACAGAAGCTCGAAATCGGTCGAATGCTTGAGATCCTTGCCGGCGATCGGCCCGGTCTTCAGCTTGGCGTCGACATCGAGCGGAGGCACGCGCACCATCTGGCCGGGCTGCACGCGCGCATCCGACTTCACACGTCCGCCGTCGACGCGCACCTGGCCGGAGCGCAAGAGCTTCTGCAGCGGCCCGAAGCCGAGCCCGGGAAAATGCACCTTGAACCAGCGATCGAGCCGCATGCCCGCCTCGTCAGGTTCAACCTTGATATGTTCTATGCCAGCCATGAATGGTCTTTCGGAAATTGCAGCGCGGCCGAGCCGGCGTTCTTTCCGCAGCCTTTAGAGCATTTTCTTCCAAAACGGAAACCAGAATCAGACCAAAGCGCGCATGATGGCGAGCCCAGCGAACACCGCCGCCATCGAAAGGCCGACGCTGGCTGCGATATAGACACCGCCGGCGACGGTATTGCCGCCCTCGAACAGTGAGATGGCGTCGAGCGAAAAGGCCGAGAAAGTGGTGAAGCCGCCGAGGAAGCCGGTGATGAGCAGCAAGCGCAATTCCATCGAGGCGTTGAACTTTCGCGCAATCAGTTCGGCAAGGACGCCGATGACGAAGCAGCCGACGACATTGACGGCGAGCGTGCCCCAGGGAAAGGCCGGGCCTAGAAGCCTCAGCGTCCATTGGCCGACATAATATCTGAGGACGGAACCGATAGCGCCGCCGACGGCGACGAGCAGAGCCTGGATCATGGGCGGAACATCCGAGTTTGAGAGCGCATTTAATCGTGACGGAATAAATTCTTATAATTCAATAAAATGCCAGTCGTTTTCTTATGCTGGCGCCAAGATCCTGCCGATACTGTGCCGACATGACCCAGCTCCTGTCCATTTCGGCAAGCACCGCCGCCATTGCCCTGGAAACGCTGAGAATACCGCAGCGCGTCGCCACGAGCACCGCCGCGCGCGAGTCGCGTCGTCTCGCCGACCGGCAATTGAAGGCCGAGAGCAGCGAAGGAATCGACGATCCCTCCAGCATCATCCAATCGACCGAAGTGGCACTCGACCTGATGGAGAAGGGCAATCGCCAGCCGCAGGCCGGCCTGAAGCAGGCGCTGCAATCCTACGAGGACGTCTGAGGCCGCAGCCCTTCCAGCGAAAAGCCCGCATCGCGGGCTTTTCTGTCTTAACCTGCCCGTGCTCACTTGCCTTGAGCGGAAAGTACCTGCAGCACCAGGTCGACCTTGCCTGCTTTCTCGAAGGTCAGCGTCACCGGCACCGTATCGCCCTGCTTGAACGGCGTCTTCACCTTCTGGAACATCAGATGCAGGTTGCCGGGCTCGAGCTTGACGGTCTCGCCCGCAGGGATGGCAATGCCGTCCTTCAATTGGCGCATCCGCATGACATTGTCCTTCGTCACCATCTCGTGGATCTGAACCTCGCCCGATGCAGGCGACGACACCGATACCAGGCGGTCATCCGTCTTGCCGTTGTTCGTCACCGTGAAAAAGCCGCCGCCGACCGGCTGGCCGGGCAGCATCGCCTTGGCGAAGGCGCCGGAGATTTCGAGATCGCCGGCCTTCACCGCTTCGCCCGCCGGCGCGGCAGCCGCCATAGCTGACATGTCCATGCCGGGTTTCCCGGTCATGTCCATCCCAGCCATGTCGTCATGGTTGTGGCCATGGTCTTCGCCCTCAACGATCTTCAAGACCGGCGCTGGGCTTTTCAGGCCGTGCGCATCACCGCCTTCTTTCGCGACCTGATCCCACGCCTGGACCGCATCGCCACACATCTGCGTCACCGGAAAGGCGAGCGAGGTGCCGGCCTCGATACCGGAAACCTTCCCCTGGATGACGAAGGTGTCGTAGAAATCGTCGGAGAGATTGCCGTTCTTCCAACGGATCTCGACCGTGCCTGTTTTCACCTTGTCGCCGTGATTGTCGTAGGTCTTCTGGTAATCGCCCTTAATCACCTCGAGCTCCCAGCCGGCCTTCGGCTGCGGCTTGGCGAAGACGAAGCCTTCCGGCAGCTTGACCCGCACTTCCGTGGTTGCCTTGCCGTCGCAACCATGCGGCACCTGCAGCGTCGCGAGAATGGTGCTCTCCTGCGTCGCCTGCTTGTCGAGGAAGCTCACATGGGCCTCGGCACTGGCAATGGCGGCGGCGGAAAGAAGAGCGGCAAGCCCCAAAGTCTTGATAGTCTGCGTCTTGATCGTTTTCATCGGATATCTCCTCGCCGGCCGCAGCACTTCTCTCAGGCGGACCGGCATGTTGCATTCAGATTGCGGAGGAAGATCAGACGGGGATGGGAGGCGCGCGGGAATTTGCCCGGCTGACGGCGCTGGCGCCGGCTATCGCGGCGGTCTCATTGGGCGCGTTGTTCAGCGAGGCGAGTTTGCGCGCGAGCCAGGAGCCCGCATCCGGCATCGGCAGGATGACCGAGGCCGAAAGCCGGCAAGCTTCGCAATTGGGCTTGAAGGCGACGGTCTTGCCGTCGTCGTCCTTTACCGTCACGCAGAGGGAGGCAAAGCTGCCGTCCGGCAGCATATAGGCGGCTGCGTCATAACCTTCGGAAGCGACAGCCTGCGGCGCCTGATGGGCAAAGCCGAGAAAAAGCAGGCTCAATGCGCAAAGCATGCGCAGGAAGAGCGTCGCTTTCAGTCCGGTCCGCCGCATGAGATCCCCTTCAACAGCATGTCGCGATAGCCGGTTTCCCTGCCGAATGCAAAAGCAGATTTGCCGCAGGTTGCCGCCGTTCCCTGACTATGGCGACAAAAATTTGTCAGGTCACGACATTTGGTCTTGCCAAGCGCCTAGCCCGCCGGATAATTGCGCCAACCATGTTGGGAGAATCCGGTGCTTTCGCCACCGGTGCCGAAGGAGCAACCGCCCCGGAAACTCTCAGGCAAAAGGACCAGCAAGGGGCAGACGGAACTCTGGAGAGAAGCGTTCTCGAAACGCTCGCCGAAGGGATAACAATCTCAGGCAAAGGGACAGAGGGGGCTCAGGAGAGAAGTGCGCAGCCGCGCCCTTCAGATTTGAGCCCGCGCCTTCGTGAAAAGGCGCAAACCCCGGAGGCGTCTTTTGGACGATACTGCTGCCCTGAAGAAAACCCCGCTGCATGCCCTGCATCTTTCGCTCGGCGCCCGCATGGTGCCGTTCGCGGGCTATGACATGCCGGTGCAATATCCAGCCGGCGTCATGAAGGAACATCTTCAAACCCGCACCGCAGCCGGCATCTTCGATGTCTCTCACATGGGCCAAGTCATCGTGAAGGCGAAATCCGGCAGCTACGAGGATGCCGCCCTGGCGCTGGAAAGCCTGGTCCCCGTCGATATCCTCGGCCTTGCCGAAGGCCGCCAGCGTTACGGCTTCTTCACCGACGAGACCGGCGGCATTCTCGACGACCTGATGATCACCCATCTCGACAACCATCTGTTCGTCGTCGTCAATGCTGCCTGCAAGGAGGCAGATCTCCTCCATCTGCAGACCCATATCGGCGACCGGTGCGACATCACCCTGTTGGACCGCTCCCTGATCGCGCTGCAGGGACCGCGCGCCGTCGAGGTTCTGGCGGAACTCTGGGCCGATGTGGCGGCAATGAAATTCATGGACGTGCGCCACTGCCGCCTGCACGATGTTTCCTGTCTGGTCTCGCGCTCGGGCTACAGCGGCGAGGACGGCTTCGAAATCTCGGTTCCATCGGACAAGGCCGTGGATGTCACCATGCGGTTGCTCGAGCATCCCGACGTCCAGGCGATCGGCCTCGGCGCCCGCGATTCCCTGCGCCTGGAAGCCGGGCTCTGCCTTTATGGCAACGATATCGACACCACCACCTCGCCGGTCGAGGCAGCCCTCGAATGGGCCATGCAGAAGGCGCGGCGCGCGGGTGGCGCACGCGCCGGCGGTTTCCCCGGCTCCGGCCGCATCCTCTCCGAACTCGAAAACGGCGCCGCCCGCCGCCGCGTCGGCTTGAAGCCGGAAGGCAAGGCGCCGGTGCGCGGCCATGCCAAGCTTTATGCCGATGCCGAGGGCACGGTCGAAGTCGGCGAAGTCACATCAGGCGGCTTCGGCCCCTCCGTCGAAGGCCCCGTCGCCATGGGCTACGTGCCTGTTTCCCATTCCGCGGTGGGAACCCTTGTCTATGCAGAGGTACGCGGCAAGTTCCTGCCCGTCACCGTCTCCGCCCTGCCCTTCGTTACGCCGACCTACAAACGCTGAAACCCTGTTTTCCGAGAGGATATTTCCATGCTGAAATTTACCGCTGAACATGAATGGCTCCAGCTTGACGGCGATGTCGCAACCGTCGGCATCACCTCCTTTGCCGTCGAACAGTTGGGCGACCTCGTTTTCGTCGAACTGCCCGAAGTCGGCAAGAGCTTCGCCAAGAACGACGACGCAGCAACCGTCGAATCCGTCAAGGCCGCCTCCGAGGTCTATTGTCCGCTCGACGGCGAGATCACCGAGGTCAACGAGGCGATCGTCGCCGATCCTTCCCTCATCAACTCCGATCCGCAGGGCGCCGGCTGGTTCTTCAAGCTGAAGCTCAAGAACCCCGCCGATGCCGATGGCCTGCTCGACGAGGCCGCCTACAAGGAGCTCATCGCGTAATGACGACGCCGACCGAATTCCAGTTCACCGACTACCAGCCCTACGATTTCGCCAATCGCCGTCATATCGGCCCCTCGCCGTCCGAAATGACCGATATGCTGAAGGTGATCGGCTATAACAGCCTCGACGGGTTGATCGACGCGACGCTGCCGCCCGCCATCCGTCAGAAGGCGCCGCTCGTCTGGGGCGCGCCGATGACCGAGCGCGAGGCGCTCGACAAGCTGCGCGAAACCGCCAACAAGAACAAGGTGCTGGTCTCGCTGATCGGCCAGGGTTACTACGGCACGATCACCCCGCCTGTCATTCAGCGCAATATTTTGGAAAACCCCGCCTGGTACACGGCCTACACACCCTACCAGCCGGAGATCAGCCAGGGCCGCCTGGAAGCGCTGCTGAATTACCAGACGATGATCTCGGACCTCACGGGTCTCGACGTCGCCAATGCCTCGCTGCTCGACGAGGCGACCGCCGCCGCCGAAGGCATGGCCATGGCCGAGCGCGTCTCCAAGTCGAAGGCGAAGGCCTTCTTCGTCGATGCCGACTGCCATCCGCAGACCATCGCCCTCATCCGCACCCGCGCCGAGCCGCTCGGCTGGAGCGTCATCGTCGGCAATCCCTTCACCGATCTCGATCCGGTCGACGTCTTCGGTGCGATCTTCCAGTATCCCGGCACGCACGGCCATGTGCATGATTTCACCGGCCTGATCGCGCGGCTGCACCAGGCCGGCGCCATAGCAGTCGTCGCCGCCGATATTCTCGCGCTAACGCTGCTGAAATCGCCCGGCGAAATGGGCGCCGACATTGCCATCGGCTCCTCGCAGCGTTTCGGCGTCCCGGTCGGTTACGGCGGCCCGCATGCGGCCTATATGGCTGTGAAAGATGCCATCAAGCGCTCCATGCCGGGCCGTCTCGTCGGCGTGTCCGTCGATGCCCGCGGCAACCGCGCCTATCGCTTGTCTCTGCAAACCCGCGAACAGCATATCCGCCGCGAAAAGGCGACCTCGAACATCTGCACCGCCCAGGTTCTGCTCGCCGTCATGGCCTCCATGTACGCGGTCTTCCATGGCCCGAAGGGTATCAAGGCGATCGCCCAGCAGGTCCACCAGAAGGCCGTGCTGATGGCCAAGGGCCTGGAAAAACTCGGCTATAAGGTCGAGCCGGAAAGCTTCTTCGATACGATCACCGTCGATGTCGGCCATATGCAGGGCCTCATCCTGCGCGCTGCCGTCGCCGAAGGGGTCAATCTGCGCAAGGTCGGCGAGACGAAGATCGGCATGTCGCTCGACGAGCGCACACGGCCTGCAACGCTGGAAGCCGTCTGGCGCGCCTTCGGCGGCAATTTCGCCATTGCCGATTTCGAGCCCTCCTACCGGCTGCCCGGGGATTTGCTGCGCACCAGCGACTATCTCTCGCATCCGATCTTCCACATGAACCGCGCCGAAAGCGAGATGACGCGCTACATCCGCCGGCTCTCCGACCGCGACTTGGCGCTCGACCGCGCCATGATCCCGCTCGGCTCCTGCACGATGAAGCTCAATGCGACGGCGGAAATGCTGCCGATCACATGGCCGGAGTTTTCCGACATTCATCCTTTCGTGCCGGCCGACCAGGCGCTCGGTTATCGCGAGATGATCGACGATCTCACGGAGAAGCTCTGCGCCGTTACCGGTTACGACGCCTTTTCGATGCAGCCGAATTCCGGCGCGCAGGGCGAATATGCCGGCCTGCTGACGATCCGCAACTACCACATCGCCAACGGCGACGGCCATCGCGACGTCTGCCTGATCCCGACCTCGGCGCACGGCACCAACCCGGCCTCGGCCCAGATGGTCGGCATGAAGGTGGTGGTCGTCAAGGTGCGCGAGAACGGCGACATCGACATGGACGATTTCCGCGCCAAGGCTGAGGAGCATGCGGCCAATCTCTCCTGCTGCATGATCACCTATCCCTCGACGCACGGCGTCTTCGAAGAAACGGTCAAGGAAATCTGCGACCTCGTGCATGTCAATGGCGGCCAGGTCTATCTCGACGGCGCCAACATGAACGCCATGGTCGGCCTGTCCCGCCCCGGTGACATCGGCTCCGACGTGTCTCATCTCAACCTGCACAAGACCTTCTGCATCCCGCATGGCGGCGGCGGCCCCGGCATGGGCCCGATCGGCGTCAAGGCGCATCTGGCGCCCCACCTGCCCGGCCACCCGGAAACCGATGGCCGGTCGGGCGCGGTTTCGGCCGCCGCTTTCGGCTCGGCTTCGATCCTGCCGATCTCCTGGAGCTACTGCCTGATGATGGGCGGCGAAGGCCTGACCCAGGCGACCAAGGTGGCGATCCTCAACGCCAACTACATCGCCGCCCGGCTGAAGGGCGCCTATGACGTGCTCTACAAGTCGAAGACCGGCCGCGTCGCGCATGAATGCATCATCGACACCCGCCCGCTGGTCGACAGCGCAGGCGTCACCGTCGACGACGTCGCCAAACGCCTGATCGATTGCGGTTTCCATGCGCCGACCATGAGCTGGCCGGTCGCCGGAACGCTGATGATCGAGCCGACGGAAAGCGAGACCAAGGCTGAGATCGACCGCTTCTGCGAGGCGATGCTGGCGATCCGCGAGGAAGCCCGCGCCATCGAGGAAGGCCGCATGGACAAGCTCGACAATCCGCTGAAAAACGCCCCGCATACGGTGGAAGACCTCGTCGGCGAATGGAACCGGCCCTACAGCCGGGAACAGGCCTGCTTCCCGCCCGGCGCCTTCCGCGTCGACAAATACTGGTCTCCGGTCAACCGCGTCGACAACGTCTACGGCGACCGCAACCTCATCTGCACCTGCCCGCCGGTGGAAAGCTATGCGGAGGCTGCGGAGTAACATTCGGCAAACCCCTCCCACAATTTGGGAGGGATTTCAGCTTGTTGATGACTTCGTCCTCGTTTTTGTGCCGAGGATCTGCTGCGTATTGATCGCCGACGCTTGCCCCTCATCCGGCTGCCGCCACCTTCTCCCCGTTCTAACGGGGAGACGGTTAGGGTGAGGGGCAGCTACTTCACGGCACAAGGTTCAAATTTAACCTTTCTTAGCAAGTCTCTGTTAGCAATTCAAAATGGGCGATTTTTCTCCGGTAGGAATGTTGCCATCGATCTTTGTTTTGCGTGCAGGTTCTCATGCGTCCATCGGCTGTACCAGCAATTCTCCTCGCCGCCCTGATCCTGTCGGGATGCTCAACGAGCTCCGGCGCCGAAGATGTGCTCACCCCTGTGGCGTCGTCGGAAACCACCAATGCCATCGCTAAGCCGAGCGGCCCGATACCGGCTGCGGCCGTGGGCGATCCCGCGCCACAAACCAGCCCGCGGCAGGAAGCGCTGAGCTGGACCGGACCTGTTCCGGAGCCGCAGGCCCTCGTGCCGGCCAACGGGGCCGTCGGCATGCCGATGCCGACGGAAAGGCCGGTCGCGATGCTCATGCCTGAGAATCCGGGGATCGACCCGGATGCGGGCCCGAAATCCCCGACGCGCTCGCGCATTTATGGCCACCGTTTCCGTGATGCCAAGCCGATCAACTTCGGCAGGACTTCGCCGAGAAAGCTTGCCGTACATGGCGTCGACGTGTCGCGCTGGCAGGGCGAGATCGATTGGGAGACGCTGCGGCAGCAGGGAGCCAACTTCGTCTACATCAAGGCGACGGACGGCGGCGATCACCTCGATCCGATGTTCAAGAAGAACTGGCGCCGCGCCAGGGAAGCCGGCCTGAAGCACGGCGCCTATCACTTCTTCTACTGGTGCCGGACAGCCGGCGAACAGGCCGACTGGTTCATCCGCAACGTTCCAAGGGAAGCCAACGCGCTTCCGCCCGTCATCGATGTCGAATGGAACGGTGAGTCGAGCTGCAGCCAAAGAATCTCCCGCAAGCGCGTTCTGGAGAAGATGCAGGTGTTCCTGGACAAGGTGGAACGCCACTATGGCCAGCGCCCGATCATCTACACCGCACCGGACTTCTACCGCGACAATCTGAAGGGCGAACTGCTCAATTATCCCTTCTGGCTGCGCTCGGTCGCCGCCCACCCCTCCAAGGTCTATCCCGGCCGCAAGTGGGTCTTCTGGCAGTATTCCGGCTCCGGCCTCTCCGACGGCGTCGACGGCAAGATCGACCTCAATGTCTTCAACGGCAACGAAAGCGACTGGCACGACTGGGTGGCGTCGCGATAGGAAGCCGCCGCGCGCCAGCCACCTTCCCGTTTCAGTTCGGAACAGGTGCGCAGCACGATGCGCGCGCCGATAGGTCTTTGCTAACGCAACGCTTTCAGCATTCCCTAAGCCATAGCGGGTAAAAGCGTTCTATTCAGATCTGGAGACACGGCTGATGAGCATATCCGGCATCACCAACATTGCTCTTTCGGGAATGCAGGCGCAGACGACGCGGGTAAGCGCGATTGCCAACAATATCGCAAACAGCGGCACGCCGGGCTATGCCAAGCTGAACACCAGCCTCACCTCCACCGTATCAGGCGTCCAGGCCATCGTCAGCCCGACGGATTCGGATGTCGATCCCGCTACCGAACTGACGGACCTGATCGACGCCGAGCAGAGCTACAAGGCAAATGCCGTGGTCTTCGAGACCGGCGCCGACATGTGGGAAATGCTCATGAGCATCAAGCGCGACTGAGCACACCGGTTCTTCACCAGCGATTAGTGGCAGAGAATTTTCCGTTGATCTGGACGGCCGTCAGGAGTGCGCCGGCTCGCTCTGGCGCTGTGCGGCGAGATCGGCGGGCTTCAGTTCGACGGATTCGCCACAGCCGCAGGCCGATGTCTGGTTCGGATTGGTAAAGGTGAAGCCGGAGCGCAGCGTCGTCTGCTCGAAGCCCATTTCGGTGCCGAGCAGATAGAGCACGGCCGAAGGTTCGACCCAGACCCTGGCGCCCTCGTGCTCGATCAGGTCGTCCTTGGCATTCGGCTCGGTCACGAGGTCGATGGTATATTCCATCCCGGCGCAGCCGCCCTTCTTGATGCCGACGCGAATGCCCTTGGCTTCCGGCCCGGAATTCTCGACGATCGCCTTGACGCGGGCCGC
This sequence comes from Rhizobium sp. R635, assembly GCF_002211285.1. Classification (GTDB taxonomy): domain Bacteria; phylum Pseudomonadota; class Alphaproteobacteria; order Rhizobiales; family Rhizobiaceae; genus Rhizobium. The sequence continues at coordinate 39,675 of NZ_LOKX01000035.1, read as the reverse complement.
AGCCCCATCCGTCATGCTCATCACTGCAAAGCCCATCGGCTTTTTCTCCTTCCGCAACCGGGGTCAAGATCCGGCGCTTCGTGATTCAAAATGTAGTCGTCCGAGGTAAACGGATCAATACCTCGGCACTGGACCAGGGCCACTCAGTACCAGCCGACGGCAACCTGCGCCTCTTCCGACATACGGTCCGGCGTCCACGGCGGGTCGAAGGTCATTTCGACTTCGACGCCCGACACGCCCTCGACGGCCCCGACGGCATTTTCGACCCAGCCTGGCATCTCGCCGGCGACCGGGCAGCCGGGCGCGGTCAGCGTCATCATGATCTTCACCATCCGGTCGTCCTCGATGTCGATCTTGTAGATCAGACCAAGTTCGAAGATATCGGCCGGGATTTCCGGGTCGTAGACGGTCTTCAGCGCGCTGATGACGTCGTCGCTGAGCCGCGCCAGTTCCTCGGCCGGGATACTCGAATGCACGATGCCTTCGCGCACGTCGATCTTCTGTTCGCTTTCGTCCAGGCTCATTACGGACACTCCTCAGGCAAAGAACTTGCGCGCATATTCAAGCGCATCGGCCAGCGCATCGACCTCGGCGCGGGTATTGTACATGCCGAACGATGCTCGGCATGTGGAGGTGACGCCGAAGCGTTTCAAGAGCGGCATGGCGCAATGCGTGCCGGCCCGCACCGCGACCCCCTGCCGGTCGATCACCATCGAAACGTCATGGGCATGGATGCCGGCGAGTTCGAAGGAGAAGATGCTCCCCTTCTCGGGCGCCGTCCCGAACATCCGCAGCGAATTGACCGATCTGAGGCGCTCGGCCGCGTAAGCCGCAAGATCGGCCTCATGGCGGGCAATCGCCTCCCGGCCGACCTTCTCCATATAGTCGAGCGCGTAGCCGAGCCCGATCGCCTGGACGATCGGCGGCGTGCCGGCCTCGAAGCGATGCGGCGGGTCGTTGTAGGTGACGGCGTCCTCGGCGACCTCGAAGATCATCTCGCCGCCGCCCTGGAAGGGGCGCATCTGGGAGAGCCGTTCCTTCTTGCCGTAGAGCACACCGATGCCCGACGGACCGTAGAGTTTGTGCCCGGTCATCACGTACCAGTCGCAATCGATGTCCTGCACGTCGACGGGCAGATGCACGGCACCCTGGCTGCCGTCGATCAGCACGGGAATGCCACGTTCGTGAGCGATGCGGCAGACCTCCTTGACGGGAACGATCGTACCGAGCGCATTCGACATATGAGTGATGGCGACCAGCTTGGTTCGCTCCGTCAGGCTCTTCTCGAAATCCTCGATATGGAGGGCGCCTTCATCGTCGACGGGAACCCAGACGAGCTTGGCGCCCTGCCGTTCGCGGATGAAGTGCCACGGCACGATGTTGGAATGGTGCTCCATGATCGTCAGAACGATCTCGTCACCCTCGCCGATCTTGGGCATGCCCCAGCCATAAGCGACGGTGTTGATCGCCTCCGTCGAATTCTTGGTGAAGACGATGTCGTTGACCGAAGGCGCATTGAGGAAACGGCGGACCTTCTCGCGCGCCGCCTCGTAGGCATCGGTTGCGGCATTCGAGAGGTAGTGGAGGCCGCGATGCACATTGGCATATTCATGTGAATAGGCATGCGAAATGGCGTCGATCACCACCTGCGGCTTCTGCGCCGACGCGCCGTTGTCGAGATAGACCAGCGGCTTGCCGTGCACCTTCTCCGCCAGGATCGGGAAATCCCGGCGGATGGCTTCGACGTCGTATTCAGTGGCCGCTGCTATCTTGTCCATCGATATATCCGATCAGGCGTGCTTTTCGAGCCAGGCCGAAATCACGCTTTCCAGCGCTTCGACCAAGGCTTCGTCTTCCAGTTCCTCGACGATTTCGGCGACGAAGGCATTGACGAGCATCGCCCGCGCCTTGTTCTCCGGAATACCGCGCGCCATCAGGTAGTAGAGATGGTTGGCGTCGATATCGGTCACTGTCGCGCCGTGGCCGCACTGCACGTCGTCGGCGAAGATTTCGAGCTCGGGCTTGACCGAAAACTCGGCATCGTCGGACATCAGCAGCGTATTGCAGGCCATCTTGGCGTCGGTCTTCTGCGCATCGGGCGCGACCCGGATCATGCCCTGGAAGACACCCTTGGCACGGTCGAAGACAACGTTGCGGATCACCTCGGTCGAGCCGGTATGCGGCACGTCATGGCCGAGCACCATCGTCACGTCGGTGTGGCTTTCGGCTCCGAGCAGGTTGATGCCGCGCAGCGTCAGATCGGCACCCTCGCCCGTCACCTTGATGTGTAGCTCCTGGCGCACCAGCTTACCGCCCGCATTGATGACGAACAGGCGGAGCTTGGCGTTGGTGCCGAGATCGACGCGGATCTGGCCGAGATGCGTATCCTCGGCGCCCTGCTGCTGCAGGATGATCCAGGTCAGCTCCGTGCCCTCGCCGACCGTGATGTCACTGATGTGGGACACCAGCGCTGAATCGCCGGTCACCGCACGGTGACGCTCGATGACGGTCGCCTTGACGTTGGCGCCGAAGGAAACGGGAAGGCGCGTATGCGTCTGGCCGCCGGCGTGAACGAACTGGATTTCAAGCGGGTTTTCGAGCTCGGTATCGGCTGGCACATCCACGACATAGCCGTCGCGCACGAAGCTGCCATTGATGCGGCCGATCGCGTCGTCGCTGCCGAGAGCATCGAGCCTTTCCGCGGCGGAGCCGTCGAGCAGACGTTCGGAATAGGTCGAAATGCCGAGGCCGGCGGCAGCGGCCTTCTGGTTGGAATGGCCCTGGATCACCGCCAGCACGGCGGAATCGGCAACGAGCGGCTCCAGAGCCTCGGAGCCGGCATCACCGGCCTGCGGCGGAACGGTGCGCAGAAGATTCTTGAGGTCGGTATAATGCCACGCTTCGATGCGGCGCGTCGGCAGGCCGGCTTGCTTGAGGTCGTCGAGAAGCCGGTCGCGCAACGCCGTCACCGCGCCGTTGCCCGGCAGATCGCCGATCTGCTGGTTGAAGGCTTCGATCAGCGCCGCTTCGGCCACGGTCAGGCGGCTCGTCGTCTGCATGTTCATGGACGTCGTCCTTTCCACCCGAACTCAGGCCGCCGCGCCGATGATGTCGGCGTAACCATTGGCTTCCAGCTCATGCGCCAGCGTCTTGTCGCCCGACTTGATCACCTGGCCCTTGTAGAGAACGTGGACGGTATCAGGCACGATGTAATCGAGCAGGCGCTGGTAGTGGGTGATGACGACGACGGCGCGATCCGGAGAACGCAGCGCGTTGACGCCATCGGCGACGATCTTCAGCGCGTCGATATCGAGGCCGGAATCGGTTTCGTCGAGCACGCAGAGCTTCGGCTCGAGCAGCGCCATCTGCAGGATCTCGGCGCGCTTCTTTTCCCCGCCGGAGAAGCCGACGTTGAGCGGGCGCTTCAGCATTTCGGTGTTGATCTGCAGCTTGGCCGCAGCTTCCTTGACGCGGCGCATGAAATCCGGCGTCGTCAGCTCGTCCTCGCCGCGCGCCTTGCGCTGCTCGTTCATCGCCACCTTCAGGAACTGCATGGTGGCGACGCCCGGGATTTCGACCGGATACTGGAAAGCGAGGAAGATGCCCTTGGCAGCGCGTTCGGCCGGATCGAGCTCGAGAATGCTCTCACCGTTATAGAGGATGTCGCCTTCGGTCACTTCATAGTCTTCGCGGCCGGACAGCACATAGGAGAGCGTCGACTTGCCGGAGCCGTTCGGCCCCATGATCGCGGCGACTTCGCCGGCCTTAACCGTCAGGTTCAGGCCACGGATGATCTCGGTGCCGTCTTCGGCGATGCGAGCATGGAGGTTTCTGATTTCAAGCATTTCGTTCTTCCTGTTCATAAAGCGGGTTCAAGTGCCGCCCAATTGACCATTCTTACCGGTCTCGATCCGTCATCCTCGGGCTTGTCCCGAGGATCTAAACCCTCAATTGTAGTTGCTCCACTCCCGCGTATTCGGATGCGGCCGATAGACATTCTCGATTTCGTCGATGCGCTCGTAGAGGTCCATCCAGGTCGGATTGAGCTCCTCGACGAGCTTCATTTTCCATTCGCGCAAATAGCGCTTCAGCGACTTCTCTCGCTGGATCGCCAACACAATGTTGGGATGATACTCAAACCAGACGAGGTTTTTCGCTCTGTATTTCTCCGTAAAACCCTTATGGATTTCGCTGCGGTGTTCCCATATTCGCCCTTGCAGATCGCTGGTGACGCCAGTGTAAATTACACCTCTTGGTTTGTCGGACATCATGTAGACAAACCCGCTCATCCCATCCTCCGCAGACGTGCTTAGATCCTCGGGACAAGCCCGAGGATGACGGAAAACCGCTTAGCCAACACTCCCTTCCAGCGAAATGCTAATCAGCTTCTGCGCCTCGACGGCGAATTCCATTGGCAGCTCCTGCAGGACTTCCTTGACGAAGCCGTTGACGATCAGCGCGATCGCCGCTTCGGTGGGGATGCCGCGCTGCAGGCAGTAGAACAGCTGGTCCTCGGAGATTTTCGAGGTCGTCGCTTCATGTTCGAACTGCGCCGTCGAATTCTTCGCCTCGATGTAGGGCACGGTATGAGCGCCGCACTTGTCGCCGATCAGGAGCGAATCGCACTGGGTAAAGTTGCGCGCGTTCGATGCCTTGCGATGAGCCGAAACCTGGCCGCGATAGGTGTTGTTGGAAACACCGGCCGCAATACCCTTGGAGACGATGCGGCTCGACGTGTTCTTGCCGAGATGGATCATCTTGGTGCCGCTGTCGATCTGCTGATGGCCGTTCGACACGGCGATCGAGTAGAATTCGCCGCGGCTGTCGTCGCCGCGCAGGATGCAGGACGGGTACTTCCAGGTGATCGCCGAGCCGGTTTCGACCTGCGTCCAGGAAATCTTCGAGCGGTCGCCGCGGCAATCGCCGCGCTTGGTGACGAAGTTGTAGATACCGCCCTTGCCTTCCTTGTCGCCCGGATACCAGTTCTGGACGGTGGAATATTTGATCTCGGCATCGTCGAGCGCCACGAGCTCGACCACGGCTGCGTGCAGCTGGTTTTCGTCGCGCTGCGGCGCCGTGCAGCCTTCGAGATAAGAGACGTAGGCGCCCTCTTCCGCGATGATCAGCGTGCGCTCGAACTGGCCGGTGCCCTTTTCGTTGATGCGGAAATAGGTGGAAAGCTCCATCGGGCAGCGAACGCCCTTCGGCACGAAGACGAAGGAACCGTCGGTGAAGACAGCCGAATTCAGCGTAGCGTAATAATTGTCCGAGGTCGGCACGACCGAGCCGAGATATTTCCGCACGAGATCGGGATGCTCGCGGATCGCTTCCGAGATCGACATGAAGATCACGCCGGCCTTCTTCAGCTCCGCCTTGAAGGTGGTGACGACCGAGACGCTGTCGAAGACGGCGTCGACGGCGATCTTCGGCTTCTCGACGCCGGCGAGGATCTCCTGTTCGCGCAGCGGAATGCCGAGCTTTTCATAGACCTTGAGCAGTTCCGGATCGACTTCGTCGAGCGACTTCGGGCCTGGCGTGCTCTTCGGCGCGGCGTAATAATGGATGTCGTTGAAATCGATCTTCGGATAATCGACGCGCGCCCAGGTCGGCTCTTCCAGCGTCAGCCAGCGCCGGTAGGCTTCCAGGCGCCATTCCAGCATCCATTCCGGCTCCTGCTTCTTGGCCGAAATGAAACGGATGATATCCTCGGACAGGCCTTTCGGCGCCTTGTCCATCTCGATGACGGTCTCGAAACCGTATTTGTACTGGTCCACATCGATCAGGCGTACCTGGTCGATCGTTTCCTGCACGGCAGCCATTTCATTCTCCAATCTCGCCGGATACAAGGTCCGGCAGCTTGTAGCGTATGAGGCAACTTCTTGCCCTGATGTCGGGCAACTGTCTTGCCCTGATGTAAGAGGCCAAAAGGGACTTTTCAGCCCGATTGGCAAGCAGAAATTTGCGTTTCCGCAAGTTTATGATGCGGTCAGGCCGCCTCGCCGGCCGACCTGCGCCGGCAGGCGATCTTCGCGAAGGCAGCAATCGCCCTGTCGATATCCTCTTCGGTCGTCGAGAAACCGAGCGAGATGCGCAGCGCCCCGAGCTTGGCGTCGCGCGCCATGGCCGTCAGCACATGGCTTTCGCCGACCTTGCCCGATGAGCAGGCGGAGCCCGCCGAAAGGGCAACGCCTTCGAGATCGAAGGCGATTTGCCCGGTCTCCGCCTTCAGGCAGGGAAGCGTGAAGAAAATCGTGTTGGCGACCCGCGGACCACCGGCGCCGTGAATGATGACATCGGGCGCGGCAGCGCGCATGCCGGCTTCCAGCCTGTCGCGCAGCGCGGCGATCGCGGCGTTCCGTTCGCCGAGATCCTGCAGCACGGTTTCGGCTGCGGCTCCGAAGCCGATCAGAGCCAGCGAATTCTGTGTCCCCGAGCGGTGACCTTTCTCCTGCCCGCCGCCGCGGATCAGCGCCTTCGGCATCAGCGCCTCGCCGCGCGCAATCAGTGCACCCGCACCCTTCGGCCCACCGATCTTGTGGGAGGAGACGATGATGAAATCCGCGCCGATGCGCTCGATCTCGATCGGCAGACGGCCGGCCGCCTGCACGGCGTCGACGACGAAGAGCCCGCCATGGGCGCGCACGATCCTGGCCGCTTCTTCGACAGGCTGGACGATGCCCGTCTCGTTGTTGACGAACATGATCGCCACCATGGGAAGGCCCGTCGATTTGTCATGGGCATCGAGAAGTGCGGCCAGCGCGTTCAGATCGACGATACCGGCATCCGTCACCGGAATCTCGGTCATGCGGTCCTTCGGGAACCGGCCTCCCTCCCGGACTGCCAGGTGCTCGACGGCGGAAAAATAGAGATGGCCGAGCTGAAGCGGCGTGCGGCCCATGCGAAAATCCGGCGTCAGCACCAGATTGGCGGCCTCGGTCGCGCCGCTGGTGAAGACCACATTGCCGGCATCCGTGCCTGCAAGCGCCGCGACCTTGCGCCGCGCGCCCTCGATGGCGGCGCGGGCGGCGCGGCCTTCGCCGTGGACGGAATTGGGATTGCCGAAGATGTCGATGGCGCGCATGATCGCCTCGCGCGCTGCGGGGTGCAGCGGCGCTGTGGCATTCCAGTCGAGATAAAGGCGTGGCGGCGCCATGATCTTCAGTCCTGCGCTTGACGAGCTTGCTTCAACACCCGCGGCTCATTTTTCTTGAAATTTCCGCCGGGCTTGCCTTATGACACGTTCCACGAAGCCGTGGATCGCCATGCAAGTTTCGAATTGTTCTAAACTGCGTTTTAGAAAAGCTGACAACCCGAGTCAAGTCATGTTGTCGTCCAACGCAGCGCGAACGCGAAATAAAACCCGGAGTACCAATGCCCGAAGTTATTTTCAACGGCCCAGCCGGCCGTCTTGAAGGCCGCTACCAGCCCTCCAAGGAAAAAAGCGCGCCCATCGCTCTCATCCTGCATCCGCATCCGCAGTTCGGCGGCACGATGAACAATCAGATCGTCTACCAGCTCTTCTACATGTTCCAGAAGCGCGGGTTCACGACGCTGCGCTTCAATTTCCGGGGCATCGGCCGCAGCCAGGGCGAATTCGACCACGGCGCCGGCGAATTGTCGGATGCCGCCTCCGCGCTCGACTGGGTGCAGAGCCTGCACCCCGATTCCAAGACCTGCTGGGTCGCCGGCTATTCCTTCGGCGCCTGGATCGGCATGCAGCTTCTGATGCGCCGGCCGGAGATCGAAGGCTTCATGTCGATCGCCCCGCAGCCGAATACCTACGACTTCTCCTTCCTGGCGCCCTGCCCCTCCTCCGGCCTGATCATCAACGGCGAGGCCGACAAGGTGGCGCCGGAAAAGGATGTGAACGGCCTTGTGGAGAAGCTGAAGACCCAGAAGGGCATTCTCATCACCCATCGCACCGTTTCCAACGCCAACCACTTCTTCAACGGCCAGGTGGAAACGCTGATGGGCGAATGCGAGGACTATCTCGACCGTCGCCTTAACGGTGAACTGGTGCCGGAGCCCGCCGCCAAGCGGATTCGCTGACACCACAGCGCGAGCCCGCCATCCCCGGCGAAGGCGATCCAAGACGCGACCGGCACAGCTGTGCCACAATAGATCATCTACCGTGTTGCAATGCATGTTGCAGTGCGGTAGGGTCCTCGCAATCCTAACTAAAGCGAGGTCCGCAATGACCAAGTCGTTCGGGGAAATCCTGGATAAGTATAGGGGTATCGGTCCGGGGTTCGATTTTCTTCGAATAGGACTCGCCTTTTCTATCGTACTCACTCATTCTTTTTTGCTGACTAGGAATGATGCCTTCATCAGGGGCTCGGTATTCTGGTTTACCGAATATGCTCTTGTTCCGATGTTTTTCGCTTTGAGCGGATTCTTGATCGCCGGCAGCGCTCAGCGTCTGAGCCTGCGCAACTTCCTGATCAATCGCGGATTGCGCATCGTACCGGCTCTTGCCGTCGATATCGTCGTCTGTTCGCTGATCATCGGGCCGATCGTAACGGTCGTCTACCACGCCGAATATTTTACCGACCCGCGGTTTTTCAAATACTTTTTGAACATAGTCGGCTGGATCCACTACGAGCTGCCGGGCGTATTCCAGGACAATCCGAGCCAACGCGTCAACGGCGCCCTCTGGACGGTTCCCTGGGAGATCTTCTGCTACATCATCATGTCGTTCCTGATGATCACCGCCATCATCAAGACGCGCTATAAGCTCGTCGCCGTGCTGATCGCGTATGTTTTCATCGGCCTCGTCGTGCAGAAGATGCCATATCTGTTCCCGGGGTCGATCAAGCCAGTCGCCCGCTTCCTGTTCATGAGCCGCGGCTCTCAGCTGATAACGGCTTTTCTGATGGGCATTGCCGTCTTTCAGTTCAAAGCGGTCATTCCCTATTCCCGCTGGCTGTTCGCCGCCGCCTGCCTCGCCTGCCTCGTCGCCATTTTCACGCTCGACGGCCGGTCGGTCGAGTCGGTGATCAACCGGCCCATCCTCATCACCGCCCTCGTCTACATCACCATCTTCATCGGCCTCGCGGAGGTTCCGATTCCTGCCTTTTTCAGGAAGGGCGACTATTCCTACGGCGTCTATCTCTACCATGATCCATTCCTGCAGATCTGGATCAGCTCGTTGCCGTCGGTCTTTCTCTATCCGAAATACGGTGCGCTGGCGCTCTACCTCGTCGGCCTGCCGTCGGCACTCGCCGTCGCGGTGCTGTCCTGGCATTTCATCGAGAAACCGATCCTCGGGCTTCGCAAGAAGTTCTCGTTCATCGCCCAGGTCAGGGGCGTGGAAGATGGCAATCAGGGCGGACGGGTCCGGCCGATCGCCGTCAAGAGTTAGCTCCGACATCCGAAACTTTCATGGCCCTGTGTTACGGGGCCATTTTTTGTATCAATTCACAATAAATCCGCTTTGAAAGCGCGGTAGCAACAGTGCAAGGTTTCTTGAGGTTGTCGATTCTCTCTACGACGAGTTATCCGATTGAGAGATTGTCAGATATGGACCGGTTGAATGTCGCTGACCCCGAGAGAACTTCGTAACGAGATCATGGACGGACTTCGTTCGCTTCGTTTGACGTTCGACCGAAAAGCTACTCCTCTCGAATTGGAAGACCGAGTTCGATTAGCAGGGACCGCCGAGCGCATTCGAGTGGTAGCTCGCCAGTCGTCAATGGGGACATCCCGTTTTTTCTTCAAAGACGAACTGTCACTTCTGCTTAACCTCCTTCGAGAATTGCGAGAATTAGTAGCCAGCCAACCCGCCCTAAGCACAATATCTGCGGTTGCAATTTCACAATCTGACAGAACGACCTCAGCTAGGTTCATAAAGGTCGGAGTGACTAACTACGACCTCCTAGACTTCTTGGTTAATACTATTGAGGAAATCCCACCGCTGAGCGTGGTCGATGCCAAAGACATCCAGCTAGCCTTTGATGGCGAGCCTTCACGGTCTGCGAAGATCTATCTGGCGAAGGTGGTGCCAGAACAAAAAATCTCCCCCGTGCATTTCGACATTTCAAATAACGTGCTGAAGATCGAGCACTTCGAAAATAAGGCCAAGCTGGAGGATGTCGATAACATCTTTGCGGCACGCACAGCCTTAATTGAACAGGGCCGGAAAGTGCTGGATGAGCTTGGGCGATCGAATTGCGACCGTCGCTTTTTGTCCGATGTCAATGCTTTGCAGGAAAAGCTCGAAACTTCTCAGGACATCATTCAATTAGGGATCTTGAATATTTCCTGCGAAGATCAACGCAGGCAGGTCGAAGCCGAACTCCCAGAGGTCGTCGCAAGCAAACTTAGATCACATTTCGGAACGATCGCGATGTATGTCGCTCAGTTCCAAGACTGGGCTCGGTTTGCCGAGAACGCGGCTGCTGTTGAATTGAATGAGGCTGACGTTCGACGATCGCAATCGATCGCTCTCGAAATTGCCACTAAGTTCGATGAGATGCCGGAAACCGTCAGTACTGAAGTCCCCACAACAATTCGCCTGCTTAGCCACGCGATCTCAGATCCCGCTCGCGCCAGCAAGAGGGTATCTTTCGCCCTTGTACGGACGATCGAGAACCTCTTCATCCGTATCTTCGGGTACGCGGCTAAGTTCGTGGACGAGAGTGCGAGTAAATTGATCTCTGTCGGGTCAAAGGCCGTTGCCATAGGGTTTGGGGCCGCAATACTCGACTATGCTGGCAGGCTGGTATCAATCTATGACAAGCTGCCAGGAATGGGCTGGTTGAAACCGGCTGTCGAGATTTTTCATAAGTTCCTCGTCAACCAAGGCTGACCGTTATTCACGCCACTCAATGTACCAAGCTCAATAACGCGTAGCTGGCTTCACGGTGCGTTTCCAAAGGGTCTGCAATGGTGTTGCACCGAAGGTTGTCTAGTGGTTTTAATTTCGCCCCAACGGTTTGGCTTAGCGCGGCGTCTTCAGGATGCCCTGCTCGCGTGTCATGGCGCTGCCAACGCTCCGCCGCTGACCGGGGCGCCCACCCCCGTCGTGCCGGGAAATGTCAACGGCAGACCGTCCAGCGAACGCACGGCGAGATAGGCCCAGGCTTCCGCCTCCATCGCGTCGCCGTCGAAGCCTGCCTCCTCCGCGCTCAACACCCGCGATCCCCGCCCTTCGGCCATGGCCGAAAACTCCGCCATGAGGGTGCGGTTCAGCCGCCCGCCGCCGCAGACGATATAGATCGACGGGTTCTCGGGCAGGAAACCTGCGGATTTGATGATCGATGCGGCTGCGACATGCGCCAGCGTGCGCGCGCCGTCTTCGAGGCTCGCCTCATCAGGCCGAAGCGGCGCGAAATCGCCGCGATCGAGCGACCGGCGAACATTGCCGCGGAAGAACGGGCTTTCGAGATAACGTGCCGCAAGCGCTGCGACGACCTTGCCGCGCCCGCCGATTTCACCGCCTGGATCATAGGTTCTGCCGGTCTGCATCTCCACCCACTGGTCGATCAGCGTATTGCCCGGGCCGCTGTCGAAGGCCGATATCCGGCCGTCCGTGCCGATGAAGGTCAGATTGGAGATGCCGCCGATATTGACGAAACAGACAGCCTCTCCCGCCTGCTGGAATTTTCCCGCAAGGGCAGCATGATAGGCCGGCACCAGCGGCGCGCCCTGCCCGCCATGCGCCATGTCGTTGGCGCGCATATCGTAGACCACGGATATGCCGGTTCTCTCCGCAAGCTCCCGCCCGTCGCCGATCTGGATCGTCAATCCTTCGTCCGGCCGGTGAAGGACCGTCTGGCCATGGAAGCCGAGCACATCGACGGCATCGGCAGAAAGCCCGAAACGCTCCAGGAATGCCGTAACGGCAGCTGCATGACGCAAGGTCAGCTCAAGCTCGATCTCGCGAAGCTCGGCCGGCCTTTCGTTCCTGTCGCTCAGCGGGCGCCCCAGTTCCAGCGCCCGTTTGAGCCGTTCGCGAAAGGCAACGTCATAGGGTACGCCTAGAAACGGCCCGCGTTCGATGAAGCCGCGGCCGTCGGTCTTGATCAGCGCAACGTCGATTCCGTCCATCGACGTGCCGCTCATCAGGCCGATCGCGGTCCTGATGACATCCATGAGGCTTGCCTCCCATGCGATTCCCGGATGCACTTTTGTAAAAACAGTGCTAAACGCGCCGCGACAGATCAACAACAACGAAGTTGCGCGAACCCATGGGCCAGCGCAGACACCAAGAGACGAAAGCCATGTCAGAGTTCAAGTCCGATTTCCTCCGCACGCTGAAAGAGCGCGGTTTCATTCATCAGGTCTCTGATGAACGCGGCCTCGACGATCTCTTCGCCAAGGAAACCGTGACGGCCTATATCGGCTACGACCCGACGGCATCCAGCCTTCACGTCGGCCATCTCACGCAGATCATGATGCTGCACTGGCTGCAGGCGACGGGCCACCGCCCGATTTCGCTGATGGGCGGCGGCACCGGCATGGTCGGCGATCCCTCCTTCAAGGAGGAGGCCCGCAAGCTGATGACGATCGAGACGATCGAAGAGAATATCGCCTCGATCAAGAGCTGCTTCTCGAATTACCTCGATTACAACAAGCCCGGCAGCGCCGCCCTGATGATCAACAACGCCGAATGGTTGCGTTCGTTGAACTACCTGGAGTTCCTGCGCGATGTCGGCCGCCACTTCTCGGTCAACCGCATGCTGTCCTTCGACAGCGTGAAGACGCGTCTCGACCGCGAACAGTCCCTGTCCTTCCTGGAATTCAACTACATGATCCTCCAGGCCTACGATTTCGTCGAGTTGGCCAAGCGTTACGACTGCCGTCTGCAGATGGGCGGTTCGGACCAGTGGGGCAATATCGTCAACGGTATCGATCTCGGTCACCGCATGGGGACGCCGCAGCTTTACGCCCTGACCTCGCCGCTGCTGACGACGTCTTCGGGCGCCAAGATGGGCAAGTCGGCTTCCGGCGCGGTCTGGCTGAATGCCGACCTGCTGCCCGTCTATGACTTCTGGCAATATTGGCGCAATACCGAGGATGCGGATGTGCCGCGTTTCCTCAAGCTCTTCACCACCCTGCCCATGGACGAAATCGCCCGGCTTTCGGCCATCGGCGGTTCGGAGCTGAACGAGGTCAAGAAGATCCTCGCGACCGAGGTAACGGCGATCCTGCACGGCCGCCCGGCCGCCGAGCAGGCCGCCGAAACCGCGCGCAAGACCTTCGAGGAAGGCGGGCTTTCGGAAAACCTGCCTTCGGTCGATATCCCGGCAGGTGAACTCGATGGCGGCATCGGCCTGCTCTCGCTGATGGTCCGCGCCGGCCTTGCCGGCTCGAACGGCGAAGCCCGCCGCCACGTACAAGGTGGCGCTGTTCGCATCAACGACGAGGCGGTCAGCGACGAACGCCGCCTGATCGGCAGCGGCGAAATCACCGCTGACGGCGTCATCAAGCTCTCGCTCGGCAAGAAGAAGCACATCCTGATCCGCCGCGCGGCGTAAGGGCGTTGCCGCAAGGCTGAAATACGCAACGCGCCATTTCCATCCCGGAATGGCGCGTTTGCATGCGCAGTGAAGCAATTACCGCGTTCCCTGCCGGTAGGTCACATCATTTGGCGCGCTTTCGCGCAACAGCCGGCTTGGCGGATCGATGCCCGGCGCGGGCGTCACGCGTGACCACCAGCTGATCGAGAAGATCGGCGCAGTGACCGTTGCGTCGAGGGGAACCGTCAGCATGTGATCGGAGCGGATGCTTTCCGGCGGCTTCAGCCGCCCACCCTTCTCCGCCGAATAGGAAACCTGCTGACTGATCGCGACAGCGATCATGGCGGCCGATGCAAAAGAGACTGTCCGGGCGCACTTCATGGCGTTCTCCGCCGGCCCTCGTTTCCAGGCCGAGACAGCATCTTATATCAGATTTCACTAAAACAATCTGGCATCGATGACGAAATTGTCGGCCAGCTCGGAATCGCGTTCCGTCCCGCTTCCCTATCTCACTGAAACTCGAAGATCTGCCGGAAGACGCCAGGCGCGATGATCGACAGCGGGTTGATCTGCAGGTTCGGCTGGTCGAACTTGCCGGTGAGCTTGAAAGTGATGCCGATCAGGCCGCGGTCGCTGCCGTTGCCGAGGATGACGCCGATCAGCGGCAGTTCGGCGAAGAGACGATTGAGGCCGTAGGCCGGCATGAAGGTGCCGGTCATGTCCATGTTGCCCTTGCGGTCGCGCACCACACCCTGGACGGTTGCGCCGATCTGGTCGCCGCGCAGCACGCCGTTCTCGATGCCGATCATGCCGCCGCGTGAAACGATGCGGGCAAAGGCTCGCTGGAAGCGCTGCGACGAAGTGTCGATATCGCGTTTCACCGCCTCGTTGAGGCTGCGCTGCTCATTGCCGACAGGCGTCGAGACGATCGAACGCAGGCGTTGTTCGTTGACGATCGAGAAGCGGCGGACGTCGAGCGAGCCATCCCATCCGCCCTGCGCCCCCAGCCGGATCGCGAGATTGAGGAGGCCACCCTGCATATGCTGATAGAGATCGGCAAAACGCGATACCGCGCCGGCATCGCCGCTGGTGATGTTGATGACGCCGCCGTCCTTCATCTGGCTGACCACGGCTTCGCCGCTGTCGGTAATGCCGGAGAAATTCAAGGTCTGCAGCTTGTCGCCACGCAGCGACACCTGCGCCTGGAAATTGCCGACCTTCTCGTCGTTGAAGCCGATGACGTTTTTCAGCTTGGCGCGCACCGATACGCTGGTGTTGTCGCCATCGCCATCGCCCTCCTCACCGCTGTCCGAGCCGGATTTCAACCGCGCGATGACCGGCCGCGCGTCGGCGCTGTCGCCGGAAACGGAGACGTCGAAACTGCCCTTGCTGCGCTTTACCGAAAGGGCGAAATCGTCGAGCGAGGAGAGCCGCACGCTATCGAAATCCGCCGAGATAAGACCGGTCTTGCCAACGTTCAGCGATCCGCTGGCGCCGAAACCGTCACCTTTCAGCCGGAAATTCTTAATCTGCGTATTTTCGGGCGGGCCGGACATCTCGAATTCGGCGGAAGCGGAAATGCCGCCGCCTTTCGACCAGCCGATCCAGGGCAGGTCGAGCATCGATTTGGTGAGATCCAGCTGAACGTTCTGCCGGTCGTCGTCTATCCGCGTCAGCACCATCTTCAGGTTGCCCCTGACGATATCGGAAAGCCCGGGCATCACCTTGCTGCGCTGGTCGTCGGAAAGCGTCGCCGTGATCACGCGCTGACGCTCGACGCCGGAGGATGCCTCGACCGGCTCGGTCAGATCGATATCGGCGGGAATGCCGTCAATCTCGCCTTTTGCATCGAGCGTGATCTGTTTCGGATCGCCGTTCAGCACACCGCTGACATTGCTGATCGTGCGGCCGGAAAACGGCTTGGCAAGATCGACGTCAGCGAGCTTCATGGCAGCCTTCCACTCGGCCGGCGGCGGGTTTTGCGACGAAAGCAGCCCGAAATGCGCCTTCACATTCGCATCGATATGCCCCTTGAAATCGTCGGGCGTGAAACCGGCGCGCTGCAGCACCCGGATCGGCTTATAGGTCAGGAGTTCGCCGATGGCGTCGGCCGCTCCCGATACAGCAAGATCGATATCGGCCATCAGCGGTTTGTCGTAGGCGGAAGGTATGACGAACGTTCCCTGGCCGAGACCGACGGACCGGCCGGAAGGGAAATAGGACGTGCCGCTCTTGATCCCGATCGTCGCGACGGGGCCGATCAGGTCAAAATGCGCCGCCGTGTCGCGCAACGGCGGAATGTCGCCGGCGACGTTCATCCGCGCCCCCGCAATGTCGAAGCCGATACGGATCTGGTTGGCGTCGAGCTTCAATCCCTTGCCGCCGGCAGCCTCATCCAGCCTGCCGAAGGGAATGAAGACTGAGATGGAAGCGTCGGTGACGGTGCCGCCGAAGAGGTTGCCATGCACCCAGGTGCGCACCTTCGGCGCCATCCAGAATGGCCAGAGCTGCTTGATCGCCGTCGTCTGCAACTGCGGCGATTGGCCGGCGAAACTGATCTCCGGCGATTTGTCGCCGAGCTTGACATGCAGCGATCCGAAAAGCGCGCCGAGCGGGCTGGAGACGGTCATGTTCGGAAACTGGAAGTCCCGGCCGGCGACCATGTAGCGCCCGGTCGCCTGAATGTCGAAGGAGAGCGGCTGCTCGCCGGAGCCGCTGGGGGCCGCCGTGCCGCCGCTGACGAGCAGGTCGATGCCAAAGCCCTTGCCGGCCTGCGGATCGAGCTTGTCGAGATCGATCAGCGCGCCGTTGAGGGGAAGCGTGGTCGCGCCGAACCGGATGCTCGATTTGCCGATCTCGAGTGTCTGCTTGGCGAAATCATAGGTCAGATTGATTTGCCCGCCGGACAGTTCCTGCGGATCGCCGTCGGCATAGATCAGCCCTGGATCGACGCCGATCGTCGCCGCGAGCGCCGGCTCGACGCCATCGCGCGCCCTAGTGGCCGACACCGTCAGGTCGGCAAAGGTATTGAGCCCCTGCCGGATCACGCCCTGATCGTTGCGTTTGAGCGTAAAGGGCGTGAGGTCGGCATGCCTGAGCGTCGCCACTACCTTCGACACATGACCGTCCACTTTCTCGGCCAGCACGTCGATCTGCGCCACCTCGCCGTTGAGCGCGACATCGCCGCTCAATTGCAGTGAGGACGGGCCGGCATGGGCAAAGACGAGATTGTCGACGACGAGCGAAAGCGGTCCGTTGGCGGTGTCGGCGAGCTTGATGTCGATGCCTGATATCCGCACCGAACTCGTCGAGCCGCGCGTGACGATGCTGTCGAACATATCGAATTGCGAGAAGATCCTCTCCATCGCCGCCGGCATGGCGTCGATGCGCAGATCGTCGAGTTTGACGGGATTGCCGGAGGGCAGAAGCGCCGTATCTAGGGCGATATCCTCCGCCTCGATATCGGTGACGGCGATGCGGCCGCGGAAAAGCTGCAGCGGGTCGAGCGCCAGGCGCACCGAGCCCGTCGTCGACACGTGCTGGCCGCTCTCCTTGTCGATCATGTTGACATCGCGCGCTTCCAGCGCCAGCCGCAGGCCCGAGGTGAAGCGGATGACGGTGGAACCGACCTCGGCGCGGTAGCGTGGCCCGGCCGCGCCGTTCAGTGCCGCCTGCGCCTGCTGCGACAGCGGCTTGTCGAACATGCCGCTTTCGACGGTGAAGACGATGGCAGCGAGAATGAGGAGAATCAGTCCGAGAAATATCGACGTCAGCTTCGCCGTGCGCCGCATCGGCGAGCGCGGCGGCGGGCAATGGACGATGATCGGATCCTCGGCCTGGGCGGACGGCAAGCGGTCCAGCGCAACGATATCCTTCTTGCGAAACGTGACCTTTTCGCCGCGGATGGCTGACATGCGCCCTCGGGCTCTCCCTTAAATGAAGAATTGAACCCGGCCATGCTGGACGGGTTTCCGTCCAATATATAATTCGGGGAGAGAGTGTGTCATCCACAAACCCGGCAAAAGAAAGGTTTTCATAATGGCGGTTCCCGGCATCGGTGCCATGGCCCCTGATTTCAACCTCCCCCGCGATGGCGGCGGCCGTGTTTCGCTTGCCGAGTTCCACGGCAAACCGCTCGTGCTGTTCTTCTATCCCAAGGACGATACCACCGGCTGCACGGCCGAATCACTGGCTTTCACCGCGCTCGCGCCCGAGTTCGAAGCGGCAGGCGCTGCCGTCATCGGCATGTCGCCCGATTCGGCCGCCTGCCATGACAAATTCGTCAGGAAGCATCGTCTTGCCGTGGCGCTCGCCTCGGATGAGGAGAAGACCACGCTGCAGGCCTATGGCGTCTGGAAGGAAAAGAGCATGTACGGCCGCAACTTCATGGGCGTCGAGCGCACCACCTTCCTCATCCGCCAGGACGGCACCATCGCCACCATATGGCAGAAGGTGAAGGTACAGGGCCATGCCGAGACCGTGCTCGAGGCGGTGAGGAACCTGGCGTGACCGGAGAGCTGGCGATAACCTCGCTGCGCGGCGGCGCGATCGATGCCATCCGCGCCGCCGATCTCGACCGCAAGACGGCGCTTGCACAGGAAAGCGCCACCCGCTGGTTTGCCCGCCGGGTGTCGCTGCGCTCGCCGCTCGACGCCACGCTGCCCGAAAGGCCGGGCCGGCCGGAAAAACCGGTACTGACGCCGCCGACCCAAGTGGAGAAGCGCTCGCTGCATACGCTGAAAGGGCGGATCGCCCTGCTCCACGCCATCGCCCATATCGAGCTCAACGCCGTCGATCTGGCGCTCGATATCGTCGCACGATTCGCCAGCGAACAGGTGCCGAATTCCTTTTTCGACGGCTGGATGCAGGTCGCTTTCGAGGAAGCGAAGCACTTCCGCATGGTGCGCGCCCGGCTGAACGACCTCGGCGCCGACTACGGCGATCTGCCCGCTCATGACGGGCTCTGGCAAGCCGCCCATTCCACCCGCAACGATCTCACGGCAAGGCTCGCCGTCGTGCCGTTGATTCTCGAAGCCCGCGGCCTCGACGTCACGCCGTCGCTGCAGGCGAAGATGCGCGAGACCGGCGATCTCGAAAGCGCCGCGGTCCTCGATGTCATCTATAACGACGAGAAAGGCCATGTCGCCGTCGGCGCCAAATGGTTCCGCTTTCTCTGCGCCCGCGAGAAACGCGATCCGGCAAAAGCCTTCCAGGAGCTGGTGCGCGCGAATTTTCGCGGACCGCTGAAGCCGCCCTTCAACGATCTCGCCCGCGCTGAGGCCGGGCTAACGCCGTCCTTCTACCGCTCATTGGCTTCGATCAGCCACGCCTGACGTGATTGATTTTCTAACGTAATCGGCGACCGCGAAAGCATTCATTAACCATAAGCGTGTCTAATTTTCCGAAAGAGGCGTAGAGCATCAATCGGGAGAGCCTGCGTGAACAGCGGACATCAGCACCGGGTATTCGGCAAGCGGGCTCAGGAACACATTCTCATCCTGGCAAGCGGTGACAAGGTCCGCCACATGACGGTCCGGCCGTGGATGGGCGCCCTTGCCTTCTGCTTCGTCGGCGTCTTCTCGATCGGCTATCTCCTGGCGACATCCTATCTCGTGCTGCGCGACGACCTGATCGGCGCGACCATGGCCCGCCAGGCCCGCATGCAGCACGATTACGAAGACCGCATCGCCGCGCTCCGCGCCCAGGTCGACCGTATCACGTCGCGCCAGCTTCTCGACCAGCAGGTGGTGGAAGACAAAGTCGACAAGCTGATGGAGCAGCAGATGGCGCTCACCTCACGCCACGGCAAGCTCGACAACCTGCTCGACCGGGCCGAAAGCTCCGGGCTGACGGATAAGGACGGCGCGCCGTCTTCGCCTGTGCAATCCTATGCGCCGGCCATCAAGGACAAGCGCGCTTCGCTCGACCGCGGCGGCATCGAGGCGATCGAGAAGCAACTGGCAAGCGGCGCACCGGCCGACGCCACGCCCGACAATACGACGCTTGCCTACGTGCCCGCCACCGAGACTGTGGGGGATCGCGCCGACCGCATCTTCTCCAAGGTGACGCTGTCGCTGAAGGATGTCGAACAGGCCCAGCGAAACCGCGTCGAGCAACTGACGAGCGACGCCGGCAACGCCGCCAACGCCATCGAGAGCGTGCTGACCCGCTTCAAGATCCCCATGCCCGAAGCGGCTGCCAAGCAGGACGACGAGGATGACAGCGCCGTCGGCGGCCCCTATGTCGAGCCGGAGAGCAATGACGAGTTCAACAATTCGCTGGTCGCCCTCGACGGCGCGCTGACGAGGCTCGAAGCCGTGCGCAGCACCGCCGAATCCCTGCCCTTCCGCAATCCCGCCGTCGGCAAGGAAGTGACGAGCCCCTTCGGCAACCGGCGCGATCCTTTCCTCGGCCGTTTGGCGCTCCATTCCGGCATCGACTTCCGTTTTGCGCCGGGCGAAAAGATCCGCCCGACGGCGCCGGGCAAGGTGATATCAGCCGGCTGGACAGGCGGTTACGGCAATATGGTCGAGATCGACCATGGCAACGGCATATCGACGCGTTACGGTCACATGTCCGAGGTCCTGGTCAGGGTGGGCGATACTGTCGGCCGAAGCGACGTCATCGGCCTTGCCGGCAGCACCGGCCGTTCGACGGGCACGCATCTGCATTATGAAGTGCGCCAGAATGGCCGGGCCATCGATCCAGTATATTTCATGAATGCCGGCCTTAAACTCGCCACCTATATCAAGTAATACCCGCCCGGTAACCAAAGCTTCACTCTGCATGGGGTGCGGCCTCTCTATTTCTTGACTTGCCGGCCATTCGGGGCTATGTCGCGCTGCATTGCGGCATGCAATCCCGCCGACTCGCTCAGAGCTCGGCCGAACCGGAACGGAAACAGTTTTCCCTTTGACGACATTCGCTGACCTTGGCTTGAGCCAAAAAGTGCTATCGGCCGTTGCCGATGCGGGCTATTCGATCCCCACGCCTATTCAGGCGGGAGCCATTCCTTTTGCGCTCGAACGCCGCGATATTTGCGGCATCGCGCAGACCGGCACCGGCAAGACGGCATCCTTCGTTCTGCCGATGCTGTCGCTTCTGGAAAAGGGCCGCGCCCGCGCGCGCATGCCCCGGACGCTGATCCTCGAGCCGACGCGCGAACTCGCTGCGCAGGTCGCCGAGAATTTCGAGAAATACGGTAAGAACCACCGCCTCAACGTCGCCCTGCTGATCGGCGGCGTTTCCTTCGAGGACCAGGATCGCAAGCTCGAACGCGGCGCTGACGTGCTGATCTGCACACCCGGCCGCCTGCTCGATCATTTCGAGCGCGGCAAGCTGCTGATGAGCGGCGTCGAGATCCTCGTCATCGACGAGGCCGACCGCATGCTCGACATGGGCTTCATTCCCGATATCGAGCGCATTGCCAAGCTCATCCCCTTCACCCGCCAGACGCTGTTCTTCTCGGCCACCATGCCGCCGGAGATCCAGAAGCTCGCCGATCGCTTCCTGCAGAATCCGGAACGCATCGAAGTGGCAAAGCCCGCCTCGGCCGCAAAGACCGTGACGCAGCGTTTCGTCGCCTCTCACAGCAAGGACTACGAAAAGCGCGCGGTTCTGCGTGAACTCGTCCGCGCCCAGACCGAGCTGAAGAACGCCATCATCTTCTGCAACCGCAAGAAGGATGTGGCCGATCTTTTCCGTTCGCTCGAGCGCCACGGCTTCTCCGTCGGCGCCCTGCACGGCGACATGGATCAGCGTTCCCGCACGACGATGCTGCAGAACTTCCGTGACGGAAATCTCCAGCTTCTGGTCGCCTCCGACGTCGCTGCTCGCGGCCTCGATATTCCCGATGTCAGCCACGTCTTCAATTTCGACGTGCCGATCCATTCGGAAGATTACGTCCACCGCATCGGCCGCACCGGCCGCGCCGGCCGCTCGGGCGCCGCGTTCACCCTCGTTACGAAGCGCGATACGAAATTCGTCGACGCGATCGAAAAGCTGATCGGCGAAAATGTCGAATGGCTGAACGGCGACCTGACCTCGCTGCCGCCAGTGGAAGAAGGTAAGGACAGCGACCGTCCGCGCCGCAACGGGCGTGACCGTGGCGACAAGGATCGCGGTCGCGGACGCGGCAAGCACAATGGTGCGAGTCATAAATCTGACAACGACATACAGGATAATGACGTCCAAGTGATCGCAGCAGCACCAGCAAGGGCCGAAGTCGTGAAAAACGAGCGCAAAGCAGAGCAGAAGCCGCAAAACAATGCGCGCAACAACCGGCCTTACCCGGCAAACGATGACAGCCGCGACCGCCGCCGTCATCGCGATCACGACGACGGCCCGACCCCGGTCGGCTTCGGCGACGATATCCCCGCCTTCATGCTGATCGCCGGCAGCGCCAAGGTCTGAGCATCCGATGGGCAAGCCCGGTCTCGATTTTCCGGGCTTCGGCGTCGGCCTGGTGATTCTGCGCGACACCAAGGTTCTGCTTTACAAACGTGTGAAAGCGCCGGAAGCCGGCTATTGGAACATTGTCGGCGGCAAGGTCGATCATATGGAGCCGGCCGAGCAAGCGGCGCGCCGCGAGGCCGAAGAAGAAACCGGCCTCAAAATCGGACGGATCGAGCGAATCGGCATGACCGAACAGATCATCGATACCGACCGCCAGCACTGGATTTCACTTCTCTATCTCGCCTGCGACGTCGAGGGCGAGCCGCAATTGACCGAACCCGACAAGCTTTCCGATTTCGGCTGGTTTGCCCTGACGGATTTGCCGCAACCGCTGTCGGCTTTCACCAAGGCGGCGATAGCGGCTTTGCCGGCCGCCGATGCTAGGATTTTGGCTGCAAGCGGGGAAACGTGAAATCCCAGAAGCTCGTTGCCTCGAATGTCCAGTTGAATTGAGGAACGAAGCGTCGATCGGCTGCCCCTATGACGGCTTCGACAAGGAGCTGCGCATCGAGCAGCTTCTGATTGACCGCATTTGCGCGCAGCACGGCCAGCACCTCTAATGCCCGGACTTCATCCGAAATGGATGACATCACCAGCTGCCTGTAGGTCCGCTCCTTGAAGAAGATCGCCTTGGCGGCCGCCAGCAGCTGGTCATGCTCGGAAGCCGTGATCAACGAGAGATGCAAGCATCTCGAAAGGGTCGCACGGACATTGACGAGAGGTTCGCTGAGGGGAAGGAAACCCATTTCAGCCGGCGCGTGGGATTGTGCGACATCGGCGTCGTTCTCCAGAGCGCCGCTCATGTAGCTGTCGAAGATTTCACCGATACCCACCATGCCGAATGCGGCACATTCCGCCGCTCTCAAAGCCCCCATGCTTGCGGCCCCGAAGATGTGAACGCCTTGGGCCAGCCCAAACAGGATCTCCTTATGCCAGATGGCGGGAACGTATTCATAAACCCCGTCGACAAGCCCGATGACGGTAGCGCCATCCTGAATGGCTTTATGAAAATCTCCCTGCCTGGCGGGCGGACGCAGCTGGTAGTCTGCGTTTGACGGCAGATGTGCGCCATAGAGCGTGGGACCTGCGAAGATCACCTTCATCTTGATTTCATGATCCTCTTCAGCGCGCGGGGGCCGAACCTTCGTTTGCGTCTCCCATCTGGATTTTCCAGCTCAGGAACCAGGACTTTCGCAACGCTGAAATCATTCTCTCCCGGATTGAGGTGGACGACGATTGCCGACTTCACTCCCACCGCTTTCAGCTTGCCGATGACGCCCTGCAGCATGTCGTTCAGCGTTCCCACCATCACATTCTGCGGCGGAGTATAGTTGTTCGGTTCCAGGAGGAGCGCGTCATGCAGGTGGTCTGGAAGCGGCCGCGCAAATGTGTCGGGATGGATGT
This sequence comes from Rhizobium sp. R635, assembly GCF_002211285.1. Classification (GTDB taxonomy): domain Bacteria; phylum Pseudomonadota; class Alphaproteobacteria; order Rhizobiales; family Rhizobiaceae; genus Rhizobium. The sequence goes on along the minus strand of NZ_LOKX01000035.1, from coordinate 16,357 downwards.
CGTCACGGGAGCCGCTGATATAGGTCAGCCGCGACTGGGCCGCTTCGGTGACGGCCCTTATCGCTGCGCGTACCGGATTCGGATGCGCCCCGGCTCCATATGTCACCTCGATATAGCGTAATGCAATTTCGGACGGCGCGGTTGGGGCCATGAAGGCTTCGAAGCAGGGAACGCCGACATCGCTTGTCGTGTCGAACATCTGAAGCCGAAAACCGGCATCGCGTACCCGCTGGGCAAGGCCGCTGAGAACAGGATCGCCAATCGAATCGACATCGATGCAGCGACTTCCTTTCTCCTCCTTCGAGGAGAACTGCGAGAGCACTTCGGCATCGCGCTCAATGCGCTCCAGCAAGCCGTGGAAAGTCGCTTCCAGGAGTATGTTGCCGGACGCCAGACCGTCGGATGACTGCCAGAATCTGTTCGCTCTCGTATCGTCCAGCACGACGGCTTCACGAGGAACCCAGACATCATGTTCGGCGATCAGGTCGTATCCCGACATCCAGGCAATCGTCTCGTCGGGCTGTATTTCGTGCCCGCCAGCCGAAAGAAGACCGGCCAGAGGATCGGCTGAAAAACCTTCGAATGCCAATTGCCGAATGCTTGTCAGCCGGGCCTCGATTTGCGGATTTCCGGCGACAGCTCGCTCCAAGGCCTCCATGGCCGCCGACACCTTGGCGTCTATGTCGTCAATCCCCTTACCTTGATTGATGACGATGGAGCGTGAATTGGGCGCAATGGCGTTCCAGACGGGAATGCCGATCCTGTCGAGATCCGTCAGGCGAGCAAGGCGTGTTATTCCATGCTTGGAAAGCGATGGCGCAATCCGCGCCATCGTCTCGTTCGGAGAACAACTGCGATCTGAGTAAGACGTCAACGGCTCGTCAGACATCATGCGGCTCGACCGAAACCGGACCGGACTGCGAACATTTCGCGGCCCGCGACGGGTCGATCATTCCACGCGCAGCCTACCTGAAAGGGCGACGTCCTTCGGTTCCGAGCGGACCGCGACATTTATCTCGGAGTTTTGTAGTAATGCCCTGAGAAGGCGCCGTCTTTCGGCTCAAAGGCTACAGCGACATCCACATCGGGGGTCTTGTAGTAATGACCGGAGAAGGCAGCGTCTTTCGGCTCAAAGGCTACAGCGACGTCCACATCGGGGGTTTTGTAGTAATGACCGGAGAAGGCGACCTCCTTCCGTTCGAAGCCGACGGCGACGTCAAGATCCGTTTCAAATTTATCGGCGTTGTCGCGGGCGGAGATATAATCTTCGCGGTTACCGTCCATCGCGGTGACGGTGCCTGCCTCGAAGTCGACCAGCCAAAGACCGGCTTCACCTTTTACGCCCAGAATCATCATTTTAGACATGCAATTTCTCCTCTAAGGGGATGGCATCAAATAGACTGGAACAATAAGAAATACGGCATTGACGGCGCACCATATCATTGCGCCGTGCGATTACAAAGCGCCGCCGAATGTGTGAAATTACCAAGGCAAAATGCCGCGGGAAGGCGTAATAGGCGGCCACGGATGGAGTAGTCATTCAGCGCGCAGCGCTGCCTCATAGGCAAGCCGCACCCATTTCGCCATCAGATCGGGATCGTCGTAGGCCTCTTCGGGGATCGACCAGTAGGGCATTTTCACGGGCTTGCCCTTCTTGCCCTCATAGGCCCATTGCGTGGCCCCGGCGGCGGCAAACTCCGGGGCGGTCGTCTCGTCGGCTTTCAGCAGCATCTCGTCGCGCACTTCGACGGCGATGATCCGCCCGAGATGATAGATGCCCTTGCCGCCGAACATGCGCTTGATCGTGACCGGCCCGAGCCCCTGAAACATTTCCTCGATCCCGGCATTGTCCATGCTCTATCCCCTCGAAATCCAGGCCGTTCCTATCAGAGCGTATGATAATCCCGGTTCATATAGATGAGCGCCGGGTGCTTTTCGCTGAAGCGGACGGCGGCGACCTCACCGAAGATGACATTGTGCGTCGGCATTTCCTTGATGTCGGTCACACGGCAATCGAAGGCGGCCAGTGCATCGGCGAGAACCGGCGCGCCGGTGAGGAGCGTGTCGAAACGGGCGCTTGCGAAACGGTCGTGATCGGCAAGCGCCGTGCGGCCGGAAAAGGCGTCGGCAACGCCCTGATGCTGGGCGCCGAGCGTATTGAGCACGAAGATGCCGCTGCGGAAGAAGATCTCGTTCTTCGGGTTGGTGTTGTTGAGGCAGATCAGCACCGATGCGGGATTGTCCGAAACCGAGCAGGCGGCGGTAATGGTGACGCCGCGGCGCATACCCTCCATCGCCGTGGTCACAAGTTGCACATGGCCGGCATAACGGCTCATGGCATCGCGATAAAGGCCAGGGTCGATATGCTGCCTGTTCAACACCTGCTTCTCCCGTCCGCTTTTATGCCTGGTTCGTCTTGCTATCGCGCCAATATGGCGAGCATCGGTTACGTTTTCTACAATAGGATCAGTGAAAAGCACCGTGTTGCGCTTGTTTTTCTTTGACGATCGCGGCCTTGCGGATAAAAGGGCATGGACGATGGCTAGGGATCTCCGCCTTTCATGATCAACCTGCGTGGCATAGCAGCCTTTCTGGCGCTGCTGGTAGCGGCGGCGCAAGGCCATGCGGCCGGCGTGACGATCGGCGTCGTCGCTCCCCAGGGCGGCCCGCTCGCGCTTCTCGGCGCACAGATCGCCGCCGGCGCCGGTTCCGAGATCCAGCAATCCGGAAATACGCTCGTCGCCATCAATGAGACCTGCGAGGACAATAGCGGCGCGGCGGTTGCCGATGCGCTCGTCAATGCCAAGGTTCAGGTAGCCGTCGGCTTTCTCTGCAGCGAGACGCTGGAAGACGCGTTGCCGAAGCTGAAGGACGCCAATATTGTCGCGATCACCGTCTCGGTACGTTCACGCATCCTGATGGAGGATGCGCTGAAAAACGGCTGGCCGCTCTTCCGCCTTGCGCCCGCCGACGGCGCCGAAGCGGCAAAGATCATCGAGGTGATCCTCAAGAACTGGGCGGCAGACCCGATCGCCCTGATCGAGGACGGCACCATCCATGGCCGCGAACTGACGGAAGCCGTGCGCAACGCGCTGGAGCAGAACGGTCTGAAGCCTGTTTTCACCGACACCTATCGCCCGGGACAGGAGCAGCAGATCGCTCTCGTGCGCCGCCTGAAACGGGCCGGCGCCACCAGGGTCTTCATCGGCGGCGACCGCAACGACGTCTCCGTCATCGCCCGCGATGCCAAGGCGGAGAACATCCCGCTCTCCATTCTCGGCGGCGATGCCATGCGCGCCGCCAATCAGCCGCTGCCGCTCACGGACGGCGTGCGCGCCGTCACGCTGCCCGAATATGCAGTGCTGCCGGAAGGCGCGGCTGCGGCCGAGGCCCTGCGTGCCAAGGGCGTCGAGCCGGAAGGTTATGTCCTGCCCTCGATGGCGGCAGCCCTCATCGCCGGCCAGGCTGCGCAAGCCGCCGCCCAGGCGGGCAAGCCGCTCCAGGAGACGCTTGCCGGCACCACATTCCAGACGCCGATCGGCGCCGTCGCCTTCACCGGCGGGCATGAACTTTCGCAAAATCCCTACCGTCTGCTCGAATGGCGAGGCAGCGGCTTTTTTCCACCTGCCGCGCCGACGCAATAAGCACGCCGCGAGCCTTGAATTCGGGCGCCGCGGTCATGGCGCCTCCTACGGAGTGAGAACCTGATGACGCTGCCCATTCGCATTGCCCCTTCGATCCTCGCGGCGGATTTCGCCAGGCTCGGCGAGGAGGTGCGCGACGTGACGGCCGCCGGCGCCGACTGGATCCATCTCGACGTCATGGACGGCCATTTCGTGCCCAACATCTCCTTCGGTCCCGATGTCATCAAGTCGCTGCGCTCCTATACCTCGGCCACTTTCGACTGCCACCTGATGATCTCGCCGGTCGACGACTATCTCGAAGCCTTCGCCAAGGCCGGCTGCGACCGCATCACCGTCCATGCCGAATCCGGGCCGCATCTGCACCGCTCGCTGCAAACCGTCCGCAATCTCGGCAAGAAGGTCGGGGTGACGATCAATCCGGCAACGCCGCTCAGCGCCATCGAGAACGTGCTCGATGATATCGATCTCATCCTGATCATGTCGGTCAACCCCGGATTCGGCGGCCAGAAATTCATTCCGGCGATGACGGCCAAGATCGCCGCCGCAAAGTCACTGATCGGTGACCGCCCGATCGAACTCGAGGTCGACGGCGGCGTCACGGTGGAAACGGCGCCTGATATCGCCCGCGCCGGCGCCAACGTCCTCGTTGCCGGATCGGCGATTTTCAAAGGCGATACCGTCGAGGATTACCGCAAGACCGTCGCCGGTCTGCGTCAGGCAGCCGAAGGGGCACGAGGATGAAGAAGCGTCTGATGATGGGCGGCATGCTTGCCGCCGCAATTGCCGGCCTGCCCGGCATATCACTGGCCGGAGACATCGCCAGCATCCAGCCGATCGGCTTTTCCGCCGACGGCAAGGTCTTCGCGTTTCAGGAATTCGGCATCGAGGGTGACGGCAACGCCCCCTACTCCAACACCTATTTCATCGATACCGAAAACGGCCAGTATCTCGAAGGCACGCCTTTCCGCACTGAACTGACCGAGAAGGACGCCAATCTCTCCAAGGCGCGGCGGCAGAACCTGACGGCGGCGCGCGGCCAGATGGACAAATACGATCTCCTGACCAATCCCGGCCTGATCGCCGCGTTCAACCCGCCGACCGAGCTCGGCTCCCCCTCGAAGACGCTTCGCTACACGACGCTTGCGACCGACGGACCGCCGAAATCGCCCTATACGCTCTCGCTTGGCGAGATGCCGGTGCCGACGCCGAAGGATTGCGCCGCGGTCGATAAGCGCGTCATCGGCTTCAGCCTGCAGATGATCGAGAAGGAAGGCGCCCCGAACCGGCAGGCGGCCCGCCAGGCCACCACTGTCCCGGCCGAGCGCGTATGTTCGGTGGAATACCGGATCGGCGGCGCGATGGTCTACCAGCCGGAAGGTGGAAACCCGGTTCACGTCGCTCTCGTCCTGGCCTTCGATGCCGAGAGGAACGGACGCTGGATCGCCGTTCCTGTCCATCCCTGAGCGAGGATCGCCCCAGGATGGATCGCCTTCGGGCGGCGAAGCCGCCCTACTCCGATCTCTTTGTCGGTGCATTGCTCTGGGGCATGCAGATGCTGGCCGCCGCCATGCTCGGCCTCTATCTCCGCAACGGCCTGCAGACCAGCCGGCTTGCCGAGGTCGCAGCACTCTATTTCCTCGGCGGCCTGCTCTCCTGGCCCTTCGCCCTGCCGGTCGCCCGCTTCCTTGCCTATAACAGGCCGCCGGAAGCGCGGTTCGCCGCTTTTTTCGTGACGCTGACGGCGGCCACGATCCTGATGACCGCTTTCCTCTTCGCCATGGAATACCGGATCTTCTATTCGCGCTGGCACGCACCCTTCGGCAGCATCGTCTGGGCTTTCCAGTTCGTCTTCACCAGCATCAGCGCCGTCTACCAGTTCCTGGTGATCGGCCTTCGCCTTTTCCTGCCGCTCGGCCTCGTCTGCCTTGTCGCAAGCAGTTATCATCTTGCCAAACGCATGCGTTGAGATTGCCGCCCGTCTTTGCTACAGGGGCGCTAAAGCAATTTCAGCAAAAGTGCCCAGCGGTTTTGCGTCCGAAATTGCGTAAAACCAAATCTTCGACGCTTAAACCTCTTGAAGTGAAGGCAGCCGCCCATGATCCCGCGTTACTCCCGGCCCGAAATGGTCGCCATCTGGTCTCCCGAAACCAAGTTCCGCATCTGGTTCGAGATCGAGGCGCATGCCTGCGACGCGCTGGCGGAACTCGGCGTCATCCCGAAATCGGCGGCAAAAACGATCTGGGAAAGAGGCGGCGCGGCCACCTTCGACGTCGCCCGCATCGACGAGATCGAGGCAGTCACCAAACATGACGTCATTGCCTTCCTCACCCACCTCGCCGAAATCGTCGGCCCGGATGCGCGCTTCGTCCACCAGGGCATGACCTCATCAGACGTGCTCGACACCTGCTTCAACGTCCAGTTGGTTCGCGCCACCGATATCCTCATCGCCGATCTCGACCGGCTGCTCACGGCGCTGAAAACCCGCGCCTTCGAACACAAGGACACCGTCACCATCGGCCGCTCGCACGGCATCCACGCCGAGCCCACCACCTTCGGCGTCAAGCTGGCGCTCGCCTATGCCGAATTTGAGCGCTGCCGCCAGCGTCTCGTCGCCGCCCGCGAGGAAGTCGCGACCTGCGCCATCTCGGGCGCCGTCGGCACCTTCGCCAATATCGATCCGCGCGTCGAGGAACATGTCGCCGAGGCCCTTGGCCTGAAAGCCGAGCCGGTCTCGACCCAGGTCATCCCGCGTGATCGCCACGCCATGTATTTCGCCACCCTCGGCGTCGTCGCCTCCTCGATCGAGCGCCTGGCGACCGAAATCCGCCACCTGCAGCGCACCGAGGTGCTGGAAGCCGAGGAATATTTCTCGCCCGGCCAGAAGGGCTCCTCGGCGATGCCCCACAAGCGCAATCCGGTCCTGACCGAAAACCTGACCGGCCTCGCCCGCATGGTCCGCTCCTACGCTCTGCCCGCCATGGAAAACGTCGCCCTCTGGCACGAGCGCGATATCTCCCACTCCTCGGTCGAACGCGTGATCGGCCCGGACGCCACCGTCACGCTCGACTTCGCCCTCTCGCGTCTCGCCGGCGTCATCGAAAAGCTGCTGGTTTACCCTGAGAACATGGAGAAGAACCTCAACAAGTTCCGCGGCCTCGTCCACTCCCAGCGTGTCCTCCTGGCGCTCACCCAGGCCGGCACCTCCCGCGAGGACGCCTACCGCCTCGTCCAGCGCAATGCGATGAAGGTGTGGGAACAGGGCAAGGATTTTCTGGAAGAGCTGTTGGCCGATGCCGAGGTCCGTGCCGCGCTTTCGGAAGAGGATATCCGGGAGAAGTTTGATCTTGGGTATCACACCAAGCATGTCGACACGATCTTCCGGCGTGTCTTTGGCAAGGCGTGAGCGGGTTCGGGAATCAACAATATGGCGACGCCCCCTAAGGGCGTCGTTTTCATATCTGCCTGCGCAAAGAACTGCCACAGGAGCACACGGCATAAAACCGCTCGCTATTTTCCGCGCGTACAATAAATTACAAAACACATAAGGCACCGCAGGGGATAACGCGTGGCTTCGTTAGAAAATCATCTGGATACCTATGGGGCAATCACCCCCATAGCAGTCCTATCCTTAGCCATAATTTTTCTAGTCACAACAGAAGTGAAAGAGCTTATATTTTACAAGAAAAATAAATGGGATTTTGAATTAGATAGTAAAATCGGATCAAAGATGTACAAAAGAGAGTCAGCCGAGGAAGAAGATATTATCCCAAATAGATCTAGAGTTTTATATACGATGCCATTGCTTATTTTATTGTTTTTAACGCTGTTGATTGTGTTTGCCGCAATTCTTTTTTCGCAGTAAATTTCGATTTTATTTAATAACGGGCCCCCTCTTCGGCGTCTCCGCCTTCTCCACCTCCGCCGTCCTGCAAGCCTCCGCCCCGGCCCTGCCCTCGGCCGCTTTGGCCACAAGCTGATCGAGCCGTTTCAGCTCCTCTTCATCAAGGTGCTCGATGCCGATGAAGCGGTTCTCGGCGTGGCTCGTCAGGATGATTTCGTTGAGCTTGGCCTGGATCGCTCGCGTATCGCGCGTCTGGGCGTTCTGCAGCACGAAGACCATCAGGAATGTGATGATCGTCGTGCCGGTGTTGATAATCAGCTGCCAGGTTTCGGAATAGCCGAAGAAGGGCCCGAGCGCCGCCCAGATGACGACGACCGCCAGCGCCAGGATGAAGACGACGGGCTTGCCCGCCCATTCCGATGCCTTGGTTGCGAAACGGGCAAACAGATGCTTCATCGTCACGTCTGAAATCCTCCTCGAAGTCTACGCTAAAAACGCCGAGGCAGGTTCGAATGTTCCCCTGGGGGACCTCAGCCAAGCTGAGATCCCGGGAGAAAGCCATGATTACACGGCTTGCCGAGCAATCAGCTTGCGATAGAGATGCCAGGTCGCATGGCCGAGGATCGGAATGACGACGGCAAGGCCGGCAAAGACCGGGATTGTGCCGATGACGAGGAGTGCTGCGACGATCAGGCCCCAGAGCAGCACCGGCACCGGGTTGGCGACCGTCGCGCGGATCGAGGTCACGACGGCGGCAACCGCTCCGACGTCGCGGTCGAGCAGAAGCGGAAAGGTGATGACGGATATCGCCAGCACGACGAGCGCGAAGACGAAGCCGATGAGATTGCCCCAGATGATCAGCTGCAGGCCTTGTGCCGTGCCGAAGACCTGGCGGGTGAAATCCGCCATGGTGCGCGGAAACACGTCGCCGAGCAGGTTGCCGTAGAGTGTCTGCGCCGTCACCAGCCAGACGACGAAGAGGCCGAAGAGCATCAGCCCGACCGCGACGATCGACGGCAGCGCCGGCGAATGGCGCACATCGAGCGCATGCGTCCAAGAGGTGTCGAGACCCTCTTCGCGGCGGCGGCTGATCTCATAGAGGCCGATCGCCGCGATCGGGCCGATCAACACGAAACCGGACATCAGCGGAAAGACCATCGGCAGAAGGTTGGCGCCGGAGGTCCATAGCGTCAGGAAGACGCCGGCGATCGGATACATCAGGCATAGGAACACGTAATGGGAAGGCTTCTCACTAAAATCGTCGAGCCCGCGCTTCAGCGCGTCGAAGACGTCGGCGATACTGATGCGATTGACCACGGGCCACGAGATGTTTTCGCTGGCACCCGTCATGACATGAAATGCCGCCATGGCTTTCTCCTCCTCAGCCGAGATCGGTCGGCGGCGGACAAGCATCGGCGGCAAGCCGATACGAAATCCGCAACCGGCACTCACACTATATAGCAAGTTTCGGCGCCCGTGTCGCTCTCTCCCTTGGAGTGCCTCTTGACATCTTGGCCGAGCTTTCTCACATCGGCGGCACTATGAAAGCCTCAGACGCAGATATTCTCATCATCCCCGGCTATACCAATTCAGGCCCCGGCCATTGGCAGAGCCGCTGGGAGGCAAAGCTCAGCACGGCGCGGCGCGTCGAACAGGCCGAATGGACGAAGCCGGTCCGTGAAGACTGGATCGCCCGCATCGCCGAGGAAGTGAACGCTTCCACGCGCCCCGTCGTCCTCGTCGCCCACTCGCTCGGCATCCCATCGGCGATCCATGCTATTCCGCATTTCCGCAATCGGGTGGCCGGCGCCTTCCTCGTCGCCCCTCCCGATGTCGCCAATCCGGATATCCGCCCGAAACATCTGATGACGTTCGGCCCCTATCCGCGCGATCCGCTGCCCTTCCCCTCGATCACGGTGGCCAGCCGCAACGATCCGTTCGGCAGCTACGAGCATGCCGACGATATCGCCAGCAGCTGGGGCTCCTTCCTCGTCGATGCCGGCGAGGCCGGTCATATCAATGCCGATTCCGGTCATGGCCCCTGGCCCGAAGGGACTATGGTCTTTGCTCAGTTCCTCAGCCGACTCTCCATCTGATTGAGGAAAACTTGCCAACTCGCTAATTGAGTGATTGCTTTTCTAAGTCTTTCTTAATGGAATGACCGCAGACTGCGTCGAACGAAATGAGCGAGAATGCCCGTGAAGAAAGCCCATCCAGAGGCCGATGATCCGCATGGCGATGCCGCAGCGGCAGAGGCAGGCGTCGGTAACGGGACGGCGGCGGACGATTCCGATCTGGCCGAACGGGAGAGCCGCTGGAACTATGCGCTCGTCGGCTCCAGCCTCGGTGTCTGGGATCACAATTACCGTCTCGACCGGAAGTATTATTCCGAGACGTGGAAGACGATGCGCGGCATGGCGCCGGACGAAGAAGCCGCCGGGGACTACGACGCCTGGCTGCAGCTCGTCCATCCCGATGATCGCGATTTCGTCGTCCATGCCATCGATCGGCAGAATGCCGGCGACCCCGACTATCAGATCTTCGAGTATCGCGAGCGCCACAGGGACGGCCGCTGGATCTGGATCGAATGCCGCGGCGCCTGCGTGGAATGGGACGAGGCCGGCGTTCCCACGCGCATCGTCGGCACCGACACCGATATCACCGCCCGCAAACAGGCCGAGGAGACGCTGTCGCGCCTCTCGCGCCGGCTGGATCTGGCGCTTGATATTTCCCGCATCGGCGTCTTCGAGGCCGATATCGAGGAGAACATGGTCGAGTGGGACGAACGGCTCATGGCCATTTACGGGCTGAAGGGCATTTCGCGCCGGAACGCCGGCGAGATCTGGGCGAAAAGCCTGCATCCCGATGATCGCGAGCGCGTGCTCGGCCTGGTCGACCGCAGCGTCGCGAGCGGCAGCAATTTTCAGCAGGAATACCGTATCATCCGCGGCGACGGCACCGAGCGCATCATCCGCGCCAGCTCCGCCTATTTCATCGACGGCAACGGCCGCCGCAAAGTGGTCGGCGCCAATTGGGATGTGACCGAGGAAGTCGCGCTGCGCAACGAACTGCAGCGCGCCAAGGATCTGGCCGAGGCACGCAACCGCGAGCTCGAGGCCGCCAAGGCGAGCATCGAGCACCTGGCCCTGCACGACTACCTCACCGGCCTGCCGAACCGCCGCTATCTCGACAAGATGCTGGACGAACGCTCGGTCGAATGCCGTGCAAAAGGCCTGGCGCTGGCCATCCTGCATATCGATCTCGACCGCTTCAAGCAGATCAACGACACACTCGGCCACCGGGCCGGCGACGCCATGCTGAGGCATGTCGCGGGCGTGCTGCGGAATTCCGTCCGCGCCGCCGATTTCGTCGCCCGGATCGGCGGCGACGAATTCGTCATCCTCTGCGCCGTCGATGCGGCCTCGAAGAAGGTCGTCGGCCTTGCCGAGCGCGTCATCCGTGAATTGCGCAAACCTGTCAGATATGAAGGGCACGACTGCCGCTTCGGCGCCAGCGTCGGCATCGCCGTCGACAGCGGGCCGGAGCTCGACGCCAAGCAGATGCTGCTCGATGCCGATATCGCGCTCTATCGGGCCAAGGGTCTCGGCCGCAATCGTTTCGAATTCTTCTCGGCATCGGATCGCCGCGACATCGTCTCCGCCAAGCAGCTTGCCGACGAGATCCTGATCGGCCTGGAGCGCAACGAATTCGTGCCGTTCTATCAGCTGCAGTTCGATGCCCGCACGCTCGATGTCACAGGTGTCGAAACCCTTGCCCGCTGGCAGCATCCGGCGCACGGGCTGCTGACGCCCGACCGTTTCCTCGACATTGCCGAAGATCTCGACGTCGTCTCGACCATCGACGCCCTGATCCTGGAGAAGGCCCTCGCCGACCGCAAAGCCTGGCTCGCCGATGGGCTGCCGGTCCCGAAAATATCGGTCAACGTCTCCGCCAGACGGCTCGCCGATCCCGATCTCGGCAAGAAGCTTCGCGCCCTGAAGATCCCGCCCGGCACCATCTCCTTCGAATTGCTGGAATCGATCTCGCTCGACGATTGCGACGAGGCGGTAACGGCAAACCTGAAAAAGCTGCGCAAGCTCGGCATCGACATCCAGATCGACGATTTCGGCACCGGCCACGCCTCGATCGTCAGCCTGCTGCGCCTGAGCCCGAAGACGCTGAAGATCGACAAGGAGCTGATCCGGATGCTGCCGCAATCGGCCGAGCAGCGCAAACTCGTAGGCTCCATCATCGACATCGGCCGCTCGCTTGATATCCTCGTCATCGCCGAGGGCGTGGAGACGGCGGACCATATCCGCATTCTCGAAGAACTCGACTGCGATATGCTGCAGGGTTATGCGCTCGCCCGGCCGATACCGGCCATGCAGATCCCCTCCTTCATCCGCGCCGGAAGCTGGCGCCACGGGGAAAACGCAGCCCGCATCGCGCGGGCTGAGCTTCGCCGCGCGCTTACCGGCAGGGCCGCCAAATAAAAAACCGGTATAAGCGTCCCGCCATTTCGCCTTCATTCCACCGTAGAGGAAAAGACGCTAAACTCGTCTCGCGAATTCATTCGATTCTCTTGGCGGCCTTCCGTAAAATCCGGAAGCCGGAGCCATGAAAATCTGAAACCGGGGAAGGAGCGACAGGCGGATTGTGAAACACTCTCTTTTCCTTTAAGGGGACGCCAAGAGATCGATCCACTCGCGCTATCCCAAGAGCGCCAACAACAGAGAATAACCACGATGAACCGTCGCCGCCGTATCTACGAGGGCAAGGCAAAGATTCTGTATGAAGGCCCCGAGCCGGGCACTTTGATCCAGTTCTTCAAGGACGATGCCACCGCCTTCAACAAGAAGAAACACGAAGTCATCGACGGCAAGGGCGTCCTCAACAATCGCATCTGCGAATATATCTTCAGCCATCTGAACAAGATCGGCATCCCGACCCACTTCATCCGCCGGCTGAACATGCGTGAACAGCTGATCAAGGAAGTGGAGATGATCCCGCTGGAGATCGTCGTGCGTAACGTCGCCGCCGGTTCTCTCGCCAAGCGCCTCGGCATCGAGGAAGGCGTCGTCCTGCCGCGCTCGATCATCGAATTCTATTACAAATCCGACGCGCTCGACGATCCGATGGTCTCCGAAGAGCACATCACCGCCTTCGGCTGGGCCAATCCGGCCGAACTCGATGACATCATGGCGCTCGCCATCCGCGTCAACGACTTCATGACCGGCCTCTTCCTCGGCGTCGGCATCCAGCTCGTCGATTTTAAGATCGAATGCGGCCGCCTCTTCGAAGGCGATCTGATGCGTATCATCCTCGCCGACGAGATCTCGCCGGACAGCTGCCGGCTGTGGGATATCGAAACCCATGAGAAGATGGACAAGGACCGCTTCCGCCGTGACCTCGGCGGCTTGCTCGAAGCCTATTCCGAAGTTGCGCGCCGTCTCGGCATCATCAATGAAAACGAGCCTGTGCGCGGCACCGGCCCGGTTCTCGTCAAGTAAGGCAGGAAAGACAAAGTGATCAAGGCTCGTGTCACCGTCACGCTGAAAAACGGCGTTCTCGATCCGCAGGGCAAGGCCATCGAAGGCGCTCTCGGCGCCCTCGGCTTCTCCGGCGTCGGCCATATAAGACAGGGCAAGGTCTTCGACCTCGAACTGGAAGGCGCCGACAAGGCCAAGGCCGAGGCTGACCTCAAGGCCATGTGCGAGAAGCTTCTCGCAAACACGGTCATCGAGAACTACGCGATCGCGATCGACTGACGATCGCGGGCCTGCCCCGCACAGGCCTTGAGGACCAAGCGTCATGGTGGAAGCAAAGCTGGAGACGGAAGTCTCGAAATTCATGAGCTATGTTTTGCGCCATGCGCCTGATGCCGCGGGCCTGACGCTCGATGTCGAAGGATGGGTATCCTTCGATGCGCTCGAAAAGGCGGTGGCGTCGAAATACGGCGTGTCCCGCGCTGATATCCTCGAGATCATCGAGAACAGTCCGAAGAAACGCTTTGCGCTCGTCGATGACAGAATTCGCGCCAATCAAGGCCACAGCGTCGGCGTCGATCTGGCATTGAAGGCGGTCCAGCCGCCCGACGTGCTCTTTCACGGCACGTCAAGGATAAGCTGGCCCTCGATCGAGCGCGAAGGCCTGAAGAAGATGGAGCGGCACCACGTCCATCTCTCAGCGGATATCGAAACCGCGAAAACCGTCGCCACGCGCCGCAAGGGCGACTATATCATCCTGCGTGTCGACGCAGCCGCCATGTTTTCTAAGGGCCATTCTTTCTTTGTCTCCGACAATGGAGTATGGCTCGCCGAAAGCGTTCCAGTTCAATATCTTTCGCTAGACGCAGGGACCCCATGAAATCAGCCGTCGTTCAACTTCCGGGCCTCAACCGTGACCGCGATATGATCGCAGCCCTGACCAAGATCTCCGGCCACAAGCCGGTGACGATCTGGCAGACGGAAACCGAGATCCCCGATGTCGACCTGATCGTCATCCCGGGCGGCTTCTCCTATGGGGATTATCTGCGCTGCGGCGCGATCGCCGCCCGCATGCCGGTCATGCAGGCGATCATCGACAAGGCTGCAAAAGGCGTGAAGGTTCTCGGCGTCTGCAACGGCTTCCAGATCCTCGTCGAGGCCGGCCTGCTGCCGGGCGCGCTGATGCGCAACGCCTCGCTGAAATTCGTCTGCCGCGAGATTAAGCTCGAAGTCGCCAATGCCGATACCGATTTCACCCGCGCCTATGCGCAGGGCCAGATCATCCGCAGCCCGGTCGCCCATCACGACGGCAATTATTTCGCCGACGCAGCGACGCTGGCGAAGATCGAAGGCAACGGCCAGGTCGTGTTCCGTTATGCCGAGGGCACCAATCCCAATGGCTCGATCAATGACATTGCCGGCATCATGAACGAAAAGGGCAATGTGCTCGGCATGATGCCGCATCCCGAAAATCTGATTGAAGCCGCTCACGGCGGTTCTGACGGCCGCGGCCTCTTCGCCTCGGCGCTCGACGTCATCGCCGCCTGAGTCCGCCCTGAACGCATGCCGCCCGCGGGCCGTGCCGCGGGTAACGGCATGCAAAGCCTTCATCCCTGGAGCAAGACCAATGCGCCCTCGCCTCACTGTCGCAAACGCTGCCGTGTCGACTGTTCTCGCAGCCATGCTTGCAGCCTGCCAGTCGGCGGCGCCGGCAGCCAATCCGAACCGTGCCGCGCTGCCGACGATGGAACGGGTGGCACTTGGAGCCAACGCCTGCTGGTTCAAATCAGGCGATCCCGCTTTTGCGGCCTACAAGCTCGCACCGGAACTCAATTCCTTCACCGGCCGCCCCCGCATCCTGCTTGTTCACAAGGGCAGCCCAGAAAGCCGGCCGCTCCTCGTCGTCCAGGCCGAAGGCAGCCCGGCACGCCTCCAGGCCTTCGGGCCAATGATGCAGGAACCGGTAGCAGGACGCATCGCCGGCGACGTCAATCGCTGGTCATCCGGCAACAAGGCCTGCAACTGATCGCTGCGACCTGACAGCCTACTGGAAATCGTATTACGTTTACAAAGCCGCTGGGTTCTTCAGCAGCATGCTACCGCGTCGCCCGGAAGCGGGCGGCGGGGTAACGACGTGCGTAAAACAAAAGAGCTAAAGCGCGTCGCATGCATCAAGTCGAACGCGATGCGCTTTAAGGTCTCCAATATCTCGATCTCGCGACCGACGGCATCGAACCAATAACGGCGCGCGACGCATTACTGATGCGCGGCGCCGTCACAACAACAGACTTTGGCTCTCCAGCAGGCGCCGAACCACCAAAGTGCGGGCGAAGATCACGCAAACAGGAAGTCCCCTGAATGAAGGCTTGATAGAAGCACATTCTTTAGCGTGATGGTATTGTCTGCATCGGCTGTAACAATCGTATCATCACCAGACTGACCGCTTGCCGCAAGAAGCGACGCCCAGTCGGCAAAAATGCTGTGATCGATCCTGATCATGTCATGTGCGCTGCCGGTTGCCACAAAGTTTGTGATTGTATCATGGCCCCAGTTCGGCAAATAAATGAAGACGTCTGCCGCCGCTCCACCACTCAGGGTATCATTTCCGGCGCCGCCTGTTAGCGTGTTGGAGCCATTGCCACCGACGATAACGTTGTCGAGCGCATTGCCGGTTCCGGTAAACGCTGCCGTGCCGATATAGGTGAGGTTCTCGACATTGCTGCCGAGCATATAGCTTGCCAGTGCCGTGCGAACCGTGTCGATACCCTCGCCGGTATTCTCGACGACGACGTCACCGGTGGAGATGACATAGGTGTCGTCGCCCGCCCCGCCCTTCAGCGTATCGATCCCCGCTCCGCCGGTGATAACGTTGTCGAGCCCATTGCCGGTTCCGGTAAACGCCCCCGTGCCGAAGGAGATGAGGTTCTCGGCATTGGCGCCAAGCGTGTAGGTGCTCAGGTTCGTCCAGACCGTGTCCGTTCCTGCGGCGGCGTTCTCGATGACGATATCGCCGACATTGTCGACGACATAGGTGTCGTCACCCGCTCCGCCGATCAGGCTGTCGGCGCCAAACCCGCCATTCAGCACATCATTGCCGGCGCCGCCGGTGATAATGTTGGCCAGCGCATTGCCGGTGCCCGTGAAGTTGCCGGATCCCATGTAGCTCAGGTTCTCGACATTGGTCAGCGTAGCGATCGAGTAGGCTGAAAGCACCGTCCGCAATTCGTCAGTGCCGCCGCCCGCCGCCTCGACGATCACATCGCCCGCATTGTCGACCACATAGATGTCGTTGCCCGCGCCACCGCGCAGACTGTCGGCGCCGGCGCCGCCGTCCAGCAGATCGTTGCCGGCACCGCCGACGATCGCGTTGGCAAGCGCATTGCCGG
>NZ_LOKX01000034.1 GCF_002211285.1 Rhizobium sp. R635 | reverse complement strand
GCGGGAGAGTAGGTCGCTGCCAGGTCTGCAAAACGCAACTAAATAATCTTCTCAAAACAAACCAACGGCCCAAAGCCGAAAAAAGGGCCGCCCGCAAAGCGGCCTTTCGTGTTATGATGAAATAAGCAAATCCAACGATTTGCATGGCGCGGGGTGGAGCAGCCCGGTAGCTCGTCAGGCTCATAACCTGAAGGCCGCAGGTTCAAATCCTGCCCCCGCAACCAAACAAATAGCCCGCCATCAAGGCGGGCTTTTTGTTGGGTAACGGGTCGAGGATTTAACCCCTCATCAGGGGGCCCCAAGGAGGCAAAGCCGACGCAGAGGGACAGAAAAACTACAAATCCTGCACCCGCAACCAAATCTTCCCTCTTATCTTCCGGAACAGCAAGATCGGTTATCGCTGGCGTGAAGACTTCATCTTCGCTGGCCATCGGTAGCTCGTCGTTCGCTAAAGCTCACCATAACCTGAAGGGTGAGCAAAGCGAACGCTGCAAATCATGAACACGAAACCAATCAAATTGCCCGCCATCAAGGCGGGCTTTTTGCGTTTCTAGGACCTGTCGTCCGGTGATCGGGGCCAACAATTCCTCAAGGACGGCTATTGGCCTGGGCGTGAAAGCCTTTTCCCCCAGGATCTCACATATTCTCGGGCGTGACGATTTCGAAGGCGATGGTGCGCTGGATGGTGCTGCCGGATGCGCCTTGCGTGATCGTCTCGATCATTGTCTGGACGAGAACCGCGGACGTCTGTTCCAGCGGATGACAGAGGGCTGCGGTTATCATTCCCTCCGAGAGGCCCTTACGCGTTTCCGGGCCGATGTCCCGGCAGACGAGGCGGATGCTTCGGCGCCGCTCCGGCGGAACTTCCCTGAGTGCCCGCAAGACGCCTGAGATGCCGCCGCCTACGATCAGGATGCCGGTGAGGTCGTCCGTCGTCGCCAGCAATTCCCTAACCATCCTATAGGCTTCGTTCGGCTCCTCATGCGTGGGGCGGCTGTCCTCGATGGTCAGATGTGGCGCGTGCTCGCGCACGTAGGAGCGGAAGCTCGCATCGGAGACATCCTGACACTGGTAGCGGTGATTGCCGATGAAAACGGCTATGCGTCCAGGCCCGTGGGTCATCTGCGAGATGAGCCATGCCGCCGTTCGTCCCATTTTCCAATTGTCGGCTCCCACGTAAGCCGCTCTCTCCCGTGCGGACTGGTCGGTGATATAGGCAATGACAGGCTTGCCCTTCTCGTGCAGCTCGCGGATGGCTTGGGCGATGACGGGGTGATCGGCGGCGATCACGGCGACGGCGTCACAGTTGGCACCAAGAGCTTTGAGCCGGCCGGCAATATTCTCAGGCGTCAGCAGATCCACGAAGTCGATAACGGGGTCGACGACTTCGTCGCGCCGCGTCCGGCATGCCTCGACGATCTTCCTGCCGAAGAGCTGGTAAAGCTCACGGCTCGATTGCTGCAGCAGGAAGCCGAGCCGGTATTTCGGCACCGATTTGCGCAGCCGGTCCTCGATTGCGCCGGCGCCGTAAAAGCCGATCCGCTCCGCGGCCGCCTGGACACGCTGCACCGTCGTGCCTTTGACGGAGGCGCTTCCGGCGAGAATTCTGTTCACGGTCGCGATGGAGACGTCTGCCTCTTTGGCAAGATCGGTGATGGTTGGCCGCCGCATGATTGCTCCCCTCATCGTCAAAACCATAATGTCATTATGATTGATATGCTATGATACTTTATGCATGTTTAGTATGATTTCATATTTCGAGAATTTCAAGCGGTGATATGTTTCTCTCACGGTCACGCCAGGGAGGCGGGCCAAGGGAGGAAGACTGAGATGACTGAATTTCGCCGTCTCGCGGCAACCGTATCGGCTGCCGCCATCATCACCTGCGTCGCATCGGCCGTCATGGCCGCCAATATTTTCGTCGTGGGCGGAAAACCGGACGATCCGTTCTGGTCGATCGTAAAACGCGGCGCCGAGGATGCCGGCAAGGTCGTGGAGGCGCAGGGCGGCAAGGTCGTCTGGCTCGGTCCTCAGAACTACGACAATCTCGGGGTCGATGCGGCTGAGCTGATCCGTCAGGCCATCGATCAGGGCGCGGATGCGATCGTCGGTCCGGATTGGGTGCCGGAGGCCATGGACCCGGCGTTCAAAGCAGTCGTCGACAAGAAAATTCCACTGGTCATCTACAATGCCGGCGGCATCGAAGCTGCCGATCGCCTCGGTGCGATGAACTATGTCGGCTCCAACGATTATCTCTCGGGCAAAGCCGCGGGCACCTATTTCGCCAAGCACGACTTGAAGAACGCCGTCTGCCTGAACACGCTGCCTGGCGCGGCCAACATCGAAGCTTTCTGCAAGGGCATGATCGAAGGTGTCACGGAAGGCGGCGGCGCCGGCTCGTCTCTGCCATTGCCGGCAACCTCCTTCGGTTCGGCGACCGCCGTCGCCCAGGCGCTGAAAGCGCATCTTCTGCAGCATCCCGAGATCAACGCGGTGTTTGCGATCGGCAATGTCGACACGAATTCCGCGGTCAACGGCGTGACGCAGGCCGGCAAGCAGGGGCAGGTGAAAGTCTGCGGCATGAATATGGATGAAACCATCCTCAACAACATCAAGGGCGGCACGCAACTCTGCGCCGTCGACCAGCAGGGATATCTGCAGGGCTATCTCGCAGTCTCGATCCTCAACGGCAAAGTCAATTACGGGCTTACCGTACCGACCCGCGAAATCCTCACCGGTCCCGGCGTCATCGACGCTTCGAACGTAGACGCCACCTTGGCGGGTGTGAAGGCCGGCGCCCGCTGAGGCTCGGCTGAGTGTCGTGAAGCCGCCTGTCCCTCACACGGGCGGCTTCACGTCTTCCAAAAAGCGCCGACCGCTACCGGTCAACGGCTTCATTGGTGGTATCAAATGAACACGAGAAACAGTGTCCTTGCCTCCTCCGCTCCTTCAGGCGGCCAAGATATCAAAGCGACGATCGGTCAGCTTTCCCGCCGTCCCGAAGCGGGCGCGCTGTTGGGGCTGGTCGCGGTGTTCGTTTTCTTCGGCCTGGTCGGCGGCACGGTCTTCCTGTCTTCAGCGGGTTATGCGAGCTGGCTGAACGTCGCCGCCGAGATCGGCATCGTCGCCCTTCCGATCGGGCTCCTGATGATCGCGGGTGAAATGGATCTCTCGATCGGCGCAGTCATTCCGGCGGCATCGCTGACGATGGCGATCATATCGGGCCATTACGGCCTTCCCGAGATTGTGGGCATTTCCGCCGGCCTGGGCGTCGGGCTCATCGTCGGCTTCTTCAACGGTTATCTCGTCAACCGCACCCGTGTGCCTTCTCTGATCATCACGATCGGTTCGATGTTCGGCGTCATGGGGCTGACGCTGGGCTTCACCGTGCTGATCGCCGGCAGCACCGGCGTGTCGCTCGTGCCGAGCCCGAGCGTCAAAGCGCTGCTCGGCGATTTCGTCGGCGGCATGTTCCAGGTGACGATCTTCTGGTGGGGCTTGTTCGTGGCGGCGTTCTTCTGGCTGCTGCACATCTCGCCCGTGGGCAACTGGATCTTCGCTCTCGGCGGCGACAAGGTTTCGGCCCGCAACGCCGGCATTCCGACGGAACGACTGACTATCGCGCTTTACATGCTGTCCGGCTTTTCCGCCGCTTTCGTCGGCGTCAGCCAGGTGCTGGTCTATCAAAGCGCGCAGGTGCTCGGTGGGCAATCCTTCATCTTCAATTCGATCATGTGCGTGGTCATCGGCGGCGTGCTCCTGACCGGGGGCGCTGGATCGGTGGTCGGCATCGTCTTCGGCACGCTGACTTTTGCGATCGTCAACCAAGGCATCTATTTCACCGGCATCGACCCCAATCTCGGCAGCGTCATCATCGGAGCGCTCCTGCTGCTCGCCGTGATGATGAACGACAAGTTCCGGCTGATGGCGATGTCCTATGCGGCGAAGAAGAAGTGAGGGCGGGGAGATGAGCGGCTTTTCCATGGGACATTTTGTGCGCCGTCCCGAATTCGGCGCCGTGTTGAGCTTCGTGGCGGTGATTGCCTTCTATGTCGCCTTCGGCGGCGTGAGCCTCGGTGCGCTCTTCGGCGCGGCAAGCTGGATCAATTTCGCGGCCAATCTCGGCATCGTCGCCTTACCCGTCGGCCTCCTGATGATATCGGGCGAGCTCGATATCTCGATCGGCGCGATGATCCCGGCAGGCTCGATGTCGATCGCGATCCTCTCGGGCTATTACGAGTTACCGATCGTCGTCGGCATGCTGGGCGCGCTTGCCATCGGCGTTCTCGTCGGGCTGGTCAACGGCTTGCTGGCGGTGCGCACGAGCGTGCCCTCGCTGATCATCACGCTTGGCACGCTGGTCGCGGTGCAGGGCCTCGTTCTCGCGGGATCGGTCATTCTGACCGGAGCCGCTTCGGTCCCGCTCAATGCGCCGGCCTGGGCAAAGACGGTGTTCGGCGATCTCATCCAGGGCAAATTCCAGGTGATCATCCTGTGGTGGCTCGTGCTGACCCTGGTCTTCGGTTTCGTGCTGCACGCAACCCGCTACGGCAACTGGATCTTCGCGATGGGAGGAGACGAGGTGAGCGCCCGCAATGCCGGCATCCCGACGGATCGGCTGAGGATCGCTCTCTTCGTTCTGTCGAGCACGGCCGCTTCTTTCGTCGGAATGTGCGGCGCCATCCTCTTCAATTCCGCGCAGGTCTCGGGCGGCATGAACTACATCTTCAATACGATCGTCTCGATCGTGGTGGGCGGCGTGCTGCTCACGGGCGGCTTCGGTTCCGTCGCCGGGATCTTTCTCGGGGCGCTGACCTTCGCCGTCGTCAACCAGGGCATCTACTTCACCGATATCGACCGCAACTGGTCCAACCTGATCATCGGCGTGATGCTGATGGCCGCCGTCCTGATGAACGACACGTTCCGGCAGATGGCGCTGAGCTTCGTGTCGAAGAAAAACAAGTGAGCGTTACCATGTCTGACAATATTGCGATCCTTGAACTTCAAAACGTCGACAAGAGCTTCGGTCCGATCGACGTGCTGCACGACATCTCGCTCAAGGTCCGGGCGGGCGAAGTGCTCTGCCTACTCGGCGACAACGGCGCCGGCAAGTCGACACTGATCAAGACGCTTGCCGGGGTCCACAAACCGACGCGCGGCACCATCCTGATGGACGGTGCGCCGGTCGAATTCAGCGGACCGCGCGAGGCACAGGAAAAGGGCATCTCGACGGTGCATCAGTTCGGCGGCACATTTCCGCTGATGTCGATCGGTCGCTCCTTCTTCGTCGGCGTCGAGCCGACGAAGGGCTGGGGGCCGTTCAAGGTCTATGACCGCAGGAAGGCCAACGAGATTGCGGTCAAGGCCGTGCAGGATTTCGGCATCACCCGGATCGATGATGGCGATCGTCTCGTCGGCGGGCTTTCGGGCGGCGAACGCCAGTCGCTGGCGATTGCGCGGGCCGTGCATTTCGGGGCGCGTGTGCTGATCCTCGACGAACCCACGGCCGCGCTCGGCGTCAAGCAGGCGGCACACGTGCTGCGGATCGTCAACGAGGCGAAGCGGCGGGGCCTGGCGGTAATCTTCATCACCCATCAGGTCATGCATGCGATGGCGGTCGGCGATCATTTCGCAGTGCTCATCCGTGGGGCCATCGCCGCCGATTTCCGCAGGGGCGAGAAGAGCCGCGAGGAAATTACCGACCTGATGGCCGGCGGCGAAACCATGGCCGGCCTCGAAGCGCAGATAGACACCTACATGGCCAGCCACGAAGGGCAGCCGCCGCCGGCACCCTAACGGCTGACGGCACCACACAAGAGACAGCGCAAGCGCACAGCTTCCGGCGGGCCAGAAAGACGGCGGCCGGAGAAGGGAAAATCATGTCCGCAATCTGGAGATCAAAATGAAGATCGCACTCGACCCGTTCATGCATCGGCATCTCTCGCTCGAAGAACTGCCCCGGAAGGTGAAGGAACTCGGCTACGACTGGATCGAGCTATCCCCACGCGGCGATTTCCTCGAATGGTTCAAGGCGCCGCGCGTCTTTCCCGAGCGGATCAAAACATTGAAGCGCTCGCTGAAGGAGGCGGATGTCGGGATCGCCTCGCTGCTGCCGATGTACCGCTGGGCCTCCAACGATGAGACCGAGCGCAAGGCGGCGGTGAAGCACTGGAAGCGGGCGATCGAAATCGCGGTCGAGCTGGAAGTCGACACGATGAATTCGGAGTTCGGCCGCGGTCCGCATCCGGACAAGGGATCTTGCTATTGCTGCCATACCGGCTCGATGATCGAGGCCTGCGAGGACGCCTGGTGGCGCTCGATGGAGGAGCTGGTGCCGGTCTTCGAGCGCGAGGGCATTCAGCTCAATGTCGAGCCGCATCCGGAGGACTGGTGCGAGACGCTGCAGCCGGCGCTCGACATCATCCGCACGGTCAATTCGAAGAGCGTCAAGTTCCTCTATTGCGCCCCGCACACCTTCTATTTCGGCGACGACACCAAGGCGATGCTGCGCGAGGCGAAGGACGTGCTGGCGCATGTCCATGTCGGCGATACGTTCAATCACAAGGCCTCGTCCGGCCTTCGCTATATCCTCAATCCGCCCGGCACCAATGCCCGGGTGCACCAGCACCTGAATATCGGCCAGGGCGAGGTTCCGTGGGACGAGTTCTTCGGCACGCTCGCCGAAATCGGCTTCGACGGCATCATGACCGCCTGCGTTTTCGCCTGGGAAGACAAGGCCGATCAGAGCGGCACCTTCATGCGCTCGGAAATGCAGCGCTACATCGACAAGCACTGGGGGGCAAAATGACCCTTCGGGTTGGCATCATCGGCACGGGTATGATCGGGCAGGATCATATCCGCCGCCTCACGAAAGTGGTTTCCGGCGTCGAGATCGTCGGTGTGACCGATATCGACCAGGTGCGGGCGGCCGCTGCCACCCCGGCGGGGGCGGAGGTGTTCGCCACCCCTGCGGCCCTGATCTCTTCGGAAAAAGTGCAGGCCGTGGTCATCTGCTCCTGGGGGCCGGCGCATGAGGAGCAGTTGCTCGCCTGCATCGCCGCCGGCAAGCCGGTCTTCTGCGAAAAGCCGCTGGTGACATCCGAGATGGCGGCGCTCCGTGTGATGGAGGCCGAAGCGGCTTTCGGCCGGCGGCTGGTGCAGGTCGGCTTCATGCGCCGCTTCGATGCCGATTATCGCCGCCTCAAGGTGGTGATCGACGGAGGCAAACTTGGCGCACCGCTGATGTTCCATTCCGTGCATCGCAACGCATCGGTTCCCGAAGGGCTTTACACCTCCGAGATGCCGCTGAACGACACGCTGGTGCATGATGCGGATATTTCCCGCTGGCTTCTGTCCGACGAAGTTACCGGAGTAGAGGTGCGCGTGCCGCGCCGTTCCTCGCGCGGCGGCGCGTTGCGCGACCCGGTCTTCGTTCTCCTGCACATGGCCTCGGGCGCGCTCGTCGACGTCGAGATCTCGGTGAACATCGCCTATGGCTACGATATCCGCGGCGAGATCAGCTGCGAAGCGGGCGTTGCGGCGCTTCCGAACCGTCCGGCAACCGTGATTTCAGATGCGCACGGCATTCGTCAGGCAATCCCCGAGGACTGGCGGGAGCGCTTCATCGATGCCTACGACCAGGAATTCCGCGAATGGATCGTCGCCGCCTCCGGCGGCACGGCCAGCGGTCCTTCCACCTGGGACGGATATGCAGCGACGCTCGTGGCAGATGCGGCCCTGCGCGCTGTCGACAGCGGCGGTCTCGAGCCGGTTCAAATGATACCGAAACCCAACCTTTACGGACCTCCGGCCGCCATGGCGGCGGAATGATGCGGCAGGCTATTTCAGGAGCGATGATCAGATGATCAACGGAGAAAGAACGATTTCACGCCCACTGCGCTGGGGTATGGTCGGTGGCGGGCGCACCGGTCAGGTGGGCTACAAGCATCGCACCGGGGCGCTGCGCGACGGCACCTATCGGCTGGTCTGCGGAGCCTTCGACCTCGACGCCGAGCGCGGACGCGATTTCGGCACGAAGCTCGGCGTTGTCGCCGACAGATGTTATGCCGACTACAAGGAGCTGATCGCCGGGGAGGCAGGGCGCGAGGACGGCATCGAGGTCGTCTCGATCGCCACGCCGAATTTCACCCATTACGAGATCACCAAGGCATGCCTCGAAGCCGGCCTGCATGTGATCTGCGAAAAGCCGCTATTCTTCACCGTCGCCGAATGCGATGAGGTTGCCAAACTGGCCGAGGAGAAGGGCCTGATCGTCGGCGTCACCTACGGTTTCACCGGCCATCCGCTGGTTCATCAGATGGCGGCGATGGTCAAGAAGGGGATGCTCGGCGATATAAGAATCGTCGACATGCAGTATACCCACGGCTTCAACGCGGGCGACGATGTCGGCGCCGGCGAAGCGGTGAAATGGCGTACCAATCCAAAGACGGCGGGCCCGACCTTCGTTCTCGGCGATATCGGCACGCATCTCTACTACCTCTCGGAAGTGGTGCTGCCGCATCTGAAGATCGAAAAGCTGCTCTGCGACCGCAAGGCCTTCATTCCGACCCGCGCGCCGCTCGAAGACCATGCGACGGTTCTCATGCATTACGACAACGGCGCCCGTGGTCGTCTCTGGGTATCGTCGGTCAATGCCGGCAATATGGGGTCGCAGCGCTATCGCTTCGTCGGCTCCAAGGCCTCCATCGAATGGTCCGATTCCCATCCCGACCAGTTGATCTACGAAGTGCAGGGCGAGCCGAACCGCACCCTGCATCACGGCATGCCTTATCTCGAAGAGGAAAGCCTCGCGGTTGACCGCATGGGTGCGCTGCATACCGAGGGCCTCGGCGACAGCTGGGCGAACATCTACCTCTGGATCGCCCAGGCGATCGACGCCAAACGCCGTGGCGATGAGGCCTTCCTCAAGAACCATCCCTATCCCGGCATCGAAGCCGGCACCGAAGGCGTGCGCTGGCTGGAGAACTGCGTGCGCTCGGCCGATGCGGGTTCCGCCTGGGTCGACTTCAAATGAGTACCCCGGGGGCGCGCCGGCTCTCCTCAATCCTCCACCCCGACGCGTCCCCACCCTCTCTTTCAGGAAGACGATGACATGAAACTTTCGATCTGCACCGATGTGATGGGCGACCTTTCCTTCACCGACATGCTCGACAAATGCGTCAAATTCGGCGTCGAGGGCATCGAGATGACCGGCGGCGGCTGGTCGCGCGCACCGCATTTCCGCGCCGACGAACTCCTGGCCGACAAGGCGCTTCTGAGAACGAAGCTCAAGGAAATCGAGGCCCGCGGCCTCGAAATCGCGGCGCTGAACTGCTCGGCGAATCCTCTCGACCCGGGTGCCATGGGCAAGCGGCACCTGAAAGAGATGAAGGACACCATTCGTCTTGCCGGCGAGATCGGCATCAAAACCATCGTGACAATGTCCGGTCTTCCGGAAGCGGCGCCCGGCGATACGGTTCCGAACTGGCTCGTCTACACCAAGAGCTGGCCGGAGGAGATGCCGGAACGCGACCGCTATCAATGGGAGGACCGAGCCTTCCCGCTTTGGCATGATCTGGTGAAGCTCGCGAGAGAGGTCGGTGTCGAGAAATACGCGCTTGAAAACTTCTCCGCGATGCTGGTGTGGAACCCCGAGACGCTGTTCCGCCTGCGCAACGAAGTCGGGCCGACGGTGGGGATGAACCTCGATCCCTCGCATCTCATGTGGATGGGCGCCGATCCGATCGCTTCGGCACGTGCGCTCGGCGGTGCGATCCACCATTGCCACGGCAAGGACACCCGCATCGAGCGCGGCCTCGCTGATGTGAACGGCCTGCTGGAATTGAAGGAGGTCACGGACGTCGCCAACCGCAGCTGGAACTACGTCGCCGTCGGCGCCGGGCATGATCTGCAATGGTGGAAGGAGTTCTTCTCCGTGGTGCGCATGGCAGGCCATAACGGCTGGGTCAGCCTTGAGATGGAAGACTTCACCATGTCGACCGAGGCAGGGATCCAATCCTCGATCGACGCGCTCCAGGCGACCATCAGCCGGTGAATTTCGATCCGGGCCGCGTGAGCGGCCCGATCACGATCGCAATCGTGTTTAGACGGCATTTCGCGGCCTCAATGAAGACATCTTGTCTTGCTCGCGTCGTGCGCAATTTGCGCCGGCCGGTCGAGATCCGGGGCTAGAGATGCAGCCAATCTCAATCTTTCAGGCTGAAGGCGAGCACGTAATCGCCGGCATCCTTTGAATACGGCGCTCCGCCGACCGAAATGACGACATATTGCTTGCCTGTTTTCGGCGAGACGTAAGTCATCGGCGTCGCGCTCGAGCCGACGGGCAGGGGATATTTCCAGAGTTCGGCGCCGTTTTCGGCATCATAGGCGCGGATGTAATAGTCCTGGAACCCGGCGAAGAAGACGAGGCCGCCGGCGGTCGCGGACGTGCCGGCATAACTCGGCAGCCCCATCGGCATGGGCAGATGGGTCTTGATCTTGAACGGCCCGAGTTCCTCGGCCGTCCCTGCCGGAACCTGCCATGCGATCTTGCGGGTGTTCAGATCGACTGATGTGACGGTGCCGAACGGCGGTTGCGTGCAGGGGACGCGGAGCCTCGATGTCCACATCTCGGTGTTCATGCCGTAGGGCGTGCCCCGCTGCGGGGCGGAGGGACCGTGCGCCGTCGTCGTCAAGGCAAAATCGACATATTCACTGCGCGGAACGAGCGCGAAGATGCTGGGCACGCGGATATCGTTCAGGAAAACCCGGTTGTTGGGCAGGTCGACGGAGACGCTTCCCCAATTGAGGCCGCCGAGATTTCCCGGTTGCTGGATGGCGCTCTGCGTGCCGATCGGAGTGAAATCGCCGTCATAGCGGATCCTTCGAAAGGCGATGCGGCAGGCCAGTTGATCGAACATCGTCAGGCCCCAGGCCGTCTGCTCGGTCACGCGTTCCGCGCCGATCGTCGGCATGCCGACGGAGTAAGGCTGGGTCGGAGACAATTTCTCTTCCGGCGCGCCGCCTTGCTGCGGCACCGGCTTTTCCTGAACCTCGGCAAGCGGGGCGCCGGTCTGGCGGTTGAGCAGGAAAAGCTGCCCGCGTTTGGTGGTCTGTAGAAGCGCAGGCACGGTGCCGCCGTTGCCGTCGGGCAGGTCGATCAGTGCGGGTTGGGCCGGCAGGTCGTAATCCCAGATGTCGTGATGCACGGTCTGGAATTTCCATCTCTCCCGGCCCGTCGCCACGTCGAGCGCGACCAATGTCGCGTTATATTGATCGGCGAAGGCAGGACGATCGACGCCGTAATAATCCGGCGTGGTATTGCCGAGCGGCGCATAGATGAGGCCGAGCTTGTCGTCGAAGGCGGCTGTCGTCCACATGTTCGGCGTCGCCCGCGTATAGGTCTGGCCTTCCGGCGGAAGCTTGGTGGTCTCGGGATTGCCGAGATCCCACGCCCATTCGAGCTCACCGGTGACGACGTTGAAGGCGCGGATCACGCCCGATGGTTCGCCGATCTCCTGGTTGTCGGTGACCCAGCCGCCGATGACGATCAGGTTACGGGCGATCAGCGGCGCCGATGTCTGGAAGTAATAGCCCGTTTTAACCTCGCCCATGCCCTGGGAAAGCTGCACCGTGCCATTGTCTCCGAAGTCCTTGCAAAGCGCGCCGGTCCTGCTGTCGATCTCCAGGAGGCGGGCATCGATCGTCGTCTGCACCAGGCGCTCGTTGCAAAGGCCGTCGGCTGACTGGGCATCGGCCGGCATCTTGTAATAGCCGAGGCCGCGGCAACGCTGCCAATAGGGCGCCGACGCCTTGGGATCGAAGGTCCAGCGCGGCTTGCCGCTATCCGCATCGAGGGCTGCGATCACGTTGGTCGGCGTGCAGGTGTAGACCGTATCGCCGATCTGCAGCGGCGTGTTCTGATCGGCGCCGTCGCTCTTTCCGGTGCGATAGGTCCAGGCGAGATCCAGCTTGGAAACATTGGTACGGTTGATCTGGTCAAAGGGGGAATAACGGTCTCCCGCCGTGGTGCGGCCGTAGGATGTCCAGTCGGCCGGGGAGTTGTCGCCCTTGGCGGCGATGTAGGCGGGGATATCGGCCGGAGGGCGGATGATGCCGTGTGGGGTGAAAGCAAGGCTGAAGCCCCCGGCGAACAGGATCGCCGCGATGAAAGCGCCGCCATGGAAGAGCTTCCGATCGGCGGTCGGGCAAAGCGACGGCGCAAAGAAAAGCGCAAAGCCCGCCAGGGCCAGAGGCGACATCAGCCGCGCGAAGAGCGCCCAGAAATTGACGCCCGACTCCCACAGCGCCCATGGAACGGTGAAAACCGCGGCAAGCAGGACGATGAGGCCGCCCCATCCTCTCCGGTGCCAAAGCAGAAATGCGGCGATGAGATAGGCAAGGCCTGTGATTGCGTAATAGGGCGAGCCGCCGAGGCTGAGCAGCCAGGTGCCGGCTCCCGTCAGCCCCAGTCCGGTAAAGGCGAGAACGATACAGAAAAGCAAGGCCAGAAATTTCATAGGTCTCCTCATCCAATCTGATGCCCGATCGTCTCGATCTCATCCCGACCATCATCTTCGGGAGAGGCCACGCTCGTTCAATTTTTAACTGATGTACCTCTGGTCACTGACACGCGAGGCCGATGCGGCAATGGTGCGCCAGTCGCGCTGCGGTCGCAGCCTGCCATTCCAAATTGCGTCAATATTTCTGAAAGGGGCACAGATGTTTCTCGGGGAAAAGCTTGATCTAGCGAACGGGCGGCCGACAGGATTCGACTATATGCGACTACTGTTGGCCTTTTCAGTGCTTTGGATACATACGGCCCGGGTCACATATGGCGATGATCTGTTTCTCTGGGAGTCGCCCCTGCGACCGTTTCTGAAGTCCGTTCTGCCCATGTTCTTCGTCTTGAGCGGGTTTCTGGTGGCCGGCAGTCTCGAACGGTCGAAGACATTGATTTCCTTCCTGGGGAACCGGTTTATCCGGATCTATCCTGCACTTACGGTAGAGGTGTTGCTGGCCGCCTTTATACTCGGAGCGATCTATACAGAATATGACCTGCGTGACTACTTCACCGATCCGCAGTTCTTTACCTATCTGATGAACGTCACCGGGCACATTCACTTCAACCTTCCAGGCGTGTTCCTGGACAATCCCGATGCCGCGATGGTGAACGGGCAGCTCTGGACGGTGCCGTTCGAGCTCGAATGCTATATCGTGATCGCCGCGCTTTTCCTGCTCGGCGTGGTCAGGCGGCGCGTGATCGCTCTCGTCGTCACGGCGGCCTTGATCATAGGCTTTGCTCTTGCACGATACTGGAAGCACGGCAGCGACTGGGCGAACATGCCGACGACGGCATCGGGCAATCTGCTCATCTGTGCTTTCCTCGCAGGGGTGACCTTCTATCTCTACAGGGACAAGATTCTCTGGGACATCAGGATCTTCCTCGCCTCCGTGGCCTTCATACTCGGCGCTTATTGGTTCACTTCCTTTGGGGATTTCGTCGCCATTCCGGCAATGGCCTATGTCACGGTCTTCCTCGGCCTGACCTCGCCCGCCAAACTCGGCATCCTGCGCGGCGCCGATTATTCTTATGGGGTCTTCCTCTATGGCTACCCGATCCAGCAGGCCTTCGTGGCGCTCGGGCCGTGGGCGCATAATTGGTGGCTGAACGGTATCGTCTGCAGCATCATCGCCACCGGCTTCGCTGCCTTTTCGTGGAGATTCATCGAAAAGCCGGCATTGAAATTGCGCAAGCAGGTCACCTGGCTCGAAAATCTCCGTCTTCAATACGGCATGAGACGGGGATTGGCCGGCGCGGTCTCGAAATAGGCTTCTCCGCCCAGCCCGGCGTCGACGGGACGCCAAGGCCGACGGTTCATCGCGGTATGTCACCAACAAAGAGATCAGCGGAGCTCGCCATCGCGGCGGCTTTGTTTCGTTGCGCATGGGCGGTCGCCCGCGTGAGATCCTCTTCAGCAGGTAGATCTTTTCGGCCGAAATGCTGAGGAAAAGCCTTCTCCGGATGAATAGTGGAATATTCTGCGCCGCGGGTCGAACACCTTGTCCATCGGGCTTTAGCGATATTTTAACCGTAACCGATAAAATACTTCGATCGAACTTCGTTTCGACTTTGGGTTTTGTCGTGTCTTGAAGACCGGCGACGGCTCGAAGGAGGCGTGAAGAGAGGGGTATTGATGCTGAAGAGCGCGCTCATCGTGGTCGCCGTCTCCATCGCCGCCGGAGCGACCATTCGCGCCTGGGCCTTTGCGATTTTTGCTTTTCTGGTGGTCGCGGCCATGGGCGTCGTGATCCTGCTGAAGGGCTCTTCCCTACCGGACGCGATCGTTTCCTGCCTTCAGCTGCTCGTCCTGATGGAGATATGCTATCTGGCAGGCCTCTTCGCCTTTTCCCTATGGGGGCATATTCAAAAGCGCCGCAGCCGCAAAAGGAACGCCATCGCCGACCGCCCGCATGCGACCGGCAAGCCTCCTCATGGATGAGGCGGCCGACATATGCTGGAACGTCGGTCGTGCGTCCGAAAGGTTCTAGGAGTCCAGCCTGGGCAATAAGGCGTGCCGGGAAAGAAGGGCGGTGATTGTCTTTGCCATGATCACGAAATCCCAAACGAGCGTCCAGTTGGAGAGATACTCGATATCGAGGGAGATATTGTTCCGATGGCTGGTTTCGCCGAGGCCGGCGGTCTGCCAAAGGCCGGTCAGGCCGGGGCGAACGGACATATAGGCATAGGCATGTTCGCCGTAGCGCTGTAGTTCTTCCCTCGTGACGGCGCGTGGGCCGACGAGGCTCATCCGGCCAAACAACACATTGATCAATTGCGGAAGTTTATCGAGGCTCGATCGTCTCAGGATGTCGCCGACGACAGTCACATGCGGATTGGGCGTCGCATCGGCTCTGACCGTGCGGAACTCGAGGCAGTTGAACTCTCTTCCTTTATAACCAACCCGAATATGGCAATTGAAAACAGGCCCCCCCTCGCTTAGCGTGACGATGATTGCCACCGACAGGAGGAGCGGCGCCAGAAGGAACAAGAGACTTGCCGCGACGATGATATCCAAGGCGCGCTTCAGTATTCTGCTGATCCGGTGAGATCGTGACGAATTGGACGGACGCCTTTCCCCTCGGACCTTGGCAAAGTCCCGCCAAGGTTCGCTGCGGTCGATGCCCTGATTTTTTCCCGCCATCCGCGTCTCCGTTAGACAATCGCAGAAATCACAGCCAAAGCTTGTTTTAATGCAGGTTTCATGTCTGTGACCGTGGTCATATCAGAGGATGAATTCTTCGTGTTCTGAAGTATTCTATTGAGTACAATAAATATTGTTTCTGAGAAACTACAGATTTCCTGGCTGCGCTCCGGATGCATTTTATATTTTAACGTTACTTTCGATAATTGTTACATTTATTCTTCCGGATGCGCGCCTGTTTTTTCTTGTATAAAATTTCCGTGCAGCGAGAAATTTGTTCTCAATCTGGAAATATCATTGTTGTTTTAGCATATATAAATATGAGTGATCGTCATTTTTATGTATAGTTTTAACACGTAATTTTTATTTTATTATTATTTGACTTTATAATTTAACATATTACGAATGTCGTCGACCGCAATAAGCCAGGTAGTCTGCGTGGAGTTACGCGTATGGACGGGGTAATTAGCATCAAAGGCAATAGGACTAGAGGAGGCGCTGCGCGTATAGGCGAAGCGGTTACTTGCGGGTCTGGGCCTATTGATTACGTCGCCAAGGCCGATTTGGATCAGGAATTCCCATTTTTCCGGTCAAGTGTTCGAAAATTTCGCCGTGGCGACGTTATTGCCGGCGCCGGTGTCCTGATCGATATGTTCGCCCGCGTACAGCGTGGAATGATAAGTGCAAGCGCGCCGCTTCCCGATGGACGTGAGTTCATCGTCGAAATCATTCCGAAGGGCGGCTTGATCGGTGAGTTGGAAGTGCTGCGCAAGCAGTCGCTCAGCTTGGAATACAGGGCTTCGTCGGACTGCGAGCTGCATTTCTTCGATGGTCGGCTGCTGCGGGAATTGTGCGCGAAGGATCCGCAATTTCAGGTGAAGATCCTGTCGAAGGCGCTGGCGCGTGTTTCCGAACTCGAACTGCGTCTCATTTCCAACGCCGGGTCCAGCCTGCGGCAGAGATTGGCCCGGACGCTGCTGCGCCTTTCCGCCATATACGGAACGGATGCGCAAAATAGCGGCGACGAGCTCATCATTTCCCAAAACGATCTCGCCGCGACGCTGCCGGCGTCGCGTGAAAAGGTCAACCAGTGCCTGCGGCGCTTGCGCGAGAGCAAGGTGGTCGACGGGACGCAGGGCAAAATCCGCATTCTCAATCGGAAGGCGCTGGAAGCCTATGCCGAGGGCACGGCGTCGGCGGCCTGAGGCGCTGCCGCGATCCAGAAACGAATGGCTGAAAACATGAAACCTGGAGAGGCGGGTTGAGAAGCAAAGCCCGCGCTTGTCGCTTCCATGCATGTCAGACTTCGCTTTCGGAAGCATTCCTCCAGTATTGCCAGCCTTCGCCCTGGATGAGCCCATGATCGGACAGGTCCTTCCAGCTTCTGTAGGTGCCGGTGTCGTCGTAGACGAAGTGGTCCATCTCCTTTGCCGAGGAATAGACCGTATATTCTTCCGTATGCTGGGACCGGTGGGCGGCATCGGCGACCTTGTGAACGAAGGTCGACAGGAATTTGAAATGCAGGAGGGCGCCGGAGACGCCGAGCGCTCCGCGCATGTCGCCCAGATTGAGCGAGAGCGGCCAGACCTGGTGCGATGATTTGAGAAACAGGCGTTCGCCGCCCACATAAACCAGCGGTATCTTGTTGAGCGCGGGGCCATCCCAGAGCCTGTCCCGGAAATAGACGCGCCCGCGAACGCCGCCCTTGATCCATATCGTCCAGTTGCGTTTGTCGAAATGGGCGACATAGCCCGACTGGTCGAAGAGATTGCAGGCCTCGAGCGGGTTGCGGCCGGGCTCGCATATGTTTTCGAGAATCGGATGCGGGCTGTACATGTCGATCATGACGGAGCGGAGGGAATGGCCGCCCATGGAATCGATATAGGCGGTCAATTGGTCGATCGGCCGGGTGTCGCAATGGGGATAGACCAGAAATTCATCCGCATCGACATAGAGGACCCATTTCTCCCGGCAGTGCCGGTTGATGACTTGGTTGATCCAGTCGTTTCCGAACCTGGCCGCCTTGTAGGAGCCCTGGGCCGAAAGAAGGGAGACATCCTCGAAGCTGGAGAGCAGCTCGATCGTGCCATCGGTCGAGCCGTTGTCGATGCATATGAAGTGCTCGAAGCCGAGGTCGCGATAGTATTGCAGGAAGAATGCCAGCCGGTGTCCTTCATCGCGGATGACGCATATGACGACATGGCGCGCCTGCTCGAGCCCGCTGCGCAACAGGTCGTAGCGAAGCTGCCGGGCCTTCAGCGACCGGCGCAGGCGGGCCTTGACATAGTGGGAGATGCTGGCGACGGAAGCCCTGCAGCTCATGATCTGTCCCGAACATTCACGCCGGGAGGACGCATTCTCCCTTTTCATTCCGGGATGAAGGTCCGCTTTTGCGCTCGCATCCGCGCGGGAGGCGATGATCCCGCGCTCCGGCCGATGAGGCTCGCTGGCGCCGCCGGGAGATTCGCCCTCTGTAGGATCGATCCGCTTCATCATACGATGTAATCACCGACCAGCAGGGTCTGGACGCGTGGATTGGGCTGTTCCCTTTCGACCGCGTGCTTCATGCGCGCCCGCATCGACCGGTATTTGTACAGTATTTTACGGTCGAAGCTTATCCCCCGATAGAGCGCGTTATAGAGGGGATGCGCTTTGCGCAGGTCGACATAGACTTGGCTTTCCGTGTCGCTCCATGGAAAGAAGGTGCCATGCCATGGCTTCGGATGCGCCATGTAGTGAACGATCGACAAGGACGACATGTCTACCAGGTGAAGGAACTGCTTGGGGAAATTCCAGCGGTTCGAAATGAGGGTGAGCGAGGAACCGCAGACATAGTTCAATGCCCCCTGATCATGCTTGCCGTCGCAGGCCTTGGGATTTCTAGCGAAGAGCTCGAGCGCCTCCTGGCCGATCCAGCCATTGCGGTGGAACTTCAGAACGCCCGCGTTGAAGTAGTGGCTGTCCTTTCCGGTGGCGAGGAAATCATGGATGGCCGTGTAATCGCGCGCGGCGAAAAACCTGCCTTCGGGCACGACGGCGCTTTCGAACTCGCCAAGATCGCTGACGATCTGGGTGTCCCCGTCGAGGTAGATGATCTGGGTATAGCGGGCAGGCAGGACCTCGCACAGAACCAGCTTGGCCATCGTGCTGACGCTGATGCGCCCCTGGAAATGCGCGCTGTCGAGCTTGCCGAGCGATGCGTGCAGCGCTTCGGTCGCGTCGACGAGGTCGATACCGCTTGCCGAGAGCAGGCTCTTCAACTCTTCGAAATTATCGAGATGTTCCGACATGAGGACGCAGACATCGCTGGCGAGGCTTGCGAATTTGCGTGCCTGAAGCGCCGACAGAATGGTCGGAAACGAATATTCGACGTCCGTGACGTAGACGATGCACTGGTTGTTCATATCCTCACCCTTCCGATCGCCCGCAACAGGAATGAATTGCTGTTGCCTTCCAAGCCGGGGGAACAGTTGCTGATTGAGCCGACGGGCCTGTCATATGATGGCCCGGTGCGCTATATACTGCCGGGATGCAGCCTGCTCGCCGGGTCATCGGCGTGCGGCTGCCGGCGGTTTGTTTCATTGTCGAGATAGTCACCATGAAGAATGCCCTGCCTGCGATAAGGCCGTGTTTCGGCATCCTGCTCCCCGACACGACGACCTCTGCCGCATGTGCCGGGGTGCGGCGAGAAGAGGTATCGTGATGCTGATCACCACGCTCATCGCTGCCGTGATTTCGATAGCCGCCGGTGCTTCCATCCGCGCCTGGGCCTTCGCAATCTTTGCATTCCTTGTGGCAATCGGCGTCGGCGTCGTGGTTTTCGTGGACGGGGCCTCCGTGATTGCGGCAATTGGTTCCGCCATCGCTATCCTCGTGGTCATGGAAATTGGCTATCTCTCGGGCGTATTCGTCTCGGGGCTCGTGCGGCGCAACGCCAGACTGCGGCAAAACAATTCTGTCGCAGACAGCGTCTCCGCCGCCAGCGAGCGCCAGCAAGGCTGACGCCGTTGCGCCCGGCTGCCGATCGAGGACATGAGGCATATTCAGCGCTGGCGTCATCGGGCAGAACCCATCGGCGCTCTCATGAAAGATGCCGATGCCTCCAGGGGACGACGGTTCGGGACATAGGGTCCGGCCAGGCAGCCTGCGGCAAGTCCGGCGGAGGTGCTGAACAGCAAGCCGAGATCCGTGCCGCTGCCCGATATCGCCGCTGAGCCGATCTGTGCGATGGATGCCATTACGGCGGCATTTCCGATCGCGTGCGTTTCCCGGTCGCCGAACGTGTATCGGCCGGACGCCCTCACCAGGCTGTACACGAAGGCGACGAACAGAAGTGTGCCGGTCAATCCGACATTGGACAGCAATGCGGCAATGAAACTGGAGGCCCGGACCGTGCCGAGCCCGGCGCCGAACGTGGCGGTATCGACGAATGCGATCAAGGCCAGCGTGTTCCAGGCGGTGCGTTCTTCGCCCGATTGCGATTGGAGCTTGTCCGATACGGTCGTGGTCAGGAGGCCGGCGATGGAATCCCATGCATCGGGGATCAGGCTGAGGGCGATGACGGCGCAGGGAATGAAGAACAGCGTGATCGCCAGGAAGGTCATGTGCGGGGTCGTGGCAGGGCCGCCGATCAGCCGTTTCAGGCAGAACAGCAGGAACATGCAGACAATGAAGGCGCCTGCGACATAGGCTGTCGTCGACGTGCAGAGCACGATCGTCGGGCCGATGAGGAGGGTTGCAAGCCCCGCCAGACGGCCTTGAACGCGCTCCAGCCAGAGCATGAGCGTGAAGGCGAAATAGGCCAATGCGACGGCGCCATAGCTGCTCGCTTCGGGAAAGGGGCCGACGATACGCTTGAAGCCGTGGATCGTCTCGGCCGTATGCATCGTATAATTCGCATTTCTGATGATATCGAGCAGATGAGGCTGGCCGATCTGGAACGTTGCGAGGTCGATAATCGCGAAGGCAAAACATACGATCGACGCGACGATCAGCTGCCGCGCGATGAAACGGGCATAGCCGAGCCGGGCGAACCCGGCGACGACGGCAAAGCAGGCGAGGTCGCCGAGCAGATAAACGGATTGACTGAGATTGGAAGAGCCCGGAGCCAATGGGGCTGCCACCGTCGACATCATGCCCGTGGCGTCTCTCGCGGAGGAATAGACAAGGGTCGCGCCTGCGAAAATACGCGGCAGGAAGAAGGACGACACCACGGAGAACAGGATGTAGCAGGCAAACCAGAAGCCTGGCCCGGGATAGGCGATGCTGGCGAGCATCGCCTGCGTCTGAACCGGCCGCAGCAGGGCCGTCATGACGAGAAAGAGCACCAGAAGATGGCTCGGCTGGATGCTGCTGCCGCCGAGCGCGGGCAGTTGCAGAGCCGCTGCGGCTCCGAACAGCGTCGACAGGCAAAGTGCGGTGATGGCAAAACGCGCGCCATTGAGCATGCTGAGCACGCCGAGCAGCAGAACGATGAAGCCGATCGGTTCTATCGACATGCTTCAGATCCCGATCCGGAGGGAGAGCGGCTCAAGCTGTGCCATGGCCGAAATCCGGCATCCATCTTTCGGCATGATGCGCGAGGCGTCGATGATCACGGCAGCCTCCTAGTTCGATCCCGTCTGGGATACCCAGCCGGGAGCCGACCGATTGTCCCCGGCCACATCGGACGACGGGACTGCCGAGCTCTGTTTTTGCGGCCCGTTCTGCAACTGCGGCTCGGAAGCCGTTGCCTGAAGGGCGGTGTCCAAGCCGACTTCGACGAGGTCATGCGGCAGCAAGGCGGTTTGTTCGTCGGCCGCGATGTTGCGATAGGTCCCGTCGTCGTTGCGACGCACGATCCTGTAATTCTTCTGCGCTCTGCCGACACCCGGCGTCTCCGCATGGATTTGGGCGAGTTGGGCGTCGTAGCCTGCCTGTTCGCCCAGAAGCTGGGCCACCTGGATATCGATCGCCGCTCTGCCGATTGCGAGGTTGACCTGGTTCAGAAGCTCCTGGTTCTCGCTGTTCTGCCGGTTGACGATATTGATCTTGGAGCGGTCGGCTTCGCTGAGCCCCTGGCGAGCCGTGGTGAGGGCAACTTCGAGATCGATCAGGGTGCCTTGAGCATCCGCTACCCAGCGGTCGACCGAAACCTGGCGGGAGTTGCTGACAAGGCCCTTGCTCACCAGGCTGTTGACGTTGTTCAGTTCCTTCTGGGCCAGGTCGATCTGCCGTTTTTGCGAACTGATCTTGGCCTCGAGCGATTCAACCTGCTGCCCATAGAGACTGGCGAGATCGCTGGCCGCTTCGATCTGGCTGTCGATATCGACGCGCCGCAGCCGCATCAGGTTCAATTCCTGCGCCTTCAGCTTGTCGATATCGGGGATTCCGGCGAGTTCCGCCGGGATCTCGAAACTCTGCTCGCCGGCGATCTCGGCGCGCAGGCGCGCCTGGCGCATCAGGAGGTCGCGCCGGTTGAGGACGGCGGTTCGATAGGCGCCGGCGGCCTGGATCCGGTCGCGCTCGAAGTAGGTGTTGTCCTCGCGCT
Source organism: Rhizobium sp. R635 (assembly GCF_002211285.1). GTDB lineage: Bacteria > Pseudomonadota > Alphaproteobacteria > Rhizobiales > Rhizobiaceae > Rhizobium. Next base: position 293,261 of record NZ_LOKX01000034.1, on the reverse strand, counting down.
CCCTGAGGAAGCCTCCGGCGATGCTGATGGCCTTCATGACGGTCATGCTGGATTCGAAGGGATAACGGCCGGGATTCTGGACGGTGCCGCTGACGAAGATCGGCGCGTGTTCGGAAATTTCGACGGCGATATAGGGTTTGCCCGGCAGGTTCGCCTTCTCGGCCAGGGCTCCGGCGATGGCGTCGGCGAGTTCTTCGGTCGTCTTTCCGTGCGCTGGAACGTTGCCGGCGATCGGAATCGACAGATTGCCGGCATCATCGATGGTGTAGACGCCGTCGAGTGCTTCCCAGCTGGCATAGCGGGAATCCGACGAACGCCATTCGACGACGCGCAGCCTCACCTTGTCTTCCGGCACGAGCGACAACGTCTGTGCATGGGCGACGCTCCAGCCGGTCAGGCAGGAGAATGCCAGCAAGGCAAGCACGGCGGAGATGAAGCGATCGGGCAGGGATGTGCGTGACATGGGTCTATCTCCGTTTCGTTGCGATCGACGGCGAAGGCATCTCGCGTGGCGACGGATGGCCGAATTCGAGAATGCGGGACGGAGAGGCGCGGCCGACAAGAAGATCGGACAAGGCCAGCACGTTGCCGGCCAAACGTCCCCACCGGTCGATCAGGCGGTCCTTGAACAAGACGCCTGACATGTTCGCAAGGATGTTGCGGCCGATCTGGGCAAGCGCACGGCCTTTCGACATCGTGCCTTTGCGGATCAGGTAGACCGGGTTGGCGACCTGCGAATAGCCGAGCCTTCGGCCGGGCTGGCGGCCGGATTTGACGCCGAGATGCACGCCGCGGGCGCCTTCGACGCGCACGGACCTGCCGTAGCGGGCGATGGAGCGGCTGAAATCGACATCCTCGAGCCAGCCATAGAGCGGCAGCCGTTCATCGAAGGTCAACGCATGCTCCAGAACGGGCGAAAGGCGAACCGCCATGTTGCATCCATAGGCGTTGTAGACATCCGTCACCCGCTCGGCCGCTTCGCCGGCCGTTTCGATGGCCCGCAGCGCTTCCGGCATGCCGAGGCCTCCGTCGAGGATGCCGTCGGCGAGGACCTCGCCGGTGGCGATCGCCACGTCGGGCCTCGCCGCAAAGACGGCCGCCATCCGGGGCAGGAAGGTCGCGGCGGGAATGAAGTCGTCGTCCAGGAAGATCAGAACGTCGATATCGGCGGCTGCGGCTCCGATGATGCCGTTGCGCTGGGCGGTCAGGCCGCGGCTGCCGACGATGACTTCCACATCTTGCCGGTCGGCGAGCCCGGCGGCATCGTCGATCGTGGGCACGCAGACGATGAGCCGCTCCGCCTGATCCGGCAGGCTCGTGAGATAATCGACCGTGTCGCGCAGTACCGCAGCGCGGCCTGCCGAGGCGATCCCCACGGCCATTCGCAGCGAACGGCTTCTATTTCCTCGCATGGCCTCAGCGCTGCAAGGCACAGGCGGTCCGCTGTGCTGCCTGGTTGCTCCTGCTAAGGGGGCGTTCATGACAATATTCTCTTCGGTGCATGGTTGATGATCGCGCCGAGGATCTCCGCGCCGACATTGCGCAGGGTGTCGATGACGCGCACGGTGTCGTCGATCGAGGTGCGCCCATGCGAGGTGACGACGAGGACGCCATCCAGCTCCGGCGCGATCGCATTGGCGTCCGGAGAAGCGGAGAAGGCGGAAATATCGACGAATATGGCGTCGAACTCTTTTTTCAGGTCGGCGAAGCTCAGTTGCGTGCGGCGGGAACTCAGGCGGACGGCCGGCGTCACCGTTTTCACTTTGCCGAGCGGAAGGAATTTCAGGGTCGGGGTGAGGGGGAGTGCGGCCGCCTGGATCAGTTCGCCATTGTCGAGGACGTCGACGAGACCCTTGGAGCTCTCAGGTGCGATCGACTTGCTGAGCGAGGATTTATCCGCCGCCGCATCGATCAGCAGCGTCTGTGCGCCCGATAGGGACGAGAGCGCCGCAAGTTCGCAGGCAATGGTCGAAGCCCCACTGCCGGGATCGACGGCGACTATGCCGATGACGACGCGGCGTTTTCGCCGAAGACCGACGACGGTTGCGCTCAATTCCGCCATGCCGGGAATGACAGGATAGTCAGCCGCCGTGTCGGTGGCGAGGAAACGCGTGGGATGCCCGTTCCGGCTCTTCTGCGATCTCGCCAGCAAGGTGACGAAGGACAGCCCGCCGGCGTCGGCGATCTGGTGAGGGCGGACGATCCGGCGGTCGCTGGCGTGCCTGATCATGGCAAGCGCCAGGCCGGCGCCGAGGCCGACTGCTCCAGCAAAGGTCATGATGAGCGTGCTGCGCGGCCGCGCCTTCGAAAGAGGCAGCGTGGCTCGCGAGACGATCGTGGCGTCGGATACGGGATAGGTGATGCGCTGCTTGGCTTCGGTCAGCTGGGTCAGCGTGCTTTCATAGAGGGTGCGGCGGGCATCGGTCGCGCTCTGCAGCTCGGCAAGCTTGAACTGATCGCGCGGATTGCTGTTGAAGGTGTTCAAGGCGCTGGAGGCGTCGGCCAGTCCCTGCTGCTGCTCCCGCAGGAATTTCTCCAGCCAGTTGCTGTATTGGCGGGAGGCATCGGCCTTCATCGAGATATTCTTCTGGATATATTGCCCGGCGAGCGTATCGGCGATGGCGACGGCTTTCTGAGGACTCGATGCTGCCGCCGATATCTCGATGACCGTCGAACTTCCGATCCGGCGTATGTCGATCATGCTCAGCAGCGTGGCGACCGTCATGTCGTGGAGGCGTTCCTCCTCGGTCTGCGGTCTGGGCTGCGTTTCGTCCGTCGCTTCTTGCGCGGAAAATCCCAGCAGCCAGTCCTTCGCCTTGTCCAGCAGCGAGGGTTTCCAATCGATGAAATCGGGATCGCCATCGAGATCGAGCGCCCTTACCGTCCCGGCGACGACATCGGTGGAACTGGCGATCTCAAGCTGTCCTTCGATGAATGCGTCTTCCGCGATGGCTCTTTGGGCTTCGGTGCCGCTCACCTGCGGAAAGATCACGAGCTGCGTGCTGGCGACGAAAGTCGGCTTGGCCATCAGCAGGTAGGTTCCGGCGATGATCAGGAAGGTGATGGTCGTCGCCACGACCCACGGCCAGCGCATCCTCAGGAAGAAGAGCATGTCGCGCAGCGTCAGTGGCGAATTTCCGCCAGTGGCTGCGGCAGCAGACAGGGAGATCGGGGAAACACCGCTGAAGATCGTGCTCGAGGTCATGTCGTCCTAGTCCAAAAATGGCGAGATTACGGAGATACGAGGTGCTGGCAGCTTGGAGGGGACGAGGGGAGCAGCGCTTTCGATTTCACGCATGATCGGCGCTCCCCTGAATGCTCAGTACGAGCCGCGCTGCGAAAACAGAGCGGGAATGGTCTTGGCGATGATGACGAAGTCCCGGACGAGCGACCAGTTGTTGACATAGTGGACGTCGAGGGAGACCCGGTGCTCGTAGCTGACGTCGTTGCGCCCGCTGGTCTGCCAGTGGCCGGTCAGGCCCGGGCGGACGGCCATGTAGGCCCACACATGCTCGCCATAGCGGGGCAATTCCTCGGCGGTGACCGGCCGCGGCCCGACGAGGCTCATCTCGCCGCGCACGATGTTGATCAACTGGGGAAGCTCGTCGATGCTCGATCGCCGGAGGATATCGCCGACGGCGGTAATTCTCGGGTCGTCCTTCAGCTTGCGTGTCGTTTCCCATTCGCTGCGCGCGGCCGGATTGTTTTGCAGCAATTCGGCAAGCTGAGCGCTTGCATCGGTCTTCATCGTGCGAAACTTGAGGCATCCGAAGGGTGCTCCGCCGACGCCTATGCGCGTATGCGAATAGAAGACGGGGCCGCGGTCGCTCAGTTTCACGACGATTGCGACGAGCAACAGAAGCGGGGCAAGCAGAATCAAGGCCGTCACCGCAAGGAAAAGATCTATGGCGCGCTTCGAAGATCTGCCTGCCGCACGAGGCCGGGACGCATGGAGGCCGCCGTCTTCCGCGGACTGCCCGACACGCGACCATGCCTCGAAACTATGTGCTTCCCAGGCCATCGGCCGCCTCCAAAACATCGGTTAAGAACCGTCGAAACTTTGCTGCGCCGCACTCTGGTTGTCTGTTACCAAGGTCATAATCCTTAATTATTTCTTTATGCTACTAACGGGCCAAGAGAAATTCACTGTTCCGATATAAGCCTTCTTTTCATTGAAAATGGTGATCTAACCTACTCACTGGTGATTAAGCTGTGTCTCTGATTTAGATTTCTGCTTAATTTTAAATCAGCAAGTCTTTTTAGTGAGCATGTCTATTTGGGATTATGATCACTTTTCGACTTGTAAAGGTATTTTGATCTGGCCTCGTGATGTATTTGCATTTTTGTCACTAAATGTAGACTTGACCTTTTTGTTATTTCTCGGTGATGTTATTTGACTTCGATATTAACAAAATATAAATGATGCAGTGCAGCATTACCTATGGTTATCCGAGTACTGGGAGTTTTGCGCATGGACGGGGCGACGCATCTATCCGATCGTAGGGTCGGCATCGGCAGGGGAGCGATTTCGGCCGCTGGGGGCATTCATCGCAACAGCCGCATCTTCCTCGACGACGAATTTCTTTCCTGCCGCTCGAGCGTGCGGCGTTTTCGCCGCGGCGAAGTCATCGCCGGGTCCGGCGTTCTCGTCGATACTTTCGCGCGCGTGCATTCCGGGTTGGTCAGCGCGAGCACGATGCTTCCCGACGGCCGGGAATTCATCGTCGAGATCATTCCGAAGGCGGGCCTGATCGGCGAGCTCGAGGTGCTGCGCAGGCAGACCCTGACCCTCGAATATCGGGCCGGCTCCAATTGCGAGCTGCACTTCTTCGAGGGGCGGCTGCTGCGCGACATGTATGCCAGCGACCCCTGCTTCCGTGAAAAGGTCTTTTCCAGGGCGCTGGCGCGGATTTCGGAGCTCGAACTGCGGATCATCGCGAATGCGGCGTCGACGCTGCAGGCGAGGCTCGCCAGCACGCTGCTGCGGCTCGCCGCAGTCTATGGGAAAGATGCGGCAAACAGCGGAGACGAATTGATCATCTCGCAAAACGACCTGGCCGCGACCCTGCCGGCCTCCCGCGAGAAGGTCAACCAATGCCTGCGGCGCCTACGGGAAAGCAAGATCATCGACGGAGGGCAGGGCAAGATCCGCATTCTCAACCGCAGAGCGCTGGAAGCTTGCGCCAATGGCGCGATGTCGGTGAAGTGATGCGCCCATCGCTTCCCGAGGCGCCGCAATTCACCACCAATGTCCGCCGCTTTCCTCGTCCCGTCAGGACGAGGATCGACCGCGTGGTCGTCATCGACGACTACTCGACGGCCAGAGGCGGTGCGACGGCGCTGGCGGTGCTGTCGGCGAAGCTGTTTCGCGGCCTTAATATTCCTGTGACCTATATTTGCGGCGATGACGCGGCCAATGCAGAGCTTGAAGAGCTCGGGGTCTCGATGGTGGGACTGAACAGCCGCGACCTGCTCAGCGCCGAACGCGCGAAGGCTTTCGTGACGGGCATTCACAACAATGCAGCCGTGCGCATGGTCGCCGATTGGATCGCCGCAAAGGATACTGCGAATACCGTCTATCATGTCCATGGCTGGCATCAGATCCTGTCGCCCGCGCTGTTCAAGGCGCTGACGCCGGTCGCCGGACGATGCGTCGTTCACGCGCATGATTTCTTCACAGCCTGCCCGAACGGCGCCTTCTTCGATTACCAGTCTCAGCAGACCTGCGTTCGCCGCCCATTGGGCGCGGGCTGCATTGCGACGGCCTGCGACAAGCGGAGCTATTCGCATAAATTGTGGCGGGCCGCCCGCGGCGCAAACATCCTCCGGCGGCTGAGGGATCAGGTCGATTTCGGCCGGATCATCCTGCTGCACGAGAAGATGGCCGGCTTTCTCGTCGGCGCCGGCTATCGGCCCGAACGGCTGACGACGATCCGCAATCCGGTCGCGCCCTTGTCGATCAAGCGCATCGAGGCGGAGGAGAACGACGAGTTCGTCTTCATCGGTCGGCTGGACGAGGAGAAGGGCATCGAGGATGCCGTGGCCGCCACACGCCGGGCCGGCGTCCGGCTCTGCGTGATCGGGGACGGGCCGCTGATGCCGCTGGTGGCGGCTGCGGGAGATCATGTCAGGGCTCTCGGCTGGCAGTCGCATGCCGAGATCGGCCCGACGATCCGCAAGGCGCGCGCGTTGCTGATGCCGTCGCGCTATCCCGAACCCTTTGGCCTCGTCGCGATCGAAGCGGCCAGGAGCGGTCTACCCGTCATCATGTCGCGCAGCGCTTTTCTCGCCGAGGAAATGGAAAGGGCCGGCATGGCGCTTGCCTGCGATACGGCTGACGAAAGCGCCTTTGCCGATAGTTTGACGAGATTCAGCCGGATGCCGAAGCATGAGGTCCGCGCCATGAGCGAACGGGCTTTCCAGATGTCGCCGGATCTCGCCTCGACACACGAAGAATGGCGCGACGCGCTTCTTGCCGAATATCACAGCCTGCTTTCGACGAATGCGGTTTTCGAACCGGCAGACGGTGCGGCGATACAAGGAGTATTCAGTTGACCCTCAACGCAACAACCTCCCTTCCCGATGCGAGGGCGTTTCTCGCCGATGCGCCCGTCATGGCGAAACGGCGTGTCACGGAGGCCGGAAGCGCCAGCGATACCAAGCAGCTTCGCGTGGCCATCGTGCATTACTGGCTCGTCTCCATGCGCGGCGGCGAGAAGGTTCTGGAAGAGCTGTGCCGCATGTTTCCGCATGCCGATATCTTCACCCTCGTCTGCAACCGGGATCGCATCAGCGATTTCCTGAAGACGCGCAACATCCGCACGTCCTTCCTGCAGAAGATTCCCGGCGCGCAACGGCATTACACCAAGATGCTGCCGCTGATGCCCTTCGCGCTCGAGCAGTTCGATCTGCAGGACTACGATCTGGTGCTGTCGAGCGAATCCGGGCCGGCCAAAGGCATCATCACGCGCGCCGACGCGCTGCATGTCTGCTACTGCCATTCGCCGATGCGCTACATCTGGGACCAGTTCCATGTCTATCGCCATGGCCTGCCCTGGATCGGCCGCGCCCTGATGTCGCTCACCGCGCCCATGCTGCGCGCCTGGGATGTGACGACGGCCTCGCGGGTGGATACGTTCGTCGCCAATTCCGATTATGTCGCCAGCCGTATCCGCCGCTTCTACGACCGGGATTCCGTCGTCATCCATCCGCCCGTTGCGACCGACGATTTTGCGGTGGGCAAGGGGAAAGGCGAATTCTATCTCTATGCCGGGCAGCTGACGACCTACAAACGGCCTGACATCGCCGTGCGCGCCTGCACCGAGGCCGGCCGGAAGCTGGTCGTGATCGGCGAGGGAGAACAACTGCCCTATCTGAAATCAATCGCCGGGCCGACCGTCGAGTTTCTCGGCCATCAGCCCTTCAACGTGCTGCGCGATCACCTGTCGCGATGCCGCGCCCTGTTGTTTCCGGGCACCGAGGATTTCGGCATTCTGCCGGTGGAAGCCATGGCATCGGGGCGTCCGGTGCTGGCCTTCGACGCCGGCGGCGCCAGGGAAACCGTTTCCTCGCCGAAGGTCGGCTTCCGTTTTGCCGAACAGACGACGGAAGCCCTGCTGGAGACGATGGCGGCGTTCGAAGAGGTCGAGGACGATATCGATCCGCACGCGATCCGCGCGCACGCGCTGAAATTCTCCTCCGCCGTGTTCCGCGATCGCCTGAGCAATCTCATCGAGCAACGGCTTTCCAACCATGGCGACCGATCCGCCGAGGCCTTCGGGAGACGGACGGGCTGAGAGCCGCGACCGCAACCGTCTCAATCCGCCGACGAGGAATATAGCAGATCATGTCAAGCGTATCTCAGCGGACGGCGACGGCAAGCATCTGGACGATCAGTGGAAAATTCCTCGCGCGGCTGCTCGATTTCGTCAGCCTGCTCATTCTGGCAAGGCTTTTGAGCCCCGCGGATTTCGGCCTTGTCGCCATCGCAACCTCTGTTCTCGTCATCGTCGAAACGATTCTGGATCTGCCGTTAACACAGGCTCTGATGCGTCAGCCGTCGCCTTCCAAGGAGATGTTTACCACCGCCTTCACCCTCAGCCTGCTTCGAGGGGCGGCCATCAGCCTGCTGATGATCCTCATCTCCTGGCCGATGGCGGTGATTTACGGCGATTCCCGGCTCTTTGCCCTCGTCGCCGTTCTCTCGATCGCGCCTGCCATGCGCAGCATGATCAGTCCGCGCATGGTGCTCTTCATGCAGCGTTTCGATTTCAAGCGCGAATTCGCGCTCGATCTCATCGCCAAGGGATCGACATTGCTGTTCGGCGTCGGTGTGGCGGTGACGACAGGCAGTTATTGGGGGCTGGCCGCCGGCGCGGTGGCGGGACCGACCGCGGCGATGATCACCTCTTATGTCTTTGCGCCGATGCGGCCGGCGTTCAGCCTTTCGGAATGGAAACATTTCCAGGACATGATCAGCTGGAACACCGTGTCGCAGGTGCTGAATTCCATCAACTGGCAGCTGGACCGGCTGCTGCTGCCGCGTTTTACCGGCCTGTCGACGTTCGGCGCCTTCAGCGTCGCCGACAATATTGCCGGGATTCCGTATCAGACCTTCGTCGGGCCGTTGCTGCGCCCGCTGATGGCGGCATTCTCCACCGTCGAAGACCGCCGCAATCTGGTCGTTGCCTATCTGAAGGCAACGAATGCGATCACCTTCGTCGCAGCACCCGTTCTCATCGCGCTCGCCATGCTCGCCGAGCCGACCGTACGCGTCCTCGTCGGCGAGAAATGGGCATCCGCCGCGCCGATCCTGCAATGGCTGTGCCTCGTCAGCCTGCTCGGCCTTCCCACGAACATCATGCCGGCATTGGCGATGGTTCTGGATAATACCCGTTCGCTTGCTCTCAGGATGTTTGCCGAGTTCGCCGTCAGGGTGCCGGTCACTATCCTGGGCATCGCCTATTTCCAGGTGGAGGGTGCGCTCGGCGCCCGGATCATCGCCATGCTCGTCGCCTATGCCGCGTCGCTCGTCATCACACGGCGGCTGATCGGTGCGAGTTTTGCCGCGCAGCTGAACGCCTTTTGCCGGCCGCTGGCCGCGAGCTTGCCGATGATCGCTTTCCTGCTCTGGGTGGAGCCGATGCTCGCCGTCATGCCTGTCGGCTTCAATCTGATCGCCGGGCTGGCGGTTTGCGGCGCGGCGGCGGCTGCGATTTTCTGGGCCTTTGCCCTGCTGCTGTGGCAGATCCTGGGAAGGCCCGACGGTATCGAGACCATCGTCGTTCAAAGGCTGATGCCGCGGCGAAACGGGGTTCTCGCCTCATGATGGAGACAGGTGCAGCCCAGCGATTTGGTTTGGCGTTTTCGGAGAAACGGAATGCGTTACGGGATATCTTCTAGGACTTTGGGTCTGCTCGCAGTTCTTGGCCTGGCGGCTTTGCCCGGCCAGCCGAGCGTGGCCCAGGAGCCGATCAACATGAATGCCTATCAGCTGACGTTCGAGGAGAATTTCGACAGCCTCGATGTCTCGGCATGGGGAGAGAGAAGCTCCCGCTGGATCGCCCATACGCCCTGGAACGGCGATTTCGGCGACGCCCGATTCACAGACCCGGCTCCCGGCTTCCCGTTTACCACCGATCAGGGCGTCCTGAAGATCGAAGCCCGCAAGGGAGAGGACGGAACCTGGCGTTCGGGCCTGCTCTCGGCTGTCAACCCGAAGGGCGAAGGGTTCTCGCAGCAGTTCGGCTATTTCGAAGCGCGGATGAAGCTGCCGCCGGGCAAGGGTGTCTGGCCGGCCTTCTGGCTCATCGGGCTCGACCGGTCGAAATACACCGCAGAGATCGACGTCCTGGAATATTACGGACGCGCGCCCTACGAATTCTCCATGGGCTTTCATATCTGGCGCCAGGCCCATGGCGGTGAGAATTCCAATGGCGGCTATTGGAAAACCGTCCAGGATGGAATTTTGAACAGCGAGTATCATACCTACGGCGTCGATATTCAGGCCGACAAGACGACCTTCTATCTGGATCGCCAGTATCTCTGGAGCTTCGATACGCCGGAGGAGTTCCACATGCCGTTCTATCCGCTGGTGAACCTGGCGCTCGGCTCGGGCTGGCCGATCGACGAAACGCCGAACCCTTCCATCCTGCTCGTCGATTATATCCACGTCTACAAGCGGAAGCCCGCCGACGCGGCGAATTGAAGGAGCGATCCGTTTCGCCCTATCGCTCGCGCAGGCAGCTGAGACCGGTTTGCGGATCGAAGAGGTGCATCGCCTCCTCGTCGAAGAAGAGGGTGAGTGTCTCGCCGTCACGGATCGGCGTGCGCGGCGGCAGGCAGGCCATCAGGCGTTGGTTTCCCGTCAAGGCGGTGACGACGAGTTCCGGGCCGGTCAGCTCCGCGACCTCAAGGGTGGCCTCGATCGAAGGGCCGGCGCCGTCCAGGCGGAGCGCCTCCGGACGGATGCCGAGGATCAGGTCGCGGCCATTGCCGGCCGCTTCGCGGAAGCGGGCGGGCAGGGGCAGGCCGGCATCGGCGCCTGAAAGCGCCAGCCGTCCATCGCGCACCGTCGCTTTCAGCAGGTTCATCGGCGGCGCGCCGACGAAGGTGGCGACATAGAGCGTTGCCGGGTGATTGTAGATCTCCTCCGGTGTTCCGAGTTGTTCGATGCGGCCGTCGCGCATGACGGCAATGCGGCTTGCAAGCGTCATCGCCTCGATCTGGTCATGGGTGACATAGACCACCGTTGTCTTCAGCATCTGGTGCAGCCGCTTGATCTCGGTGCGCATTTCCATGCGCAGTTTGGCGTCGAGATTGGAGAGCGGCTCGTCGAAGAGGAACACTTCCGGCTTGCGCACCAGCGCGCGGCCGATCGCGACGCGCTGGCGCTGGCCGCCGGAAAGCTGGCTCGGCTTACGATCGAGGAGATTTTCGATCTGCAGGAGCTTGGCCGCATCGCGCACCGCTTTGTCGCGCTCGGGCGCCGGAACTTTCCGCATTTCCAGGCCGAAGCCGATGTTCCGGTGCACTGTCAGATTGGGATAGAGCGCATAGGATTGAAAGACCATGGCGATGTCGCGGTCCTTCGGATGCACACCGAGTACCGAACGCCCTGCGATGCTGATATCGCCGCTCGTCGCCTCTGCAAGGCCGGCGATGATGTTGAGCAATGTGGACTTGCCGCAGCCCGACGAGCCGAGCAGCACGAGGAATTCTCCGCTTTCCAAGGAGATGTCGATGCCTTTCAGCGTCTCGACCTCGCCATAGGTCTTGCGGATGTTCTGGATATCGAGCGCGCTCATCGCACGGGCTCCTGAAGCGATGACGGGGCGCCGTAGCTGCGGGGAAGGGTGGAGATGGCGCGCGAGGCGACCTCGGTTCCTGACGCGAGGCAGGCGGCCAGAGGCTTGCCGTCCGCGAGCGCGGCGAGGAAGGCGGCGTTGAAGACATCGCCGGCGCCGATCGTATCGACGACTTTGACGACGGGTGCGGCCACCGACACCGGGACGCCGTCCGGCCCGATCGCGACGGCGCCGTCCGGGCCGCGTTTGACGACGACGATTGCGCCTTCCGGCATATGCGACCGGATTTCACGGGCAGCCTCGATCGGGTCGGCGACGCCGGCAAGGGTGGTCGTCTCGACCTCGTTCAGCAGCGCGATGCGGCTGCGCGAAAGCCAGGCGCGTGTCGCCGCGCAATTCTCGTCCGTCCAGCCGTCGAGCGGCCAGCCGGTGTCGAGCGCGACGGTGATGCCATGGCTGTCGGCCCAGTCGAAGAAGGCGTCATATTCCTTTGCCAGATCGTCGGTCAGGAATGCGCCGCAGAGAAGCGCGTAGCCGCCGCGGAGCCTTTCGCCGTCGAGGACGGCGAAGACATCCGCGAGGCTGAAGCGTGGCAGATGGCCGGTCGTCGTGAAAAAGGTGCGTTCGCCGTCGGGATGGGTGATGCCGACGGAGAGCGTCGTTCTCTCGGGGCGTACCGGCCAATTCTCGGAGCGGTGGCCGAAGGCTTCGGCGAGCCAGCGGCCGAACTGGTCGCTGCCGATATTGGCGGCGATCTCGAATTCGATGCCGAGCGCCTGCCAGGCGAGCGCGCTATTGCCGGCGGAGCCGCCGACCCTGAGTTCGTCATGGTCGACGATGATCTCCGTCCCGGCTTTCGGCCAGGGGGCAGCCGGTCCGAGGATCAGGTCGACGTTGACGTTTCCGATGACTGCAAGCGGCCGCATTCATTCGCTCCGGGTAATCTTGGTTGAACGGACCGGTGTTCCGGCATTCTCGACGCGCGCATCGGCAAAGGCGATCATCAGCCGCTGGGCGACCGGCAGCATGGCGAAGATCACGGCAAGGCCGGTTGCCGGGGCAAAACGGATCGTCACCGCGCCAGCGACCGGTTCCTGCCCGGACGCATCGAACAGGACGACCGGGGCGCCGGTTTCAACGGCGGAATTCGCCATGATGGTAACGAGGCCGGCCGTCTCGTCCTGGCCGCGAAACAGCACGACGCCGATCTCAGGCCCGAGCATCTCCATCGGGCCATGGCGCAGCTGACCGCCTTCGAGCGAAAAGCAGGGGCGGCGCGACAGCTCCGTCAATCCGAGCGCCAGAGCCTCGGCGACACCCTGCAGGCGGCGGCCCGAGGTGACGACGGTCGCGACGTTTTCGAGTGCCGCGAGCGCGGCTGTGATGTCATGCTCTTCAGGAGCCCCGAGGGCGGCAAGCGCGGCTATGGGATCTTCGCCGAGGGCGGAAAGGATTGCCAGGTGCAGGGCGAAGGTCACCGTCAGGCTGCGGGTGGCGGCAAAGGCGAGTTCGGTGCCGCCGCTGCCGACCAGCGAGGGGGCGGTTCTTGCCAGGAAGGAGCTGCTTTCGAGCGTCAGGCCGAAGGTGTCCTCCGTGCCGCCGGTCTCGTTGAACCAGCGCAGGACTTCGGCGCTTTCGCCGGATTGCGAGGTGACGAAGATCGTCCTGCCGGCGACCGGCAGAGGCTGGCCGAGCTGTTCGGAGAGCGGCAGGGCGATGGCATCGATGCCGAGCGCGCGGTAGAGCGGCTCGACGGCGCGGTTGACGGCATGCGAACCGCCCATGCCGATCAGGAGCAGCCGGCCGGTTTTCTCAAGCGAGGCGGCGGCCCTCGCCGCCGTCGGCCCGGCCGATTCATAGGAGGCGATCGCATCGGCGTGCTGGCGGGCCATTTCGCGGTCGATCGCCGCAAGCCCGGCGGGCCGGGTTCTTTCTGTTGTCATGTTCATCCCTTGACGCCGCCGCTGGTGAGCCCCGAAATCAGGGCGCGTTGCATGACGAGACCGATTAGCACCGGGGGCAGGGCGGCGAGCACGCCTGCCGTGGCGATCAATCCGTAATCGGAAACGCGGCCGCCGGCGAGATCGGCAATGGCGACGGTCAGCGTCTTGGCGCGCTGGTCCGAGGTGAAGAGCAGCGCATAGAAGAATTCATCCCAGGCAAGCAGGAATGCGAAGAGGCTCGAGGTCGCGACCACGGGGGCGGCGAGCGGCAGCGTGATGATCCGGAGCGTCTGGAACAGGCCGGCGCCGTCGATCATCGCGGCGGACTCGATCTCGCGCGGGATGGAATCGAAGCCGGATTTCATCAGCCAGGTGGTGAAGGGCGCGAGGATCGTCAGATAGACGAGGGCGAGGCCGAAGACGTTGTTCAGCATGCCGAGATGGGAGAGGCCCATATAGAGGGGCACAGCAAGCGCCACCGGCGGCAGCATGTAGGTGGCGATCACCATCGACAGCGACCAGCCGACGGAAGGCGTGCGCGACACGGCCCAGCCGGCGGGAATGGCGAGCGCGATGGCGGCGATCGTCGCCATGCCCGCCACCTCGATGCTGTTGCGCAGCGACGAGGTGAAGGCGGCGCCGGCGCTGTTTTCGAGCGTCGACAGCAGCATCTGGTATCGCGAGAAATCGACGGCCTGCGGCCACCAGCGCAGCGGCTTGGCGGCAAGATCTGCGGCCGGCGCAATGCTCATGACGAAGAGCCACAGGATCGGCGCCAGGATGACCGCGGCGAGCAGCAGCGCCGAGAGGTGAATGAAGGCTGAGAAGAGCGGGCTCCGGCGTTCCATCAGGCGGCACTCCCGGCGGTCTTGCGCACGAGCGTGGCGTAGCCGGCGGCGAGCAGCGTCACCAGCAGCGTGACGATCAGGGCGAGCGATGCGCCCGAGCCCGCGCGCTGGAAGGAGAAGGCTTCCTGATAGACCAGGATCGAGAGCGTGCGGGTGCTGTTCGCCGGCCCGCCACGGGTCATGACCCAGATGATGTCGAACACCTTGAAGGCTTCGATCGTGCGCAGCACCAGCGCCACCATCAGCGGACCGGCGAGATAGGGCAGGATGACGAAGCGGAAGCGGGCAAAAGGACCGGCGCCGTCGACGAGCGAGGCGGCGGTGATGTCGCGCGGCACGGCCTGGAGTGCGGCGAGCGCGATCAGCGCCACTAAGGGAAAATTCTTCCAGCAGTCGGCGACGATGAGAGCGGCGAGCGCCGTGCCCGGTTCGCCGAGCCAGGAACGATAGGCGTCGAGCAGGCCGAGCTGGGTCAACGCGGCGTTCAGCGCGCCGTATTCCGGATTGTAGATCAGCCGCCAGAGCGTGGCGTTGACGACGGTCGGCAGCGCCCAGGGCAGGATCATCAAGGCGCGCAGCGCGGTGCGGCCGCGAAATTGCTGGTTCAGCAGCAGGGCGGCCAGGACGCCGATCACCATTTCGGCGGCGACCGAGACGATCGCGAACCATGCGGTGGTGATGAGCGTGCGCTGGAAATTCGAGCCGGAGAGCATCTTCACGTAATTGTCGATGCCGACGAAGCTGCCCTCGGTGCCGACGAGCTTGGCATCGGTGAAGGAGAGGCCGACGGTATCGACCAGAGGCCAGCCGATCACCGAGATCATGACCACGAGAAGCGGCAGCATCAAAAGCCACGCGCGGGTTGTCAGCCAAGTGCCCGACATCGAGGCGACCCTTTTCATTCATAAGAGAGGAGGCCGGGCGACGAAGGGCGCCGCCCGGGGTTTCATGCCGGTCTCAGAGGCCGCTGTTTTCGGCGGCCGACTTCAGCGCGTCCTCGGGAGAGGACTGGCCGAGCAGGGATTCCTGGATCGCCTGTTGCAGCGCGGTCGACAGTTCCTGATATTTCGGCGTCGTCGGGCGCGGATACATGGCGGCGAGGCCGACCTTGGCGGCGGAGATCAGCTCTTCCTGGCCCTTGGTGACAGTGGGGTCCTCATAGGAGGATGCCCAGATCGGCAGGCTGAGCTTGGCATAGGCGTTCTGCGTGGCCTGCGAGGTCATGAAGGTAATGTACTTCCAGGCCTCGTCGGGATGCTGGCTTGCCGAGGTGATGCCGAGGCCCATCGACCCATTGACGGCCGAAGCCTCGCTCTTGCCGGCCACCCCAGGCGCCGGCACGACGCCGACCTTGCCCGCGACCTTGCTGTCTTTCGGGTCGTTGGCCATGTTGTACATGTAGGTCCAGTTCAGCGCGAAGGCCGCATCGCCGTTCTGGAAGACCTTGCGGACGTCTTCTTCCAGGAATTCCTTGGAGTTCGGGTTGGTCAGGCCCGATGCGTAGCTCGCGACCATGTATTTCAGCGCGTCGAGGCCGCCGCCGGCCTGGAAGGCGGGCTTGCCGTCCTTCAGGAAATCGCCGCCATAGGCGCTGACGAGCGTGGTGTAGTCGCAGACGGCGGCTTCGGCCTGCGACCAGCTCCAGGCGATCGGGGTGGCGAGCAGGCCCTTGTCCTTGATCGTCTTTGCCTGTTCGGCCAGCTCGTCCCAGGTCTTCGGCGGGGCCTTGATGCCGGCCTTCTCCAGGATCTCCTTGTTGTAGAACAGGTATTTGGTGTCGAGGATCCACGGCATGCCGTAATATTTGCCGTCATACTGCACTGTGGTCCAGGCGCCCGGCAGCACGCCCTTCTTCATCTCGTCGGTGATGCGGGAGGAGACGTCGACCAGCACCTTGTTGGTGGCGTATTCGGCCGGCCAGATGACGTCGAAGAGGACGACGTCGTAACCGCCGCCGGAACCCTGCGCCAGCACCGTCTTGTCGTGCAGGCCTTCATAGGGAACGAATTCGAGATTGACCTTGATATCGGGGTTCGCCTTGGCGAAGGCGTCGGTCATGGCGCGCACGTCGGCCTCGCTGTAGGCGGCCTGCGCCATGAAGAGCGCGTTCAGCGTCGTTTCGGCGAAAGCATGCGGGGCAAAGGATGCGCCGATCAAGGCCGCACCCAAAAGCGTCTTGTTAAAAGATTTCAGCATTGCAGCCTCCAGTTTTTGAAATTTACGCATGGCCGAGGGCGGTTTTGCCGCCATCGGTTTTCGAGAAGGCACGCGTGAAAAAAAACGTGCCGGCTTGTCATCTCGGAGCGTCGCTGGAGGCCCTGTACGGCTTCCCGCGTTCCCTGGAACTCTCCGGTCCCTTATTAAGTCAAATGTCTTGACTTATTACTTCGCCAACATTCTATTGGAGTCAAGAGGCAATTGCACATGAATGATGTCAGGCCGATCCGGGCCAAGAGCGGCACCAACCACGAAGGCACCAGCGCCCATAACAGGCGCGTGATGATCGATGCCCTGAGGATCAACGGTGCGCTCTCGCGCGCCGATCTGGCGCGCGCGACGCGGCTGACCAAGCAGACGGTGTCGAATATCATCGAGGAGCTCGAGCGCGACGGCCTCGTCAGTTCGCAGGAGGCGGTGCGCAAGGGCAGGGGCCAGCCCTCGACACCCTATGGCCTGGTGCCCGAAGGGGCTTTCGCGATCGGCCTGCAGATCGACCGGCATGTGACGCGGGCGGTCGCCGTCGATCTCGTCGGCAGCGTTCTCGTGCGCGCAGAAGCCGGTCTGCCCAGAGGGGGGCCGTCGACGGGAGCCAAGGTCATTCTCGATCTCGTCGCCGGCGTGCGTTCCAGGCTTGCCGGGATTGTCCAGCAGTCGGAAAAACGTCTGGTCGGCCTCGGCGCCGCGATGCCTGGTCCTTTCGGTGTGGATGGCAGCGGCGACGATCCCTGGATGATGGAGGCCTGGCAGAAGTTTCCGCTGCTGGAAACGCTGAGCGCCGGCACCGGGCTCGATGTCGGCCTGCAGAACGATGCCGCGGCGGCGGCGACCGCCGAGCGCATGGTGGGAGCCGCCCACGGCCTCGACCATGCCGTCTGCCTTTTCGTCGGCTACGGCATCGGCGCCGGCCTCATCCTGCATGGCGAGCTCTATCGCGGCGCCAACGGCAATGCCGGCGAGATCGGCATGGCGCTGCTCTTTGCCGACGGCAAAACGACGCCGCTCGAACACCGCGCCTCGCTCGCCTCGCTCTACCAGCACCTGTCGGCCGATCCGGCCGATCCCGATCTCCATGCGCGCATCAACGATCTCGCCTCCAGCGGCGATCCGAGCATCGAGGCCTGGATCGAGGCGGCGGCGGCGGATCTGCGCTGGAGCATCCATCTGATCGAAACGGTCTTCGATCCGCAGACGGTGATCCTCTGCGGCAGCGCGCCGGAAGCACTGGTAAAGAGGTTGATTGCGGCGATCGGCCCGCTGCTGCCTTCGATCGCCGAAAGGCGCGGCCGGACGCTGCCGCGCCTGCAGCCCGGCATGGCCGATCCCTGGTCGGTGGCGCTCGGAGCGGCCGCCGGGCCGATCAGCCGTGCATTCGATCCGCGGTTTGCGGCCATTTTGAAGGATTCCCTCTGATTTTGGGCTGAAACCGGACGTTGCACAGCAGTGCAAAGGCAAAAATCCGAATGTTTTTGCAAGTTTCCTTGTCTCGGACTGCGCGAATAGAGGTGTTTCCCTGTAATATAATTAAATATTGCACACTCCCGGAAATGACGGTTATTCGAATATAAATGCATAGATTTTTCAATATATTTAGAGGCTTTGCAAATATTCTCTAAATATTTTTTCCGTCTTCGCGAATAACGATTGTATGTCGTTTTTGTGACAACTAGAATTCGAACATTTCATGTCATGTAATATTCATTGGCAGGGGCAATTTGAACGAGCTAAATGGGCGTGCGCTAAAACTGCGCGTCCCTTTTACGTTCGAGGTTCTCATGCAAGCCAAGCTTCTCGGCGCCGTCGGCGCCCTTCTCGCTACAGCGTTTCTTGCTGGCCCCGCTGCCGCCGCCGAAAAGACCAAGATTGACTTCTGGTTCGGCAATTCCGGTGACATCGCAAAGCGTGTCCAGGAACAGTGCGATCGCTTCAACCAGTCGCAGGCCGATTACGAAGTCGTCTGCACCAGCCAGGGCAGCTACGACGCTTCCCTGCAGAACACGATTGCCGCCTTCCGCGCCGGCAAGCAGCCGACCATCGCGCAGGTTTCCGACGCCGGCACGCTCGACATCATGCTCTCCGGCGCCTACTACCCGGCCAACAAGCTGATGGCCGACATGGGCTACACCGTCGACTGGAACGACTACTTCTCGGGTATATCAGGCTACTACGCCACGTCGAAGGGCGAGATGTATTCCTTCCCCTTCAACTCCTCGACCGCTCTGCTCTACTGGAACAAGGATGCTTTCGCCAAGATCGGCAAGGATCATGCTCCGGCGACCTGGAAGGAAGCGGGTGAAGACTTCAAGGCTCTGAAGGACGCCGGTTATGCATGCCCGCTCGCCTTCGACATTTCCAGCAACGAAATCTGGCAGTATGTCGAGCAGTTCGAAGCCGTAAACGGCGAACCGATCGCCACGAAGAAGAACGGTTTCGAAGGCCTCGACGCCGAGCTGGTATTCAACAAGAACCCGCTTCTCGTCAGCTACATCAAGGACCTCAAGTCCTGGTACGACAACAAGCTCGCCGTCATCAAGAACAAGGCCGTCGGCCAGACCTTCGTCGAAGCCTTCGCCGCCGGCGACTGCCAGGTCATCCTGACCTCGGTCGGCGACCACGGCAATATCGGCCGCACCGCCAAGCAGGGCATGAACTGGGGCGTTGCCATGCTCCCGACCTACGGTGATGCAACCCGTCACAGCTCTTATGTCGGCGGCGCTTCGCTCTGGGTTCTGCAGGGCCATTCCGACGCCGAATACAAGGCCGCTGCTGCCTTCTTCAACTTCATCGCAAAGCCGGAAGAAGCTCTCACCTGGTCGACCGTCACCGGCTATATCCCGGTCCGCAACTCCGGCTTCGAATATCTGAAGAAGCAGGGCTTCTACGACAAGGCTCCCTATGCTGGCCGTGAACTCGCCATTCAGAGCCTGACCATTTCCCCGGCCGGCGACGCTGCCGCCAAGGGCATTCGTCTCGGCGGCCTGCTGCAGGTCCGCACCGAGATCGCCAACGGCCTGCAGGCGATCTTCGTCAACAATGCCGACGTCCAGGCTTCACTCGACTCGGCTGCCGATCGCGGCAACCAGCTCCTGCGCCGCTTTCAGCAGACCTACAAGAACGTTCAGCTTCCCTGATCGTCCGATATCAGCCGCACCCGGCCGCCTTGCGCGCGCCGGGTGTGTCTTTGTAAGCTCTCTCATCGGTCGCGGATGCAAAGCTGTTGCCCGCGCCTAAAGCAAATCTGGGCGAAAACGACCACCCATGGAAAAGCGCGTCACTTTCTCCTCGACGACGATCGGCCTGCTCTTCGCATTCCCGATGCTGTTGCTGATCTTCGTCTTCTTCTATTGGCCGAGCGCGCAGGCGCTTTATTGGGCTTTCACGCTCGAGCAGCCATGGGGCGGCGGCAACGCCTGGGTCGGCTTCGACAATTTCAAGCTGCTGCTCAGCGACCCGATCTATTGGGAATCGATTACCCGCAGCATGGTCTTCGGCTTCAGCTCGACGATCATTGCCATGGGGCTGGCGCTCATCCTGGCGCTTTTGACGGATCGTGAACTGCGCGGCCACAAAATCTACCGGTCGGTCTTCATCTGGCCTTACGCGATCGCCGCTCCCGCTCTCGGTCTCGCCTTCCGCTTCATCCTGGCGCCGGAGGCCGGCCTTCTCTCCGTCATCAATCAGGTCTGGCCGGGCCTCTGGAACCCGGCGCTTGACGGCAAGGACGCGATGATCGCCGTCATCGTCGCCTTTTCCTGGAAATATATCGGCTATAACTTCATCTTCTTCCTCTCCGCTCTCCAGGGCATCCCCCGCTCGCTGATCGAAGCGGCCGCCATGGATGGATCGGGGCCGCTGCGCCGCATGTGGGACCTCCAGCTGCCGCTCTTGACGCCGACCTTGTTTTTCCTGCTGGTCATCAACATCACCGAAAGCTTCCAGGATTCTTTCGGTATCGTCGACGTCATGACGCAGGGCGGCCCGGCCCGCGCGACGGAACTCATGGTCTACAAGATCTATTTCGACGGCTTCAGGGGGCTCGATTATTCCGGCGCCGCCGCCCAGTCGATCATCCTCATGGCGCTCGTCGTCCTTCTCACCATTTTCCAGTTCCGCTTCATCGAGCGGCGCGTGCATTACAAGTGAGGTCGCGGACATGATCGAACGCACGCCGATATTCAATTTCGTCTGCTACACGCTCCTGGCGCTCGGCATGGTGATCGCGCTTCTGCCTTTCGCCATCGTCATCATCGCATCGACGCTCGATCTGGAGACGGTCAATCGCGTGCCGTTGCCGCTGATGCCGAGCTCGCATTTCTGGGAAAACGCGCATGAAGCCTGGGTGCGCGCCGATCTCGGCAACAAGCTGCTTCACAGCATCATCTTCGCCACGTCGGTCGCCGCCGGCAAGGTCATCCTTTCCGCGATGGCCGCCTTCTCGATCGTCTATTTCCGCTTCCGCGGCCGGTATCTGATCTTCTGGATCATCTTCATCACCCTGATGCTGCCGCTCGAAGTCCGCATCGTGCCGACCTATTCGATTGCTGCCAATGCACTGGCGCCGTTCCAGGCGATCCTCGATATCACGGGAATTACCGCGCTCGTCGCCTGGGTGTCCGGCATCCAGATCAAGCTCGAATGGGGCCTGCTGAATTCCTATACCGGCCTCGTGGCGCCGCTCGTCGCCACCGCGACCGGCACCTTCCTCTACCGCCAGTTCTACCTGACCGTTCCCGACGAACTCGCCGAGGCCACGAAGATGGACGGCGCCGGCGCCGTCCGCTTCTTCATCGATATATTGCTGCCGCTGTCGCGCTCCAACATGATCGCGCTCTTCACCATCATGTTCGTCTGGGCCTGGAACCAGTATCTCTGGCCGCTGCTCGTCACCACCGATCCGAATTTCGGCATTGCGGTGACGCAGCTCAAGACCCTCATCCCGTCCGAATTCGGCCTGCCCGACTGGAACGTCGCCATGGCAGGCACACTTATCATCATGTCGCCGCCGCTGGTGCTCGTCATCCTGATGCAGCGCTGGTTCGTGCGTGGCCTCATCTCCACCGAGAAGTGAAGGAACAGTCCTGTGGCACCGATCTCAATCCGTGATGTGAAGAAGAGCTACGGCAAACATCCCGTCGTTCATGGCGTCGATCTGGAGATCCAGTCCGGCGAATTCATCGTCATCCTCGGCCCCTCCGGCTGCGGCAAGTCCACGCTGCTGCGCATGATCGCCGGCCTGGAGGAAATCAGCGGCGGCGAAATCGCCATAGATGGCCGCGTCGTCAACAAGCTGGAGCCGCGCGAGCGCGGCTGCGCCATGGTGTTCCAGAACTACGCGCTCTATCCGCATATGACGGTCGCCGAGAATATCGGCTACGCCTTGAAGGTCGCGGGCGTCGCGAAGGCGGAGCGCAATCGGCGCATCGCCGAAGTCGCCAAGGCGCTCAGCCTCGAACCTTTCCTCGACCGCCGCCCCGCCGCTCTTTCCGGCGGCCAGCGTCAGCGCGTCGCCATGGGGCGCGCGATGATCCGCGAGCCGAAGGTGTTCCTCTTCGACGAGCCGCTGTCGAACCTCGATGCCAAGCTGCGCATCGCCATGCGCGCCGAAATCCGCCGTCTCCACCGGCGCCTCGGCGCCACCTCGATCTTCGTCACGCATGACCAGACGGAGGCGATGACGCTGGCCGACCGGCTGGTGGTGATGAACGGCGGCAGGGTGGAGCAGGTCGGCACGCCGGAAGAGGTCTATCATCATCCGGTCTCGCGCTTCGTCGCCGGTTTCGTCGGCACGCCGGCGATGAACCTGCTCGAAGGCACGATCAACGATGAAGGCGTCTTCGTCTACGACCAGACCCGCAAAATTGCGCTCCCGCGCGAACGCGCCGCACCGCTGAAGGGCAAACGCGTCGTGCTCGGCATGCGCGCCGAGGCTGCCCGGCTGGTCGCGCCGGATGCGCCCGGCGCATTGGTGGCAACGGCCGATTTCATCGAAGAGCTCGGCGCAAGCCGCGTCGTTCACGCCGATTTCGACGGGCTGCCCTTTGCCGTGGCGCTGACCGAGGCGGTGACGGTGAAATCGGGTGATCCGATCGGCATCGCGATCGATCACAATGCGATCCACCTCTATGCCGCCGACACCGGTCGGATCATCGAGAACCCCGCCATGAACAGCGCCGGTGCCGTTCACGCCTGAGCGGCGTCAGCGGTGGATGGGATCGATCCAGGGGACGTCTTCCGGTTTCTCGACCGGTTCGATATCCAGGTTGACGACGACCGATTCCTGGCCTGAGCGGACGAGCACGCATTCCAGCGTCTCGTCGCGGCTGGCATTGATCTCCTGGTGCGGCACGAAGGGCGGGACGTAGATGAAATCGCCGGGGCCGGCCTCGGCCGTATATTCCAGATGCTCGCCCCAGCGCATGCGGGCCTTGCCCTTGACGACGTAGATGATGCTTTCGAGATCGCCGTGATGGTGGGCGCCGGTCTTGGCATTGGCATGGATCGTCACCGTGCCGGCCCAGATCTTCTCGGCGCCGGCGCGCGCATGGTTGATTGCGGTGGCGCGGTTCATGCCCGGTGTCTGTGCGGTGTTCGGATCGAGCGAATTGCCGGGAATGACCTTGACGCCGTGTTCGCGCCAGTCGATGTGAGAATGCTCGTGGTCGCCGCTCATGCCTTGCCTCCACCTTGGATTTGATCAATCTAGGCGGGAGCCGCACGATGGCCAAGCGGATTTACCTCAGGCATCAGAAAGAGCAGCCAATGAGCCATCTCCCGCAGATCGATTACGATACCGCTTCGCCAGAGGTTCGGGCCGCGCATGACGAGGAAATCAGGCTGCGCGGGCGCATGACCAACATGAAGCGGACGCTGCTGCATTCGCCGGTCGCCCATCGCATCTACGCCGAATGGTTCACGCTGCGGGCCGAACTCGATCCGGTCATCAGCGACCGGGAGATCTGGATCTTCTCGCTTGCGATCTCGAAGGCGGCGAAATCGAAGATCGCCGTCACCTTCTTTCGCCGTGCCTTGATCAACAAGGGTTTTAATCCCGACGCGCTGGAGCTTTCCCAGGCGGAAGCGCTGCTCGCCGCCTTCGGCAGGGCTGTTGTCGCCGATTCCAACGCCGTTCCGGCCGAGCTCTGGGCGGAGCTGAAAGAGCGCTACGAGACCAAGGCGCTCGTCGATCTCGTTGCCTTTGCCGGCATCATGCTGGCGACCGCCGTTTTCAACAACGTCGTCGAGGTCGAATTCGACCCGGAGCTCGAAGCCTTCGCGGAAGCCGGCTCAGCTTAGCCGCCGAGCGAGGCAATCGCGGCCCTGACCGCGTCCGCGCCGGATGTGGTCGGTCGGTATTCCAGGCCGACGGCGCCGTCATAGCCGTTGGCGAAGATCCAGTTGAGTCGATGGGCGAGGTCGATGCCGCCGGAGCCCGGTTCGTTGCGGCCGGGGTGATCGGCGACATGGACGTGGAAAACACGGTCGAGACGGCCGTCCAGCACGTCTTCGGTGCGTTCGTCCATCACGGCGGAATGGTAAATGTCGTAGACGATGCCGATCTCGGGGTGGGCGACGTCGTCGACGATGTCGAGGCCTTCGCGGGTCGAATCGAGGAAATAGCCGACATGGTCGATGCGGATGTTGAGCGGCTCGACGCCGAGCCGCACACCGCTGCCTTTCAAGATATCGGCGGCTGCTTTCAGTGTTTCGGTGAGCGCCCGGCGCTGTTCTTCACGGCTGCGGCCGGGGAGATCGTCGCCGGCCTGGGCGATCAACACCGGCGCGCCGAGACGCTTGGCAACAGTGACGGATTCGGCAAGGCCCGCCAGCCAGGTCTGCCGGTTGGTGGCATCGGTCAGCGCGATCATCGGCTCGGCGACGAGGCTGGTGACGACGACACCGGTTTCCTTCAGCGCCGCCTCGATCGCATCCAGATCCTTGTCGGTCCAGCGCCAGAATTCGGCCGCCGTCAGGCCGCCGGCATGGGCGCGGCGGATGCGGTCGGGAAAGCTGTCGCCACCTTCGGCAAACAGCCATTCGATGCAGGCTGAATAACGTCGCATGAAAATTCCTCCCGGTGCGGATGCAGGCTGCGACAGAACGGAGCCTGCCGCAAGAGGCGTTTGGATGCTTGACGCCCGGATTCATTGGCGAAACACTCGTCCTATATGGTCAGGGTCGCTGGCCGCTTCGGGAGGAAGACATGGATCTGGGATTGAAGGGAAAGATCGCCGTCATAACGGGCGCGTCTGTCGGCATCGGGCTGGCGATCGCCGAGGGGCTGGCGGCTGAGGGCGCGGATCTCGTGCTGGCTGCGCGCGGCGGCGATCGTCTGGAGGCGGAGGCCGCCCGCATTGCCGAGAAATTCGGCGTCAGCGCCACCGCCGTCGTTGCCGACGTCGCGACGGCTGCGGGAACGGAGGCGATCATTGCGGCGGCTGCCGAAAAGGGCGGCGCCGATATCCTCATCAACAACGCCGGCACCGGATCGAACGAGACCGTCATGGAGGCGCCGGACGAGAAGTGGCAGGCCTATTGGGACCTGCATGTGATGGCCGCCGTCAGGCTTGCGCGCGGCATCGCGCCGCAGATGAAGAAACGCGGCGGTGGAGTGATCCTGCACAATGCCTCCATTTGCGCCGTCCAGCCGCTGTGGTACGAACCGATCTACAATGTCAGCAAATCGGCATTGATGATGTTTTCGAAGACGCTTTCGACCGAACTCATCCAGGACAATATCCGCGTCAACTGCGTCAATGCCGGGCTGATCCTGACGCCCGACTGGATCAAGACCGCCAAGCAGCTGACGGCCGAAAGCGGCGGCAACTGGGAAGGCTACCTGCAGAGCGTCGCCAACGAACACGCCGCTTCCAAACGTTTCGGCACGCCCGAGGAACTGGCAAACGTCTTCGTCTTCCTGAGTTCGGAGCGTGCGAGCTACTGCATCGGCTCGACCTATTTCGTCGACGGCGGCATGCTGAAGACGATCTGAGCGTGGTTGACGGCAGCCGGTTCTTTGTAGAGTTGCGGGTTCGGCCTGTGGACGTTGCCAATATAAGCTATAAATAATAGCTATTTTATTGTATGTTCACGCGTTTGGCGCTATTTGCCTGCTATTGGGCAGGGTGAATACTGCGATTTCCACAAGGCGACGACGATGCTGACGAAAAAGGGAAAATACGGGCTGAAGGCGCTGGTCGATCTGGCGCGGCTGGCGCCGGGAGAAACCGCCTTCATCAACGACATCGCGTCACGCAACAATATCCCGAAGAAGTTCCTCGATACGATCCTGCTCGAACTGCGCAATGTCGGCATCCTGCGCTCGAAGAAGGGACCGGGCGGGGGCTATTCCCTGTCGCGGCCGGCCTCGGAAATCCGCATCGGTCACGTCATCCGCACATTGGACGGGCCGTTGGCGCCGATCCGCTGCGCCAGCCGCACGGCTTTCGAGGCCTGCGACGACTGCGCCGATCCGGAAACCTGTCAGGTGCGGCGCTCGATGACCGATGTCCGGGACGCGATCGCCGCCATTCTCGACAATATGAGCCTCGAACAATTCGTTTCCGACGGCGGCCGCATCGAAGCCGAGAAGGAAGAATTTCCGATCTCCGCCGCCAGCTGATCTGCTGATTTCCACCCAAAACCGCGGCGCAGTGCCGGATGACGTCAAGCCTCGTCGGGCTTCGTGACAGAGTCGCCGGCCGCGCGTAGCAGTCTATCTCTCGGCAGCGACAGCGCGTGGATGCGGGCGTTGCGCCAATGGCGGTCGAGATTGAGCCCGATGCCGGCCGATGTTTGCCCGGCAAGTTCGAACAGCGCGTTTGCAGTGGCGAGCGCCGTTTCGCCAGCGGCGATCGCGGCCGCCGACGTGGAGAAGTGCGCGTCCGCCATCGCGGCTTCCACAGGATTGACCTGAGCGATGTCGAGTTTGCGGCCGGCCCGTTCCAGGGCTGCCGCCGTCGTTTCGATGCGCATGGCGTGTTCGCCGAGCCGTGCGAGGACGGTGGTGCGGTCGCCGATCGTGTTCAACAGGTCCGTCCATGCGGCGCGCGCGATGCCGAGGCTCACGCCGGCCTTGAGCAGCAGGGCGAGCGAGACGCCGGTCGAATATTCGAAGGAGGGGGCAGGCGCGATCGTATCGGCATTGACGTGGAACTGGCCGACGATCGCTGTCGCCGATCCGTTCGTGCGCTGGCCGAAGCCGTCCCAATCGTCGACAACCTGGATGCCTTCGTGGGCGCATGCGAGGTAGAGCGTGACCGGGCGGCTGGGCGGGGCGGTGGCGGCAGCGGCGATCCAATCGGCGAAGAGGATGCCGGGCGCCTGCCGTGTGCGCCCGCTGAGGTGATAACCCGGCCCTTCGGCCGATAGTTCGGCGCCCTCGGCGATAGTTGCGGCGGCGAAGCGGTCGCCGAGCAGCGCGCGGGCAAACAGCGATGCCTTCAGATCCTCCGAGGCCTGGATGCGCAGCGTCTCCAGCACGCAGAAATGGTTTTCCAGCCCCTCGCCGATCGAGGCGTCGCCCTCGGCGATGATCGCCACGATCTCGGCGAGCAGGGCGTTCGACACGTCGAGCCCTTCATATTCGGGCGGAACGGTGATTGCCGTCAGCCCCGACGCCGACAGCGCGTCGAATTCGGCATGCGGCAGGATGCGGTTGATGTCACGTTCGCTCGCCTGACGCCGGAATGCGGCGGCGAGATCGCGGGCCGTCGATATCGCCTCTTCTTCGCTTTCGATGCGATGCGCGGGAGGCCTGAGGCTATCTTGAAACTGCGATACCGTTCCCATCGGTCACTCTTCCTCGATGGCTACAGGAGTGAGGGATTGCTCCTCGAATGATAAGGCCGGTTTTTCTACGAAACCCGAAAGCTTTGAATTTTCTTACCAACTTGATCGGCTTGTCCTCTGCTCTACTTAGGGCCAACTAGGGACAATCTGATCGAGACACATGATGAGCGACTCTCTCGCCCGCGACAGCGAGGTTTGGAAAATGGGGCGCCAGCCGAGACCGCGTCCGACGCTTGAAATCGCCGATATCCCGACCTATGCGATCGGCGATGTTCACGGCCGGTACGATCTGCTCGTGAAAGCCGAGGAGGCGATCCTGAGCGATGGCGCGCGGCTGCCGGGGCGCAAGCTGATCGTGATGCTCGGCGATTATATCGACCGCGGTCCGGAATCGGCGCAAGTCATCAGCCATTTGATGGACCCGCTGCCCGATGGTTTCGAGCGCATCTGCCTTGTCGGCAATCATGAAATCGCCATGCTCGACTATATCGACGGCTGGGCTTCCTTTGACGACTGGATGCGGATGGGCTCGGCGGAACTGCTCAAGTCCTATGGCCTCGATCCGGAGCATCTGCCGCTGATCTTCCCGTCCGGCGCGAAGCTCGACGCTTTCATCCGTCATTCGCTGCCGCGCACGCATATCGATTTCATGCGGGCGATGCCCGTGATGCTGGACACGCCCCATGCGGTCTTCGTGCACGCCGGCATCGATCCTGCGCTGCCGCTTGCCGCGCAAACGGACGAGGACCTGGTCCTCATCCGCCACCGTTTTCTGGAAAGCAGGGTGCCCCTGCCGAAGCTCGTCGTCCACGGCCATACGCCGAACGACGAGCCCGATATCCGGCGGAGGCGGCTCAATCTCGATACGCGCGCCTATCGCAGCGGCAAGCTCACCGCCGCCCGTTTCTGGCAGGGCCAGGTGCATCTGTTTTCCACCTGACCTGTCGTTTCAAACCGTTTCCCTCTCTGCTGGAACGGCCTCGGCCGGCGTTTCGGCCGGTCGGCGGCGGCGCCAGCCGCGCAGCACGACGTAGAAGACCGGCGTCAGGAACAGGCCGAAGATCGTCACGCCGAGCATGCCCGAAAAGACGGCGGTGCCGAGCGACTGGCGCATCTCGGCGCCGGGGCCGGTGGCGATGGCAAGCGGCAGAACGCCGAAGATGAAGGCGAATGCCGTCATCAGGATCGGGCGCAGGCGAAGGTGGCTCGCCTCGATGGCGGCCTCCACCGGCGACTTGCCTTCCTCTTCCGCCTGCCTGGCGAATTCGACGATCAGAATGGCGTTCTTGGCCGCCAAGCCGATCAGGACGATCAGACCGATCTGCGTCAGGACGTTGTTGTCCATTCCTCTCAGCGAGACGCCGATCAGTGCGGCGAGCACGGCGAGCGGGACGATGAGAATGATCGCGAGCGGCAGAACCCAGCTTTCATATTGGGCCGCCAGCGCCAGGAAGACGAAAATGACGGAGAGGGCGAAGATGTAGACGGCGGTGTTGCCGGTATGGGTCTCCTGATAGGCGAGTTCCGTCCATTCGAAGGTCGTCCCGGGCGGAAGGATCTTGGCCGCCAGTTCCTCCATCTTCTTCAGGGCATCGCCCGTCGAGGTGCCGGGCGTCGGATTGCCCTGAAGCGGCACCGAGACATACATGTTGTAGCGCTGCACGAGCGCCGGGCCGCTGGAATCCTGAATATCCATCAGGGTGCCGAGAGGCACCAGTGCGCCGGTGGCCGAGCGTACCTTCAGGGCGAGAATATCTTCCCTATCCATGCGGTATTGCCGGTCGGCCTGGGCGCGAACCTGGTAAACGCGGCCGAACGCGTTGAAATCGTTCACGTAGGCGACGCCGAGATTGATCGAAAGCGCATTGAAGATATTGGGGATCGGCACGTTCAGGAAGCGCGCCTTGTCGCGGTCGATCGAGAGGAAATATTGCGGGCTGGCGTCGGAGAATGTCGTAAAGACGCCGGTCAGCCCTTCGGTCGTCGCGGCGGCCCCCATCATCTGGCGGGCAAGGCCCAGCACGCGCGTCATGTCGGGATTTTCGAGGTCGGAAATCTGCATCTTGAAGCCGCCGGAATTGCCCACACCGCGCACGGATGGCGGTGGGATGGCGATGATGAAGGCTTCCTGGATGCTCTGCAGCTTGCCGAAGAGCTCACCGATGATCTTGTTGGCGTTTTCTCCGCCTTCCTCGCGTTCGGCGAAGGATTTGAACGGAACGAAGACGACGCCCGCATTCGAGGCATTGGTGAACGTCGCTCCGCTGAAACCGGCAAACTGCACGGCATTGCCGACGCCGGGCACGGTCCGGGCGATGTCGCCGACCTGTTTGACGACGGCATCGGTCCGGGCAAGCGAGGCGCCGTCGGGAAGCTGCACCACGACGATCGCGTAACCCTGGTCCATGGTCGGGATGAAACCCGAGGGAACCCTGGTGCTCATGTACCAGGTCGCGCCGAGAAGGGCGGCGAAGGCGAGCATGGAGCAGGTCAGGCCCACCCAGCTTCTGACAAGGTGCCGGACAACCCAGGAATAGCCCGAGCTCATCCGGTCGAAGCCGCGGTTGAAGCCGTTTGCGAGACCTGATCCCAGGCGTGAGGCGATGCTCTTGCGCTTGGTCTCGTGATCATGGGCTTTCAGCAATATGCCCGCAAGCGCCGGCGAAAGCGTCAGGGAGTTCAATGCCGATATCGCTGTCGTGACGGAGATCGTCACGGCAAACTGCCTGTAGAACTGGCCCGATATGCCGGGGATGAAGGCCGTCGGCACGAAGACCGCGATCAGCACCAGCGAGATCGCCACCACGGCGGTGCCGACTTCGTCCATCGTCACGTGCGATGCCTGCTTCGGCGTCATGCCGCGCGCCAGATTGCGCTCGACGTTTTCCACCACCACGATCGCGTCGTCGACGACGATGCCGATGGCGAGCACGAGGCCGAAGAGTGTGAGCATGTTGAGCGAAAAGCCGAAGGCGAGCAGAACGGCGAAGGTGCCGATCAGCGAGACGGGGATGGCGACGATCGGGATGATCGCGGTCCGCCAGGATTGCAGGAAGACGAGAACGACGATCGCCACCAGGATGGCCGCTTCGGCGATGGTTCTGTAGACCTCATCGATCGAATCCGAGATGAATTCGGTCGTGTCGTAGACGATGCGATATTCCAGGCCCTCCGGGAAATTCTGGGAGATATCCTTCATCAGCGTCTGGACCTGATGGGCCGTATCGAGAGCGTTGGTTCCCGGCCGGGCGAAAATGCCGAGAGCGACCGCAGGGTCGTTGTTGAGATAGCTGTTGGTGACGTAGTCCTGCGCGCCGAGCTCGATGCGGGCGACATCCTGCAACTGTACGAGCCGGCCCGCTCCCGTCGATTTCACGATGACATAGCGGAATTCGCGCACATCGGAGAAGCGCCCGTCCGTTCGCACCGTATATTCGAAGGCGTTCCTGCCGGTCACGGGCGGCGCGCCGATCTTGCCGCCCGATACCTGGACATTCTGGTCTCTCAGGGCGGAGACGACGTCATCCGAGGTCATGCCGTAGGCGGAGAGTTTTTCCGGATCCAGCCAGATGCGCATCGAATACTGCCGTTCGCCGAAGATCTGCACGTCGCCGACGCCATCGAGGCGCACGAGCACGTCGCGGATGCGGTTGCGGGCATAGTTCGAGACGTAAAGCTGGTCATAACGGTGCGACGGCGACAGGAGGTGCACTACCATCATCAGGTCGGGCGAGCTCTTGTCCGTGGTCACGCCGAGCCGCTGAACCTCCTCGGGAAGACGGGGAAGGGCGATGGAAACGCGGTTCTGGACCAGTACCTGCACCTTGTCGAGATCGGTGCCGAGCTTGAAGGTGATCGTCAGCGACATGGCGCCGTCGGCGCTGGAATAGGACGACATGTACAGCATGTCTTCGACGCCGTTGATCTGCTGTTCGAGCGGGGTCGAAACGGTGTCGGCGATGGTCTGCGGGTCGGCGCCTGGATAGGAGGTGCGCACGACGATGGTGGGCGGCGCAATCTCCGGATATTGGGAGACCGGCAGCTGCGTATAGGCGATGCCGCCGACGACGAGAAAGAGGATCGAGATGACGGCCGCAAAGATCGGCCGGTCCACGAAGAAATGGGCGAATCTCATTGTCCGCTCTCCGCGTTTGCGGCTTCCGGCGGCGTGTCCTGCCGCTCCTGCGGCAGTTCGCTCATCTGAGGCGTGATGGTCGAGCCCGGCCGCGCCCGCATCAGGCCGTTGACGATGATCGTTTCGCTGCCGTCGAGGCCTTCACGGATGACGCGATAGCCGTAGAGCCGGGGTCCGGGCCGCACCGGCTTGGTCGAAACCTTGCCTTGCGCGTCGACGACATAAACGACGCGTTCGTTCTGGTCCGAGCCGATCGCCTCGTCCGGGACGAGTATGGCCTTGTAGGTATTGGAGGCTGCGACCTGCACACGGCCGAACAGGCCCGGCTGCAGGACGAGATCGGGATTTGCAAGGCGGGCGCGGATGCGGATGGTGCCGCTCTCATTGTCGACCCGGTTCTCGGCGAAATCGAGTTTCCCCATGAAAGGTTTGGCCGTGGGATCGGAGATGGTGACGGATACGTCGACGCCGCCGCCGCCAAGCTGCAGGTCCTTGCCCTGCTTGCGCGCGGTGTCGGCGAAATTCAGCAGGCGGCGCTCGTCGACGTCGAAATAGAAATCGATCGGATCGAGGGAGACGATCGTGGTGAGCACCGTCTGGTCGGCCTGCACGAGATTGCCGGTCGAAAGCAGGCGGCGGTCGATACGGCCGCTGAGCGGCGCCTTGATCTCGGTATATTCGAGGTCGAGAGCGGCGCGATCGGCGGCGGCCTGAGCGCCGCGGACATTGGCCTGGGCGGAATCGAATTCACGGCGGCGATCGTCCAGCGTCTGTGCGGATTGGCTGCCGCTCGAAGCCAGCGACTGGGCGCGCTTGTACTGCGCATCGGCGAAGACGAGGGTGGACTGCGATGCTTCGAGCGTGGCCTTCGCCTGGTTGAGCGCGGTGATGAACGGCCGCTGGTCGATGACGAAGAGCAGGTCGCCCTGTTTGACCAGCGCGCCGTCCTCGAAGTGAACTTCCTGTAGGTATCCGCCGACGCGCGAGCGGACGGAGACTTCGTCGACCGGCTGGAAACGGCCGATGAATTCGTCATTGTCGACGACATCGCGCACCACCGGTTTTGCGACGGTGACGGGAGGAGGGGCGGACGGCGCGCCCTGGGCCATTGCGGCCAGAGGCATGAACGTGGCGATGCAGCCGAGCACCAATATCCGTCGAAGCGCGTAAGTCATACCGGTCCCTCCAATCGCGACGGCCGATCGACTGCCGCCGAACCTAAGATGAAGTGATGTTGTTCTTGTCTTGCTGCTTTGAACGAAGGCCTTTGCCTCCGTGATTTCCCCCGGCGTCCAGTTCTGGAAAGGAAGGCCGGCATGCAATGCAAATCGGAAAAATCGTAACGCTATGGAACTGGATATAAACGGCAGCGGCGAAAAATAGCAAATGCCAATTGCCCGCGGATTGGAATCCGTGAAACGCCTTGGGAGAGCATCAGCTCTCGATGATCTCGTCGCGGCCCGGCGGCAGGACGGCGAGTTCGGCCCAGTCGAGTTCCTGTTCCAGCATGTGGAAGACATCGTCGTCGATCTCGCCGGCGCGGCGCATCGTCGCCAGTTTGCGGCGCTTGGCGGCGATGACGTTGCGGCGCTGCTTGTCGAGCCTGCTGACCTCGCGCGGGTGTTTTCCGTCGGCGGCGATCTCGCGCTCGGAGGTATAGACGTCGCGCAGGATGCGGGTGGATTTGTCCTCGCCGCCGGCGAGTTCGGCAAGCGCCGCATCGATCAACGCGACGCGGGCTTGAGCGAGATCGCGGTTCAAGGAGGTGTCGGGGGTGAATTTCAGGACGCGGATCAGCGGCCCGAGCGTCAGGCCCTGGAGAATGAGCGTGCCGAGGACGACGGCAAGCGCGCTGAGCAGGATGATGTCGCGATCGCGGAAGTCGATCGGCAGGGCGAGCGCGGTCGCCAGCGTGACGAGGCCGCGCATGCCGCACCAGCCGGCAAGCAGGCTCGTCGCGAAGGTGGGAACGGTTTGTCTCGTCCACCCGCGCGCGGCGAGAAAGGTGATGGCGCGGTTGTAGAGGAGCACCCAGGCGAGACGCACGACGATGACGGTGACGAAGACCGCGGTCGCCAAGGTGATTGCGTAGTTCAGCCGGCCGGGGTCGAGCCCGAGGACGATCTGGCGGACCTGCAGGCCCATCAGCAGGAAGGCGAGCACGTTGAGCAGGAAGACCGCGGCCTCCCAGACCGAATAGGAATGGATGCGATGGCGGGCGGTCTGGCGCTCGGGCATGTAGCGGGCGATCACCATGGCGTAAACGACGATGGCCAGAATGGCCGAAAGATGCAGCCGCTCGGCGATGATCCATGTGCCGAAGGTGGCGACGAATTCAAGCAGGGTGCCGCCGAGCGTGCCGGCGAGCTTTACGCCGACGACCATGTAGAGGCGGCCGAGGAGATAACCGAGGATGAGGCCGCCCGGCGCCGCAAGTGCTAGCTGCGCCAGGGCGCCGCTGAAAAAGGCAGGGCTCGAAGCGGCCGTCACCGCCGCGCTGAAGATCAAGAGCGCGACCGCGTCGTTCAAAAGGCTCTCACCTTTCAGGATCACATAAGTCTGGCGCGGCAGGTCGAAGCGGTCGAGCATGGCGGTCGCCGCTGCCGCATCCGGCGGCGCGACGATGGCGCCCAGCGCTATGGCCGCGGCAAGCGGCAGGCCGGCCATCGTCACGCCGACGACGGCGACGGCCACCGCCGTCAGGATCACGGCGATGGCGGCGAGCGAGACGAGCGGCAGCCAGTTGCGTCTCAATGTCCGTGGCGGCAGATCATAGGCGGCATCGAAGAGAACGGGCGCGATCAACAGCGCCAGCGCCAGCTGCGGATCGATGGCGACCTCGGGCGCCCATGGCACGGCAGCGACGATGATGCCGGCGATCGCCAGCATGGTGGGATAGGGGACTCGGAATTTCCTGGAGAATTGCAGGAAGACGATCGCCACCAGGAGCAGCGTCAGCATGCTTTCGAAGAATGCCATCGAGCCCTCCTGCGCACCTCCCGCGGAGGCAATCTCCTTCGGAATTAGGGCCGAAGGTGCTCCGCGGCCACTGGCCAGCGCCTTGCCGCCGGCGAAAGCAGGAAGATGGCTTGGCTTTCCTTGCGGCGGCTGCGGCATTTTGGCCGCGGTTGCGGAATCTGCCGCCGGCGCTCTTGTGCAGCGCACATGCCGAATATATTTATCCATATCATAAGTATGCTTATAAATAGCCGGCAAAGGTTTCCATGAACGCCACGCCCACACTCGGTTTCCTTCTCCACGACGTCGCACGGCTGCTGCGCAAGCGGTTCGAGCAACGCGCGAAGTGTCTCGGGCTGACCCGGTCGCAATGGCAGACGCTTGCCTATCTCTCGAACAATGAAGGCATCCACCAGAGCGGCCTTGCGGAAATCCTCGAAATCGAGCCGATCACGCTGGTGCGCATCCTCGACAAGCTCGCCGAGCGCGGGCTGATCGAACGCCGCCAGCACCCGACCGACCGGCGCGTCTGGCTGCTCTACATGCGCGACGAGGCGCATCCGCTGCTCGCAGAAATGCGCGAACTCGGCGACACCACCCGCGCGGAGGCGCTGGCGGGTGTTTCAGCCGAACAGCGCGAGCAGCTTTACCAAATCCTCTCCGTAATGAAGACGAACCTGGTGCAGGCTTGCCGAACACCGGTCGAAGACAATGAGATGAACGATGGCTGATCAACCCTCCCTCCGCGTCGTTGCCGACGCCAATGCCAAGACATCTGCCGAAGAAAACGAAGTCAAACAGCAGGAAACGGTAGCCGAAGCGCCTTCATCCAATTCAGCGCCGGCTGCCGCCGTGGCTGCGCCTGGCGGCAACAAGGTCCGCCGCCGGCGCAGTCTCACGCGCCCTGTCCTTTTCGCCCTGTTGCCGGTGGCGCTGGTCGTCGGCGGTTACTATTACGTCAATGGCGGCCAGGTGATGTCGACCGACAACGCCTATATCCAGGCCGACATGGTCGGCGTCACCACCGATGTCTCTGGTATCGTCGAGCGGATAGACGTGCATGAGAACGAGGCGGTCAAGGCGGGGCAGGTGCTCTTCAGCCTGAAAGCCGATTCCTTCAGGATCGCGCTCGACGGCGCCAAGGCGCAGCTCGGCGCGCAGCGCAACCAGATCATGAACCTCAAGGCGAGCTATCAGCAGTCGCTCGCCGAGATCACCCAGGCTGAGGCCGATCTGCCCTATTACCAGGATCAGTTCGACCGGCAGCAGGCCCTCGTCAACA
This sequence comes from Rhizobium sp. R635, assembly GCF_002211285.1. Taxonomy (GTDB): domain Bacteria; phylum Pseudomonadota; class Alphaproteobacteria; order Rhizobiales; family Rhizobiaceae; genus Rhizobium. The sequence continues at coordinate 257,784 of NZ_LOKX01000034.1, read as the reverse complement.
ACGGCAGCGCGACGCAGTCCGCCTATGACGAGGCCAAGCACAATCTCGAGGCCGCTCAGCAGAAGGTTGCCGTCGCCAAGGCGGAAGCGGCAACGACGCTCGCCCAGCTTGGCGGCAGCGCCGACCAGCCGGTCGAGGAAAACCCGCTCTACCTGCAGGCCAAATCGCAGGTCGACAACGCCCAGCGCGAATTCGACCACAGCGTCGTCAAGGCGCCGTTCGACGGCATCGTCACCAATGTCAACGCGCTGCAGGTCGGCTCCTACCTGCAGGCTTCGCAGCAGGCCTTCTCGCTTGTCGCCACCGACCATCTGTGGATTGCCGCCAGCCCGAAGGAAACCGAGCTGACTTACGTCAAGCCTGGGCAGGCCGCCGAAATCTACGTCGACACCTATCCCGGCGTGACATGGAAGGGCAAGGTCGAGAGCATCAGCCCGGCATCCGGCTCCAGCTTCTCGCTGCTGCCGGCGCAGAATACCACCGGCAATTGGGTGAAGGTCGTGCAGCGCATTCCGATGCGTGTCAGCATCGAAGATGCGGCAGGCAAGCCGCCGCTGCGCGTCGGCATGAGCACGGTCGTCGATGTCGATACCGGCCATATCAGAGGTCTGCCCGACTTCGTCAACAAGCTTCTGGGCCGGCCTCAGGGCAAGGACCATGAGTAACGCTCCGGCATCTCCGGCGCCCCCGGTCGCCAATCGCGGCGCGATCACGGCCTGCGTCATCCTCGCCGTCATCATGCAGGCTTTGGACACGACGATCGCCAACGTGGCGCTGCCCTATATCCAGGGCAGCGTGTCGGCGTCGGCCGACCAGATCAACTGGGTGCTGACATCCTATATCGTCGCGGCGGCGATCATGACGCCGCCCTCCGGTTTCCTCGCCGCCAAATTCGGCCGCAAGCGCGTGCTGCTCGTCGCTATCGCCGGCTTCGTGGCGGCTTCCGTTCTCTGCGGCCTTGCGCAATCGCTCAACCAGATCGTCGCCTTCCGCCTGCTGCAGGGCCTGTTCGGCGCATCGCTGGTGCCGCTTTCCCAGGGCATCCTCCTCGACATCTATACGGTCGAGGAACGCGGCTCGGCCATGGCGCTTTTCGGCGTCTCGGTCATGGTCGGGCCGGTCCTCGGCCCCGTCATCGGCGGCTGGCTGACCGACAATATCAGCTGGCGCTGGGTGTTCTACATCAACGTGCCGATCGGCGCGCTCGCCTTCATGGGCATTGTCGTCTTCGTCACCGAGACCAAGCGGGATCTGCTCGCCAAGCTGGACTGGTTCGGCTTCGGGATGATGAGCCTGTTCATCGCCGCGCTGCAGCTCTTCCTCGACCGCGGCGAGCAGCTCGACTGGTTCTCCTCGGGTGAGATCATGCTCGAAGCGATCGTCTGCGCCGCCGCATTCTATCTGCTGCTGGTGCACACGCTGACGGCTGAGAAATCCTTCGTCAATCCGAAGCTGTTTCTCGACCAGAACTTCACCGTCAGCATGATCTTCATCTTCGTGGTCGGCGTCACCTACCTCGCCTCGCTGGCGCTGATGACCCCCTATCTGCAGACGCTGATGGGCTATCCCGTCATCACCGCCGGTATCGTCATGGGGCCGCGCGGGCTCGGCACCATGCTCTGTATGTTCATCGTCGGGCGGCTGATCGGCAAGGTCGATACGCGCTTGCTGCTGGTGCTCGGCCTCGGCCTGACCGCCTGGGCGATGTACGACATGACGAGCTGGACGCCCGATGTTTCGCAATGGACGATCGTCTCGGTCGGTTTCATCCAGGGCGCCGGCCTCGGCTTTCTCTTCGTGCCGCTGACGACGATCGCGTTTGCCACGCTGCCCGCCCATATGCGCGGCGACGGCACCGGCCTCTACAATCTGTCGCGAAACATCGGCTCGGCGGTCGGCATCTCGATCGTTTCGGCACTGATCGTCGAGAACACGCAGAGCAATCATGAATCGATCGCGGCCTATGTGACGCCGTTCAACCACGCCTTCAATGCGGTCGCGGCGCAAGGGGTGAGCCCCCTGACGGCTGCCGGCCGTGCTTCGCTCAACGAGATGATCACCCTGCAAGCGACGATCATCGCCTATATGGACGATTTCAAGCTCTTGATGCTGATGTCGCTCGCGGTCATTCCGCTGGCGCTGCTGCTGCGCAAGCCGAAGGCAGCGCCCGCCGTCGACCACAGCGCCGTGATGGAATGATCAGCGGAAAGGCTTGCTGAGATATCTCGATCCCTGAATGCCGAAGCGCCATGGTGCTTCGGCATTTCTCGTGATGCCGATGCGTTTTCCCGAGACGACAGGCACCGGTGCGGAGGGCGTGAGCGTGTAAGGTGCGCGATCGAGCAGCCGGTCGTTGATTTCGATATCGATGCCGAGCGCCTGGCAGAGCTTGCCGGGACCGCTGCAGAGCGCGGTCAGCATATCGGTGCCGCGCCGCTCCGCCATGGCAGGAATTCCCGTTTCCGGCTCGAGCGCGCGGATCAGCACGGCCGAGCCCGGATGGCAGACGAAATTCAGGCACCAGTACATGCCGTAGATGCGGTAGATGTAGACGTTGCCGGGCCGGCCGAACATGGCGCCGTTGCGCTTCGTGGGCCCGCGAAAACTATGCGAAGCCTCGTCATCGGGGAAATAGGCTTCCGTCTCGGTGATACGGCCGCCGGCGCCATCGACTGTCAGATGGCAGCCGAGCAGATCGCGGGCGACAGTGATCGCGTCGCGCTCGAAAAACGCCTTGAGGCTTTCACCGGCAAGCGCGCCGGCGCCGATCGCGCCCTTTGTCATTCCACCTTCGGTCATGGCCGTGGCAGATACCATTCGCCGCCGCCGGCGTCATCCCGAAACCGTTTCATGCATCAGGCCTGCATCATCGGCCTGCGTTCGGATCGCGCATCGGGATCGAGGATGATGTGACCGAGACCGGGTCGCTCGCGGGGAAGGAATCTTCCAGGCCCTCCTCCAGTTCCTCTTCGAGAAGAGCAGGGTCCTTGCTCCGCGCGCCGTCGCCGTGGGCCGGTTCGGTCGCCGCCGCAAGCAGGGCCTTGGCGCGGGCGACGGCATTTTCGGCGGTCAGCTCGGGCGTGCTTCGCAGCGTCACGGCAATGCTGTCTTCGCCTTCGCCGCCGAATTCGACGACGAAGCCGTCTTCCGTCTGGTAGACGGTGATATCGTTGAGTGCCATGGCCGTTCCCTCAAGCGCTTATATTAGGAAAGCGCGTTTTCCGGATTTTGTCGAGCGAAGACCTTTACGAGCCAGTCGATGAAGACGCGCACGCGCGGCGAAAGCTGGCGGTTGCGGGGATAGAGCAGGGAGACCGGGGTCGGGGTCGGCGGGAAATCCTCAAGCACGTGGATCAGCGTTCCCTCGGCGAGATCTCTTTCGGCGTGATAGCGCGGGATCTGGATCAGGCCGAGGCCCATTTTCGCTGCCGAAACATAGCTTTCAGCGGCGTTGACGGCGATGGTGGCGGGAATGGCGATCTCACGCACCGCGCCGTCGACGATGAATTCCAGCGGCAGCAGCCTGCCGGTGCCGCTGGAGTGGAAGCCGACCATGCGATGGCCGGCAAGCCGGTCGGGATGCTGCGGCAGGCCGTGGGCGACGACATAGGCAGGAGAGGCGAGTGTGATCTCGTCGAGCATGGCGACGCGCCTGATGGTCATGTCGCTATCCTCGGGCGCGCCAACGCGCAACACGCAATCGATGCCTTCTCGCACCAGATCGACCAGCCGGTCGCCCTCGCTCATGTAGAATTCGATTTCGGGATAGGTTTGAAGAAAGGACGGCAGGCTCGGCAGCACGAAATGGCGGGCGAGGGTGCCGTGCACGTCGACACGCAGCAGGCCCTTCGGTCTGGCACCGGCAAAAGCGCCCTCGGCATCCTCGATGTCGGCGAGGATCGACAGGCAGCGCTGATAATAGGCCTCGCCGTCAAGCGTCGGGCTGACATGGCGCGTGGTGCGCTGGAGCAGACGCACGCCGAGGCGGGCTTCCAACTGCTTGATGGCGTCGGTGACGGTCGAGCGCGGCAGGCCGGTATCTTCGGCGGCAAGGGTGAAGCTGCGCCGTTCCACGACGCGGCAAAAGACCCGCATGGCATCGAATCTGTCCATATTTTTTGTTTGTGATTTCCGGATAGTGATGGCGGATGATGCATGATTATCCGCTGGAGGAAAAGGCGCATCTTCTCCTCATCGAAAACGAGGTGAAGGAGAAGAACCATGGTTTCCAATGAAAACGGCAAGGTCGCACTGGTCACCGGCGCTTCCCGCGGGATCGGCGCCCAAGTCGCCCGGCGGCTCGCCAAGGACGGCTTTACCGTCGTCGTCAATTATTCCGGCAGTGCGGCTCAGGCCGAGGAACTGGCTCGGGAGATCGAGCATGCCGGCGGCAAAGCGTTGACGGCCAGGGCCGATGTCAGCGATGCCGAAGCCGTCCGCCGCATGTTCGATGCGGCGGAAACCGCCTTCGGCGGCATCGACGTCCTCGTCAACAATGCCGGCATCATGATGCTTTCCTCGCTTGCCGAAGCCGACGATGCGCATTTCGACCGCCAGATCGCCGTCAATCTCAAGGGCACCTTCAATACGCTGCGCGAAGCCGCCAGGCGCCTACGCGACGGGGGCCGGATCGTCAATTTCTCGACTTCGGTCGTGGGGCTGAAGCTCGAAACCTACGGCGTCTATGCCGCCACAAAGGCCGCTGTGGAAACGCTGACGGCGATCATGGCCAAGGAGATGCGCGGCCGCAACATCACCGTCAATGCCGTCGCGCCCGGCCCTGTCGCCACCGATCTCTTCCTCAACGGCAAGTCGGAGGAGCTCGTCGCCCGGATGGCGAAGATGAACCCGCTGGAGCGCCTTGGAGCGCCCGATGACATTGCTTCTGCGGTCGCCTTCCTTGCCGGCCCTGATGGAGGCTGGATCAACGGCCAGACGCTGCGCGCCAATGGCGGCATGATCTGACGAAGCGGGTGCTTCGGACCATCTTTGCCTGAGGTCCGCCCGTCATCGCAGCTATTTGAACGATGCGTGCAGAATTTTCCTCTTACAATTTTGTGTAGAGTGTCTATAAATAGCTTATCGTGAAAGAGTGAAGTTCCCCCGCTCTCTTGCGAACCTCCAGCATTGCGGCCCGTCGAAGGTTTCCCCTGCCTTCCGGGCCGTATCTGTTTAGCCTCAATAGTCGTTCAGCCGCGCCTCGACCAGGAGCTTCACCAGCCAGTCGACGAAGACGCGGACCTTGTTGCTGAGGTGGCGGTTCGGCGGATAGACCACGTAGAGCGGCACCGGATCACGGCGCCATTCCGGCAGCACGCGGACGAGTTCGCCTCGCGCCATCGGCTCGCGCGCCATGAAGGTCGGAATCTGCGCAACGCCGAGCCCCGTCAGCGCCGCCGTCAGATAGGTGCGGCTGTCGTTGACGGAAGCGATGTAGCGCGGGGTCGTCTCCACCATCTCATTGTCCCTGCGGAATTCGAAGGGCAGCGTCCGGTTGTTCTGGGCGCGGAAATAATTGACGGAGAAGTGTGTCGCCTCCAGATCCTCCGGCCGTTCGGGCATGCCGAATTTTTGAATGTAGAGCGGCGCGGCGCAGGTGATCAGCTCGATCTCGGAAACGCGCCGCGCGATCAGCGACTGGTCGGCCGGCGTGCCCGCGCGCAGCGCGCAGTCGACGTTTTCCACGAGGTAATCGACCGTGCGGTCGCTGACGCCGAGGTCCAGGCGGATATCGGGATAGCGCTGATAGAAATCGCACAGTGCGGGAACGACGATCGCATCGGCGAAGGCGCCGCTCATTTCGACGCGCAGCCGCCCGCTCGGCAGGCTTTGCGAATTGGAGAGGCTGCCGTCGAGCTCTTCCAGCTCGGAGATGATCTGGGCGGCGCGCTCGTAATAAAGAGCGCCGTCCGTGGTCACCATGACCCGGCGGGTGGTGCGGTTCAGAAGCTTGGTGCGCAGATGCGCTTCCAGGCCCTGGATGAGGTTGGTCACGGTCGCCTTGGGCATGGCGAGCATGTCGGCGGCGCGGGTGAAATTGCCCGTCTCGACGACGCGGATGAAGACGCGCATTGCCGAAAGTTGATCCATCGGTTTCAAGTCCGCAGTTTGCGTTGCAACATTATTCGAGAATTGGAACAGTGTAATCGCGATATCGCTTCTTATTCCCTGTTCTGAATAACAATATCTTTTTTTCATGAAATGCAAGCGGTAGGCGCTTTGCGCCGAGGCCGAGATGCAAAAGAAAGACCGGAACCGATGACGGTGGAATGGAAAGACATGATGCTGGACAAGGTGGCCATCGGCCCCGTTTCCGCGCGTGTCTACCAGGGCGCCGATTACGGCAAGGGCCCGCCGATCGTGCTTTACCTGCATGGCGGCGCATTTCTCGACAGCGAAACGAACGTCGATCGGCCGGTGGCGATGAGCCTTGCCAAGGCAGGCGCGATCGTCGCCGCCGTCGATTACAGCAGCCTGTCCGGCAATTTGTTTCCGAAGGCGCTGGAAGTTTCCTTTTCCGTTTTCACCTATCTCGCCAACAAACGTGCTGCCGGTCTCGGCGACCGCAAGTCGCTGCTCTTCGTCGCCGGCGAAGAGGCAGGCGGCAATGTCGCCGCCGGCGTGGCGCTCAAGGCGCGCGACCAGATGCCGGATGCGCTCGACGGCCAGGTGCTGATTTCGCCGCTGCTCGATCCCTTCATGGGCACGTCCTCGATCCGCAAGGCCGAAGCGATCGGCATGCGGCAGCGCTGGACGGACGGCTGGAGCCATTACTTAAGCGGCGGCGGCTGCCACCCTTACGCGGCGCCTTGCCTCTGTTCGCGTCTTTCAGGTGTCGCGCCGGCGCTGATCTTCACCGCCGAGGACGATCCTCTGCATGACGAAACACTCGGTTACGGTGCCCGCCTGAAAAAGGCCGGCGTCGGTGTGCGCCAGCATGTCCTTCCCGCCGGGACGGGCTGGCCCTCGATTTATGGTGGGAAATCCGGGGAAGCGCCCGACTGGCAGGGGCACGTCAGCCGCCATTTCGGAAGTTTCCTTCAGGACGTGAGCGTCCAACCGCAATTGCATTGAAGAAGATCTGATATTTCGGCGGCCTGGGGCCGCAAGGAGAGTACTGATGACGTCCAGAAGCAAGCGCTGGGCCCTCATGGGCGCCGGCATAGGCCTTATTGCGTCCGTTTCAGGCGCTGCATTGTTTTTCGAACTGCCGATGAGCTCGACCGCCACGGCCGCATCCGAGCCCGCGCAGCCTCCTGCCGTGCCGGTGACGGTTGCCGTCGTCGCGGCCCGCGACGTGACGGCCTGGGAGAGTTTTTCCGGCCGCCTCGAAGCGGTCGATCGTGTCCAGGTCCGTCCCCGTGTCGAGGGCGCCATCCTTTCGGTCGCTTTCCGTGAGGGTGCGCTGGTGAAGCAGGGCGACCTGCTCTTCACCATCGATCCGGCTCCCTACCAGGCGAGCGTGGCGCAGGCGCAAGGGCAGGTCGCTTCGGCCGAAGCCAAGGTCAGCCTGGCGCAGACCGAACTCGACCGCGGCCGCAGGCTTTCCGACAACCGCACCATCTCCCAGAGCGATCTCGATCAGCGCCAGAGCGCGCTGGCCGAGGCGCAGGCGGGGCTGCGTTCGGCGCAGGCAGCATTGCAGTCGGCCCAGCTCAATCTCGATTATACGCAGGTGCGGGCGCCGGTTTCCGGCCGCATCGGCAAGATCGAGGTGACGACAGGCAACCTGGTTGCGGCCGGCTCGGCTTCGCCTGAGCTGACGACGCTCGTTTCGGTCGATCCGATCTATGCAAGCTTCAACGCCAGCGAAGAGATGGTGACGCGCGCTCTTGCCCAGCTTCCGCAGACGAACGGCGCCCTGCCGCCCGTCGAAGAGATCCCGGTCGAGGTCGGCACGCTCGCCGACGAGGGCACGCCGATCAAGGGCAAGCTGCAGCTGATTGACAACGAGGTCGATGCGTCGAGCGGCACGATCGGCGTTCGCGCTGTCTTCGACAATCCGGGCGGACGCCTGATCCCCGGCCAGTTCGTGCGCGTGCGCATGGGGCAGCCGAAGGCCGAGAACAAGATCGTCATCAGTGACCGCGCCGTCGGCACGGACCAGGACAAGAAGTTCGTCTTCGTCGTCGACGGCGAGAACAAGGTGGCCTACCGGCAGGTCCAGCTCGGCACGCTGGCTGACGGCCAGCGTGTGGTCGAAAGCGGCCTGACTGCCGGCGAGAAGATCGTCGTCAACGGCCTGCAACGCATCCGTCCGGGCGCCGTCGTCATTCCGCAGATGGAAGAGAAGGTCGCGACCGCTCAATAGGATTTCGCCTTCTCCCCCAGGAGAGGGCCAATACCCGAAATGATATGACCCGCCGGCGGTTCTCGAACCGCCGGAGAGGGACTTTGCATCCATGTTCACCCCGGAGAGGGCTTTGATATGAACATCTCCAGATTCTTTGTCGACCGGCCGGTTTTTGCCGGCGTTCTTTCGGTCCTCATCGTGGTTGCCGGCCTGATCGGCCTGCGCGCGCTGCCGATTTCCGAATATCCCGAAGTCGTGCCGCCGTCGGTCGTCGTGCGCGCCACCTATCCCGGCGCGAACCCGAGCGTCATCGCCGAAACGGTGGCGACACCGCTCGAAGAGCAGATCAACGGCGTCGAGGGCATGCTCTACATGTCCAGCCAGGCGACGTCGGACGGCGTGCTCAACGTGACCGTCACCTTCAAGCTCGGCACCGATCCCGACAAGGCGCAGCAGCTCGTGCAGAACCGCGTCAGCCAGGCCGAACCGCGCCTGCCTGCCGAAGTTCGCGCGCTGGGTATTACGACGGTCAAGAGTTCGCCCGACTTCATCATGGTCGTCAACCTCGTCTCCGACGGCGACAGTCACGACATTACCTATCTCCGCAATTACGCGACCTTGAACATCAAGGATCGGCTTGCCCGTATCCCCGGTGTCGGCCAGGTGCAGGTCTTCGGCGCCGGCGACTATTCGATGCGCGTCTGGATCGACCCGCAGAAGGCCGCCGAGCACGATCTCGCCGCAAGCGACATCAGCAATGCGATCAGCTCGCAGAACGTCCAGGCGGCGGCCGGCATCATCGGTGCGTCGCCGAGCCAGCCGGGCGTCGACCTGCAGCTGAACGTCAATGCCCAGGGCCGCCTGCGCACGCCCGAAGAATTCGGCAACATCATCGTCAAGACGGGCGCCAGTGGCGAAATCACCCGCCTTCGCGACGTCGCCCGCATCGAACTCGGCGCTGCCGACTATACGCTGCGCTCGCTGCTCGACGGCAAGCCGGCCGTTGCCGTCGCCGTGCTTCAGGCGCCCGGCTCGAACGCGATCGAGATCGCCGACAACGTCCGCAACACGATGGATCAGTTGCAGCTCGCCATGCCGCAGGGCGTCAAATACGAGATCGTCTACGATACGACGAAGTTCGTGCGTGCTTCGATCGAGAAGGTCATCGACACGCTGCTCGAAGCCATCGCGCTCGTCGTCCTCGTCGTCATCCTGTTCCTGCAGACATGGCGCGCTTCGATCATTCCGCTGATCGCGGTCCCGGTCTCGATCATCGGCACCTTCGCGGTCATGTATGTCTTCGGCTTCTCGATCAACGCGCTCAGCCTGTTCGGATTGGTGCTGGCGATCGGTATCGTCGTCGACGACGCGATCGTGGTGGTCGAAAACGTCGAGCGCAACATCGAACACGGCCTGTCGCCGCGGGCGGCCACCTATAAGGCGATGAAGGAAGTGTCCGGCCCGATCGTCGCGATCGCGCTGGTGCTCGTCGCGGTCTTCGTGCCGCTCGCCTTCATCTCCGGCCTGTCCGGCCAGTTCTATCGCCAGTTCGCGCTGACGATCGCGATCTCGACCGTCATCTCGGCCTTCAACTCGCTCACCCTGTCTCCGGCGCTCGCAGCCCTTCTCCTGAAGGGCCACCATGCGCCGAAGGACTGGCTGACGCGGTTCATGGATGCGATCTTCGGCTGGTTCTTCCGCGGCTTCAACCGCGTCTTCGGCGCCGGCTCGAATGCCTATGGCAAGGGCGTGGGCGGGCTGGTGTCGCGCAAGAGCATCGTCATGGTGGTCTACCTGGCTCTGGTCGGCGCGACCTACAGCATGTTCACCACGGTTCCCGGCGGCTTCGTACCCTCCCAGGACAAGCAGTATCTGATCGGCTTCGCTCAGCTGCCGGATGCGGCAAGCCTCGACCGCACCGAGGATGTCATCAAGCGCATGACCGACATCGCCTTGAAGCAGCCGGGCGTCGCCAATGCGATCGCCTTCCCCGGCCTGTCGATCAACGGCTTCACCAATTCGTCCAATGCCGGCATCGTCTTCGTGACGCTGAAGGATTTCGAGGAGCGCAAGACGCCTGATCTCTCGGGCGGAGCCATCGCCATGGCGCTGAACCAGAAATTCGGCGCCATCCAGGATGCCTTCATCGCCATGTTCCCGCCGCCGCCGGTCAACGGTCTCGGCACGACGGGCGGTTTCAAGCTGCAGATCGAAGATCGCGCGGGCTTGGGCAACCAGGCGCTCGACGAGGCGACCAAGGCGGTGCTCGGCAAGGCCTACCAGACGCCTGAGCTTGCCGGGCTGTTCTCAAGCTTCCAGATCAACGTGCCGCAGCTCTATGCCGATCTCGACCGCGCCAAGGCCGAGCAGCTCGGAGTGTCCGTCACCGACGTCTTCCAGACGCTGCAGATCTATCTCGGTTCGCTCTATGTGAACGACTTCAACGCCTTCGGCCGCACCTACAGCGTCCGCGTGCAGGCCGATGCGAAGTTCCGCGCCCAGCCGGAAGACATCGGCCAGTTGAAGGTCCGTTCGGCATCCGGCCAGATGATCCCGCTGTCGGCCCTCCTGAAGGTGGAGCCGAGCACCGGTCCGGAGCGCGCGAACCGCTATAACGGCTTCCTCGCCGCCGATATCAATGGCGGTCCGGCTCCGGGCTTCTCGTCCGGCCAGGCGCAGGCGGCAATCGAGAAGATCCTGAACGAAACGCTGCCCGCAGGCATCGACTTCGAATGGACGGATCTGACCTATCAGCAGATCCTGGCCGGTAATTCGAGCGTCGTCGTCTTTCCCTTGGCGCTGCTGCTCGTCTTCCTGGTGCTGGCCGCCCAGTATGAAAGCCTGACGCTGCCGCTGGCGATCATCATGATCGTGCCGATGGGCGTGCTGGCCGCGCTGACGGGCGTCTGGCTCACGGGGGGAGACAACAACATCTTCACCCAGATCGGCCTCGTCGTCCTTGTCGGCCTATCGGCGAAGAACGCGATCCTCATCGTGGAATTCGCCCGCGAACTGGAGTTCGAGGGCCGGACGCCGCGGGAAGCCGCGGTCGAGGCCAGCCGGCTGCGCCTTCGCCCGATCCTGATGACCTCCATGGCCTTCATCATGGGCGTCGTGCCGCTCGTCGTCTCCACCGGCGCGGGCGCGGAAATGCGCGCGGCCATGGGTGTCGCGGTCTTCTCGGGCATGATCGGCGTGACCCTCTTCGGCATCTTCATGACGCCGGTGTTCTACGTGCTGCTGCGGCGGCTGACGGGCAACCGTCCGCTCGTCCAGCACAAGCCGGACGAACACAAAGAGGAAGAGGCCGAGGTCATCCGGCTCGCCGCGGAATAACGAAATCAACCTTCCTTTGTCGAGTAAATCGGGCGGGAACTTCGGTTCTCGCCCGTATCGTTTTGCGCATGCTTCCAGCATCCGACAAAATGCGTTCCGTCGATTAAAACGATTTGCATCGGTGGGCGAGGGGACTATCAAAGACGGGCAACAGTTGGGAGGACTGAATGACAGCTACGGGTAAAGGTCAGGGTGGCAGGCAGATCGCCTTTCTCGGCACAGGCCTGATGGGCGCGCCGATGGCTCGCCGGCTGATCGGCGCGGGCTTTGCCGTCACGGTCTGGAATCGCGATCCCGGCAAGGCCGAGGTGCTGGTGGCGGACGGCGCGGTCCGCGCGCAAACGCCGGGCGATGCCGTTTCGGGCGCCGATGTCGTCATCACCATGCTGACGAACGCCGAAGCGGTGGGGAAGGTGCTGTTCGACGGCGGCGCGGCCGAAGCGATGCCCCCCGGTGCCACCGTTATCGACATGAGCTCGATCGCCCCGCATTTTGCCCGCGACCACGCGGCGAGGCTTGCCGAACGCGGCATCGGTCATGTCGATGCGCCGGTCTCCGGCGGCGTCGTCGGAGCGGAGGCCGGTACGCTCGCGATCATGGCGGGCGGCGACGAGGCGGTGATCGAAGGGCTTCATGACGTCTTTGCGCCGATGGGGCGCGTCACCCGTGTCGGCCCGAGCGGATCGGGCCAGCTCGCCAAGCTCGCCAACCAGCAGATCGTCGCGGTGACGATCGGCGCCGTCGCCGAGGCGATGATGCTGATTGCGGCGGGCGGCGGCTCGCCGGCAGCCTTCCGGGACGCCATTCGCGGCGGTTTTGCCGAAAGCCGCATCCTTGATCTCCATGGCAAGCGCATGGTCGAGCGCCAGTTTGCGCCCGGCGGTTCGTCCACCAACCAATTGAAAGATCTGAATGCCGCCATGGAAACGGCAGAGGCCCTGTCGTTGACGCTGCCTTTGACAGCCGCAGTCCACGCCGAATTCGGCGAATTCGTCGCCAACGGCAATGGTGAGAAGGATCACAGCGGCCTGCTTCTCCATCTCGAAGAGAAGAATGGGCGGCCGGGAGGAAAACGGTGACGGACAGCCAATCGAGGAAACGCCGCCTGCGTTCACAGGACTGGTTCGACAATCCCGATCACATCGACATGGCGGCGCTCTATCTCGAGCGCTTCATGAATTACGGCATCACGCCGGAGGAACTGCGCTCCGGCAAGCCGATCATCGGGATTGCCCAAAGCGGCAGCGATCTCACGCCCTGCAACAGGGTGCATGTGGAGCTTGCCAAGCGCGTGCGTGACGGCATTCGCGACGCCGGCGGCATTCCGATCGAATTTCCCACCCATCCGATCTTCGAAAACTGCAAGCGCCCGACGGCGGCCCTCGACCGCAACCTTGCCTATCTCGGCCTCGTCGAAATCCTCTACGGCTATCCGCTCGACGGCGTGGTGCTGACGACCGGCTGCGACAAGACCACGCCTTCGGCGATCATGGCGGCCTCGACGGTCGATATTCCGGCGATCGTGCTCTCCGGCGGACCGATGCTCGACGGCTGGCACGAGGGAGAGTTGGTCGGCTCCGGCACGGTGATCTGGCGGATGCGGCGGAAATATGCGGCAGGCGAGATCGACCGGGAAGAGTTCCTGCAGGCCGCGCTCGATTCCGCACCTTCGGTCGGCCATTGCAATACGATGGGCACGGCTTCGACGATGAACGCGCTCGCCGAAGCGCTCGGCCTTTCATTGACCGGCTGCGGCGCCATTCCGGCTGCTTACCGCGAGCGCGGCCAGATGGCCTATCGCACCGGGCGGCGTGCCGTCGAGATCGTCTTCGAGGATCTGAAGCCCTCGGATATCCTGACGCGCGAGGCTTTTCTCAACGCGATCCGCACCAATTCGGCGATCGGCGGCTCGACCAACGCGCAGCCGCATCTGGCCGCCATGGCCAAGCACGCCGGCGTGGAACTCCGTGCCGACGACTGGCAGGTGCACGGCTTCGATATTCCGCTACTTGCCAATGTCCAGCCGGCGGGCGCCTATCTGGGCGAACGCTATCACCGCGCCGGCGGCACGCCGGCGATCATGTGGGAGCTGCTGCAGGCCGGAAAGCTCGACGGCAACTGTCGCACCGTGACCGGCAGGACGATGGCCGAAAACCTCGAAGGGCGCGAGGCCAGCGACCGCGAGGTCATCCGGCCGTTCGGCGAACCGCTGAAGGAGCGGGCCGGTTTCCTCGTCCTCAAGGGTAATCTCTTCGATTTCGCCATCATGAAAATGAGTGTCGTCTCGGAGGATTTCCGCCGCCGCTACCTCCAGGAGCCCGGGCGGGAAGGTATCTTCGAGGGCAGGGCGGTGGTTTTCGACGGGTCGGAGGATTATCACAAGCGCATCAACGATCCTGAACTCGGCATTGACGAGAATACCATTCTCGCCATCCGCGGCGCGGGGCCGCTCGGCTGGCCGGGTTCGGCGGAGGTCGTCAACATGCAGCCGCCGGATCATCTGCTGAAGCGCGGCATCCGCAGCCTGCCGACGATCGGCGATGGCCGCCAGTCGGGCACGGCCGACAGCCCCTCGATCCTCAACGCCTCGCCGGAAAGTGCCGCCGGCGGCGGTCTTGCCTGGCTTCGCACCGGCGACATCATTCGCATCGACTTCAATGAGGGGCGCTGCGACATGCTGGTCGACGAGGCCGAGATCGAGCGGCGCAAGGGCGACGGCATTCCGCCGGTGCCGGCGGATGCGACGCCGTGGCAGCGGATCTACCGCCGCTCGGTCACGCAGCTTTCGGACGGCGCGGTGCTCGAAGGGGCGGCTGAGTTCCGCCAGATCGCCAAGACTCCGCCACGGCACAACCACTGATCTGGAGGACGACGGTTTTAAGGGCGGACTGCAACCCCTTTGATCCAAAAGGGGAAGTCGTAACGAACAGTTCACCTAGTCACTAGTTCGGGCATTGGGACAAGGCTTCTTTAATGCCGGCCTGAGACCATATTGCAAATATGGAAGCTTCCAAGGCTGAGACCGCGTTGCCAGAAAACAAAGCCACACGATCCGAACAAGAGTTTCAGGATCTTCTGCGCCGGCTCGAACTCGCCCTCGATGCATCCCAGATCGGTGTCTGGGAGCACAGCATCGCCAAGGACGGGATCTTATGGGATGCGCAGATGCACCGGCTCTACGAAACCGGCGAGACATGCCGGCATGTGCCGGCCTGGTTCTGGTCGAATGCGATCCATCCCGATGATCGCGAGCGGGCCGAACGCGACTTCGACCAGGCGATCGCGGCGCGAGGTGCTTACAACTCGCAATTCCGGATCGTGCTGCGGAGCGGCGAAATCCGCCATCTGCGCTCGCGCGCGCATTTCTACGTCGACGCGGAGGGCGCGCCCTCTTTCATCGGAGCCGAATGGGACGTCACTGCCGACGTGCAGCTCAATGCGGAACTCGAACGGCAGAAGATGATGGCCGAGGCGAGGGCGCTGGCGCTCGAGGAGAGCAATGCCCGCATCGAGCATGTCGCCGATCACGATTATCTCACTGGCCTGCCGAACCGCCGCCTTCTGGACAAGCGGCTCGCGGAGCTGCCCACCGACCGGAGCATCACGACGCTTGGCGTGCTGCATCTCGACCTCGACCAGTTCAAGCAGATCAATGACAGCCACGGCCATGCGGCGGGCGACGCGGTGCTGAGAGCCGCAGCCCTTCGCATCACCGCCGCCATTCCCGCCAACGGCATGGTCGCCCGTGTCGGCGGCGACGAATTCGTCATCGTTCTGGTCAATTTCACCGACCTCGCCGAATTGAAGGCGATCACCGAAGACCTCCAGCGGCGGCTGCGGAAGAAGATCCGCTTCGGCGAGCAGATGTTGCACTCCGGCGCCTCGATCGGCGTTTCCTGGAGCGGCGACCGGCGGGCGCGCAACCTGCTTGCCGAATCCGACCTGGCGCTCTACCAGGCCAAAAAGCTCGGACGCAACCGCGTCGAATTCTTCACGCGGCAATTGCAGGAGGATCTGCGCTCCAAGCGCCGCCTCGCCGAGGAGCTGAAGCTCGGGCTGGAGCGGGGCGAAATCGTTCCCTATTATCAGGTGCAGCTCGATGCCCGGACGCGGGAGGTCATCGGCTTCGAGGCGCTGGCCCGCTGGAAGCATCCTGACAGGGGCGTGCTTGCGCCGGGAGTATTCCTGAAGGTCGCCGACGAGCACGGGCTTTCGGCGGAGATCGATGCGGCGATCCTGAAAAGCGTTCTCGAAGACCGGCTGTTCTGGCTGCTGCGCGGCGTCGCGGTTCCACGCATCGCCGTCAATATCTCGGCGTCCCGCCTTGCCGATCCGGCGCTGCTCGGCAAGCTGAAGAAACTCGATATCCCGCGCGGCGTCATCGCTTTCGAGCTGATCGAGACCATTTTCCTCGACGACAGCGACGAGAAGCTGCTCGAGCATATCGACGATATCAAGCAAATGGGCATCGACATCGAGATCGACGATTTCGGATCGGGCCACGCCTCGCTGATCGGTCTCGTCAAGCTGCGGCCGAAACGGCTGAAGATCGACCGTCAGCTCGTCAAGGAGGTCGTCAGCTCCGCCGAGCAGCGCCGCGTGGTCGGGTCGATCGTGGAAATCGCCAAGGCGCTCGATGTCGAGGTGATCGCCGAAGGCATCGAGACCGAAGCCCATGCCGTCGTGCTGGCCGACCTCGGTTGCGAAGGCCTGCAGGGTTATGCGTTCGGTTATCCCGCCCCGGCGGCCGAGATGGACCGGCTTTTTTCGTCGATGACGAGCGGTGCCGAAAAGCAAAAGGCCGCGATGGGCGGTTGAGATGCTTCCCCAGCTTTTAAAAGCGGGCGGGCGATATCTCTTCGGTGCGGCGTTTTGCTCCCACCGGCAGGAAGATAATTGGCGCGCAAGTCATTTTCTTGAGCTTGCAACGCCCCTGTTTCATGGTAATGCGGAAATGAAGCTTTCTGCATTGCATCAAAGATGACTATACGCGTCGCCAAGACCATGAGCGCGCGGCTTCTCCATCATTTGCGGGTGCAATCGGGGAGCCGGGGCCTGACAATTGCTTTGCCGTTGCCGGGATGGACTTGCGGGACATTAAATCTGGGAAAGTCGCATGAATTCGGGGGAATTTGCCGTTCGTTCGATGCGGCCCGGCGAACTGGAGCTCGTGCTCGAATGGGCGCGTCAGGAGGGCTGGAACCCCGGCCTCGACGATTCGCTCGCGTTCCTCGAAGCCGATCCGTCTGGATTTTTCGTCGGCTCCATCGGTGAAGTCCCGGTCGGCTCGATTTCGGTCGTCAAATATGGCGATAGTTTCGCCTTTCTCGGCCTCTACATCGTCCATCCGGATTTTCGCGGCAAAGGTTACGGCAAGGCGATCTGGGAGACGGGGATCGCCACGGCGGAAGGCCGGACGATCGGCCTCGACGGCGTTGCCGCACAGCAGGAAAATTACCGCAAGGCAGGCTTCGAGCCTGCCTATTCCACCATTCGCTACGGTGGCGTTCCCACCTCCCTGCCGGTCTCGACGCTCGTTGCGCAGCCGGTGCTGGATTCACGCCTCGAAGGGCTGCAGCGCTACGATTCGGCGATCTTTCCGCAGCCGCGCGACGCTTTCCTCGCTGCCTGGTGCACCGGCCGCAAGGGGCGCCGGACGGCGGTGGTGCGCAAGAGCCACAAGATCCGCGGCTACGGCACGATCCGCCGCTGCTACGAGGGCTATAAGATCGGCCCGCTCTTTGCCAATGACGCCGACAGCGCCGCGGCGCTGCTTGCCGAACTGATCCCCGAGGCCAAGGGGGCTTCGATCTTCATCGACATTCCCGCCGAGAACCGCGAGGCGGCGGCGCTTGCCGAAGCCATGGGCCTTCAGCCGGTGTTCGAGACCATGCGGATGTATCGCGGACCGGCCCCGGTGATCCCGCTGAAACACGTCTTCGGGGTGACGACGCTGGAGCTTGGTTAATCCACAGGCGACGCGGGCACGGTGGGAGCGGACGCTTTCGGCCTGCCCTTTTCGGCGATCGCGATGCCGCCGAGCGTCAGCATCAGCGCGACCATGTGGAAAGACTGAAGCCTTTCTCCGATCAGTACGACGGAGAGCAACGTTCCGAACACCGGCACGAGATTGATGAAGAGGCCGGCGCGGTTGGCGCCGATAGCCTCGACGCCCTTGATGTAGAGGATCTGCGCCAGCAGCGAGGGAAAGATCGCCGTGTAGAGAGTGATGCTCCAACCGGCCTGGTCCGGCCACTGCGCGGCGCCGCGGCTGATCTCCCAAAGAAGCAGCGGCAGCGAGGTCAGCATGGCGGCGAAGGCCGGGAAAGCCATCAGGGTGCGCCAATCGACCGGCGGCTTCCAGCGCAGGAGGATGGTGTAGAGCGAATAGGCAGCGATGGCGACCAGCATGAGCCCGTCACCGCGATTGAGCTGCAATTGCAGCAGCGTCGTGAGGTCGCCATGGGCGGCCGTCAGCGCCACGCCCACCAGCGTCATACCGAAGCCGAGACATTGCGCCAGCGAGATTCCGGTGCGGAAAAAGAAGAAATTCAACAGGAAGATCAGCATCGGAATGCCGGCCTGCTCGATGGCGACGTTGATCGCTGTCGTATATTGCACGGCCGAATAGAGCATGGCGTTGAAGAGTGTGTAGCCGATGGCGCCGTAGCAAAGGAGCAGCGGCAGATTTTTCCTCGCCACGGGCCAGTCCTTTTTCAACTGCGGCAGCGAAATCGAGGCGATCAGTGCGACGGCGAGGAACCAGCGCAGGAAGGTCAGCATCATCGGGCTGATATGCCCGACCGCAAGCTTGCCGGCGACGGAGTTGCCGCCCCAGCAGAGGGTGGCGATGACGAGGCAGATATAGGCCGTGGCTTGCAAGAGCTTTCTTCCTCGTCTTTTTGCGACCGCCAAGCGGCGTTTTCTCAGGGGAAATAGCCTGCCGGCTGCTGATTTGTCACGTAAAAAGCCCAATCGGCTGTGACAACAGGGTCGCTTTCCCAAAAACAAAGCTTTATAGATGCGCGGGTTTGAGCAGGTGCGCGGTTCTGCGCCGGTAACAGGAAGAGTTAGATGACGAATGTAGTCGTGGTCGGTTCGCAATGGGGTGATGAAGGCAAGGGCAAGATTGTCGACTGGCTTTCGGAACGTGCGGATATCGTCGTGCGCTATCAGGGCGGACACAATGCCGGCCATACGCTCGTCATCGACGGCACGAGCTACAAACTCTCGCTGCTGCCCTCCGGCGTCGTGCGCCCCGGCAAGATGGCCGTGATCGGCAACGGCGTCGTCGTCGATCCGCACGCGCTGATCGCCGAGATCGGCCGGCTGGAAGCGCAGGGCGTGACGGTTACGCCCGACAATCTGCGCATCGCCGACAATGCGACGCTCATCCTGTCGCTGCACCGCGAGCTCGACGCGATGCGCGAGGATGCGGCCTCGAACAGCGGCACCAAGATCGGCACGACCCGCCGCGGCATCGGCCCGGCCTATGAAGACAAGGTCGGCCGCCGCGCCATCCGCGTCATGGACCTTGCCGATCTCGAAAGCCTTTCCGGCAAGGTCGATCGCATTCTGACGCATCACAACGCGCTTCGCCGCGGCCTCGGCGTTGCCGAAGTCAGCCATCAGGCGATCATGGAGGAGCTGACTTCGATCGCCGATCGGGTGCTGCCCTTCCGCGATACCGTCTGGCTGCTGCTCGACAAGGAGCGCCGCAAGGGCGCCCGCATCCTGTTCGAGGGCGCGCAGGGCAGCCTGCTCGACATCGACCACGGCACTTATCCCTTCGTGACCTCGTCTAACACTGTGGCCGGCCAGGCCGCCGCAGGTTCCGGAATGGGCCCCGGCTCGCTCGGCTATATCCTCGGCATCACCAAGGCCTATACGACGCGTGTCGGCGAAGGCCCGTTCCCGACCGAGCTCACGGACGAGATCGGTCAGTTCCTCGGCGAAAAAGGCCATGAATTCGGAACCGTAACCGGGCGCAAGCGTCGCTGCGGCTGGTTCGACGCGGCGCTGGTGCGCCAGTCGATCGCCACCAACGGCATCACCGGCATCGCGCTGACCAAGCTCGACGTGCTCGACGGCCTCGAAGAATTGAAGATCTGCGTCGGTTATATGCTCGACGGCGAACAGATTGATCATCTTCCCGCAAGCCAGGCAGCGCAAGCTAGGGTCGAACCGATCTACATCACGCTGGAGGGATGGAAGGAATCGACCGTGGGCGCCCGCAGCTGGGCAGATCTTCCGGCACAGGCGATCAAGTATGTTCGCCAGGTCGAAGAGCTGATCGGGGCGCCGGTCGCGCTCCTTTCCACCAGCCCGGAGCGGGATGACACGATACTTGTGACCGATCCGTTTGAGGATTAAGCTCACGGGTCACTGTAGGGGATAGTTCGGGAGAGTGCCGAACTTCTTGAGAAAGTACTGATGGCGGATTTTATTGCAGTTATTCGGCGGGCCGTCGACGGCCTGTCTGAAAATACCCCCGAGATGCGGGTGAAGGTCTACGAACGTGCTCGCGGCGCAGTGCAGCGGCAGCTCGAGAACATGAAGCCGCGCCCGCCGGAAGCCATGCTGCAACGCCAGCTCGAAAAGCTCGAGGCCGCTATCCGCGAAGTGGAAGGCGAACACGCCGAGGCGCTGCCGCTCGACGAGCCGGTTGCCGCCGTCGCCGAGCCGGAACCTTCGGAAGAAGCGGAAGAACAAGCGGTTCACGACGAAGCCGAAGCGGCGCCCGCGCCGGAGGCCGCTGCCGGAGAACCGGTTTACGAAGCCTCTGCGGAACCGCAGGCCGCCGAGGCCGTTGAGGAGCCGGATCACGAGGAAGCCGTAGCGCCGCAGGAGCCCGAGGAAGAAGCTCCGGCCGGCGAGCCCCTTTACGAGGAGGCATCCGCTTCCGCCGAGACGCAGGTTGCTCTGGAGGCAGAGGAGCCTGCTGCCGCCGAAACATACTGGCATCCCTCGCATGAGGAGGAGGCGCCGGCCGAGGAATGGCATGCGGCCGAGGCGCATCATGCCGTGGCCGAGGACGTGCCGGGCGAAGATGACCGCCGGGAGCCGCTCGTCGAGCATTCCTACGAGGAGGCCGGCGAATACCATCGTGACGAGCAGCATCCCGAGGAAGCCGAGGAGATCGCGGCCGAACCGGTCGCTGTCGAAAGCGACGAGCCTCGGGCCGAGGCGGCTTACGAGCCGATCGAGTCCTTCCAGCCGGTGACGGGCGGCCTCGACCATGCGGCCCACCGGCTGGTGGAGCCTGTCGCCGATTTCGATCGTCCGCAGGAGTTTGTCGAGCATAGCCGCGAGGAGCCGCTGCAGGCGGACGCTGCGGGACATTTCGATCCCGTCTGGACCGAGCCTGCCGCCGAGACGCCGGCTCCGGCGCCCAAGGATGCGGAGACCGAATGGGCCGAAGAGGAGCTCCGGCAATATTCGGAAACGGCGCCGGTCACAGCCGATGCTTCGGCGCGCGCCTTCGAAGACGTGATATCGAGCCTTGAAAAAATAGCGCCCGCCGCCGTCATGCCGGCCGCCAAGGAAGCTTTCTCCTGGGAGAAGGCCGCCTTCGACGACCTGCCGCCGATCGAGGCGGGCACCGAGAAGAAGACGCCGGTTGCCTCGCATTTCGACGATGTCGATATCTTCGCGGAAGTGCACGACGGAAAGCCCGCGCCGGCCACCGGCGCGCCGAACGAGCAATGGCGCGAGGCGAAGGCGCTGCGCGGCTATGATCGCGGCGGCCCGGTCGCTGCTGACGACGATGATGCCAATTCGGGAATGGATATCGATCAGCTCGTCGCCTCCAAGCTGCAGGGCAAGAGCTTCCGCATGGAACCGAAACGCCGCCGCTTCGGCATCGGCACGGTGATCACGCTCATCTTCGCGCTCATCTTGATCGGCGGCGGGGCCTATGCCGGCTGGATGAACAGGGAAGCGCTGGTCGCGATGGTCGACGGGCTCGTCAGCTCCGCGCCGTCGCAGGCAACGCGGAACGAAGCGACGGTGGCACCGGAATCCTCGACGCCCCCGCAGCAGGGTGCAGCGGCGCCGGCTCAGCCGACACCCGCTCCTGAAGCTCAGAATACTCCCGCGGCGCCGGCGCAGCAGAACCAGCAGGTGGCGTCGCTGAACAATGACGGATCGGCGGCCAATTCCAAATTTACCCAGCGGCTGCTGACCGACGGCACCGAGGTCGACAGCGGGCCGGCAAGCGTGCCGGGAACGCCGACGGCGGAAGGGAAGTCGGTCGCCGAACAGAACGTCGCCGCAGCCGATACGCCTCCGGCGAGCGCCCAAGGCGATGCTGCACCCGCCGAAACATTGACGCCGAACGGCCCGGCTGCATCGCCGCAGCAGACGGCACCCGTCGGTTCCTCGCAAAAGATGTTCCTCTATGAGGAGCGCATCGGCCAGAGTTCGCCGACGGCAATCGAAGGATCGGTCGTCTGGAGCGTGCAGCACGAGGCCGGCCAGGACGGTCGCCAGGAGGCGACTGTGCAGGGCAACGTCACCGTTCCCGAGCGCAATCTCTCGGCTCTCGTCACCTTCAAGCGCAATTCCGATCCGTCGCTGCCGGCAAGCCATCTCGTCGAGATCGTCTTCTCCGTCCCGCCGAATTTTGAAGGCGGCAGCATCGAAAGCGTCCAGCGCATTTCGATGAAGCGCACGGAGCAGGATCGCGGCGACGCCCTGATCGCGGTGCCGGCGAAGATCACCGACGATTTCCACATGATCGCGCTCAACGATTATCCCGACGCGCGCAAGGCCAACCTCGAGCTCATGTCGACCCGCAGCTGGATCGATATCCCGATCACCTACCGCAACGGCCGCCGCGCGCTGCTGACGATGGAGAAGGGCGACTCCGGAACGGAGGCCTTCAATACGGCGATCAAGGAGTGGACGGCGTTAGGGGATGTTTCGACGAGCCAGTGATGGCGGATGCCTCGTTTTTCTTGAGACATTTGTTGTCGAGGCGAACTTAACCGCTTGCTCCCTCTTCTCCCCAGCGGGGGTCCGAAGGACGGGTCGAGCCCCGCGGCTCGACCCCGGGCGGTGGCCCGCAGGGTCGGATGAGGGGGCTGCACGGCACGCCCTTCACCGTCCTTCCTGCCGGCATCGCCCGCCACAAAACAAAAACGCCACCTCCCGCATCCGGAAGGTGGCGTTTTCAATTCTCAAGTTCAGTCGATCAGGCGGTAGCTTCCACCACACGGACGGCCTTGGCGCGTTCCAGGGCTTCCTTGCGGACGGCGTCCTGGACTTTTTCGAAGGCGCGGACCTCGATCTGGCGGACTCGTTCGCGGCTGATGTCGAATTCGGCCGAAAGATCTTCCAGCGTTACCGGATCTTCCGCGAGGCGGCGAGCCTCGAAGATGCGGCGTTCACGTTCGTTCAGCACGCTCATCGCTTTCGCCAGCATACGCCGGCGGGTGTCGAGCTCATCCTGTTCGATCAGCACGTCTTCCTGGCTGTCATGGTCGTCGACAAGCCAATCCTGCCACTGGCCGCTGTCGCCTTCGGCCGCCTTGATCGGCGCGTTCAGCGAGGCGTCGCCGGAGAGGCGGCGGTTCATCGAGATGACCTCCTCCTCCGAGACGTTCAGCTTGGTGGCGATTTCCGAGACGTGCTCGGGCTTCAGGTCGCCGTCGTCGATCGCCTGAATGCGGCCTTTCAGCCGGCGCAGGTTGAAGAACAGGCGCTTCTGGTTGGCAGTCGTGCCCATCTTCACCAGCGACCATGACCGCAGGATATATTCCTGGATCGAGGCCTTGATCCACCACATGGCGTAGGTGGCGAGGCGGAAGCCACGCTCGGCATCGAACTTCTTGACGGCCTGCATCAGGCCGACATTGCCCTCGGAGACGACTTCGCCGATCGGCAGGCCGTAGCCGCGATAACCCATCGCGATCTTCGCGACGAGGCGGAGATGGCTGGTGACGAGCTTGTGGGCGGCATCGCGGTCGCCATGCTCGGCGTAGCGCTTCGCAAGCATATATTCCTGCTGCGGCTCGAGCATCGGAAATTTGCGGATTTCGTCGAGGTAACGATTGAGACCGGCTTCGCCAGCGGTAATGGACGGCAAGTTATTTCGGGCCATAGTGCACCCTCCTAATGTGAATTCCGGTTCCCGATGAAACGCGCCCTCGCGTCAAGAAAGGCAAACCGGGACGTGCGGCTTTCTCCAAGCCCGCACTAAGTCCATATAAAGATAAGTATGGCAAAACGGCGGTTCAAGGTGGCGCTCACGCAGCTGTGAGCGCTCGTCCGCCGTTGGGAAAACGTCCTTTTATCCGCGCAGCGCCGCGACCAGTTCGACCATATCATCCGGCAGCGGCACCTCGAAATGCATGACGTCGCCGGTGCGGGGGTGTTCGAACTGCAGCATGAAGGCATGCAGCGCCTGACGGTCGAAACCCCTGACGACCTTGCGGATCTCTTCGGGCAGGCCATTGGCCTTGGTCTTGAAGCCCGCCCCGTACACCGTATCGCCGAGCAGCGGGTGGCCGATATGGGCCATGTGCACACGGATCTGATGGGTCCGGCCGGTTTCGAGGTGACACTCGACCAATGAGGCGAGGGCGGTCGCGTCCGGGTTCTCCTGGAAGCGCTCGATCACCTGGTAATGCGTGATCGCATGATCGGCGTCCTGGCTGTCGGGGCGCTTGACGGCGCGGCGGGTGCGGTCGCCGGTGGCGCGGCCGAGCGGTGCGTCGATCGTGCCCGACAGTGCGCGCGGGCGGCCCCAGACGACGGCCTGGTAGGCCCGCTCCAGCGGCATGGTGCGGCCGTGATCGGCAAATTGAAGCGAGAGATGCCGGTGGGCGATGTCGTTCTTGGCGACGACCATGACGCCGGTCGTATCTTTGTCGAGGCGGTGGACGATGCCGGGGCGGCGCACGCCGCCGATCCCGGAAAGCGTGTTGCCGCAATGGTGGATCAGCGCATTGACCAGCGTGCCCGTCCAGTTGCCCGCTCCGGGATGGACGACGAGGCCGGCGGGCTTCGATATGACGATGAGGTCGTCATCTTCATGAAGGATATCGAGCGGAATGTCCTCGCCCCGCGGCGTCGGGTCTTCCGGCTCGGGCAGGGTGATCTCGAAACTGTCGCCGGCGCGCACCTTGCGCTGCGGATCGGTGACGGGTTGGCCCCGCATGGAAACCAGGCCGCCCTTGATCAGCGCCTTGATCCGGCTGCGGGAAAATTCCTCGCCGAGCTGCGCCGTCAGCCAGGCGTCGAGCCGGCCTTCGGCGGTTTCATCGGCTGTCAGGACTTTTCTAATGCCGGCGGCTTGTTTAAAGGGGTCGCTCAAGACGCTTCTTCTCCGACGTATTTTTAGAACGGGATGCACAGATGACAGCAATCGAGCCAGACGACCAGGAAGAGAAGCCCCTTGATCCGGCGATGGAAAATGTCCGGCGCAAGATGGTCCGCCTGCAGATCGTTTCCGGCGCCATCATGTTCGTGAGCCTTATGGCGGTCTTCGGTGCGGTTGTCTACAAGGCGACGCGCAGCGAATCGAAGGAGACGGCCAGCACCGCCTCCGGCGTGCCTTCGGACGCGCCGCTTACGTCGATCCTGTCCCTGCCGCTCGGTTTCAAAGTGCAGTCCACCTCGTTTTCGGCAGGGCAGATCCTGTTCTATGGAGAAACGGTCGAGGGCAAGAGGAAGGCGCTCGTCTTCGACCTCAGGACCGGCCGCACCGTCGCCGACGTCACCGTCGCGGGGAATTGAGGCCGGCATGGCCGCCGACCCGATCGTCATCGACAGCGCCGACGATCCGCGCATCGCTGAATTTCGCGATATAAAAGAGCGCGACCTGACGGGGCGGGAGAACCGCTTCATCGCCGAGGGCACCGTCGTGCTGCGCATGCTCGCCGAGGCGCATGCGGCAGGCCGCGGCTTCTCGGCCGAGAAGATCCTGCTGCTGCGCAATCGCGTCGATGGCGTGCAGCCCATCCTGGAACGGTTTCCGGCCGATGTGCCGGTCTATGTCGCCGAGGCTGGCGTGCTCGACGGTGTCGTCGGCTTTCATCTGCATCGCGGCGTTCTCGCGCTTGGCCGGCGGGAGGACCGCGGCGAAGCGGCCCTTTTCGACGCCCTGCCGGAACGGGCGCTGGTGCTGGTAGGCTGCGGCATTTCCAACCATGACAATGCCGGCTCGATGTTCCGCAATGCGGCCGCCTTCCAGGCGGATGCGGTGCTCCTCGACGAAACCTCCTGCGACCCGCTGTATCGCAAGGCATTGCGCGTCTCGGTCGGTTCGGTGCTGAGCGTTCCGCACCGGCGCGGCGGCAAGGCATTGGATGTGCTTCTGGCGCTTGCCGAAAGGGGGTTTGCCATCTGGACGCTTTCGCCGCATGGCAAGACCGATATCCGCGGCATTCCGGCCTCGGCGCGCATGGCGCTCGTCGTCGGCACGGAGGGGGAGGGCCTGCCGGAGGCGCTGCTTGCGCGCTTTCAGAGCGCGCGCATCCCGCAATCAGCCGAGCTCGACAGCCTCAACGCGGCGACGGCGACGGGGATCGCGCTATTCTCCATGGCTTCCGCCATGGAGCGGCTTTAACGCACCGGATTGGCGATGACGGCGGCCGCCCTGTCGGCCAGGCTGACGCGGTCGTTCGGGTTGTTGTTGCCGGCATCCTGCAGCAGCGAGCGGATCGGTGAGGAGGGGCCTTCGTTGAGCGCGGTCAGCGCCACCATGTTGGCGGCGATCGAGGCGATTTCCTCGCGGATCGCGCCGTCGCGTCCGGTCACGGCCTTTGCCTTCTGCAGGCGCTCGGCAAGGGCGGCGCTGCGCATGCGGACATCCTCGCCCATCTCAGCCGTGACGGCGGCGGTGTCGAGCGCGGTTTCGCCTGCGTCCTCGGTCGTCAATTCCGCCGGCAGTTCCGCCGCCATCTTGGCAAGACCGGCGTCGCGCAGCACCCGGTTGACCTTGCGGATCTCGGCATTGGCGGCCTTCAACTGATCTTTCAACTTGACGATCTCCTGCTGGCGGCGGGCGAGCTGCGTTTCCTTCTCCGCGGCGGAAGCGCTCTCGCGTGCGGTCTTGTCCTCCAGGCGGATCACCATATGCTGCTGCTGCGTCAGTTTCTGCTCGGCATCCCTCGCGCGCTTCTGCAGCAGGGTGACGTCCTGGCGTAGCGTGTCGCGTTCGTCGCGCAGCGCATTGGCGCGGAATTTCAAGCTTTCCGCCTCGGTCTCGCGTGCGGCAAGGTCGATCCTCAGCCCGTCTGCCTGTTCGCTGAGCTTGCTCAGGCGCGTGCGCATCGTCGCCAGCTCGCTCTCCTTGTTGGCGACGGATTGCTCGGCGATATGCAGGTTGGTCTTCAGCTGGCTGATATAGTTCTCGTCCTTGCGCAGATGCGAGCGCTGCTCGGCCGCCTCGACATGCATCTCGCCGATCTGGGCCTGCAATTCGCCGATCTCGGCGGCAAGCCTGCCGGCATCGACGGCAAGTGCGTCGTGGCGCAACTGGAGCGACAGCGATTTCTCGCGCTCACGCAGAAGGTCCTGGGCAGTGCGGGCATTCTCGGCGGCATAGAGCGCGCGTACCATATCTTTCTGGGCGCGCACCTCCTGAGGGCTCAACGGCATCGTCGCCTTCAGCCGGTTCTCGGTGTACCAGACGATACGGCGATGGACGGCGGGCGAGACCAGAAAGACGAGGAAGGCCGCGGTCAGGAAGCCCAATCCGAACAAGAGAGCATATTCGATCACGGCGCGGCCATCGATTAAGGTTGATAAGGGTCAGCCGCGATGATTAAGCAGGCCTGGCATGCATGGCAAGGCCGCCGATGCGAGCGGCGGCCGATTCCTGCGGTTTTGCCGCCTCAGAAGGGGTTCCAGGTCGGCGCATTGGTGATTTTGAGATAACCGACATTGACGCCGAGGCGGGCGCCGACGCCGGTGCGGATCGGCACGATGAGCACGTCGTTGTTTTTAAGCAGCGTCATGCCGAAGCCGGCAATCACATAGGCCGAGCCGCTGACGCCGCCGAACCGGGCGTAGATGCCGTTGACGGAGGGCAGGTCGTAGACCAGCATCATCACGCGCGAACCCTGGCCGCCGTAATCGATGCCGAGAGAAGGCCCCTGCCAGTAGAGCGGATGTTCGCCGGCATTCTTGGTGTTCAGCTGGCCTTCGCCATAGGTAAGGCCGGCGATGAAGGCGCCGCCGCCTTCCTGTCCGAGAATATAGCCGTTCGGCAGGCCGTATTTCTGGAAAGCGCTCTCGACCACCTTGGCCAGACCGCCGCTGGCGGAGCCGAAGAAGGAGTGGCCGGCATCGACGATTTCCTGCATCGTATACTTGCTGTTGTCCTGGGCGGCGGCCGGCCCGGCAACGATCAGAGAGGTGAAGACGAGGGCCGAAAGCAGCCTGCAGAAGCCGATGAATCGGCGCGGGAATCGAGGGCGCATGGTGTCATCCGTTCGTCGTTTGGCTGTGAGCGGCAAGCGCTCGCGGCGATTGATGCATTTTGCCCCGATGATCTTAACAATCGGTTTACCAAATATGGTGTCATTATGGCACCGAATACGATCGCAAACTTCGCGCAATTTCGAAGAAGCATATTACCGGGCGCGATGAACTTGCCGCCCCTCAGGAGACGATGATGTCCAAGAACCCCAATCTTACCCTGTCCGGCCCGGATCTGGCCGCGCTTCTCTGCAGCCGCGTTTGCCACGACGTCATCTCGCCCGTCGGCGCGATCAACAACGGCCTGGAACTCTTGGATGAGGGCGGCGCCGATTCCGATGCGATGGATCTGATCCGCACCAGCGCACTCAACGCTTCCGTCCGCCTGAAATTCGCACGCCTTGCTTTCGGCGCCTCCGGCTCCGTCGGCGCCTCGATCGATACCGGCGAGGCCGAGCGGGCCGCCAAGGATTTTGCGATCGCCGAAAAGAAGACCGAGGTGATCTGGAACGGGCCGCGCGCCATCGTCGCCAAGAACCGCGTCAAGCTGCTGCTCAATCTCTTCCTCGTCGCCTATTCCTCCATTCCGCGCGGCGGCGTGCTCGAGGTGACGCTCGAAAATCCCGAATTCGACGCCAAGTTCAAGCTCACGGCGAAAGGCAAGCTGATGCGCCTGCCGCCGAAATTCGTCGAGATCTCGACCGGCACGATCGAAGAGGCGATCGACGCTCATTCGATCCAGCCTTATTACACGGTGCTTCTGGCCGAAGAGTGCGGAATGACGCTCGATCACAGCGCAAGCCCGGAGGAACTGGTGTTCACGGCGGTGGTTGCCGCGGTTTGATTTTGGTGCGCCGAAGGGCGCTTGGCGCCCGTCTGGTAACGATTCTTTAGCCTGATGGACCTATTCTCTTAGGTTGTAAGAGGCCCCTCGCTGCGACGAATGCGGGGGAAAGGAGCGGCCATGCAAAGGTTCATGATCACCGATAATTCGGACATCGTCCGCAAGGTCGGCAAACGCATTCTCTCCGAACTCGACTTTCTCGTCAGCGAAGCCTCCACTGCCGCCGAGGCACTGCAGCACTGCCAGACGGAGCTGCCGGAATATCTGCTCGTCGATTCCGGCATGGAAGGCGCGCTCGAACTCATCGCGGCCATCCGCGCCATGGACGGCGGCAAAGAGGTCAAGATCTATTACTGCGTCATCGAGGCCGATCTGAAGAAGCTGATGGCGGGCAAACGCGCCGGCGCCACCGATTTCCTGCTGAAGCCGTTCGATCGCAAGATCCTGACCGCCGTTTTCGGAAACCGCGCGATCGCTGCCTGAGCCCAGGCTTTTTCCTGCCGACCCTGGTTTGTTTTGGGAACCGATGCCGAAGGTGCAGTCGGTTCGCGTGGCGCTACGCTCAATTTCCCGATCGACACAAGATAACATCAGCCCGGCCCGGCGTGAAATCGTCTGCGTGATCATTTGCGCATATGAAAACGAAAAATCCCGCCGGAAGGGGCGGGATCTTCGTCATCCGATAAGGGGGATCGGAAAATCAGGCGGTTTCGGCGTATTCGGTGCCATCGGGCTCGCGAAGAACGTAGCCACGGCCCCAGACCGTCTCGATGTAGTTGGCGCCGCCGGCGGCGTTGGCGAGCTTCTTGCGCAGCTTGCAGATGAAGACGTCGATGATCTTCAGTTCCGGTTCGTCCATGCCGCCGTAAAGGTGGTTCAGGAACATTTCCTTGGTGAGGGTGGTGCCCTTGCGGAGCGAAAGCAGCTCCAGCATCTGGTATTCCTTGCCCGTCAGGTGGACGCGCTGGCCGCCGACTTCGACGGTCTTGGCGTCGAGGTTGACGATGAGTTCTCCGGTCATGATGACCGACTGGGCGTGACCCTTGGAGCGGCGAACGATAGCGTGAATGCGGGCGACGAGCTCGTCCTTGTGGAACGGCTTGGTCATGTAGTCGTCGGCGCCGAAGCCGAGGCCGCGAACCTTGTCCTCGATGCCTGCCATGCCCGACAGGATGAGGATCGGTGTCTTGACCTTGGACAGCCGGAGAGTGCGGAGCACTTCATATCCGGACATGTCGGGCAGGTTCAGATCGAGAAGGATGATATCGTAATCATACAGCTTGCCCAGATCGACGCCTTCTTCACCGAGATCGGTGGTATAAACATTAAAACTCTCTGATTTGAGCATCAATTCGATGCTCTGCGCCGTAGCGCTGTCATCCTCGATGAGAAGTACCCGCATAATTATCCCCTTTACCGCCGCCGAAAGGTGGTCTGGCCCCCTACACGCTACCCGAACAAGCTACGTGATTTGGAAGCTGCCACGAAATGGTTAACAAATTCTAATTCACTCTGGCAAGGAGTATCGAATTTATTAAATAATTTTTCCATTTCTCTGTTTTCCAATAGGAATCTCAAAAAGGCTTTCCTCAACTTTAACATTAGGAAACAGCGCTAAGTGATTCATCCGACTCGCCAATGAAAAGGTTCGAACTTCATGCCGTGGCATTTACCGACCCTTAAATCATCCGCTCTATCATTAACGATGCCCGTAAACGAAAGGTTACCAGCGGTAGGTTTTTGTTAATATCGCAGGAAATTTTTCAGCAAACCGTGTCAAAGCGGCGCGCAAGGGCGGTTTCAAGTTGAGCCGGGGTC
This sequence comes from Rhizobium sp. R635, assembly GCF_002211285.1. Classification (GTDB taxonomy): domain Bacteria; phylum Pseudomonadota; class Alphaproteobacteria; order Rhizobiales; family Rhizobiaceae; genus Rhizobium. The sequence goes on along the minus strand of NZ_LOKX01000034.1, from coordinate 227,065 downwards.
TCGCATCACGGGAGTAATGCGTATGAAGTCGCGAGAAAGTCTCGTTCGTCTGAAAGAGTTTCAGGTGAACGAAAAACGACGTCAATTGCAGCAATTGCAGATGATGATGTCCGAATTCGAACGGATGACGAAGGATCTGGAGAGCCAGATCGTCGTCGAGGAAAAGAAGTCCGGTATATCAGACCCGAATCACTTCGCTTATCCGACCTTCGCCAAAGCCGCGCGTCAGCGGGCCGACAACCTGCAGGTTTCGATCAAGGAACTGAAGATGCAGGAAGAGGCACTCGAACTGGCGCTCGAGGAGATGCAGGCGGAATATGCAAGGGCGACGGCGCTGGAAGAGCGTGACGGCAGCGCCCGGGCAAGGGCCTGAGACAAAAGACGGGCGCCGGCTTCGGCGCCTCGGGGATCGCCGTTGAAAAGCCATGTATGATGGGCGCGTTGTCCGTCATACATGGCTTTTGGTGTTTCCCGTGTTTTGCGCCTGTATGTCGCCGCTCCGCACGGCGACCGCTTCCGGCATCGCGAATCAGTTCACGACATCCTGCCATTCCGGGTGGCGTTGCGCCTGCGCTTTGAAGAAAGGGCAGAGCGGAATGATCTTCCAGCCGCCGGTGCGGGCAGCTTCCACCGCATGAAGCGCCAATGCCTGGCCGACGCCCTTGCCGCGCAGGGCATCGGGCACCGCCGTATGGTCGATGATGACCAGCTTCGGGGAGGTGCGCGAATAGGTCATCTCCGCCTGGTGCCCCCCGACCTCGGCGGCATAACGGCCGCCGGAGGCGCCTTCCTCATTTCGAATGTCCATCGTCTTGCCTCGTACACAGATATTGTCGGCGCCGACGGTGACACGGCGGCGCGGCCATGCCAAGCCGGTGGAACAATTCCTGGGGGAGACGCAGTGTTCATGAAAAATGTCGGATCGGCGCGAGGGTCGCAGCAATGAGCGCGCTTTCGATCATCCGCCCCGCTCTTCTCGTGGCTGCGCCCTTCCTCCTGGCGCTCGGCCTCATCTTGCCGCTGGTCCGTTTCGAGACGCTGTATTTCTTCGATCAGACCCCGTCGCTCATCGAAATCGTCGTCTCGCTCTGGCAAGGCGGGGATGGGCTGCTGGCGGCGATCGTCGCGCTGGTTTCGATCGTGCTGCCGTTTCTGAAGATGATCGGGATTGCCGCGGAAGCGACGGCTGCCGGCGGCGGGGCCGGGAGCCTGTTTTATCGTCGCGTCGTGCCGCATCTGTCCAAGTGGTCAATGATGGACGTGCTGCTGGTCGCGATTGTCATTGCTGCGGCGAAGACAACGGGGTTGGCGGATGCCTTCACGCAGCCCGGCCTCTGGTGCTACGCGGCCTCGTCAATGATTTCGGGCCTTCTTCATTCCCTGATGGGAGATGCGTCCGGCCCGAAATAAATGTCGAGGATGGCGTGCGATCAGTGGCGGTATTGCTGGATGCGCGTGGTGCGCAGGCCGGCGAGGCCATGGCTGTTGATCGACGACTGCCAGGAAAGGAATTCTTCGACCGTGAGCGTATAACGCTCGCAGGCCTCTTCCAAGCTCAACAGGCCACCGCGAACAGCCGCGACAACCTCTGCCTTGCGGCGGATCACCCAGCGCCTCGTATTGGGCGGCGGAAGATCCGCGATCGTCAGGGGGCTGCCATCGGGGCCGATGACATATTTTACTCGGGGACGTATCATTTCGGTCATGGGACTCTCTACACAACGCAAGACCACGGAGGCCACTCTAGCCTGCCACATTTAAAAATTGCCTAAGCCCATCGTAAGACTTTGATAACAACTTTAGATGCCCCAGCGGCGATTTGGGACGATCGCCTGCCGCTACGTCAATTTGTGACGGCTGCATGGGAGCCATGCGGAATAAATATTACCCGCCCTTCCCGGAAAATTTTATAAGCCGCGCAAGATAAAAATGAGCGCCAGGCCTCGTCCCCGTTCCTCCCGCTGCATCAGTCCAGTTCGTGCCTTTGACGCTTCCCGTTCTTGGGAGGCGGGCCAAAAGCCGTTTGTGCCGATGCTCTCCCCGGTGCGAGCTTCCCGTCGCCGGCAGCGAGGCCGAGCCGAGGCTCGCTCGGCAAGGATATGCAGATGAAGAAAAGTAAGCGTGCAATCGACGATTGCGCTTGTGATGCTGGGTTTTCGCCCTTGCAGACCAATGCCGGCATGTCGGTGAACGACGGCAAGGCGCGGCTCGGGGAAATGGCAAAGCTTGCCGGTTTCGATTTCTATCTGCTCTCAGCTTTCCCGCGCGGCGACCGCACGGCTTTCATCGAAAACCGCTTGATCAGCAACTGGCCGCAAAGCCTTTCCGGCGTGTATGAAGCGGCCGACCTCTTCTATTGCAGCAGGCTGGTGACGGCGATGAAACGGACCGTCATGCCGGTTTTCTGCGAGGAGGGCTCGTTTGCGGGCAGCGCCGCCAATCAGGAAAACCGCGGTCTCGACACGCTCTTTCAGATGCACGGGCTGAAGAATACCTTCGCGTTCACGCTGCACGACGCTGACCTGAAACAATACATTTTTGCCTTCTCAGGCTGCTCCCCCATGCCGACACGGGAGCAGTCAATGGCGCTGCTTTACGGCTGCACGGACCTTCTGGACAAGATCTCGCGCAGCCGCGGCTCGGAGCAAGGGCCGTCTGAGACGCTCACACGGCGCGAAATCGAATGCCTGCGCTGGTCGGCGGCGGGCAAGAGCAGCGATGAGATCGCGATCATTCTCGATCTCTCGCCGCATACGGTGGCGGGCTATTTGAAGAGCGCGATGCGCAAGCTCGATTCGGTCAACCGGATGCAGGCGGTCGCTAGGGCATTTCGCTACAGGTTGCTGTGAAGAGCGCGGGAGCGCTCGCAAATTTCTTATCTAAAAATGCATTTCGCCCAAACCGCTCAGCGGTTTGGGCGAAATGCATAAGACGACCGGTCATTCCGGAAAGTTTAGAAGCCTTTTCCGCGGGTCAGTTCCGACACGACAGTTCCGACAATGATGCGCATATCCATCATGATCGAAAAATTCTCGACGTAATAGAGATCGCTGGCGATACGGGCACGGGCCTTGGCCGGACGATCGGTCGGGCCGCGCAGGCCGCGCATCTGGGCGAGACCCGTCATGCCGGGACGCATGGCGTGGCGCTGGTGATATTCCGGTACGAGCTCTTCATAGAGCATGTCGCTGGCGCGCATGCCGATGGCATGGCAGCGCGGGCCGACGACCGACATGTCGCCCAGCAGCACGTTCAGGAGCTGCGGCAGCTCATCGATATTCGTGCGGCGCAGGATGGCGCCGATGCGGGTGATGCGCGGATCGTTCCTCACCGTCTGGGCAACGCCCGTGGCGTCGCAGAGGTCGGTGCGCATGGAGCGGAACTTGTAGACCTTGATGGCCTTGCAGTTCTTACCCCAGCGGGTCTGCTTGAAGAGCACCGGTCCCGGGCTGTCGAGCTTGATCAGCAAGGCGACGAACAGGAGGAAAGGCGCGAGGACGAGGAGGGCGCTCAACGACGAAACGATGTCGAACGCCCGCTTCAGGGCAAGATCCATCCACGGCGCCTGCGGCGCATCGCTATGGATCACAGGGGTCTGGATCTTCAGGCTCGGCAGCTGGCGGCGGCTCGGCCGGAAGGACTCATTCGAAATGGTGTTGTTTAGTTCCGTGATGCTCAAGGATCGTACTCTGTTGTCTTCGAGGGGCGCGGCGGCAATAGGCGATCAATGGTTAACCCTGTCACCAGGGCTGCACTCAGGTGTTGGTAACCCTACTAAAACGGAAAAATGCGACAATTGTGTAATGGTGTCCAGTGAAATATCGCATCGCAACAAATCTTTCGCATCTGCGTTAAGTTGAGGCAAGCTCATGATATTCCGTTAAGAATTGGAATTTCGTCAAGGTTTCTAGGCTCTTGGCGAGGGCTCCCGGGGGTGGTTCGACGTGCTGTTTCGGCACGTGACCGATACACGTTAACCGATATTTTTAACCGAATCCTAAGCGAAATTTTTTTGGCGAAGATGTCCGGTCGCCATCAACCTGTGTCACAATATGACAAAATCAAGGCGGATCGATAGCGTTCGGGGCGGAAGACGGAGCGAATCGCTTTCGCGCCGGGAATCACCCGGTTCATCCAGGCGTTGTAGATCACACTTTACGGCTGTCCGCGCTTCGAGCCGGCGAACAGCGGCTTCGAAGCGCGCGGAGGTCGGCAGCGCATCTACGAAGCATCGTGCGATGCGAGGCATTTGCCTGTTGTCGGTATTCAGCGTCTGCTCCGGGTGATTACGCCGGTTCGAGCACGCGTTTCCTGCCGCCCCAGGAAATGAAGTTCGGGTTGGCGAAGTCGAAATCGGCCGCCGGTCCCGTCTTGCCGTAGGTCAGCGGTGCGCCGTCGAGCGTCACCGTCGAGCCGCCGGCGGCGCGCAGCACGGCATCGCCGGCCGCGGTGTCCCATTCCATCGTGCGGGTGAAACGGGGATAGACGTCGGCCTTGCCTTCCGCCAGCAGGCAGAATTTCAGCGAGGAGCCGATATTGGTGCATTTGGAGATCGCGTGGTGCGCAAGGAAGCTGCCGGTCTCCGGGCTGTCGTGGCGAAGGCTTGCGAGCGCCAGCCTGTCGTCCGGCTGTTCGCGCACGGTGATCGCCGCGCGCAGGCCGACCGTGAAATCCTCGGTGACGACAAGTCTTTCGGCGCGGCCGCATTCCCCGGAGAAGGCCAGCCCGAGCGCCGGGGCATAGACGATGCCGGCCACCGGGGCGCCGTTTTCGATATAGGCGATGTTGACGGTGAATTCCTGCCGTCCTTCGACGAATTCGCGCGTGCCGTCGAGAGGGTCGACCAGAAAGAAGCCACGGCCGCCGATATCGGGGACTTTGCCGGCGGCGACCGATTCTTCCGCGACGACCGGTATTTCGGGATAATCTCTCGCAAGATGGGTAAGGATGATGCGCTCGGCCTCCTCGTCGGCGACCGTGACCGGACTTGCGTCCGCCTTCATGGCAACGGGAAAGCCCTCGCGCAAGACCGTGATGATGGCCTTACCGGCTTCCAGCGCCGCCTTTTCGAATGTCCTGAGCATTGTCCTTTTGCCGTTTGCCGCGCGGGCCGAGCACCCCGCTGTCGCTCGTCCGCAAACCATCCCTGTCACACCATATACTTGCCAGTCGTTTATATGGTGTTTCCCGTCGCGCTCCGCATCCCCACTCACGCACCCACGATGCTACCATAAGATCCCAGTCTTGTCAGACGAAGATGGCCGGCATTTGCTCGTGAAATGGCATTCGCAAAAGTCGCGGCTGCAGGGTCTGAATTTGCGCCATCTTCCAATTCAGTGGAATAGCTTACGCAGTAGACTGGCGGTGGAATCAGCGGCGACTTTTCGAAACGGTTAATCCGGTGGTCGTTTCTGGCTAAAAATACGCCCAACTTTGCTGTTTTTCTGTGGATTTTGATCCAAAATGCGCCATGTCGACCTGTTTCAGCAAGAATCTGGCGGAGTAAATCCTTTTTGTCTTCACATTTTCAACGAAACCGGTATGCATGCGGCTTATGAGGTTGCCTGAAACGGGCAACTGAAGAACCAAAAAGAGATGCAGCATTTTCCGCTCGCATCCAGGGGAAAACGACATATGGAGTATTTCGTCCAGCAGCTCTTCAATGGGCTGACGCTTGGATCCATCTATGGCCTTGTGGCTATCGGCTATACGATGGTTTATGGCATTATCGGCATGATCAACTTCGCCCATGGCGACATCTTCATGCTCGGTGGTTTCGCCGCTCTTATCGTCTTCCTCGTCCTCACATCCATCTTCGCAGGTCTCCCGGTGGCAATTCTGCTGCTGGCGATGCTTGTCGTCGCGATGCTGATGACGAGTTTGTGGAATTGGACGATTGAGCGTATCGCATATCGTCCGCTGCGCGGTTCGTTCCGCCTGGCGCCGCTGATCACGGCCATCGGCATGTCGATCGTGCTGTCGAACTTCATCCAGGTGACGCAGGGTCCGCGCAACAAGCCGATCCCGCCGATGGTAAGCACGGTCTACCAGTTCGGCAACATCTCGGTGTCGCTGAAGCAGATCATCATCATCGTCATTACCGCGGTGCTGCTTGCGGCCTTCTGGTACATCGTCAATCGTACCGCGCTCGGCCGCGCCCAGCGCGCCACCGAACAGGATCGCAAGATGGCGGCGCTGCTCGGCGTCAATGTCGACCAGACGATCTCGATCACCTTCGTGATGGGTGCGGCACTGGCTGCCGTCGCCGGCACGATGTATCTGATGTATTATGGCGTCGCTTCGTTCGCCGACGGCTTCACCCCGGGCGTGAAGGCCTTTACCGCAGCCGTCCTCGGCGGCATCGGCTCGCTGCCGGGCGCCGTTCTCGGCGGGCTGATGATCGGCCTCATCGAATCGCTGTGGTCGGCCTATTTCACCATCGCGTACAAGGATGTCGCGACCTTCGCGATCCTCGCTTTCGTGCTGATCTTCAAGCCGACGGGTATCCTCGGGCGGCCGGAAGTCGAGAAGGTATAACGTCATGGCAAACATCGAGAATTCTGCAGGCGAGCTCGACGCCGGGCTTGTCCGCAAAGGTCTTATGGAAGCGCTTTTTGCCGCTCTCCTGTCGCTCGGCATGTTCGTTCTCTATGTCGGCCTCAAGACCGACCAGAACATCAATAACGAGCTGATCATCGTCCAGCGCTGGGGACTGCTTGCGATCTTCGTCGCCGTCGCTGCGGTCGGCCGGTTCGTGATGGTCGTCTTCATCAAGCCGAATATCGACCGCCGCAAGCTCAGCAAGGCGCGAGAGGGCGATCTTCCCCTCTCGACCGAGAAGAACTTCTTCCATCAGCATTTCCTGAAGTTCGCGTTGCTCGCGCTGGTGCTTTATCCTGTCGTGATCGTGGCGCTCGTCGGTGCCCAGGGTTCGCTGAAGTGGGTCGACAATTTCGGGATCCAGATCCTGATTTACGTGATGCTTGCCTGGGGGCTGAACATCGTCGTGGGCCTCGCCGGCCTGCTCGATCTCGGTTACGTCGCCTTCTATGCCGTCGGCGCTTATTCCTATGCACTGCTGTCGAGCTATTTCGGCCTGTCCTTCTGGGTGCTGCTGCCGCTTTCCGGTATCTTCGCCGCGCTCTGGGGCGTCATCCTCGGCTTCCCGGTCCTGCGCCTGCGCGGCGATTACCTCGCCATCGTGACGCTTGCCTTCGGTGAAATCATCCGTCTTGTCCTCATCAACTGGACAGATGTCACCAAGGGAACGTTCGGGATCTCGAGCATTCCCAAGGCGACGCTTTTCGGCATTCCCTTCGATGCGACGGCCGGTGGCTTTGCCAAGCTCTTCCACCTGCCGATGTCTTCTGCCTATTACAAGATCTTCCTGTTCTATCTCATTCTGGCGCTCTGCATGCTGACGGCTTACGTCACCATCCGTCTGCGCCGGATGCCGATCGGCCGTGCCTGGGAAGCGTTGCGCGAAGATGAAATTGCCTGCCGTTCGCTCGGTATCAACACCGTGACGACCAAGCTCACCGCCTTCGCGACGGGGGCTATGTTCGGCGGCTTCGCCGGCTCGTTCTTCGCAGCGCGCCAGGGCTTCGTTTCGCCGGAATCCTTCGTCTTCCTGGAATCGGCCGTCATTCTCGCCATCGTCGTTCTTGGCGGCATGGGCTCGCTGACCGGGATCGCGATCGCTGCGATCGTCATGGTCGGCGGCACCGAGGCGCTACGCGAAATGGATTTCCTGAAAGAGATCTTCGGGCCTGACTTTACGCCGGAACTCTACCGCATGCTGCTTTTCGGCCTCGCTATGGTCGTCGTCATGCTGTTCAAGCCGCGCGGTTTTGTCGGCTCGCGTGAACCGACCGCCTTCCTCAAGGAGCGTAAGGCGGTATCCGGAAGCTTTACCAAGGAGGGCCACGGTTGATGAGCCCCGTTACCAACGCGATGTCGAGCGACACGCTTCTCAAAGTCGAGCACCTGTCGATGAAGTTCGGCGGCCTGATGGCCATCAACGACTTCTCTTTCGAGGCCAAGCGCGGCGATATCACCGCGCTGATCGGCCCGAACGGCGCCGGTAAAACCACCATCTTCAACTGCATCACCGGCTTCTACAAGCCGACGATGGGCATGATCACGCTCAACCAGAAGAGCGGCAAGCAGTATCTGCTGGAGCGTCTGCCGGACTTTCGTATCACCAAGGAAGCGAAGGTGGCGCGCACCTTCCAGAACATCCGGCTGTTCTCCGGCCTGACGGTTCTCGAAAATCTGCTCGTCGCCCAGCACAACAAGCTGATGCAGGCATCGGGCTTTACCATCCTCGGCCTCCTCGGCATCGGTCCTTACAAGCGGGAGGCCGCAGGCGCAGTCGAACTCGCGCGTCATTGGCTTGAAAAGGCCGAATTGATCGACCGTGCCGACGATCCGGCAGGCGATCTGCCTTACGGCGCCCAGCGGCGTCTGGAAATTGCGCGCGCCATGTGCACCGGGCCGGAATTGCTATGCCTGGACGAGCCGGCCGCGGGTCTCAACCCGCGGGAATCGGCCAAGCTCAATGAGCTTCTGCAAAGCATTCGCGCCGAAACCGGAACATCCATCCTGCTCATCGAGCACGACATGTCGGTGGTCATGGAAATCTCCGACCACGTCGTCGTCCTCGAATACGGGCAGAAGATTTCGGATGGCACGCCAGATCATGTGAAAAACGATCCGAAGGTCATCGCGGCCTATCTCGGCGTCGAGGATGAGGAAGTGGAAGAGGTGATCGCAACCGTCGAGCAGCTCGAAGGAGGCGCAAACTGATGGGCGATGCAGTAATGACGGGTCAACCGCTCCTTCAGGTGAATGGCGTCGAAACCTATTATGGCAACATTCGCGCGCTGGCCGGCATCGATGTCGAGGTCAACAAGGGCGAAATCGTCAGCCTGATCGGCGCCAACGGCGCCGGCAAGTCGACGCTGATGATGACGATCTGCGGCAGCCCGCAGGCCCGCACCGGCTCCGTCGTCTTCGAGGGCCGCGACATCACCAAGCTGCCGACCCACGAAATCGCCCGTCTGCGCATCGCGCAGTCGCCGGAAGGGCGCCGCATCTTCCCGCGCATGACGGTCATGGAAAACCTCCAGATGGGCGCGGGCCTCGACAACCTCAAATATTTTGCCGAGGACGTCGAAAAGATCTTCACGCTCTTCCCGCGTCTCAAGGAACGCCACGCCCAGCGCGGCGGAACGCTTTCGGGCGGCGAGCAGCAGATGCTGTCGATCGGCCGCGCGCTGATGGCCCGCCCGAAGCTGCTGCTTCTCGACGAACCCTCGCTCGGCCTTGCGCCGCTGATCGTCAAGGGCATTTTCGAGGCGATCCGAAAGCTCAACGAACAGGAAGGGCTCACCGTATTCCTCGTCGAGCAGAACGCATTCGCCGCCTTGAGGCTTTCGCATCGCGCTTATGTGATGGTGAACGGCAAGGTGACGATGAGCGGCTCCGGTAAGGAACTGCTCGCCAATCCGGAAGTCCGCGCCGCCTATCTCGAAGGCGGAAGACACTAGGTCGAAGGAGGAGTTTGATATGCAGGGACTTTTCTTCGAAAGTGACGACGGCGTGCGAGTGATCATTCGTGCTCTCGTCGTGCTCATCGGCTTCTGGACCGCCTGGCGGGCCGGCAAGGCGGTTGCGGACGGCTGGAACAATTATCCGCTGGTCGTCGCCTACACCTTCCTCTTGGCCTGGGCGATGCAGTTTCTGCACCACGCCCTGTTCAATGGGCCGATGCTCAGCACCCTCTATTATGCCATCGATTTCGTGACGCTGCTGGTCTTCTCGACCGCCGGCTTCCGCTTTCGCCGCACCAATCAGATGGTCAACAACTATTACTGGCTGTACGAAAAAACTTCCGCGTTTTCGTGGAAGGACAAACATTGACAGTCCGTTGAAACTAGGCATGAATTGCCTTCAGAGTGGAACAGCTTTCCTGGCGCAGTCAATGGTGGGTAATGCGCCGGGTCTTGGACCGGAACCCGCCCAAAAATTGGGAGTAACAATATGAAGAAGTCTCTTCTGTCGGCAGTGGCTCTGACGGCGATGGTCGCCTTCAGCGGCAACGCTTGGGCCGACGTCCTCATCGCTGTCGCTGGTCCGCTGACCGGCCCGAACGCCGCTTTCGGCGCTCAGCTTCAGAAGGGCGCCGAGCAGGCGGCCGCCGACATCAACGCTGCTGGCGGCATCAACGGCGAGCAGATCAAGATCGAGCTCGGCGACGACGTCTCCGACCCGAAGCAGGGTATTTCGGTCGCTAACAAATTCGTTGCCGACGGCGTCAAGTTCGTCATCGGTCACTTCAACTCGGGCGTTTCCATCCCGGCTTCGGAAGTTTATGCCGAAAACGGCATTCTCGAAATCACCCCGGCCGCTACCAACCCGAAGTTCACCGAGCGCGGCCTCTGGAACACGTTCCGCACCTGCGGCCGTGACGACCAGCAGGGCGCCATTGCCGGCAAGTATCTTGCCGACCACTTCAAGGACGCGAAGATCGCCGTCGTTCATGACAAGACCCCCTACGGTCAGGGCCTTGCCGACGAAACCAAGAAGGCCATGAATGCCGCTGGTCTCACGGAAGCCATGTACGAAGGCATCAATGTCGGCGACAAGGACTTCTCGGCCCTCATCGCCAAGATGAAGGAAGCCGGCGTCTCGATCATCTATTGGGGCGGCCTGCACACCGAAGCCGGCCTCATCATCCGTCAGGCTGCCGACCAGGGCCTGAAGGCAACGCTGGTTTCGGGCGATGGCATCGTTTCGAACGAACTGGCATCGATCGCCGGCGACGCCGTTGCCGGCACGCTGAACACCTTCGGCCCCGATCCGACGCTGAACCCGGCCAACAAGGAACTCGTCGAAAAGTTCAAGGCCGCCGGTTTCAATCCTGAAGCCTACACGCTCTATTCCTACGCTGCGATGCAGGCGATCGCCGGTGCCGCCAAGGCTGCCGGTTCGCTCGATCCTGAAGCCGTTGCTGCGGCCATGAAGGAAAAGGGTCCGTTCCCGACCGTTCTCGGCGACATCTCGTTCGACGAAAAGGGCGACCCGAAGATTCCTGGTTACATCATGTACGAATGGAAGAAGGGCGCGGACGGCAAGTACACCTACGTCCCGCAGGGCATGTAAGCCTTACTTCCTTTCCAGGAATATGATCATTGAAGCCCGGTTTCGACCGGGCTTCTTTTTTGGCGGCACTTCACCACCGCGCGGTGAGACGGCGCCGGCTTACACGGATGGCCAAGTGGATTCCGCTGCCTGATGTCGGCCGTGCGGCGGAGGTGACGCGAACCACGGAAGATCTTCCGCTATCCCTCACATCTCATGCAGAACATGCGTCGCCTTCACCGCGGCTGACGCCCGGTTTTCGACGCCGAGCTTCACGTAGATCTGCTCGAGGTGCTTGTTCACGGTGCGCGCCGACAGTCCCAGTATTTCGCCGATATCGCGGTTGGCTTTGCCCTTGGCGATCCAGAGCAGCACTTCGGATTCCCGTTGGGTGAGCGAGAAGCGCTGGCGCAGCACCTCGTCGTCGCTGCGCTGGCTGGCGGCGGTAAGGCGGAAGAGATATTCGTCCGGGCCGATCGCGCCGAGGAAGGCGAGTTGGAGCGCCGCCTGGCCGGCATGGGTGATCGAGATGATGCCGTCGCGCGCCGCTGCCATACGGTCGCGCATCCAGCCGGCGATATGGCGGACGACGATCTCCATGCCGTCGTCGCTGCCCATGGCGGCGTTGACCAGCCGTGTCGCCTGCGGCGTCGACCAGTGGATAGCGCCGTCGCCCTTGACCGCAAGCAGGTGGCGGCCGGCGGCGTCGAGCGCGACGCGGGCGCTCTGGGTCGAGCGGGCATTGCGCAGGTGAACGCGGATGCGCGCGCGCAGTTCGTCGATGTTGATCGGCTTGCTGAGGTAATCGACACCGCCGGATTCCAACGCATGCACGACATGCTCGGTCTCCGTCAGGCCGGTCATGAAGATGACCGGCACTTGGGCGACGGCGGCATTCGCCTTCAGCCTGCGGCAGGTCTCGAAGCCGTCCATGGCGGGCATGACGGCGTCGAGCAGAATGAGATCGGGCGTGATCCGCTCGACGATGCCAAGTGCTGCCGTGCCCGACGTGGCGATCAGCACGGAGAAGCCGGACTGTTCGAGCGCATCGGTCAGGAAACCCAGCGCCTCCGGCGAGTCGTCGACGAGCAGAACGATGTCGCGAGGGAGGGCCGGCTCAGCCAATGGATTCCACCTTTTCGTCGAAGTCGTGCAGGAAGGTCATGAAGCCGGCCAGATCGAAGGCGGCGACATAGGGTCGAAGAGCCTCGGTGAATGGCCGATTTGCCTCCACCTTGGCAAGGTCCGAAAGCTTGGCGTCGATGCCCCTGATGTAACCGATCTCGCCGAGCCGCAGCAATTCCTGCACATGGGCGGCACCCGGGCTCAGCATCGGCGCCTCGGTTTTTGCTGGAGGGGCGGGGGCGTCATCGGCATAGACCCAGTTCAGGCCGAGATGCAAGGCGAGCTTGTCGCGCAGCCGGCGGATGTCGACGGGTTTGCCGATCGCGTCATTATGGCTGTCGTCGCTGTCACTCAAAACCGTCGCATCGCCGATATTGGCGGAAAGCATCAGCACCGGCGCCGTCTGGCCGGCTTCCCGCAGGCGCGAGACGAGCTGCCAGCCGCTCATGCCGGGCATCAGGATATCGACGAGGAAAAGATCGGGCATGATGCCGTCGATCAGCGTCAGGCATTCGGTGCCGCCTGCCGCCGTCAGCACGATGAAATCGAGCGGCGCCAGGATTTCCCGCATCATCTCGCGGTGATCCTCGTTGTCGTCGACGACGACGATCGTGCGGCGTGGGCCGTCGTAACCGACGATGCGCTTTTCCTGCGGCGGGGCGGCGGCGCGCATGACGGCGGACAGCATCAGCCGCACACGGAAGGTCGAGCCTTCGTCCTTGGTGCTCGAAACCGCAATCTCACCGCCGAGCGTATTGGTCAGAAGCCGGGTGATGGTGAGGCCGAGACCGAGGCCCGGCATCGGCCGCACGCTGTCTGCCTCGCCGCGCTGGAAAGGCTCGTAGATGCGCGTCAGGTCCTTCTCGGCGATGCCGCGGCCGGTGTCGGCGACGGTGAAGGTCGCCACCTGGCTGCGATAGCCGACATCGAAGGTGACGCTGCCCTCGTCGGTGAATTTGATGGCGTTGGAGAGCAGGTTGACGAGGATCTGACGCAGGCGCTTCTCGTCGGTGCGGACGAATTGCGGCAAGGCCGGTGAGCGCTGATGGATGAAGGCAATCCCCTTGGCCTGCGCCTGCGGGCGGAAAAGCTCGACGATCTGGTCGAGGAAGTCCTGGATGTTGATCTCGTTGGAATAGACCTGCAGCCGGCCGGCCTCGATCTTGGAAATGTCGAGCAGGCCGTCGATCAGGCCGGAGAGATGTTCGGCGGATCGGCGGATGACCTTGATCGAGGATTGGCGCGGCGCCGGAATCGTCTCGTCGCGTTCGAGGATCTGGGCGTAGCCGAGCACGGCATTCAGCGGTGTGCGCAGTTCATGGCTGAGGCCGACGACATAGCGGCTCTTGGCGCGGTTGGCGGCCTCGGCCGTCTCCTTGGCGTTCTGCAGGGCAGTGTCGGTCTTCTTATGGGCGGCGATTTCCTTGAGCAGCAGCGTGTTCTGGCGCGAGGATTCTTCCTCGGCGACGACGCGGCTGTCATGGGCGAGCACATAGAACCAGCAGACCACACCTGAAATCACCGAGAAGACGAAGAAGACGATGAGGATGGTGCGATTGACCACCTCCGCCGTCTCGGGAGAGGCGGAGGCGACCTGATGGGCGATCATCGCCAGGATCGCGCCGATGGCGGTCAGCGCCAGGGCGACGGCGATGCCGTAGCGGCCCAGGCGCGTTGTCAGCTTGCCGACCACGCTTTCCGGCAGCAGCGTCCTGGCGACGGTGCCGACCTGGGCGTTGAAGCGGGCCGCCGGCTTGCACATGTCATGGCAGCGGCTGTCGAGCGAGCAGCAAAGCGAGCAGATCGGTGCGGCATAGGCCGGACACCAGGCCATATCCTCCGGCTCGAAGGGATGCTCGCAGACGGAGCAGGTGATGTTCGTCAGGTTCTTCCAGCTCTGGCGCGGCTTGCGGGCGAGGTAGAATTTCCCTTTCGTCGCCCAGGCGAGCGCCGGCGTGGCGATGAGCGCGATGACGAGAGTAATATAAGGAGCGAGCGAGGCGGCTGTCTCGCCGAGGGCGCCGAAATGGGCGATCAGCGACACCGTCGCCGACAGCGTCATGGCGCCGAGGCCGACCGGGTTGATGTCGTAGAGATGGGCGCGCTTGAATTCGATGCCGGGGGGCGCCAGCCCGAGCGGCTTGTTGATGAAGAGATCGGCCGAGATGGTGCAGAGCCAGGCCATGGCGACGATCGAGAAGATGCCGAGCGTCTCCTCCAGCAGCCGGTAGATGCCGAGCTCCATCAGGAGCAGGGCGATCGCGACGTTGAAGACCAGCCAGATGACGCGGCCGGGATGGCTGTGGGTCAGCCGCGAGAAGAAGTTCGACCAGGCGAGCGAGCCGGCATAGGCGTTCATCACGTTGATCTTGAGCTGCGAGACGACGACGAAGGCGGCCATCAGCAGCAGCGCGGCATTGTGCCAGGGAACCATGTAGCCGAAGGCGGTCAGATACATCTGCGCCGGGTCGGCGGCACGGTCGAGAGGCACGCCCGAGGTGAAGGTCAGCACGACGAGAAACGAGCCGGCCAGCAGCTTCGGTGCGCCGATGATGACCCAGCCCGGCCCGGCGAGGAAAACGGCCAGGCGATGGCGCCATTTGCGCTGCGGGACCGGCGGCAGGAAGCGCAGGAAATCGGCCTGTTCGCCGATCTGCGACATCAGCGCCAGGATGACGGCGGAGGCGGCGCCGAATTCGAGCAAATCGAAGCCCGCGACGGTGCCGGGCGGACCCGAAGCATGATGGACGCCGGCAAAGGCGCGCCAGAGGTCGAACTTTTCCCAGTCCATGAAGGCGATGAAGATGAAGGGCAGGATGTTCAGCACGATCCAGAAGGGCTGGGTCATCAGCTGGAACTTGCTGATCAGCCGCACGCCATGCGTCACCAGCGGGATCACCATGACGGCGCTGATGATGTAGCCGATCCAGAGCGGAATGCCGAGGGTGAGCTCCAATGCGCCGGACATGATCGATGCCTCGATCGCAAACAGCATGAAGGTGAAGCTCGCATAGATCAGCGAGGTGATGGTCGAGCCGATATAGCCGAAGCCGGCGCCGCGCGTCAGAAGATCGATGTCGACGCCATGGCGGATGGCGTATCGGCTGATCGGCAGGCCGATCGCCAGCATGGCGATCGAGGCGACGATGATCGCGTAGAAGGCGTTGGTGGTGCCGTAGGAAAGGGTGATCGCGGCGCCGATCGCTTCGAGAGCCAGGAAGGAGATCGCGCCGATCGCCGTCTGCGAGATGCGCTCGGAGGAAAAATGCCGGGCGCTCTTCGCGGTGAAGCGCAGCGCATAGTCTTCAAGCGTCTGGTTGGCGACCCAGCGATTATATTCGCGTCTCACCGGAATGATGCGTTGGCGCGCTGTCATGCCCTCTTTCCGGCACTCTCGTTGGGCTCATTTTCTGCACGGCAGTTTTGGCGGGATAAGCGGGAAAGGCAAGAGGCGGGCACTGGCGGATTCGCAGAACAGTAATATTTTTGATACGGCTCTGTCACATATGCGCTCTAACCCTCCCGCCGTTCGTTCAACCATTTCGGGTGCACACATGTCTGTTTCAAAACTTTGCCGCCTCAGCACAGCTCTCGTCTGCCTCCTTTCGATCGTGCCGTCGTTCGCCGCCGCCGAGCAGGCCGCTAAGGCGCCTTACGCCGAAACCGGAAATACCAACAAGCGCGGTGACGCCTGCTTCTCGACGGTGGACACCAATGCCGCCATCCATCTTCTCTCCGGCTTCCTCGAAGTCTGGACCCCGCGCACGCCTTTCGTCGATGCCGGCGTAGAAGCCCCGGCCAAGGACAATTGCCCCGCCGTTGCCAAGACGGATTGGGACGGCATTCCCTTCAGCAAGACCGACGGCCAGATCGTCAACAAGCCGGTCCACGATGCGAACATCGCCTATGTCGTCAAGGCGACGAAGGCGCGGACGGCCGAGCAGGCGGTCGCCGCCTATCTCGACGATCGCCGCGGCAAGAATGCCAGCATCGTAGATGGCCTCGGCCCGCTGACGGACGCCTGGAAGGCCGGCTCCAAGCAGACGACCACGATCACCGAAGTGGCGGCCGATGCGACCACCGTCAAATATGACGACAAGGGCAACAATCGCGGTGCCGGCAGCAAGCCGGACACGGAAAACAAGACCGATGCCAACCCGGACATGGGCCTTGCCATCGACTTCATCAATGCGGCGAGCGGTGACGGCTCGACCGAGCCCGCCAAGCGCTATTTCAAATATGGCCGCCCCTACCGCTGGAGCCAGGACGTCTCGGTCGTTCCGACGCTGGAGCCCGCCAAGAGCGGCAAGCCGGTCGAAGACGGCGGTTTCCCGAGCGGACATACGGCGGAAGCCTGGCGTGATGCGCTCGCTATGGCCTATCTCGTGCCGCAGCGTTTCCAGGAAATGCTCACGCGCGCCAGCGAACTGGGCGAAGACCGCATCCTTGCCGGCATGCACTCCCCCCTCGACGTCATGGGCGGCCGCATGCTCGGCACCGCCACGGTCGTCTATAATCTCAACAAGGCCGACAAGGCTGCCCTGAAGAGCGATGCTTACGCCCAGGCGCAGTCATGGCTGATCGCCAAGTCGGGTGTTGCGGATGCGGGTGCGCTCGAAGTCGCCGCCCATGCAGCGCCGCTTGCCGCAGACCGTTTCGCCGATCATGAGGCCAACCGCGCTTACGTGTTGCAGCGCCTGAGCTACGGCCTGCCGACGATCCATGCAACCGACCAGCCGGCCC
The DNA here is from genome assembly GCF_002211285.1 of Rhizobium sp. R635. GTDB lineage: Bacteria > Pseudomonadota > Alphaproteobacteria > Rhizobiales > Rhizobiaceae > Rhizobium. The sequence goes on along the minus strand of NZ_LOKX01000034.1, from coordinate 210,052 downwards.
GCGTGCCGCAGGGCGCCGAAGCGCTTCTCGAAACCCGTCTGCCCTATCTCGACGGCGAACAGCGCCGTGCGGTGCTCGGCACGACGGAAATCGCCTCCGGCTATCCGCTCCTCGACGACGCGGAAGGTTATGGCCGCCTCAACCTGTTTGCGGCCGCCGACGGCTACGGCGCCTTCGAACAGGACGTGACCGTGACGATGGATGCGGCAAAGAGCGGTTTCAATGCCATCGATACCTGGCGCAACGACATCGGCGGCAAGGGCAAACTGGTGAAGCGCGGCAGCGGCATTCTCGGGCTTTCGGGCGCCAACAGCTATGCCGGCGGCACCGTGCTGGAAGAGGGCGTGCTGGTGGCCGGCTCGCCGTCGGCCTTCGGCGCCGGCGGGCTGACAGTCAATGGCGGTTCGCTCATCGTGGCGGCCGACAAGCCGCTGACCGTGGGCGGCGATTATCAGCAGCTCGCCGGCGCCACGGCGAAGCCGACGCTTAATGCCGACGGCGCAGGCACGCTGCTCGTTGCAGGCAAGGCGACGCTCGCCGGCGATCTCGACGTGACGCTTGCCGATGGTTTTGCCCCGGCACCCGGAACGAAGATCGAGATCCTGAAGGCAACGGCCGTGACCGGCACATTCGGCAAGCTCACCGTCTCCGGCCGCAAGGCGACGCTTTCCTACGGCCCGACCTCGGTCACTCTCACGATCGACGAATAATTTCCGCCTCGAACCGGAAGGGCATCCCCTGCTGCGGGGGTGCCCTTCTTCTCTGCCTGCCCATTCGACCCCCGCGCCTACGTCATTTTGCGTATGTGTTTTTGCGCTGCAGCACCCGATAGTCCCCCTCGGCAACAGTTAATTTCCGTTTCCGGCCTGTTGCGGAACAAAGAGGGGATCAACCATATGAATCTCAAATCCATCTTTACCGGTGCCGCACTTGGCGCCGTCATGGCGGCTTCGGCCGCCTTCCACGGCGCGGTTGCCGCCGAAGACACGATCAAGGTCGGCGTGCTGCATTCGCTCTCGGGCACGATGGCGATTTCCGAAACCACGCTGAAAGACGCCATGCTGATGCTCATCGACGAGCAGAACAAGAAGGGCGGCCTTCTCGGCAAGAAGCTCGAAGCCGTCGTCGTCGATCCGGCCTCCGATTGGCCGCTCTTCGCCGAAAAGGCCCGCGAGCTGATCGAAAAGGACAAGGTCGCCGCCGTTTTCGGCTGCTGGACCTCGTCCTCGCGCAAATCCGTCCTGCCGGTTTTCGAAGAGCTGAACTCGCTGCTCTTCTACCCCGTGCAGTATGAAGGCGAAGAATCCTCGCGCAACATCTTCTATACGGGTGCTGCTCCGAACCAGCAGGCGATCCCGGCCGTCGACTACCTGATGAAGACCGAGGGCGTGAAGCGCTTCGTGCTCGAAGGCACCGACTACGTCTATCCCCGCACGACCAACAAGATCCTTGCTGCCTATCTCGAATCCAAGGGCATTCCGAAGGAAGACATTCTCGTCAACTACACGCCGTTCGGCTTCTCCGACTGGCAGACCGAGGTCGCCAAGATCAAGGAATTCGGCTCGGCCGGCAAGAAGACCGCCGTCGTCTCCACCATCAACGGTGACGCCAACGTTCCCTTCTACAAGGAACTCGGCAACCAGGGCATCAAGGCGACCGACATCCCGGTCGTCGCCTTCTCGGTCGGCGAAGAAGAGCTTGCCGGTCTCGATACCAAGCCGCTGGTCGGCCATCTCGCCGCCTGGAACTACTTCGAGTCCGTGGAAAGCCCGGCCAACAAGAAGTTCATCAAGGAATGGCATGCGTTCACCAAGAACGACAAGCGCGTGACGAACGACCCGATGGAAGCCGCCTATATCGGCTTCAACGCCTGGGTGAAGGCCGTGCAGGCCGCCGGCACCACGGATACCGATGCCGTTCTCGACAATATCATCGGCGTCACCGTTCCGAACCTCTCCGGCGGCTATGCCACCGTCATGCCCAACCACCACATCACCAAGCCGGTGCTGATCGGTGAAATCCAGGCCGACGGCCAGTTCGAAATCGTCCAGCAGACGCCCGCCGTCGTCGGTGACGAATGGTCCGACTACCTGCCCGACTCCAAAGACCTGATCTCCGATTGGCGCAAGCCTCTCTCCTGCGGCAACTTCAACGTTGCCACCGGCAAGTGCGGCGGCAAGGGCTCCTGAGGAGATCCCATCCGTTGACAGCCTGAAGACTTCCGTCCGGAGCTGATCCGGGCGGAAGCTCCGTCCTTACCGCTGCGCCGCAAGGCCGACGACACTCGAGGCGAGAGAGCCGATGTTTCGCGCCATCAAGATTTTTCTTCTGACATTTTGCCTGATGCTTTCGGGCCTGACGTTTTCGGTGACCGGCCTGCGCGCCGAGGGCGACGTGCACGCTCTCGTCGATGCGCTCGGCGTCGGCGGCTTTCCCGAGCGTGATGCGGCCATCCGGGCGCTTGCCGCTTCCGGGGATTCGCATGTCAGCCAGATCCTGCAACAGCTGAGCGATGGCCAGCTCTACGTCAATTCAGAGGGCGGTCCCGTTCTCGTTCAGGGCGGCACGGAGGACGAGCCCACCTATTCCGATCCGATCACCGGCGAGGCGGCTGCCGATGTCGACCCCGACATGATGTCGAAGGTCAAGATCAACAATTCCCTGCGCACCACGATCACGACGGTGATGAGCCAGCTGACGCTTCTGAGCCCGGATCGCTCCGCGCGGCTCGCGGCGGCCGAGGGCATGCTGAGGGATGCCGATCCCGCCAATCTCGAACTCCTGAATTCGGCTCTTTCAGCCGAGAAGGACGGCGAGATCAAAAACACGATGGAAGCAGCGCGGGCCGTGATGGTGCTGAAGAGCGATGCCGGCATCGAGGAGAAGAGGGCCGCCATCGACATGATCGCCGCCCGCGGCGGCCGCGATGCGCTGACGATCTTGACGACGGCGATGGCGAATGCCCCTGACGATCTGAAGCCCGCGATCCAGACGGAAATCAATTCGATCAACCGCGACCTGGCGCTCTGGGACGTCGTCCAGAACGTCTGGTACGGCCTGTCGCTCGGCTCGGTGCTGCTGCTCGCCGCGATCGGCCTTGCCATCACCTTCGGCGTCATGGGCGTGATCAACATGGCGCATGGCGAGATGGTGATGATCGGCGCCTATACGACCTATGTCGTGCAGGAATATATCACCTCGGCCTTTCCGTCGCTTGCCGATTATTCGCTTGTTTTCGCGGTGCCGGCCGCCTTCGTCTTTACCGGTTTCGTCGGCCTCGTCATCGAGCGCGTCGTCATCCGTTATCTCTACGGCCGTCCGCTGGAAACGCTGCTCGCCACTTGGGGCGTGTCGCTGATCCTGCAGCAGGCGATCCGCAGCTATTTCGGCCCGACCAACCGCGAGGTCCGCAATCCGAGCTGGATGTCCGGCGCCTTCGATTTCGGCGGGCTCGTCATCACCTGGAACCGGCTCTGGATCATCGTCTTCTCGATGGTGGTATTCGTGACGCTCCTGATGCTGCTCAAGCGCTCCGCCTTCGGCCTGCAGATGCGGGCGGTGACGCAGAACCGACGCATGGCCTCGTCTATGGGCATCCGCACCCGCTGGGTCGATGCCTTCACCTTCGCGCTCGGTTCCGGCATCGCCGGCATGGCCGGCGTGGCGCTCTCGCAGATCGACAACGTCTCGCCGAACCTCGGGCAGAATTACATCATCGACAGCTTCATGGTCGTCGTCTTCGGCGGTGTCGGCAATCTCTGGGGCACGCTGGTCGGCGCGCTGTCGCTCGGCGTCGTCAACAAGTTCCTCGAGCCCTTCGCCGGCGCCGTGCTCGGCAAGATCCTGGTGCTCGTCCTCATCATTCTCTTCATCCAGAAGCGTCCGCGCGGACTCTTCGCACTCAAAGGAAGGGCGGTGGAAGCATGATAACGGCCTTCCTTCTCCGGTCTCTCGATCGCAAGATCTCCATCGCCGTCGCCCTGCTGCTGGCGGTCGCCATTCTCGTGCCGGTGCTGAACCTTGCCACCGGCCCGACGCACCCGCTGCACGTGCCGACCTATATCATGGCGCTGTTCGGCAAGTACCTCACCTATGCGCTGCTGGCGCTGGCGCTCGATCTCGTCTGGGGCTTCTGCGGCATCCTTTCGCTCGGCCACGGCGCCTTCTTCGCGCTCGGCGGCTATGCGATGGGCATGTATCTGATGCGCCAGATCGGCTCGCGCGGCGTCTACGGCGATCCCATCCTGCCCGATTTCATGGTGTTCCTGAACTGGAAGGAACTGCCCTGGTTCTGGTACGGCTTCGACCAGTTCTGGTTCGCGGCGCTGATGGTGCTCGCCGTGCCCGGCCTGCTCGCCTTCGTCTTCGGCTGGTTCGCCTTCCGCTCGCGCGTCAACGGCGTCTATCTCTCGATCATCACCCAGGCGATGACCTATGCGCTGCTGCTTGCCTTCTTCCGCAACGACATGGGGTTCGGCGGCAATAATGGCATGACCGATTTCAAGGATATCCTCGGCTTCAACATCCAGGCCGATGGTACGCGCGCCAGCCTCTTTGCCGCGACCGCGATCTTTCTGGCGCTGTCGCTGACGATCGCCTCGGCAATCGTACGTTCGAAATTCGGCAAGGTGCTCGTCGGCGTGCGCGATGCGGAAAGCCGCACGCGCTTCCTCGGCTACCGCGTCGAGCATTTCAAGCTCTTCACCTTCGTCGTCTCGGCGATGATGGCGGGCATTGCAGGCGCGCTCTACGTGCCGCAGGTCGGCATCATCAATCCCGGCGAATTCGCGCCCGCCAACTCCATCGAGGTCGTCATCTGGACGGCGGTCGGCGGGCGCGGCACGCTGATTGGGCCGATCATCGGCGCGATCCTCGTCAACGGCGGCAAGACGATCTTTACCGGCCTCTTTCCGGAGTTCTGGCTGTTTGCGCTCGGCGGCCTCTTCGTCGCCGTGACGCTGCTCCTGCCGAAGGGCGTCGTCGGCACGATTTCGCACTATCTCGGCCGACGGAAGGCCGTCTCCGAGCCCACGCCGTCACCGGCGCAGGAAGATAGCATCGAGCCGAAAATCCAGGCAGCGGAGTGAGCCCATGATCCCCGACGTCAAACCGACCAGCGTGCTCTATCTCAGCGGCGTCTCCGTTTCCTTCGACGGCTTCAAGGCGCTGAATTCGCTCTCGATCGTCATCGAGCCCGGCGAGCTTCGCGCCATCATCGGCCCGAACGGCGCCGGCAAGACGACGATGATGGATATCATTACCGGCAAGACCAGGCCCGACGAGGGCGAGGTGTTCTTCAACGGCACCGTTGACCTCACCAAGAAGGACGAGGCCGACATCGCCCAGCTCGGCATCGGCCGCAAATTCCAGAAGCCGACGGTCTTCGAAAGCCATACGGTCTGGGACAATCTGGAGTTGGCGCTGAACCGCCGCCGCTCGGTGTTCTCGACACTGTTCTACCGGCTTTCGGGGGAGGACAGGGCGCGCATCGAGGAAATCCTGGAAACCGTGAGGCTGACGCACCGGCGCGACGAACTGGCGGCCAATCTCTCGCACGGGCAGAAGCAGTGGCTGGAGATCGGCATGCTGCTCGCGCAGGAACCGAAACTCCTGCTCGTCGACGAGCCGGTGGCCGGCATGACGGATGCGGAGACGGCGGAAACGGCGATCCTGCTGAAGGATATCGCCAAGACCCGGTCTGTCGTGGTCGTCGAGCATGACATGGGCTTCATCCGCGACCTCGGCGTCAAGGTGACGTGCCTGGCGGAAGGCTCTGTGCTGGCGGAAGGCTCGATCGATTTCGTCAGCTCCGATCCGAAGGTGATCGAGAACTATCTGGGGCGGTGAGGGGATGATTGAACTCCTTGTTATCTCTGCGGGTTCGACCCCTCCCCAACCCCTCCCCACAAGGGGGAGGGGCTTAACCGAGCGGCTCGCTCACCGCCATAATTATCGGTTTTCCCGCGGTTGGATGGGAGGCAAGGCGGCAGCTCCGAGTCAGCCCCTCCCCCTTGTGGGGAGGGGTCGGGGAGGGGTTTTTGCAGCCGCAACGCGCCAGGAGACGGCATCATGCTGACAGTCGAAAACGCAAATCTGCATTATGGCGCGGCGCAGGCGCTGCGCGGTATCTCCATCAAGGCGGAGATGGGCAAGATCACTTGCGTGCTGGGCCGCAACGGCGTCGGCAAGAGTTCGCTTCTGCGCGCCGTCACCGGCCAGCATCCGCTGTCGGCCGGCACCGTCACCTTCAACGATACGAAGCTGAACGGCCTGCCGCCCTTTGCCCGCGCCAAGCAGGGCATCGGCTACGTGCCGCAGGGGCGCGAAATCTTTCCGCTGCTGACCGTGAAGGAAAACCTCGAAACCGGCTTCGCGCCGCTTGGCCGCCGTGACCGTACCATACCCGACGATATCTTCAGTCTCTTTCCGGTGCTGAAATCGATGCTGTCGCGTCGGGGCGGCGATCTTTCCGGCGGGCAGCAGCAGCAACTGGCGATCGGGCGCGCCATGGTAACGCGGCCGAGAATCCTCGTGCTCGACGAGCCGACCGAGGGCATCCAGCCGTCGATCATCAAGGATATCGGCCGGGCGATCCGTTATCTCCGCGATTCCACCGGCATGGCGATCCTGCTCGTCGAACAATATCTGGATTTCTGCCGGGAGCTTGCCGATTACGTCTACATCATGGATCGCGGCGAGATCGTGCATGAAGGGCTGGCGGAGACGCTGGATACGCCGGAAGCCCGCCGTCATCTGACCGTATGACGGGCAGATGCCGTATTTTGCGGCAGAGGTTAGGGCTCCTCGCCGATCTCCCGCACCTTCCAGGCGGCATGGGAATTGCTTGCTTTCCGTGATTCGCGCGATGAAATGAAAAGCGGTGGCGCGACCGAAAGGGACGATATGACGATTGCGGCGGCCAGCACGAGACCGCAAAGAGCTGAGGGGCGCGGGCATCTGGCGGCAAGGCTGCTCGATGGCCGAACGCGTATCCGCGAGCTCTATCAGGAGGGAGCGGCGAAGATCCGTCTGCCCGATACGTTCGATGCGTCGATGGAAGCCGTCATCATCAATACCGCGGGCGGGCTGACCGGCGGCGACCGGATGGATTGGAGCGTCGTTGCCGGCGCCGGCACGAAGATCGACGTGACCACTCAGGCCTGCGAGAAGATCTACAAGGCATCGGCCGGCACCGCCGAGGTGACGACCCGCATCGAAGTTGGAGCGGGAGCGCGCGTCGACTGGCTGCCGCAGGAGACGATCCTCTTCGACCGCGCCTCACTTTTCCGCCGGCTCGATGTCGATCTCGACGAGAGCGCCGAATTCCTGGCCGTCGAGGCGGGGCTGCTCGGCCGCAAGGCGATGGGCGAGGCGGTGGAGACGGGGCTTTTCCGCGACCGCTGGCGCATCCGCCGTTCGGGCAGGTTGATCCATGCCGAGGAACTGAAGCTTTCGGAAGGTATCTCGGCGTTGGCTGCGCGTCGGGCCGTGCTCGGCGGACAGGTAGCCTTTGCGACGCTGCTCTATGCCGGGCCGCTTGCGGAGGCCTATCTCGGCAAAGTGCGGCCGCTCGTCGAAGGGCCGATGGGCGGTGCCAGCGCCTGGAACGACAAGCTCGTCGTGCGCCTTGCGGCAGCTGATGGCTTCTCGCTCAGAAAAATCCTGATCCCGGTCATTTCCACCTTGCGCAATGGTGCGCCTGTGCCGAAAGTCTGGAATCTATGAATTTAAGCACGAAGCAGATGGGTACGTAATGAACCTCACTCCGAGAGAAAAAGACAAGCTGCTGATATCGATGGCGGCGATGGTGGCGCGGCGGCGGCTGGAGCGCGGCGTCAAGCTGAACTATCCCGAGGCGATCGCGCTGATCAGCGATTTCGTCGTCGAAGGCGCCCGCGACGGCCGCCCCGTCGCCGAGCTGATGGAGGCCGGCGCCCATGTGATCGGCCGCGACCAGGTGATGGAAGGTGTTGCCGAGATGATCCATGACGTGCAGGTGGAGGCGACCTTCCCCGACGGCACCAAGCTCGTCACCGTGCACGAACCGATCCGGTAAGGAGAGAAAATGCTGGAGCTCAGACCCAATTGCGAATGCTGCGATAGGGATTTGCCGCCGGAGAGTGCGGACGCGCGGATCTGCACCTATGAATGCACCTTCTGCGCCGATTGCGTGGACGGCGTGCTGAAAGGTCTCTGCCCGAATTGCGGCGGCAATCTCGTCGCCAGGCCCATCCGGCCGGCCGCCATGCTTGCCAAACATCCGGCATCGACAAAACGTGTGCTGAAGGCCGAGGGCTGCGCGCCCAAGGCGGCTTAAGGAGAATGAGATGATTCCGGGCGAGATCATTGCCGCAAGCGGCGACATCGAACTCAATGCCGGCGCGCCGACGGTGACGCTGGAGGTTTCCAATACCGGCGACCGGCCGGTGCAGGTCGGCAGCCACTATCACTTCGCCGAAACCAATGCCGGGCTTTCCTTCGACCGGGCGGCGGCGCAGGGCAAGCGGCTCGATATTCCGGCGGGAACGGCCGTGCGCTTCGAGCCGGGGCAGACGCGCTCGGTGACGCTGATCCCGCTTTCCGGCAAGCGTGAGGTCTATGGCTTCCGTCAGCTGGTGATGGGCAAGCTTTAACGGGAGGAACGCATGCGTTTGAAGATCTGCCTCATCGGGGCGGCGATGCTGCTGGCTTCAAGTGCGGCCTCCGCCCAGGATATCGATTGCCAGAATCCGAAGACGCAGTCGGACATGACGTCCTGCGAGGTTGCGCGCCATGAGACCGCCGACAAGGCGCTGAACGAGCAATACAAGAAGACGCGCGCCGCCATGGTGGCGATCGACAAGGACCTGGATGGAGACATGAAGGGCGCGGAAAAGGCGCTGGTCAAGGCGCAGCGCGCCTGGATCGATTATCGCGACGCCCAATGCGACGCCTTCGGCTTTCAGGCCCGCGGCGGCACGATGGAGCCGATGCTGGTTGCCGGATGCCTGGCCGAAGAGACGGATAAACGCACGAAAGAGCTGAAAGAGCTCGCAGACACGATGGGCAACTAAGGTGATCAAAAAGATCGTAATCGTCGGCAATGGCGAGGTCGGGGAAGGGCAGGCAGGCATCATCGATGCCGCCGATTTCGTCATCCGCTTCAACGATTGCCGCTCCTACGGCGCCGGCGGCAGCCGCACGGATGCCGTTGCGGTCTGCAATACCGGCCGGCCTGCCAAGGCAATGCTCGGTTCGCCCGCGTGGCGCGCCCATCCCGGCATCGTCGCGGCGCGCGAAATCTGGAGCGTGCGCGACCCGAAAAAATTTGCCGCGATGCGGGCGCCGCTTGCCGTCTCGCATCCGGAGCTCGACGATTTCTGCGACGACTATACGGGCGCGTTCGGCGCTTTCTGCGCGGATGCCGGCAAAACGCATGTCGTCATCGGCAAGGCGCTCCACGAGGCCGTCGACGCCTCGCTTTCGGCCTTTGCGCCGGTGCCCTATGTGGTGCCGAGCAGCGGCATGATCGTCATCGCGGAGGTGCTGGACAAATATACCGAGGCCGAGGTGATGCTGGCCGGCTTCGGTCACGCCGGCTGGGAATGGCACCCGTTTGCGGCCGAACGGCAGCTTGTCGACACCTATGTTGCCGCCGGCCGTCTCTCGCGACTTGGCGAAAAAATGCTTTTCTCTTCCTCCCATGGAGCCTGATGGATGCCCTACAAGATCTCCCACGCCGCTTATGCCGGCATGTTCGGACCGACCACCGGCGACAAGGTGCGCCTTGCCGATACGGAGCTCTTCATCGAGATCGAGAAGGATTTCACCACCTATGGCGAGGAGGTGAAGTTCGGCGGCGGCAAGGTGATCCGTGACGGCATGGGCCAGAGCCAGGTGACACGGGCGGACGGCGCGGTCGATACCGTCATCACCAATGCGGTAATCGTCGATCATTCGGGCATCTACAAGGCCGATATCGGGCTGAAGAACGGCCGCATCGTTGCGATCGGCAAGGCGGGCAATCCCGATATGCAGCCGGGCGTCAACATTATCGTCGGCCCGGGCACGGAGGCGATCGCCGCCGAAGGCAAGATCGTGACCGCAGGCGGCATGGACAGCCATATCCACTTCATCGCGCCGCAGCAGATCGAGGAAGCGCTGATGTCAGGCATGACCTGCATGCTCGGCGGCGGCACGGGGCCGGCGCACGGCACGCTCGCCACCACCTGCACGCCAGGCCCCTGGCATCTCGCCCGCATGATCGAGGCAGCGGACGCCTTCCCGATGAACCTTGCCTTTGCCGGCAAGGGCAACGCCTCGCTGCCGGGTGCGCTCACCGAAATGGTGCTGGCCGGCGCCACCTCGCTGAAACTGCACGAGGATTGGGGCACGACGCCTGGCGCCATCGATTGCTGCCTGTCGGTCGCTGACGAATACGACGTGCAGGTGATGATCCACACCGATACGCTGAACGAAAGCGGATTCGTCGAGGATACGATCGGCGCCATCAAGGGCCGCACCATCCATGCCTTCCACACGGAAGGGGCGGGCGGCGGGCATGCGCCCGATATCATCAAGATCTGCGGCCAGCCGAACGTCATCCCGTCGTCCACCAATCCGACGCGGCCCTATACGGTCAATACCATCGCCGAGCATCTCGACATGCTGATGGTCTGCCATCACCTGTCGCCGTCGATCCCCGAGGATATCGCCTTTGCCGAAAGCCGTATCCGCAAGGAGACGATCGCGGCGGAAGACATCCTGCACGATATCGGCGCGTTCTCGATCATCTCGTCGGACAGCCAGGCCATGGGCCGCGTCGGCGAGGTGGCGATCCGCACCTGGCAGACGGCCGACAAGATGAAGCGCCAGCGCGGCCGGCTGAAAGAGGAAAAGGGCGATAACGACAATTTCCGTGTTCGCCGCTATATCGCCAAATACACGATCAATCCGGCGATCGCCCATGGCCTCAGCCATGAGATCGGTTCGGTCGAGATCGGCAAGCGCGCCGACCTCGTGCTCTGGAACCCGGCCTTCTTCGGCGTGAAGCCTGACATGGTGCTGCTCGGAGGCTCGATCGCGGCGGCCCCGATGGGCGATCCGAACGCCTCGATCCCGACGCCGCAGCCGGTGCACTACCGGCCGATGTTTGCCTCCTATGGCCGCAGTCTCACCAATTCTTCCGTCACCTTCGTCAGCCAGGCCTCGCTCGATGCCGGGCTGAAGGGCCGGCTCGGGGTCGCGAAGGAACTCGTCGCTGTGAAAAATACGCGCGGCGGCATCTCCAAGGCGTCGATGATCCACAATGACCTGACGCCGGAGATCGAAGTCGATCCGGAGACCTACGAAGTCAGGGCGAACGGCGAGTTGCTGACCTGCGAACCGGCGACGGTGCTGCCGATGGCGCAGCGCTACTTCCTGTTCTAGGCGCTCGTTCCGTGCGGACGGGCATGCGCTGGCTGTTGCGGATCGTGGTTCTGCTCGTGGTTCTGGCCGCGGGCGGGACCTTCATTCCCCGGCCGCTGATCGCCCCCGTGAAGGCGTCGTCCGAGGAGACGACGCACCGGATTCTGCTGCTGTCGGGATCGATCCATACCGATATTGCCATTCCGCTCGACGAAGAAACGCGCGCGGCCTTTTCCTTCCTCCATGGCAGCGGTTTTCCGCTCGGCCATCCGAATGCGGAATGGCTCGTCATCGGCTGGGGCGGCCGCGCCTTCTATCTGGAAACACCGAACTGGGCGGAGCTGAAGCCGCTGCCGGTGCTGCGGGCGCTGACGATCGATCGTTCGGTGCTGCATGTGGATCTTGCCGGTCATATCACCGAGCCGCAGCCCGGCATTGCGGCATTCGATATTGATGACGATCAGCTGGCGCGGCTGCGCAACTTCATCCTGGACAGCTTCATTCGCAACGAGGGCGAGATCGCGCCGATTCCGAATGCGGGTTACGGGGAGATCGACCGGTTTTTCGAAGCCAGGGGATACTTCAACGCCCTCTTCGGCTGCAACACCTGGACTGCCGCCGCACTCCGCTCGGCGGGGCTTCGGACGGGCCTGTGGAATCCGCTTCCACAATCATTGCGATTATCTGTTGGTGTCTACAATTGATGCATCCGCCGGCCGGTCTGCGCATAAACGAAATTGTGAACGGCACTCTCCACTCGGTTGTAAAAATCAGTGGGAAACCCCGTGTTTTCCCCAGGTAATCCATTCTGAAACAGCCTCACGGGCGAGGTTGAAAAAGATAATCAATATCAATTACCTAGATACTCCCATGCCCTGTTCGATTCAGGGATTGGATGTTTGCAGCCCCTGCTAGAAAAAATCTTCCAGCCGAATCGTCCAAAACCGCTCGAATTTTAACGAGTCGATTAAGACACCCGCAGCAATTGGGCTTCTATCAATGCCTCGAAGCGCCGGGCAGGAAGGTTGATTCTCATGAAAAACTGGATGTCACTGCAGGCCGATTTCGGCAATTTTCAATATCGCAGGAACGTCTATGTCTTTGCGTTGAAGATGAGCTTTCTTGCCGTCATTCTCTCCGGCGCCGTCATCGGGTTGACGATACCGCCGCTCGGCCTTCTCGGGCTGCTGCCGGTGACGCTTTCGCATGCGATCGGCTTCGGCGCCATTTTTTCCTGGTTGGTCGGCGGCACGGTTTCCGGCGTGCTGTCGCTGGCGGCCGGTTTTACGATGCGTGAGCTGACGCTGTCGCGGGCGGAGTTCGAAAAGCTCAGCCGCACCGATACGCTCTCCGGTCTCCTCAACCGGCGCGCCTTCACCGAGGCGCTCGATAATACCGAGGGCAACGCCTCGCTCGTCATTTTCGACGTCGACCGCTTCAAGACGATCAACGATCGCTTCGGCCATGCCTGTGGCGATGCCGTCATCACGGCGGTCTCAGCCGTGCTGACCTCGGCCTTCGACGAATTGTCCGTCGTCGCGCGGCTTGGCGGCGAGGAATTCGGCGTCATCATCTCCGGCGAACCGCTGGAAGCGCGGCTGGAGCGGATCGAGGCCGTGCAGGCTGATATCGCCGGCAGGCCGATCGTGGCGGAGGGGCATCAGATCGCCATCACCATATCAGGCGGAGTGGCCGATCTCATCCCCGGGCGCAACAAGCAGCAGGTCTATGCTTCGGCAGACCGGGCGCTCTATCTCGCCAAGGCGCTCGGGCGCAATCGCGTCGTGCACGAGCGGGAAGGCTTGCATCATGCCTGGCACGGACTTGCCGAAAACGGTCAAGATGCCGAAGGCAGGGGGCTGGGCAGCGACAACGTGATGCAGGCCTACGGAATATAAAAGCCGACCTCCCAAACGGAAAACCATTGGTGCTTGCATCGGGAAAGGCTATTTTGCATGGTCGTCGTCTCATCAAAACGGACATATCATGCAGCGCGTCACCTCTTATCTTCCCGCCGGCACCCCTTCCTCCCATCCGACCGCCCAGGTCAAGCTGCCGCATGATCTGCGGCATCTGCGCCGCAAGCTCTTGCATCTGGAAAATGGCGAGATGGTCATGCTCGACCTCAAGGATCCGGTGCTTTTCGCCAATGGCGACCTGCTGGTGCGCGAAGACGGCGAACTGATTGAGATCCTTGCGGCCGACGAGAAGCTTTTCGAAATTCGCGGCCGTGACCGCACGCATCTGGTCGAGCTTGCCTGGCATCTCGGCAACCGCCATCTCGCGGCACAGATCGAGGAAGACCGCATCGTCATCCTGCGCGATCACGTCATCCGCAGCATGCTGCAGGGATTGGGCGCCACTGTCCTCGATATCGAGGAGCCCTTCCAGCCGGCACGCGGAGCCTATCATTCCCATGGCGGGCATTCACATGATCACGGGCATGCGGCTCATGACCACGGGCACAATCATAACGATGATCACGCACATGGCCATGACCACAAACATGATCACGGCCATGACCATGTGCATGGGCCGGGATGCAACCATGATCACGGGCGCGATCATGATCATGATCACGGGCATCACGGCCACAAGCACGACTGAGGCTCGATGACCGGGGATTCTGAGTTGCAGGCATTGCTGCGCCTGACGGCATGGCTCTCGCCAGCCTTTCCGATCGGCAGTTTTGCCTATTCGGGCGGGCTGGAGCGGGCGGTGGCCGATGAGCTCGTCACCGATGCGGCCTCGCTTGCGGGGTGGATCGGCACGCTGATCGGCCATGGCTCCGTCTGGAACGATGCCGTGCTTCTGGCTGAGAGCCACAGGCGCCAGGCGGATCCCGCGCGCCTAGCAGAGGTCATCGCACTCGCCGAGGCGCTTGCCGGATCGCGCGAGCGCCATCAGGAAACGATGCTGCTCGGTGAGGCCTTCCTGGCGGCGGCGCGGGCCTGGCCGGACGAGGTTTTCGAGAGGCTGCCCGGCAAGACCGCCTATCCCATCGCTGTCGGAGCGGTTGCAGGTGCGCATGGCATAAGGCCCGAGAAGGTGCTCGCGGTCTTTCTGCACGCCTATGCTTCGCAGGCGGTTTCGTCGGGCATCCGCCTCGGCGTCGCCGGTCAGAAGGACGGTGTTGCCGTGCTTGCCGGCCTTGAAGAGCAAATTGCGGAGGTCGCCCGGCAGGCGGCAGGCTCGACGCTCGACGATCTCGGTTCGGCGACGGTCCAGGCCGATATCGCCAGCCTGCGCCACGAGACCCAGGCGACGCGGCTTTTTCGGTCTTAAAGAACCAAATTATCCGCGCGGCTGCGTCATTTGACGGTGGCGCGCGCTGTCAGCGCCGCTATCATCGGTTCGATTGGAGTAACCACACATGAAATCAAGAAACGGACCCTTGCGTGTCGGCATCGGCGGGCCGGTCGGCTCGGGCAAGACGGCGCTGACCGAAAAGCTCTGCAAGGCGATGCGCGACGATTATTCCGTCGCCGTCGTCACCAACGACATCTACACGACCGAGGATGCCGAGGCGCTGGTGCGCATGCAGGCATTGCCTTCCGACCGTATCGTCGGCGTCGAGACGGGCGGCTGCCCGCATACCGCCATCCGCGAGGACGCGACGATCAATCTTCAGGCGATCGCCGGCCTCAACGAGCGTATCCCCGATCTCGACGTCGTCTTCATCGAATCCGGCGGAGACAATCTGGCGGCGACCTTTTCGCCCGACCTTGCCGACATCACCATCTATGTCATCTCGGTCTGCCAGGGCGAGGAAATCCCGCGCAAGGGCGGGCCCGGCATCACCCGCTCCGACCTGCTCGTCATCAATAAGAAAGACCTGGCGCCCCATGTCGGCGCCGATCTCGAGGTGATGGACCGGGACGCAACCCGCATGCGCGCAAGCCGCCCCTTCGTCTTTTCCGACATGAAGCGCGGCGACGGCGTCAGCTCGATCGTCAGTTTCCTGAGAGAGCAGGGTGGGCTCTAGATTTGTATGAACTTGGCCGGACTTGACCTCGTGCGGGCTAATTTTTCGGTCGGATAGGATTCCCCGATTTGAGGCACGTCTCCACGAAGACCGGCGCGGGCTGCGGGCGTATTTCCTTAACGAGCGCGTCATGACGTGAGGCGCTTCCCTCCCCCGCCATGGCGGAAAGCAGCATGAGGCAGCCGCGACAATCGCCGCGGCGCGGACACCCGGCCGAAATGCCGGTCTTGCCGTTCGGTTTGCACATGGTTCTTCTCCGGAAATGCTCGGCGATGCCGCGGGCGGAGCCTCGATCCTCCGCACGCAGCAACCTTTTCAGGCGGCCAGCTTCAGCGCGTCGGCAAGCTTGGCGAAGTCGCCGGCCGAAAGTCCGGGACGGACGGCGAAGTCAATGACGGCTTGGAAGATTTCCGGCGGCGCATTCTTCTTCATGCCGCCCAAGAGTGCCGCACGCTCCGCCGGATTGATCGCCGGAATCATGATGCGCATGAAAGCCATGCTCTTTTCCGGCGGCAGGGAGCCGATGATGTTCATCTCGATGCCGAGTATTTCCTCGTCGTTGAAGTAGCGCCACAGAAGAGGGCCGGTCACCGCCTCCTCCTCGTGCATATGTGCGAAATCGTCGGCGATGTAGGCAGCAAAGGCGAGATAGAGCTTGCGGCCGCAGGCGGACTTGTGCAGCGGCCAGGCCTTTTCCCAGGCCACGATCAATTCTTCCAGCTCGCGGAAGGCGGTGCGGTGGTCGTCGTGCTGCTCGTCCAGCGTGACGGTCGAGACGCATTTGGCGGCGAGCGCCACATGGATGTGGTCATCCTCGTGACTGACGTGGGAGGCGGCAAGCATCAGATAATGGCGCAGGTCGCCGATCAGGAAGACCGTCTCCTCGACATTCTGGAAATCGGCCGTGCCGAGGCGTCCGAGCAAGTCGCAGCCGGCCTTGCGCAGGCCCTTGTGTATTGCGCCATAGATGTCGTAACGGCCGTTGAGATCGGGGATGCTGGTAAGCGAGAATTCATGGCTCATGATGGTTTTCCTCTCGTTGGCCGGCGCCTCTCCATGTGCGCCGGGCTGATAGCAGTGAGATAACCGAGGCCTCTGCGAAGCGCTTCCTAAAACCATCCTAAGCACTTGGAACGATTGCTAAGAATATCCTAACTAACTATCATCGCCTGACATCGGGGGGACAAGCATTGCTGGGGCCGGAACTTGCGGAATTTATAGAGAGTCCCGTCATGATCCTGTTCGCGACGCGCGACGAGGCCGGCCGGCCGATGATCGGCCGCGGCTCGGGCGTGTGCGTCGACCGGCAGAGCGGGCATTTGCACTTTCTGGCCTCCCGCAGCCAATGGCCTGATGCCGTGGGCGAGGCGCTGGTGGGCCGGCCGATTGCCATGACCTATGTGCGGGCCGCCGATTACAAAGCCTGCCAGATCAAGGGCCGGATCCTCGCGGCGGGGCTGGCGGATGAGGCCCACCGGGCACGGGGCAAGGCCTATGTCGCAGAACAGCTCGCGCGGATGATGGCGCTTGGTGTCACCCGCATGCAGCTCTCCAGCACACTGTCGGACCGGGAGCTCGTCTGCCTGACGATCGAGCCGCAGGCGATCTTCGAGCAGACGCCGGGGCCGGGCGCGGGGCGCAGGCTGACGCCGGAAACTGCCGCATGATCCCGCTCGAAGGGCTGCGCGACAGTTTCGAGGGAGTCATTCCCTCCATCATCGCCACCGCCGATGCAGACGGAATGCCCAATATTTCCTATCTCTCGCACGTGCATTACGTCGACGAGACGCATGTCGCGCTATCCGACCAGTTCTTCTCCAAGACCGCTGCCAATGTGGCGCGCAACGGGCTTGCGACCGTGATGGTGGTCGACGGCTATAGCGGCCAGCAACACGTGCTCGACCTGGTATTCCTGCGTTCCGAGACGGAGGGCGAGATATTCGAGCGTGTGGCGGTCCATCTGGCAATCCTGGAAAGCCGGTTGAGCGGGATTATGAGGTTGCGCGCCGTCGACATCTACCGGGTGGAGGACTGCCGGGCCGTGCCGGCCGCCAATCCGCTGGTAGAGCCGGAGCCACTCTTTCTGCCCGACCTGATGGGCAAGGTGGCAAGGCTGACGACACGGATGTCGGACTGCAGCGATCCGGAAACGTTGCTTGACGTGACGCTTGAGGGTCTCGGCAAGCTCTTCGGCTATAACCATTCCATGGTGCTGGTGCCGGACGGCGAACGCGGCGGGCTGACGACGATCGCCAGCCGCGGCTACGACCAGTTCGGCTTCGGCGCCGAGGTTCCGGCTGGATGCGGCATTATCGGGCTTGCGGCCGAGCGGCGGCGCAATATGCGAATCACCGACTTGAGTCGCGGCCAGCGCTACATCCAGGCGGTGCGGGCCATGGCGGGCGTCGAGGATGCGGCGCCGATCCCCCTTCCGATGCTCGACAAGCCGCTCAGCCAGATTGCGCTGCCGCTCGTCGCGCGGGGAAGGCTCGTCGGCGTGCTGTTTTCGGAATCGACAGAGCGGTTCACCTTCCGCCATCGCGACGAGGAGGCGCTGATCGCCATCGCAGCGCATCTGGCGACCGCGCTCTCCTTCCTTTCGGAGGAACGCGAGCGGGCGGAGACAAACGGGCGCGAAAAGGTTGATGCATACGCTGGCCAGGCCGACAGCGTGCCCGCCGGCCGGCGCATCGCCGTGCGCTTCTATCCGCGCGACGGCTCGCTCTTCGTCGATGATGACTATCTCATCCGCGGCGTGCCGGGGCGGCTGCTCCTGCATTTCCTCGAGGACTATGTGCGTAGCGGCAAGCAGGATTTTCTCAACCGCGAGGTCCGCCGCGACCGGCGCCTGCAACTGCCGGATTTCAAGGACAATCTGGAGACTCGGCTGATCTTGCTGCGCCGACGACTGGAGGAAAAGGCAGGCCCGATCATGCTCGAGCGCGCCGACCGCGGCCGCCTGCGGCTCATCCTTGCCGGCCGTCCCGAGATTGAGGTGGTGGAAGACTGACCACGGCAGGCTTCCCATCCGCTCACAGTTTTCGGCATCATGCTCTGATGGTCAGACCTGCCGCAGCACATCGACGTTGCTGATTGCGATGGCCCGGCCGCGCACGGTGACCCCTGCCGTCTTCAATGTCGAAAAGGCCCGCGAGAGCGCTTCCGGAGCCAGGCCGAGCTTACGGGCAAGCAAGTCTTTCGGAAAGGGCAGTCGCAGCGAGGCGGCCTTCTCACCCTCCTCGAAAAAGGATCTCGTGCGGATCGCAAAGGCGGACGGTGGCGCAGGCACGCAAGGCTGCGACTTCGTCATGACTGAGCCCAGCCATGATGTCAGCCCCGGCAAGCATGGTCATTTCACGCGCGCCGAAAGTCGGCGTTCTCTCCATCCTCCGGCGATAGCGTGTCGTTCCGATTTCCCGTGCATGCCGGCTAAGACAAGGGAAAGAGAAAGCGGCGGGATTGATTTCGCTCAAATGCGGAGATGATCGATAAAACGAAACGGGCCGGGAGATCGTCTCGACCCGTTCGATTACTCGGCTTTGCTTACTCCGCCGCGAAGGGCGGCAGGCGCAGCACATTAGTGTCTTTAGCGCTCTTGCGCTTGCTTTCCGGCTTTTCGATCGCGGTCAGGCGCTCGTCCAGCGCGTCGATATCGCTGCTGTTCTCGCGGGTCACGCGGGTGAGATCCTCGCGCGACAGCGGCAGGTCTTCCTGGTCCTTTCTGCCGACCAGGCGGCCGAACATCCAGCCGAGCAGGCGGGAGAGATCGTCCATGATCAGGAAGAAGGAGGGCACGACGACGAGCGACAGCACGGTGGAGACGATGATGCCGCCGATCACGGCGATTGCCATCGGCGCGCGGAACGAGCCGCCTTCGCCGACGCCGAGCGCCGACGGCAGCATGCCGGCCGACATGGCGATCGAAGTCATGATGATCGGCCGGGCGCGCTTGCGGCCGGCTTCGACCATGGCTTCCACCCGGGGCATGCCCTGATGGCGCATCTCGATCGCGAAATCCACGAGCAGGATGGCGTTCTTGGTGACGATGCCCATCAGCATCAGAATGCCGATCATGACAGGCATGGACAGCGGGTTGCTGGTGATGATCAGGCCGGCCGCGACGCCGCCGATGGCAAGCGGCAGCGAGAACAGGATGGTGAAGGGCTGGATCACGTCCTTGAAGAGCAGGATCAGCACCGTCAGCACCAGCAGCAAGCCCATCAACATGGCGTTGACGAAGCTCTGCTGCATCTCGGTCTGCACCTTGGTATCGCCGCTTTCGGCAAGATGCACCGTCGCCGGGATCTTGGCGTCGTTGACGATCTGCCGGAACCGGGCCGAGGCCGTATCGAGCGCCACGCCCTGCGGCAGGTCGGAACCGATCGAGACGACGCGGTAGCGATTGTTGCGCTTGATCGAGCTTACGCCTTCCGAATAATCGATATTGGCGACGCTCGAGAGCGGGACGGTGCCGCCGCTGGCGGTCTGGATCTTCAGCGCCCGGATGGCCGCAAGGTCGCGGCGCATGTCGAGCGCGGCCTGGACGCGGATCGGGATCTGGCGATCGTCGAGCGAGATCTTGGCGAGAGCCGCATCGACATCGCCGATGGTGGCGACGCGGATCGTCTCGGAGATCTGCTGCGGCGTGATGCCGAGGCGGGCGGCCTCGTCCTTGCGCGGGTAGACCTGCAGTTCCGGACGGGGCAGGGCGCCGTCGGCGCTGACATTGGCGAGCAGCGGATCGGCGCGGAGTTTCGATTCCAGAATGCCGACGGCGTCGTTCAGGTCCTTCTCGTTCTTGGAAAGGAAGTTGAAGGAGAGGTCGCGTTCGCCGCGGTCGTTGAGCTTCAGGATATGGACGTCGGGAATGTCGCGCAGCTTGGCGAAGACTTCCTTTTCGATGTCCCATTGCGGGCGTTCACGGCCGTGGACTTCCACCTTCGGCAGCATCGGCCCGATGATGGGGATATCGCCGAGCACGTCGTTGACTACCTTCTTGACCAGCGACTGGTCGAGCTTGTGGAGCGCGAGCGTGATGGTCGCGCGGCGCAGCTCGAGGTCGCCCTTCGGCGACGCACCGCCGAGGACGAAGACGCTTTCGACGCCGTTGATGTCCTTGACCCTGTCATAGATTGCATCGGTCGTCTTTTCGGTGTCGTCGAGCCGGGCATTGGGCGGCAGCTCGACGGAGAGAACGATGCGCGAGGCGTCTTCCGGCGGCAGGAAGCTGCCGGGAACCTTCATCAGCAGGAAAACGGAGCCGACGAGGAAGCCGATCGCGGCGAGCAGCGTCAGGTATCGCGAATATTTGTGCCCGGTCGTGCCGCGTATCAGGCGGGTGTAACCCTTCATCAGCAGGCTATCATTGTCGTGATGGTCTTCCATGCCGTCTTCGGCGCGCATGAGATAGGCGGCCATCATCGGGGTGATGAGGCGCGCCACCATCAGCGAGAAGAAGACGGAGAAGGCGACGGTCAGGCCGAACTGGATGAAGTATTGGCCCGGAATGCCCGGCATGAAGGAAACCGGCACGAAGACCGCGATGATCGTGAAGGTCGTGGCGATGACGGCGAGGCCGATTTCGTCAGCCGCCTCGATCGCCGCCCGATAAGGCGTCTTGCCCATCTTGATGTGGCGGGCGATGTTTTCGATTTCCACGATGGCGTCGTCGACGAGGATACCTGTCGCGAGCGTCAAGGCGAGGAAGCTGACGAGGTTCAGCGAGAAGCCCATCATATCCATGACCCAGAAGGTCGGGATCGCGGAGAGCGGCAAGGCGATCGCCGAGATCAGGGTCGCGCGCCAGTTTCTCAGGAACAAGAGGACGACGATGACGGCGAGCAGCGCGCCTTCCAGCAGCGTGTGGATGGCGGCTTCGTAGTTGCCGTAGGTGAAATAGACCGAATCGTCGATCATCTCGATCTTCACGTTCGGATTTTCGCCCCGCACCTTGTCGAGGCTCTGCGCCACGGTTTCGGCGACGCTGACTTCGCTGGCGCCCTTCGAGCGGAAGACGCCGAAGGTGACGACGGGGGTATCGTTGAAGCGCGAGAAGGATTTCGGCTCCTCGTAAGTGTCCTTGATGACGCCGAGATCCGACAGCTTGACGAAGCGACCGTTCGGCAGCGCAATCGTCGTGTCTGCAAGTTCGGCGACGTTGCGGGCGTCGCCGAGAACGCGGATCGCCTGCTCGCTGCCTGCCACCTGGCCGCGGCCGGAGCCGAGATCGACGTTGGTGCCGCGCAATTGCTGGTTCACGCTTGCGGCGGTGATGCCGTAAGCGTCGAGCTTGCCGGGGGTGAGCTCGATGCGCACTTCGCGCTCCGCGCCGCCGTAACGGTCGACGCGGCCGATGCCGGCCTGGCCCTGCAGGGCGCGCTTGATCGTATCGTCGACGAACCAGGAGAGTTCTTCGAGCGACATGTCGGGCGAGGAAACGGCGAAGGTCTGGATCGCCTGGCCCTCGACATCGACCTTGGTGACGATCGGTGCTTCGGCCGTCGCCGGCAGATCGCTGCGGATGCGGTCGATCGCATCCTTGACGTCCTGCACGGCCTGTTCCGTCGGCACTTCCATGCGGAACATGACGTTGGTCTGCGAACTGCCGTCCGTCACTGTCGACTGGATTTCATCGATGCCGGTGATGGAGGCGATCGCATCTTCGATCTCCTTCGTTACCTGCATTTCGAGTTCGGCCGGCGAAGCGCCGCTCTGCGTCACGCTGATCGAGACGAGCGGCACGTCGATGTTGGGGAAGCGCGTGATCGGCAGCTTGTTGAACGACTGCATGCCGATGAAGATCAGCAGGCAGAAGGCCAGGAGCGGCGCGATGGGATTTCGAATGGACCAGGCTGAAAAATTCATCGGATGGTCTCTTTAGTTGGAAGCCGCTGGCTGTTCACGCACCGGCGTGATGCGGTCGCCATCGCGGACATAGGCGCCCGCCTTGGCGACGACCTCGTCGCCGCTCTTCAATCCCTTGACGATCTCGACATAGCCGCCGTCCTGGATGCCGGTCTCGATCTTGGCGAATTTCACCACGCCATCCTCGACCTTGCGGGCCGACGAGCCTTCATTGCCCGTCAGCACCGCGGTCAAAGGCAGCGATACGCCCTCGGTCTCGCGGACGATGATTTCGGCGCTGCCATACATGCCGGAACGCGCCTTGCTGTCGTCGTCGATCGAGATATGGACGAGGCCGAGCCGGGTCGTCGGATCGACGGTCGGAGACACCAGGCGCACGGCGCCGGAAAGCTTTTCGCGGCTGCCGGAAAGCGAGATCGTCGCCTTCTGGCCGGCCATGATCCGGACGATGTCGCTTTCGGCGACTTCGGCCACGAGCTCGATATCGCCGTCGCGGATGATGGTGAACAGCGGATCGCCGGTGCCGGCGGCGATGGCGCCGACCTTGGCGTTCTTTGCCGCGATCGTGCCGGCAACCGGCGTCTTTACATCGGTGCGCGCGAGTTTCAGATCCGCATCGGCGATCTGGCTATCGAAGACCTTGAGATCGGCTTCGGCGACCTCGATCGCCTGTTCGGCGGAGACGACGCGGGCATTGGCGGCGGCGGCGGTCGCATCGGCCTGTTCGACCTGGGCGGTGGAAACGGTGCCCTTCTTGCCCATTTCCTGGGAGCGGGCCTGCTGCTGCCTTGCCTGTTCGGCATTGGCCTGCGCTTCGATGAGCTGGGCGCGCAGCTGGGCGAGACTTGCCTCGCCCTTGGCCTTCGTCGCCATCATCTGGCTCTTCTCCAGGACCAGTGCGTCGTCGTTCAGCGTCGCCAGTGTGCTTTCGGCCTGAACCTTGTCGCCGACATCGGCCTTCAGCACGCGGATCGACAGGCCTTCGACCTGAGGCTGGATATAGACTTCCTCGACGGGCCTGACCGTTCCCGTACCGATGACACGGTCGACGAGGGTGCGATTGACAGCCGTGGTGACGACGATCGCCGGCAGGTTCTGCTGTGGCTGCGCCACCGGCGCTTCCTGCGAAAACGCGGTGGATGCAGCGAGGAACGCTGCGAAAAGGATGGATACGCCTAGAATTCCATTCGGCTTGCGTGCCATGCGTCTTGGTCCAATCTCGTCACAAGGTTAGCCGAACTCGCGCGTCTGTCATTTCAGCTCGCGACCAGGCCACTGCCTTTACTGCATTCTCAGGGGTATCCACACATCATTTGCCGCCTTCATCCCTCGCCGGCAAATCGGCTTCTAGTTGGTATCGATTTGCTCGATATGCAAGCCCGGCAGAAAACAATTCCCCATGAGCCGATAATAATTACCATCAGAACCTGAATCAATCATCGCCGGATTATGCGAACATGACGATGATTGATGCCGCTTCTCTCCCAATGACGTTTGACGCCGAATAAATGCGACAGCGACGACGCGTTTTTTCATTTCATTGGCAAGAAACGAGAAACGCGCGGAAAATCTCTCCCGCGCGTTTCGCTTCGTATCCTGCCGTGCTTACTTGGAAGCGGCGTCGGTGATCTCGTGCGTCCAGGCGCCCGAGGGCTCCTTGCTGATGATCTTCTGGTCGAGCAGCGCCTTTGCCGTGCGGGCATAGAGCGCTTCGTCCAGCTTGCCGGAGCCGTCGCCGACCAGCTTGGCGACTTCGCCCATCATGCGCTTCTGGTGGTTCTCGTCCTGGCCGCCATTGTCCATGACGATCTCGGCGGCTTCATCGGGGTTTTCGGTCGCGTATTTCCAGCCCTTCATCGAGGCGCGGACGAACTTGACCATCTTTTCCTTGAAGGCCGGGTCCTTCAGCTTGTCCTCCATGGCGTAGAGGCCGTCTTCCAGCAGGTCGTTGCCCATCTCGGTGTAGTTGAAGACCGTCAGTTCTTCCGGCTTGAAGCCGGCATCGATCGCCTGCCAATATTCGTTATAGGTCATGACGGAGA
Organism: Rhizobium sp. R635; assembly: GCF_002211285.1. Lineage (GTDB taxonomy): Bacteria > Pseudomonadota > Alphaproteobacteria > Rhizobiales > Rhizobiaceae > Rhizobium. The sequence continues at coordinate 185,773 of NZ_LOKX01000034.1, read as the reverse complement.
TGCAATCGGCCTGCTTCTGGACGAGCGGCTGCACGTCGAAGCTCTGCTTCAGCACGGTGACGCCGTTTGCGCCGCCGTCCGTGGAGAGGCCGAGCTTGTTCATCCAGGCGAAGAAGGGATATTCGTTGCCGAAGAACCAGACGCCGAGCGTGTGGCCCTTGAAGTCGGCTTCGGTTTTGACAGGGCCGTCCTTGCGGCAGATCATTTCCAGGCCGGACTTCTGGTAGGGCTGGGCGATGTTGACGAGCGGAACGCCCTTTTCGCGGGCAACCAGCGCGCCGCCCATCCAGTCGACGATGACATCGGCGCCGCCGCCGGCGATCACCTGCTCGGGAGCGATATCGGGGCCGCCCGGCTTGATCTCGACGTCGAGGCCTTCCTCTTTGTAAAAGCCCTTGTCCTTGGCGACATAGTAACCGCCGAACTGGCCCTGCGTGACCCACTTCAACTGCAGAACCACCTTGTCGGCAGCCATCGCATGGGCTGCGGCCAGCGACATCGCGCTTGCCATCATTGCAACCATCAATTTTTTCATTTTCTTGTCCTTACCCTCTGAAGTTATGCCCGGACCCCATTTGCGAAGCCCGTGCGCGCCTAGCCACCACGGATAGACGGATGCCAGAACGTCACCGCCCGTTCGGTCAGGGCGATGACGCCGTAGAAGATCGAGCCGGCCAGCGCCGCGACGGCGATTTCCGCCCAGACCATATCGACATTCATGCGGCCGATCTCGGTGGAGATGCGGAAGCCCATGCCGACGATCGGCGTCCCGAAGAATTCCGCAACGATGGCACCAATCAGCGCCAGCGTCGAGTTGATCTTCAGTGCGTTGAAAATGAAGGGCATGGCTGCCGGAAGCTTGAGCTTGAGCAGCGTCTGCCAGTCGCTCGATGCATAGGTGCGCATCAGGTCGCGCTCCATGCTGCCGGAGGCGGCAAGGCCGGCGACGGTGTTCACCAGCATCGGGAAGAAGGTCATGATGATGACGACGGCGGCCTTGGACGGCCAGTCGAAGCCGAACCACATGACCATGACCGGGGCGATGCCGATGATCGGCAGGGCCGATACCATGTTGCCGATCGGCAGGAGGCCTCGGCGCAGGAAGGCGATGCGGTCGGCCAGCACCGCGACGACGAAGCCGCTCAGGCAGCCGACGATATAACCGATCAGCACCGCCTTGAAGATCGTCTGCCTGACGTCGTCGCCGAGGATGGGCAAAGAGGCCATGATGCGCGTGCCGATGGCGCTCGGCGGCGGCAGCAGGATGAAGGGGACGCCGGCGCCACGCGTGATCGCCTCCCAGAGGATGAGGATCCAGGCGCCGAAGATTGCCGGGATCAAGAGCTGGAGCGCCGACTTGCCGAAGGTGGTCGACGGCTGCAGTTTCGACAGTTCCGTAACGCATCGCCAGGCAAGCAGCCAGGAGGCGAAGAGCAGCAGGAAGAAAGCCCGCGTTGCCGTCGCCTCGTTGCCGGAAAGAGCCGAAAGCAGCATCCAGGCGGCGCCATGGGCACCGATGAACAGCACGGTGGCGCGGTAGGCCGGCGGCTGCGGAGCAAAGGACAAGAGAGCCGCCGCCGCGACGATGATGAAAATCAGGCTCACGGTGCCGTCGTTCAAGGGGTGGGCCGCGCCCTCGGCCAGAAGCGGCAGGGCCATCAGAGCCGCGAGACAGAGAAGCAGGGCGGCCGTCGCCTGCCAGGAGAAAGTCAGATGTTTCATGCCGGCCTCCCGCCCATGGCGCGGTCGACGATCTTCGCCGCAAGGCCGACGATCGCAACCAGGATGCCCGCAAGCAGCGAGCCGGCGACGAGGGCCGCCCAGATATCGATGGTCTGGCTGTAATAGGAGCCGGCGAGCAGCTTCGAGCCGATTCCGGCAACGGCGCCGGTCGGCAGTTCGCCGACGATGGCGCCGACGAGACTTGCGGCGATCGCCACTTTCATCGAGGTGAAGAGGAAGGGGATCGAGGCCGGAACGCGCAGCTTCCAGAAGGTCTGCACGGGGCTGGCATTATAGGTGCGCATGAGGTCGAGATACATGATTTCGGGCGACCGCAGCCCCTTCACCATGCCGACGGCGACGGGGAAGAAGGAGAGGTAGGTGGAGATCAGCGCCTTGGAGACGAGGCGGGAGGCATCGGAATCGAGGTTCAGCAGATGCGCCAGCGCATTATCGCCGGTCAGCACATTGTAGGAGATGATGACGATCATCGGCGCGATGGCGAGGATCGGTATCGTCTGGCTGGCCACCAGCCAGGGCATCAGCGAGCGGTCCATGGCGCGGTTGTGGACGATCAGCACGGCAAGAAGAATGCCGAGCAGCATGCCGAAACCGAAGCCGAGCAGGGTGGAGGAGAGCGTCACCCAGCTGTGATAGACGAGGCTGCGATTGCTCGAAAGGCTGCGCAGGAACGTGTTCTCATAGACGTTCTGTGCGACCTGATGCGGCGCCGGCAGGATCGGCTTCGGCTGCGCGAGCGTCTTGCCGACGAATTCCATCGTCGTGGGCGTGACGCCGGCGCGGCTGTCCATGTCGCGCTGGAAGGGCGCGTTCATCAGCACGGCAGCGACATACCAGATGGCGATGAGGGCGAGCAGGATGGTGGTGACGGGGACGATCTTGTCCTTGAAGGTGTCTGGTTTCATGCTGCACGCTCCCTCAAGAATGGAGCGGCATGTTTCTCGATGGTGATGAATACGTAGTCAGGTCCATCAAGCACTTGGGCATTGTCGAAGCGGAGCACGTCGAAACCTTGGTTGCGCAAAAATGCGTCCCGGGCGAGATCATGCCGGCGACCGGCGGTCGTTTCGTGGCTGTCGCCGTCAACTTCGACGATGAGACGTGCCGACAGCCAGGCAAAATCAGCGATATAGGGGCCGATCGGCGTTTCGCGCCGGAACCGGGCACCGTAGGGCCTGAGATCGCGAAGCCACATCGCGGCCTCTGCCTTTGTGAGTTCACGGCGGAGGCGTTTTGCCCTTTCGCGGGTTTTAGGGGTGATGTTGGAATGTGGCATCTAAACCCCTCCCCAACCCCTCCCCACAAGGGGGAGGGGCAAGCCTGCGGCCCGCTTTGTCTTCCATAGCAAGGTCACAGCTTGTTGTAGCGTTGCGTCAGAAGATGAGGGATTGCTGCGAGCGCCAAAGCCCCTCCCCCTTGTGGGGAGGGGTTGGGGAGGGGTCTTTTCCAACAACACGCGCCTAAACCTCATGGCTATGCCCCGTCCTCAGCCCCTCGCGGACGCGATGGGCGATTTCCAGGAATTCGGGGGTGTCGCGGATGTCGAGCGGGCGTTCGGCCGGCAGGGGCGAGTCGATCACGTCGGTGACGCGGCCCGGGCGTGGCGACATCACCACGATCTTGGTCGAGAGGTAGACGGCCTCGGGAATGGAGTGGGTGACGAAGCAGATCGTCTTGTTGGTGCGGGCCCAGAGCTTCAGCAGCTCTTCGTTCAGATGGTCGCGGACGATTTCGTCCAATGCGCCGAAGGGCTCGTCCATCAGCAGCAGGTCGGCGTCGAACGCGAGCGCGCGGGCGATCGAGGCGCGCTGCTGCATGCCGCCGGAAAGCTGCCAGGGGAATTTCTTCTCGAAGCCGGAGAGGCCGACGAGGTCGAGCGCTTCGGCGATCCGCCTCGTCCGGTCGGCGCCGCCATAACCCATGATCTCCAGCGGCAGGGCGATGTTGTTTTCGATGGTGCGCCAGGGATAGAGCGCCGGCGCCTGGAAGACATAGCCGTAGGCGCGGGCCTTGCGGGCCTGCTCCGGCGTCATGCCGTTGATCAGAATCTCGCCCGACGTGCTCTTTTCGAGATCGGCGATGACCCGCAGGAAGGTCGTCTTGCCGCAGCCGGACGGGCCGATGAACGAGACGAAATCGCCCTTGCGCACATCGAGATTGACATCGCTCAGCGCCTGCACCGGGCCGTCATTCGCCTGGTAGGTGAGACAGAGGTCCTTGGCGGATACGACGGAGGGTGCTTGCATCAATGCGACCGATCTTGTTTTCGCCGCCGGAAGGCGGATTGCATGGTACCATTGCCGCAGGCCCTGCCGGCGGCACAATTCATGGAGGAAGAGAATGGACGCGACATCAAAGCCCACCTGCCACATCGTTCGCCCCAATCACGCTTATGACGGCAAGCAGGGGCTCAGCTATTTCGAAGGGATCGCGGCCGAAACGGTCGGCGCCAAGGGCATCTGCATGCACCTCCTGACGATCCCGCCCGGCGTGCGGGCCAAGGCGCATCTGCATGAGGCGCATGAGACGGCGATCTACGTGCTCTCCGGCGAGGCCCATACCTGGTACGGCGACCGGCTGGAACATCACGTCATCACCCATGCCGGGGAACTGTTCTACATCCCCGCCGGCGTGCCGCATATGCCGGCGAACCTCAGCAGCACGCCCTGCACGGCGGTCATCGCGCGCACCGATCCGCACGAGCAGGAAAGCGTCGTGCTTCTGCCTGATTTGGACGCGCTGGTGCCGGCGTGAGGTCATTCGCATGGAGGCGTCGTTCCCCCGTTGATGGCCGTATCGTTACGCTCCATCGTCATACGCCGGTTGCCGGGATGCCCGTGCGTTCCACCTTGCGCGGAGAGGTGATTTCCTTCCAGGTGGACAGCGCCTTGCTGACGGCCGTCACCGGTTCGCGCCTGACGAATTCGCCGTGGCCCTCGCGGGTCTTGATCGTGCTTTCCTCGATCGCGACGACGCCGCGCGTCAGCGTGTAGCGCGGCAGGCCGGTGACTTCCTTGCCTTCGAAGACGTTGTAGTCGATCGCCGACTGCTGGCTCTTGGACGAGATAACCTTCGAACGGTTCGGGTCCCAGACGACGATATCGGCGTCGGCGCCGACGAGGATCGCGCCCTTCTTCGGATAGATATTGAGGATCTTGGCGATGTTGGTCGAGGTGACGGCGACGAATTCGTTCATCGTCAGCCGGCCGGTGTTGACGCCGCTCGTCCACAGCATCGGCATGCGGTCTTCGAGGCCGCCGGTGCCGTTCGGGATCTTGGTGAAATCGCCGACGCCGAAACGCTTCTGCGCCGTCGTGAAAGCGCAATGGTCGGTCGCGACCACCTGCAGCGAGCCGGAAGCAAGACCGGCCCAGAGGCTGTCCTGATGCTGCTTGTTGCGGAAGGGAGGCGACATCACCCGGCGGGCGGCATGATCCCAGTCGGGATTGGAATATTCGCTCTCGTCGAGCGTCAGATGCTGGATCAGCGGTTCGCCATAGACGCGCATGCCCTTGGCGCGGGCGCGGCGGATCGCCTCGTGCGCCTGTTCGCAGGAAGTGTGGACGATATAGACGGGGCAGCCGGCCATGTCGGCGATCATGATGGCGCGGTTGGTAGCCTCGCCTTCGACTTCGGCCGGGCGGGAATAGGCATGCGCCTCGGGGCCGTTATTGCCTGCGGCCAGCAGCTTTGCCGACATCGAGGCGACGACGTCGCCGTTTTCGGCATGCACCAACGGCAGCGCGCCGAGTTCGGCGCATCGCTGGAACGAGGCAAACATCTCGTCATCGTCGACCATCAGCGCGCCCTTATAGGCCATGAAGTGCTTGAAGGTGTTGATGCCCTTGTCGCGGACGATGGTCTCCATCTCCTTGAAGACCTGCTCGCTCCACCAGGTAACCGCCATGTGGAAGGAATAGTCGCAATTGGCCCGCGTCGATTTGTTGTCCCACATGGTCAGCGCTTCGAGCAGCGACTGGCCGGGGGCGGGAAGGGCGAAATCGACGACCATGGTCGTGCCGCCGGAAAGCGCCGCGCGCGTGCCGCTCTCGAAATCGTCGGAGGAATAGGTGCCCATGAAGGGCATTTCGAGATGGGTGTGCGGATCGATGCCGCCGGGCATGATGTAACAGCCGGAGGCGTCCAAGGTCTCGTCGCCCGAGAGGTTTGGACCGATCTCGACGATCTTGCCGCCGTCGATCTTGACGTCAGCCTTATAGGTGAGGTCGGCCGTGACGATGGTGCCGTTCTTGATGACTGTGGTCATGATCGTTCCCTATTCTTTATCGTTGTTCGGCAGGCGAATAAAAGCTCGGCAATTCGGAGCTGAATTCGAGTCGGCCCTGCAATGCGGCCAGGATCGTTTCAAGAACCGAGCGTCGTTCGCGCGAGATTTCCCGATTCCAGAAGCGCAGCACGGAATAGCCGTTGGCATTGAGCCATTCGGTTCGTCGTTGATCGGCAATACTTTCGGCGTGCTGGAAGCCGTCTATTTCGATAATCAAGCGTTGTTCACGACAGAGAAAATCGACGACGAACGGGCCGAGCGGAACTTGCCGTGCGAATTTGTAGCCGTTCAGTCGGCGGGCACGCAGGTCGCTCCAGAGGTGGTATTCTTCCTCGGTTTCATTTTGACGAAGTTGTCGCGCTTGTGCGGTTTTAACCGGACGATGTTTGCGGAGGTCCTGTTTGATAATTTTCGTCGCGCCCGGAGCCCCCTCATCCGCCCTTCGGGCACCTTCTCCCCGAGGGGAGAAGGGGAGAGCCGCGACGTCCGCCGTTCCCTTCTCCCCAGCGGGGAGAAGGTGGCCCGAAGGGTCGGATGAGGGGGCTCCGGGCGCGAAAGCAGACATCACGCCACGATCTCCGCCGTCTCAACCACCGCATGGAACAGCACGTCGGCTCCTGCCGTTGCCCATTCCTTGGAGATTTCTTCCGCCTCGTTGTGGCTGAGGCCGCCGACGCAGGGGCACATGACCATCGTCGCAGGCGCCACCTTGGCGGCCCAGCAGGCATCGTGGCCGGCGCCGGAGATGAGGTTCATGTGGGTGTAGCCGAGGCGTTCGGCGGCGGAGCGGACCGAGGTGACAAGTTTTTCGTTGAAGGTGACGGGGGCGAAATGGCCGATCGCCTCGATGGAACAGCCGACACCCAGCGCGTCGCAGATACCAGGGGCCTCAGCCTCGATCTTTGCCCGCATGCGGTCGAGCTTGGCCTTGTCGGGCGAACGGATGTCGACGGTGAAGACGACCTTGCCCGGCAGCACGTTGCGGGAGTTCGGCGAGAAGAAGACCTGGCCGACGCCGCCGACGGCGCCCGGCTGCTCGCTCATCGCGACAGCCTGGACCATTTCCAGGATGCGCGACATGGCGAGACCGGCATTGACGCGCATGTTCATCGGCGTCGAGCCGGTATGGGCTTCCTTGCCGGTCAGCGTGAATTCCAGCCACCACAGCCCCTGACAGTGGGTGACGACGCCGATCTGCTTGTTCTCGGCTTCGAGGATCGGACCCTGCTCGATATGATATTCGAAATAGGCATGCATCTTGCGGGCGCCGACCTCTTCGTCGCCGACCCAGCCGATGCGTTTCAGTTCGTCGCCGAAGAGGTTGCCCTCGGGGTCCCTGCGGTTATAGGCGAAGTCCAGGCTGTGCACGCCGGCAAAGACGCCCGACGCCAGCATGGCGGGCGCGAAGCGCGCGCCTTCCTCGTTCGTCCAGTTGGTGACGACAATCGGATGCTTGGTCCTGATGCCGAGATCGTTCATCGTGCGCACGACTTCGAGCGCCGAAAGCACACCGAGAACGCCATCATATTTGCCGCCGGTCGGCTGGGTGTCGAGATGGGAGCCGACATAGACCGGCAGGGCATCGGGATCGGTGCCGGGGCGGGTGGCGAACATCGTGCCCATTTGGTCGACGCCCATCGTCAGGCCGGCTTCGTCGCACCATGTCTTGAAAAGGCTGCGGCCTTCAGCATCCGAATCCGTCAGCGTCTGGCGATTGTTGCCGCCGGCAACGCCGGGGCCGATCTTGGCCATGTCCATGAGACTGTCCCAGAGACGGTCGCCATTGACGCGCATGTTCTCGCCTGGTGCTGCCACCATTTTTTATGCCCTCACCTGTTTGCGGCAGTCATGCAAAGGGCATGCCCGCCTGTTCCCGTGGTCAATTCCCGCGCCTCTTATTGGTTTTGTCGAGCGCCGGAAAATCGCCAGTTGCCTTTGTTTTTCATCTGGCGGATATTTGACCGATTGGTAAACATTACAACTTCCACCGCCGGGCTCAAGACGAAAATCACGAAAATTGCCGATAAAAATGCGGGCAGTTGCTCAAGAAAACGGCAGAGGCCGCTTCTGTTGAAACTTGAGGGAAGAAGTTGAATTTCAAGGGGAAACAATAGCCGATGGCTATTCCGAGAGCAGCGAAGACCCTGAGGCGAACGCGAATCCAGGAGGAGAAGGAAGAGCAGATTCTGGAGGCGGCGCTCGACGTGTTTTCGGCACGCGGTTTTCGCGGCTCGACGATCGATCAGATCGCGGAAGTGGCCGGCATGTCGAAGCCCAATCTGCTCTATTATTTCCGCACCAAGGAAGCCATGCACCGGGCGCTGATCGACCGGGTGCTCTACACCTGGCTGGAGCCGCTGCGCGCCTTCGACGCCGAGGGTAATCCGGAAGAGGAAATCCGCAGCTACATCAGGCGCAAGCTGGAGATGGCGCGCGATTTTCCGCGCGAGAGCAGGCTTTTCGCCAATGAGGTGCTGCAGGGCGCTCCCCATATCGAGGATGAGCTGAAGGGGCCGCTGAAGGAATTGGTCGACGAGAAGGCGGAGGTCATCCGCGCCTGGACGAAATCAGGCAAGATCGCCGAATGCGACCCTTATCACCTGATCTTCTCCATTTGGTCGACGACGCAGCATTATGCGGATTTCGACGTCCAGGTGCGCGCCGTGCTGGGGCAGGAGCATGCCGGCGAAGGGCGCTTCGAGGATGCGGCGCGGTTTTTGGAGCAGCTTTTCATCGGTGGGCTGCGGCCGGAGGGCAGCTGACCGTTCTACCCTCTCTTGGAAAGCTGCACCCGGGCAAGGAGATCCGAGATGCCTTCGGTGGTATAGGGCTTCTGCAAGACCGGCGCGCCCGAGTGGCTGTTGGCTTGGGCGATGCCTTCGCCATAACCCGTGGCAAAAACGAAGGGCACGCCTGCGGCGGCCAATCGGTCGGCAATCCCAAAACTCGTCTCGTCTCCCAGATTGACATCGAGAAGCGCGAAATCGAAGGACTGGCCGGCCAGGATCTCCATCGCCTCGGCGACACTGGGCGCCGTCGTCACTTCGGCACCCAGGCGGCGCAGGATATCCTCCCCGTCCATGGCGATGATCAGGTTGTTTTCCACCAGCAGGATCTTCAAGCCCGAAAGCGGCTCCCGGTCGGCGGGAGCAGCCTTGCGTTCCGCAACGCCGGCAGGCGTCGCTTCGGGCAATAGGCTTGGGTCGACGGCGTTCACGTAGCGAGCCGGAATCAGGAAGTCCGCTTCCAGCCCTTCCTTGATGTAGCGGACTTCGGCCTTGCCGCCGAGGTCGTAGGGAATGGAGCGCCGGATGATCGTAGACCCGAATCCGTGGCGTTTCGGCTCGGAAACGGGCGGGCCGTCCTTTTCGCGCCAGCCGATGCGCAGATTGCCTTCATCGTCGCGATGCCAGCCGAGCGCGACGGTGCCGCTGCCGGCGCCGGAGAGGCTGCCGTATTTGGCGCTGTTGGTCATCAGCTCATGGAAGACGAGGGCGGCAGTGGAAAAGGCCTGCGGCTCCAGCAGCACGTCTTCGCCGGTCATCCGGAAGCGCTGCGCGTTTCTTCCGAGATAGACCGCGGTTTCGGCCGATAATAATTGCCGCAGCGAAGCGGGCGCCCAGTGATCCCTCGTGATCTGGTCATGGGCACGGGCGAGCGATTGAATGCGGCCCTCGAGCTGGCGGACATAGTCGCCAAGGCCGACAGACGTCGTCTGCGACTGCCGGATGATGCCGGTGATGAGGCTCAATATGTTGCGGACACGATGATTGAGCTCGGCGATCAGCAGTTCCTGCCGCTCGTTCGCCATCTGGCGCGCCATGCTGGCTTCGTCGGTGAGGCGCAGCACCACCTCGATCAGCGTGACGCGGATGGTTTCCGCGACCCGGCGCTCCGCCTCGGTAAAGGGCAGGGAGCGGCCGCGCACCAGTTCGGACCAGGCTTCGAAACTCTTGCGCGGCGTCAGCCGCGGCCCGTTGGGGCCATATTCCACCGGCTTGTGCGGATCGCCGCCCCAGCGCACGGTGCGCACCAGTTCCTGACGGAACAGCACGACGTAATCGCGCGGCGAACGCGAGATCGGTATGGCGAGCATGCCTGCCACCGCATCGTCGATCTCGATATCCGGATAGGTTTCGCCAAGCCTGTCCACGGCATAGATGCGCCCGCCGGCGTTGCGGTTGAGATGGCGGACGAGGGCCGAAAAGCCCCTCTCGTCCGGTCCGATGCCGGCAAGCGCCATCCGGCCGTTGATCCAGACGCCGATCCCGTCGGCGGGAACGGCGTCGGCGAGCGCCTCGATCAGCCAGGCCGGATCGTCGAGCAGGCTGGCGTTGTCGGCGACGGAGGTCAGAAGCCGGTCGGCGATGCGGCGCGCCTTGGTCTCGTAATCGAGCGCCAGCCGCCGCTCGCGGCTTTCCAGGCGCGAAGCGAACATCTGGCCGAAGAGCTCGGCGGTGGAGCGGCTTTGCGCCGAAGGCAGGCGCGGGCCGTAATGATGGCAGGCAAACAGGCCCCAGAGCTTGCCGTCCACGACGATCGATATGGAGAGCGAGGCGCCGACCCCCATATTCTTCAGATATTCGATGTGGATCGGCGAGACCGAACGCAGGACCGACATGGAGAGATCGAGCGGCTGGCCCTGTTCGTCGAGCTGCGGAAGAACAGGCACGGGCACCGCCTCGATATCGGCGATGATGCGGAACAGGTTGCGCAGGTAAAGCGCGCGCGCCTGAACCGGAATGTCGGAGGCGGGGTAGTGCAGACCGAGGAACGAGCCGATGCCGCTGCGGGCGGCTTCCGCCACGACCTCGCCTGAGCCGGCTTCATCGAAACGATAGACCATCACCCGGTCGAAGCCCGTCAGCGCGCGTGCCTGCCTCGCGCCCTCGCGGAAGAAAGCCTCCATCGTTTCCGTCTGGTCGAGGCGGGACATCATGCTGCGCATGGAGAGCGAGGGGGCGTTGCGCTTCTCTTCCTGGCAGCGTTCGCCTTCGAGGATGACCTGATTTTCGTTGAAGTGCACCGCAAGGTCGAAGCGCGACTGATCGGGCATCAGGGCAATGTCGAAAATGCGTTCGACGACATCGGGGCCGCGCAGCGTGGTCAGCTTGTTGCGGATCGTATGGAGCGCCTCCGGCGTGATCACGGAGGAAACGGGACGGCCGAGCGCGTCGGCCTGTTCCACCCCGAGAAACTCCGCGAGGTTGGTCGAGGCCCGCGTGACGATCCAGTCCGAAGATATCGCCAGCAGGAAGCCGAAGGGCTGGATGGCGCCGAGTTGGTGGATCGGCTCGCGGTCGCAATTGGTGAGATCGACGGGTTCGCCCGCGCGGCTCATGGGACGGCTTCCAATTCGAGTTGCCCGGCCTTGAGGAAAAGATCGAAGATGCCGCGGGCGGCCGAAATGGCGGCGGAATCGTCGACGCCGCTTGCATCAAGACGATCCATGAAGGTCCGCATCGCGCCTTTCGGTGCCTGCGGCGTGAGATAGCGGCTGGGCAGGTGATCGGGCACGGATCTGGCGAGCAGGGCGCCGCCGAGTTTGGAGCCTTCGAGGACGTAGAGGGTGCCCCAGAGTGCTGCTTCGCCGTGTAGTGCCGGCGGCGGAAGGAGTTCAGGCAATCGATCCCCGAGTTCACGGATGTCGGCAAAGAGCTGCTGCGTGCGTTTTCGTTCCGGCCAGTCGGACAGCAGGCGAACGATTCCGGCCGCCTCGAGCGCATGTTCGATTGATGGCACGACTCGGGCATGAGCGCGCAGGAATGTCCTATACTGGCCCGTGATGGAAAGGTCGAAAGTGCCGAAGAGCTTATCGACCTCGGCGTGGCAATCTGCCGTTTGTGCGCGGAGCACGCTGCGAAGGGACATACGGACCGTGTTCTAAGTCATAGGGCACAGGATGCCGGTGAAGCGGGGCGACAAACCAGCGATATATTGCAGAACTTCGGCTTTTCCAGAGAAACCCATAGAAAAACATGGGTTTCTCTTTTGCTTTTGTCTTGCTCGACGATGAAAGGAGCCTTCTCCTATTCGGCGGCGATGGTTTCGCTTTCGAAGGCGAAGCCCTCGTCGGCCCAGCCGGTCATGCCGCCGATCATCAGCTTGGCCTGGAGGCCGAGCTTGGCGAGGCGGAGAGCGGCCTTGTCGGCGCCGTTGCAGTGAGGGCCGGCGCAATAGACGACGAAGAGCGTATCGCTTGCCCATTCCGACATGCGGTGCGCCGTCATCTTGCCGTGCGGCAGGTTGATGGCGCCGGGCACATGCGACTGTGCAAACAGCACCGGCGAGCGCACGTCGAGGAGAACGAAATCGACCTTGCCGGCGGCAAAGGCGGCGCGGACATCCGAGCAATCGGTTTCGAAGGCGAGCTTGGCGGCGTAATGGGCGACGGCGAGGTCGGGTGCGGCGGCAGGGATTTCGGCGACGGGGCTTGGCATCGGTCTTTCCTTTCGTGCTGGATTGCCGCCTGGTATCGCCGATGCTAGAGCTTTGTGAAATTGGCCATCATGACTGACAGCGTAAAGATCATGCCAAACGCATCTCCGCAGCCGAATGGACCGCTGGTCGCAGTGCTTGCCTATGACGGGCTCTGCACCTTCGAGTTCGGCATCGCCTATGAGGTCTTCGGCCTGCCGCGCCCGGAGATGGGCGAGGGCTGGTATCGCTTCTCGGTCTGCGGCATCGAGCCGGGGCCGCTTCGCGCCGCTGGCGGATTGACGGTCGCGGTCGACAAGGGGCTTGAGGTGCTGGATGCGGCGGACCTGATCGTCGTGCCCGGCTGGCGGTCGATCGATGCGCCGGTGTCGGAACCGCTCACTGAGGCGCTCCTGGCAGCGCATCAGCGGGGCGCGCGTATCATGTCGCTCTGCTCCGGCGTTGCGGTTCTCGCTGCGTCCGGATTGCTTGCCAACCGCAGGGCGACGACGCATTGGCGTTATGTCGCCTCGGTCGCCGCGCGTTATCCCGACATCACGCTCGATGCCGACGTTCTCTACATGGATGAGGGCAGCCTGCTGACGGCGGCCGGCAGTGCCGCCGGCATCGATCTCTGCCTGCATGTCGTGCGCGGCGATTTCGGCCCGGAGGCCGCCAACAGCGTCGCCCGCCGCCTCGTCGTGCCGCCGCACCGCGAAGGCGGGCAGGCGCAATTCATCAGCGCCCCGGTTCCGGAGGAGCGCGAGGGCATTCGCCTCGGCCCGCTGATCGAATGGATGCGCGAAAGCCTTTCGGAGGAACAGCCGATCAGCCTGCTTGCCAAAAGAGCGGGCATGAGCATGCGTACCTTCCAGCGCCGCTTCGAAGCGACGACCGGTCTCAGCGTCGGCGAATGGCTGCTGAAGGAGCGGCTGCGCCATGCCCGCGACCTGCTCGAAAAGGAACTTGCCGTCTCGCTCGACGACATCGCGATATCAAGTGGCTTCGGCACGCTGGCAACGATGCGACACCATTTCCGCAGGCGGCTGGGCACGAGCCCGCATGCCTATCGGAAGTCATTCGGTGGCTGAGGCGCGTCGTGCTTGCATTTATGTCCGACTTCACCTAAAGGGGCGCTCTCTATTGTTCTGGATGAAGGGAGCGCCACGATGACGACTATCTCCGCACGCCCCGAGAGGGTTTCGGCTTAAGTCAGCCAATGGCTGATGCATGCCGGTTGAACATCGCCGTTTCCGGCGATGAAAGACCACTCATATCCAGAGTTCATTATCATGGGCAATTTTATCGGGAGCGGAAGCTCCCCGATGACGTCGGCGTCTCATCCGGCGGTCATCAATCGTTTCTTTTCCGGTGGCGCCTGGATCGAAGGCGCTGCCTTGGACCAACTCGACGAGATGTCCCGGCTGCCGGGTGTTTTGGAGATCGCCGCCTTTCCGGATCTGCACCCCGGCAAATATGGTGCGACCGGCGTTGCGCTGCTGTCGTCGAGGCTGCATCCGCTGCTGATCGGCAACGATATCGGCTGCGGCATGTCGCTCTTCGCGCTCGACCTGCCGCTGCGCAAACTGAAGATCGACAAGGCGGCGGAACGACTGCGCCGGCTTGAAACGCAGGAGATTGGAGATGTTTCCGAGCTGCTTGTGGACGCTGGCCTGCCTGCCGATCTGGCAGCCGCTGCCTTGGGCACGATCGGCGGCGGCAACCATTTCTGCGAGCTGCAGGCGGTGGAAGCCCTTGCCGATGGTGGAGCTTCGCTCGGTCTCGACAACCAGGGTCTCTACCTCTTAGTTCATTCCGGCTCGCGCGCCTTTGGCGCCGCCGTCTTCTCGGAGATGGTGGCGGCTCATCCCGGGCTCGTGGCAGGTCTCGATGCCGGTTCGGAGGCGGGCGCCGCCTGGCTTTCGGGCCATGATCGCTGCGTTGCATGGGCATCGCTGAACCGGCGGCTGATCGCAGTGCGGGCCGCAGCCGCGCTTCGCGCCGATCTGCGCCTCGTCGCTGACATACCGCACAATCTGGTTCGTCGCTGCGATCGCGGGTTTGTGCACTATAAGGGTGCTGCGGCCGTTGCACCGGGCGAACTCGCGCCGATTGCGGGATCGCGCGCGAGCCTCAGCCATGTGGTTGTCGCGACCGACGGTGTCAGCCGTTCGCTCGGGGGCATCTCTCATGGAGCCGGCCGCAAATACGACCGGGCCACCATGCATGGGCGTGTCGGCCGCAACCGCTCCGAACGTGAACAGCTGCTGCGCAATGCCTGGGGCGGCATCGCCATCTGCGACGATCGTGCTCTCGTCGTCGAAGAAGCTGCTTCGGCCTACAAGGATGCCGGACAGGTCGTCGGCGATCTCGAAAGCGAGGGCCTGATCGTCGGACTGGCCAGCTTGCGGCCGCTTATCACCTTCAAGAAGGCGGTCGATGAAGCGGAAGTCGAACAGCGCCGGCGAAAGCCCGACCATCGCAGGGAAGGAGGGCGCGGCCATGAGCGCTATTGATCTTCTCGTGACTTCGGGCAACGGCCCTGTGGAATGCCGTATCGCGCTTTCTGCGCTTCTCGGCATCCTCGAGCGTGAGGCGATCCGGCTCGACTGCTCTTTCGAGACCAGCCTCGGCCCGATGCCGGATCGGCACGGCGCGAAGTCGGCAATCGTCAGTCTCGATGGCCCCGGGGCGGAGCAGATCGCCGCCGGCTATTGCGGCACGATCCGGTTCACCTTCAAAAGCCCGGCGCGTCCGGGTCACAAGCGGCAGAACTGGTACGTTGCGGTTCAGCGGATCGACGTCGGGCCTGAAAGCGGCGAGGTGACGATCGATCCCGCCGACCTGCGTTTCGAGACCTTGAGGGCAGGCGGACCGGGCGGGCAGCATCAGAACACGACTGATAGTGCGGTCCGTGTCCTGCACCGGCCGACCGGCCTCATGGTGACGGCGCGCGACGAACGCTCCCAGCACCGCAACAAGGCTCTCGCGCTTCGGCGTCTTGAAGCGATGCTGCGCCATAGCGAAGCGGAGAAGCAGGAGGCAGCCAAATCCGGACGCTTCATTGCCAACCGGACCATCGAGCGGGGCAACGAGGTCAAGTCTTTCAAGCTGTAATCCCGCGTTGTTGGCCCGATCGTAAATGGCGGCGGCGTCCTTTCATGAAGGACGCCGCCGTTTTATCGACACGAGTGGGATCGTAGACCGATCACTCCGCCGCCTGGCGGGCCATCGGGTTGTTCGGGTGCGTCGTCCAGTTGGCGTAGTTGGGGTCGACGGTGCGGCCGGTGCGTTTGTCCAGGGTGCCGGCAGCGAGCGGTTCCATGGTGATGCAGTTTTCGACCGGGCAGACGTTGACGCAGAGATTGCAGCCGACGCATTCCTCTTCGATCACCTCGAAATGGCGCAGGCCATTGACGACGTTGGTGATCGCCTGGTGAGAGGTGTCCTCGCAGGCGATGTGGCAGCGGCCGCATTTGATGCAGGCGTCCTGGTCGATCTTCGCCTTGGCGATGTAGTTGAGGTTCAGATACTGCCAGTCGGTGACGTTGGAGACGGCGCGGCCGGTGATGTCGTCGAGGCTGCGGTGGCCCTTTTCGTCCATCCAGTCGGAGAGACCCGTTATCATCTCCTGCACGATCTTGAAGCCGTAGGTCATCGCCGCGGTGCAGACCTGGACGTTGCCGGCGCCGAGAACGAGGAATTCGGCCGCGTCCCGCCAGGTGGTGATGCCGCCGATGCCGGAGATCGGCAGGCCGTAGGTTTCGGGATCACGGGCGATCTCGGCCACCATGTTGAGCGCGATCGGCTTGACCGCCGGGCCGCAATAGCCGCCATGGCTGCCCTTGCCGCCGACCGTCGGGTTGGGGGCGAAGTTGTCGAGATCGACGGAGACGATCGAATTGATCGTGTTGATCAGCGAGACGGCGTCTGTGCCGCCGGCCTTGGCGGCCCGCGCTGGGCGGCGGATATCGGTGATGTTGGGCGTCAGCTTGGTGATGACGGGCATGCGGGTGTATTGCTTGCACCAGCGCACGACCATTTCGATGTATTCCGGCACCTGGCCGACGGCCGAGCCCATGCCGCGTTCAGACATGCCGTGCGGACAGCCGAAATTGAGTTCGATGCCGTCGGCGCCAGTCTCCTCGACCAGAGGCAGGATCGACTTCCACGCCTCTTCCTCGCAGGGCACCATGATCGAGGCGATCAGCGCCCGGTCCGGCCAGTTCATCTTCACCTGCTTCATTTCGCGTAGGTTGGTGTAGAGGTCGCGGTCGGTGATGAGCTCGATATTGTTGAGGCCCAGCAGGCGGCGGTCGGCGCCGAAGATCGCGCCGTAGCGTGGGCCGTTGACGTTGACGACCGGCGGGCCTTCCTCGCCGAGCGTCTTCCAGACTACACCGCCCCAGCCGGCCTTGAAGGCGCGCTCGACGTTATAGGCCTTGTCGGTCGGCGGCGCGGAGGCCAGCCAGAACGGGTTCGGGGATTTGATGCCGACGAAATTATTGCGGAGATCAGCCATTGTTCTCTCTCCCCTTAAGCAACCGCGACAGCCGGAGCGGCGGCTGCGGTGAGGGTGCGATGAATGGATTCGGCCGCGTCGCGGCCATGGGCGACGGCCGAAACCGTGAGATCCTCGCCGCCGAAGACGCAGTCGCCGCCGGCCCAGACGTTGTCGAGCGAGGTGTGGCCTTCGGTGTCGACGGCGATGCGGCCGGATTCCATGCGCAGCGAACCGAGGCCCGAGGCGTCGAAGGTCTGGCCGATCGCCTTGAAAATCTGGTCGGCGGCGATCACGCCGGTTTCGCCGGTGCCGACCAGGCGGCCGTCAACGAGCTTGGTATATTCCACTTCGATCGCCGCGACCTTGCCGTCCTGCGACAGGATCGATTTCGGCGCCAGCCAGTGGCGGATGATCACGCCTTTGGAGCTTGCGAGATCCTGTTCGTATTCGGAGGCGTTCATGTGCTCCTTGCCGCGGCGGTAACAGATCGTCACCTCCTCGGCGCCGAGGAGCTTTGCCTGCACCGCGGCGTCGATCGCCGTCATGCCGCCGCCGAGGACGACGACGCGCCGCCCGATGGCGATGTCGCCCTTGTCTTCGGCCTGGCGAAGCGCGGCGATGAAATCGACGGCGTCGTCGACGCCGGCAAGGTTCTCGCCCTCGATGCGCAGCGCGTTGACGCCGGCAAGGCCGATGCCGAGGAAGACGGCGTCATATTGCGCCTGCAGGTCGGAAAGCGAAAAATCGCGGCCGAGAAGGACGCCGTGCTTAACCTCGATGCCGCCGATCGAAAGCACATAGTCAACTTCCTGCTGGGCGAAATCGTCGACCGCCTTGTAGGTGGCGATGCCGTATTCGTTGAGGCCGCCGGATTTTTCCCTGCCGTCGTAAATCGTGACGGAATGACCCTTCACGGCGAGACGATGGGCGGCGGCAAGGCCGGCCGGGCCGGCGCCGACGACGGCGATGTTCTTTCCGGTCGTCTCGGCCCTGACATAGAACTGCTTGCCGGCCTGCATGGCGGCGTCGGTCGCGTAACGCTGCAGGCGGCCGATCTCGACGGGCCGTTCCTCGGCCGTGTTGCGCACACAGGCCTGCTCACAGAGATCTTCGGTGGGACAGACGCGGGCGCACATGCCGCCGAGAATGTTCTGATCGAAGATCGTCTTCGCCGAGCCGATCGGGTTGCCGGTCGAAATCTGGCGGATGAAGAGCGGAATGTCGATCGAGGTGGGACAGGCCGTCATGCACGGCGCGTCATAACAGAAATAACAGCGGTCGGCGGCGACCAGCGCCTCGTGATTGTCGAGGCGCGGATGAAGATCGGAAAAATTAGCCTCATACTCTGCGGGCGAAAGCCGGCCGGCATGAATCCCAGTTTCCAGTCGCTCCATTGAAGTTCCCTCATTATTGGTAAACGGCCTGTGAGGGAAAGCGTAACTCAGGTTTAAAAATTTATCAAACGGTAAAATTTTGACGATTCACTCTCGTTGCCGTTCATCTAACTATTTGTTTTCGTATCAGAAATTTATTCGATCCGGATTGATGGGAGAGCGGAGCGCGCGGCACTGGGACGGCATCCGAAAAAAGATTCAAAAAAGTCGAATTTTTTTCCGATCCGAGGGAACCAAATTCGGGCGTCGTCGTTATTGCGGTATCCGGATGGTGATCGCATCGACCCAACATGCGCGCCCCCAACCCACCTTCCGGACGTACTCACGGTCCCCTCCCGGTGAGTGAAGACAGCCGGTGCGCCGCCCTCGCACCGGCTGTTTTTCGTTGTCATCCGTCTGCTCTCGAGGTTTTACACCCGCTTGAGGATCTCGAACTCGGTTTCGGGAATGGTCAGGCGATATTCGATGCGGCCCGGTACGAGGTTCAATTCCGCCTTGCCGTTGACCGAGGAGGGCACGACACGCTCCAGCACTGTGCGGCCGAAGCTGTTTTCGCTGAACTCGTGGACCTCGGACTGATCCCGCAGCACTTCGGCCCAGGCGACCTCGATCGCCCTCCTGTCGCCGATCATGGCTTCGCGGCAATTCAGCGTGATGGAAGCCGCACCGCCCGATATCGCGCCATAGGAGGCGGAGTTGACGATGAGTTCATGCAGGGCGAGCCCGAGATGCACGGCGGCATTCGGCGTCAGATGGGCGTTGATGCCGTAGATCGGCATGGAGCCCGCCGTCTCCGGCCAATAGGGGGCGAACTGCTTTTCCGCGAGTTCGAAGAGGAAGGCGCCGCGCCAGCTCGAATCCGTAATCAGGTCCTGCGAGTTGGAGAGCGATTGCAGCCGTCCGCGGAACTTGAGGAGAAAGCTGTCGAGGGAGAGCGTGTTGCGCGCCGTCTGCGTGGCAATGCCCTGAATGATGGCGAGAAGGTTCTTCGAGCGGTGCGAGAGCTCGCGCAGCAGCGATTTCAGCACTTTCTCGCGATGCCGGCTTTCGGTGACCTCAGCCATGACCGACAGCAGCCCGTAAGTGCCGCTTTCGCCGGTGCGCTGGATCTTCAGCTCATAGGTGCGCATTTCGCCGTCAACGTCGATCTCGACCTCGGCATTGTTGGGAATGCCGGTTTCCAGAACCTTGTGTTTCAGCACCGTCAGATATTGGCCATGGGCATTGCCGAAAAGGGCGGCGTCGCTGCCGCCGGGCGCAAAGAGGGCTGCGAAATACGACGGCAGATTTTCGGCGTAGAAGATCGACAGCCGCGCGTCCTGGCAGAGGATCGATATCCCGGCGCTGCCGAGCGCACGCTCCATCATTGCGGCTTTGCCTTCGAATGCGAGAGGCATGCCGGACAACGGTTCAGTCGTACTCACTCGGCCGCCTTTCCTGTGACATCTCGAACGCCGCTGAAGGGAGCGCCATTCCAGAAACCGTCTGCCAAATCTAGAACAAAGCGCTGCAAAAACCGTTAAAGCCGCCGGAGCGTCCCGGCTGCACCGGAACGCCTGTCCTGGCGATTTGGTTCCGAAGGCCGGAAAATTGCGTTCAGGCGGCTACTTTGGTCGATTCATTGAAGAAAAGAGCCTGACTGATCAGTGCCTTGACCATGTCGGGGTTGAAGGGCTTGGTGACAAGGAAAGTGGGTTCGGGGCGCTCGCCGGTCAGAAGCCGTTCCGGGAAAGCCGTGATGAAGATCACCGGCACGCTCGACGTCTTGAGAATGTCGTTGACGGCGTCGATGCCGGAGCTGCCGTCGGCAAGCTGGATATCGGCCAGCACCATGCTCGGCTTGGTCTTGTTGTAGAGCGCAACGGCCTCGGCATGGGTGCGGGCGATGCCGGTGACGCGGTGGCCGAGGCTTTCCACCATCTGCTCGATATCCATGGCGATCAGCGGTTCGTCTTCGATGATCATGATATCGGTTGCGACCTGGCGTGAAATTTCCTGCGAGGCCTTGTCGAGCAGGCGCATGACGTCCTGTTCGTCGAGTTCCAGGATTTCCGAGATTTCGGCGATGCGGAAATTCTCCACGGCGGCGAGGAGGAAGGCCTGGCGGGCGCCCGCCGATACCTTGGAAAGGTTGAGCGTGGCGCGCTGCTCCCAGGCATAGGGCGAAGTCGGCTCTGGAATCTGGATAGCGGTGGAACCAAACAGTTGCGTAAACAGTTTGTAGAGTGCGACCCGGTCATTCGCCGTATCCGGGAAAATCGACAGATCGGCGATGATGGCTTCAAGAACGGCGGCGACATAAGCGTCGCCTGAGGTTTGCGTTCCGGTCAGGGCGCGGGAATAGCGACGCAGATAAGGAAGGTGCGGCGCAATTCGAGTAGAAAGTGTCATAAAGGGCTCCCGTATGCAGGCCGGTCTTGGCTTCAATGAGCGGTTAACGCCGCCTTGATAAAAAAGTTCCGGAACGGCAGGAACTTTTTTTGTCGCGCCGCATTATCCCAGCCGACATAGAAAGAGCGTAGCATTTTGACCCATGCAGCGGTAGATGCCGGCGAGATTGATAGTAATATACTCAGTATCGATGGCATTGGCGGTGGCTGGAGACATGATTATTCCATGCGCGCCCTGCAACAGACAACGGTGAGAAGACGAGTTGATGACGACACGCAATAAAGAAGCAGCGGATCAGCGGAAGCTGGAGCTGCGGGCAAGCGATATCCTGGACCCGAACAACCAGATCGGCGTCAAGCTGCGGTCGCTCTATGCCGCCGCGCAGGATGAGGCGATCCCCGATCGTTTTCTCGATCTTCTCGAAAAGCTCGACCATGCCGAAATGATGGCTTCTGCCAAGATGGCCGAATAGGATCGCCCGCATGGAAGAAAAACTGCAACCCAGCTTCAAGCGGGAATTGCTGGCGGCCCTCCCTAGCCTTCGCGCTTTCGCCATTTCGCTGATCGGGCGGCACGATCGTGCCGACGATCTTGTCCAGGACACCATCATGAAGGCCTGGGCCAAGCAGGATCATTTCGAGATGGGCACCAATATGAAGGCCTGGCTCTTCACCATCCTGCGCAACGAACTCTACAGCCAGATGCGCAAGAGCGGCCGCGAGGTGCAGGACAGCGACGGGCTGTTCACGGAATCGATGGCGATGCACCCCTCGCAATATGGTGCGCTCGACCTGCAGGACTTCAAGAAGGCGCTCGACCAGCTGCCGCCGGACCAGCGCGAGGCGATCATCCTCGTCGGCGCCTCGGGCTTCTCCTACGAGGAAGCCGCCGAAATCTGCGGCTGCGCCGTCGGCACCATCAAGAGCCGTGTGAACCGCGCCCGGCAAAGGCTGCAGGAATTGCTGCAGATTTCAGGTGAGGCCGATTTCGGCCCGGATGCGACGTCAGCGCCGCTGACGTCGAAGGCTTTTGCGTTCTGAGAAGCGATTTTGCTTGTAAGAGAAGCCGGCTGCCTCTTGGCGCGCGCCGGCTTTTTCTTCATTGCACGGGGACGACGCTGTACGGCGGTCGTTATTCGAGGCACTACCTCTCCTCCCTCATTCCTGTGCCTGTCACAGGAATCCAGTGCGCCCAAGTCCTTGGGCGCGATAGACTTTTCCTTTGAAAGCATTTTCATTCACGGCGCAGACGCGCCGTGGCTGGATTCCTGTGACGAGCACAGGAATGAGGGAGGGTGGAGTCGACGTCATGCCCCCACTTTCCGCTGGTACGAACTCACGGCTTCTCATTCCGTGCAAGCACGAGGAGAGGTCGTGCCCTTCAATCCTCCTCGCGCTTAGACCCCACCAGATTGGCCGCGACGATTGCGGCTAGAACGCCGGCAGTCAGCAGCGGTTGGGCGCGGATGAGGCCGAGGCCGACGGTTGCCAGGGATTCCAGTGCCGCGCGGCGTTCGCGGACGCGGCGCGCCTCCCGGGCGTTGATGACTGCCATCACCACCAGCACGATGATGCCGAGCAGCAGCGCGCAGGCGGCGAGGAAGAGGGCGGCGCCGACCGGGCCGTAAATGCCGGCGAGCCAGATGGCGCCAGCGGTGACGGCGAGCGCATAGGCGGTGAGGAGGAAGAGCAGGGCGAGCGCGATGAAGATGCCGTTGCGCTTGGCGCGCGCAACGGTTCGGTGCACGCTTGCCCCTGTCAGCAGGCTGATGATCGAAAAGAGCATCGCGTTTCCTCAGCGGCGGGCGAGGAAGGCGATGGCCAGGCCGACGGCGGCTGCGGCGCCGATCGTCGCCAAGGGATGCTTGCGCACGGTCTCGCGCATTTCGGTCGCGCCGCGCTCATAGCCGTGCTGCAATTCGCGCAACAGCTCCTCACTGCGGCCGAGCAGTTCCTCGTAGCCGGCGCTTGCCTGGCTGCGGATCTTATCGCCCTGGTGGCGCGAGTTCTTGGCGACGAGGCGCGAGAGTTCGGCGAGCTCGCCGCGCAGCGCTTCGATCTGTTCCTCGATGCCGGCTTCGAAATTGTGGAAGGTGCCGTTGCGGCGGCTGCGGCTCGACTGGAAGATGGAATAGGTCATGGTTGTCTCCATTGGCTGGGGCGCGCGCAAGCCCGCCTCTTGTGCTCCAGGGGTCATGACCGTTGGTTGCATAGATAAGACCGCCCGGCATTGACCCAAATCACTGGCGACAACGTGTTGAGCGAGTAAAAAGTTCCGCTTGGGCGGCGGTCAGGGCCGGGAAAGAGCGCTGTGGGCGAGCACGAAGGGCGTGCCGTCGGCCGGCGTCTGGTTGATGCGCAGTGCGCAACCGAAGACCGAGAGCATGGTCTCGTCGGTCAGGACGTCACGAACGTTGCCGGCGGCGGCGAGCCGGCCGGATTTCATCAGCACGATGCGGTCGGCAAAGAGCGCCGTCAGGTTGAGGTCGTGCATGACGGCGATGACGCCGCCGCCGCGTTCGCAGAAATTGCGGGCGAGCGTCATGATGGTCAGCTGGTGGCTGATATCGAGGCTCGAGACGGGCTCGTCGAGCAGCAGCCAGCAGGGCTTGCCGTCGACGACGGGTTCGGAGATCTGGCAGAGCACGCGGGCCAGCTGCACGCGCTGCTGCTCGCCGCCGGAGAGTTCCTGGTAGAAACGGCCTTCGAAGCCGACGAGATCGACCGAGGCGAGAGCGGCGGCCGCGGTCTCATCGGCCTTGTCGGGATGCAGGTTCAGGCCCGAGGTCAGGCCCATGCGGACGATCTCGCGCACGGTGAAGGGAAAGGAGATGGTGCTTGCCTGCGGCAGCACGCCGCGAATGGCGGCAAGCAGCCAGGGTTTCAGTGCCTTTACCTCGCCGCCGCCGATGCGCACCGAGCCGTCATAGGCGAGCTCGCCCGATATCGCCTTCATCGTCGTCGTCTTGCCGGAGCCGTTCGGCCCCGCAATCGCCGTCAGCTCTCCGGCCCTTGCGGTGAAAGCGACGTCACTGATGATCGATTTGCCGGAAAGGCGCACGGAGAGGCCGGACACTTCGATCATCTCAGTCACTCACAAGGTTGCTCAGAGGGCAAGGCGCGAACGCTGCTTCAGCAGGATCCACAGGAAGAACGGCCCGCCGACCGCCGCGGTGATGATGCCGATCGGCAGCTCGGCTGGGGCAACCAGGGTGCGGGCGAGCACGTCGGCGAAGATCAGCAGTGAGCCGCCGAGAAGGGCTGCGGCCGGCAGTAGGAAACGATGGTCCGGGCCGATCGCCATGCGCAGGATGTGCGGCACGACGATGCCGACGAAGCCGATGCCGCCGCTGACGGCGACGGAAGCGCCGGTCGCAGCCGCGACGCCTGTTATCGCGACATTCTTCAGCCGCTGCACCGGCACGCCCATATGAAAGGCAGCCGCTTCGCCGAGCGTGATGGCATTGAGGCCGCGCGCCATGAAGGGCAGGGCGGTGAAGGACAGGAGGATGATCGGGCTGGCGGCGGCGATCTTCGTCCATGTGGCGCCGGCAAGCGAGCCCATGCTCCAGAAGGTCAGGTCGCGCAGCTGCTGGTCGTTCGCCATGTAGATCAAGAGGCCGGTCAGCGCCAGCGCCAGCGCGCCGAGCGCGATGCCGGCAAGCAGCATCGTCGCCACCGAGGTTTGGCCATGCCGCGTCGCGATCCGGTAGAGCAGCAGCGTCGTGGCGAGACCGCCGCCGAAGGCGGCCGCCGGCAGGGCATAGATGCCGAAAAATGCCTGGAGGGGTGCTGCGAGACCGCCGCCGAGCACGATCATGGCGACCGCGCCGAAGCTTGCGCCGGAGGAGACGCCGACGAGGCCGGGATCGGCCAGCGGATTGCGGAACAGGCCCTGCATCACCGTGCCGGAAACGGCAAGCGAGGCGCCGATCAGGAAACCGAGGATCGCGCGGGGCAGGCGGATATCGAAGATGATGATCCGGTCGCGGGTGCTGAGCGCGGTCTCGGAGCCGGCCATATTGGCGATGACGTCGAGGATCGAGGCATCCGAGGCGCCCGTCGTCACCGAAAACAGCATCGCGAAAATGGAGCCGGCGGCAAGCAGGGCGATCGCCAGCAGGGCGAGCCGCGTCCTGTCTCCTGCCCGCCTGATTTCACGCATCTTAGCCACCCGGAATGGTCGCCTTTGCTCCGTCATGGCTTGCGGCAGGGCCATGATCAGCCCCCGTAGATCGCCGCGTTGAGATCACGCACCGCGGCTGCCGTGCGCGGGCCGAAGCCGAGCAGGTAGACGCCGTCCATGCGGATGATCGCTTTCTTCTCGCCGGCCGGCGTCAGCGCGATTGCCGGCTGCGCCAGCAGATCCTCGTTCTTGGTGCCGGCGCCATCGCCGCGGTTCATCATCAGGATGATGTCGGGCTTGGCTTCGATGATCGCCTCATCCGTCAGCGGCTTATAGCCCGGAAATACGCCGACTGCGTTGACGGCGCCGGCAAGCTTGATCACGCCGTCGGCCGCCGTGCCGGTGCCCGATGCCATGATCCGGCCGTTCTGGGCGCTGAGGATGAAGAGAACGCGCTTGCGTTCGGCCTCCGGGCGCTTCTCGGCATCGGCGATCGCCGCGTCGAGATCGGCTGCGACCTTTTCTTCGAGCGCCTTCGCCTTGTCCGGCACGCCGAGCAGCGTGCCGACGCGGTCGATCTTGGCGATGATGCCGTCGCGGGTGAAGGTGTTCGGCACGGTCTCGAAAGGCACGCTGGCGTTCTTCAGCACGGCAAGCGCTTCCGGCGGGCCGGACCCTTCGACGGCGATGATCGCCGTCGGGTTCATGGCAAGAATGCCTTCCGGCGAGAGCGCGCGCATGTATCCGACGTTCGGCAGCTTCAGCGCCGCCTCCGGATAAAGGCTCGTGGTGTCGCGGGCGATCAGCCGGCTTTCCTCGCCGAGCGCATAGATGATCTCGGTAACGTCACCGCCGACCGAAACCAGGCGCGAGGTGTCGAGCTTCTTCTCCTCGGCATGGGCGGCGCTAGCGAAGGCAAAGCTTTTGCCGGCCGGCGCAGTCGGGATCAGCGGCAGCGCCATGACGGCTGCCGTCAGGGCCAGTTCCCAAAGGCGGACCCGGCGCAGGTTGTTACGCATCGTCATCGCTGTGATCCTTATGCGGCGGCACTTGTTGCCCGCGGCAGGTTTTCCATGATCTCGCGCCATTCGGCGCGCTCGTCGGAGCCTTCCTTCCGCTTGCCGAAGAACTGGATGATCATCTCGCCTTCGGCATTGTAAGCTTCCAGCGAGGTGACGTGGCCGTCCTTGGTCGGCTTGCGCACGGCCCAGGTCTCGGCGATGTGATCCTGGCGCAGATGCAGGTGGAAGGTCGGGTCCATGATGTTGATCCACGGTCCCATCGACTGCACGTTGAAGATCGGCCCGGAATGGATCTGGACGATGCCGTCATTGGCGACGAAGCACATGATCGGCAGGCCCGATTTGACCGAGGCATGCATCATCTCGGCCGTCGCGGTGCCGTCGAGCTTCCAGGCATAGTCGTCGCCGACTGTGCGGATGGCCGCCTGGCGGCCGATCTTCAGGCGCTTCAGCATGCCGAAGAATTCGTGGGTATCGGTGAGCTTGCTCCAGTTGTCGCGCAGTTCGTCGCGGCTGACATCGGCGGCTTCATCGGCTGTATTCGAGACCTCGGCCTCGACGAATTCCTGCGACTGGTCTTCGAGCTTCAGCTCGGCGACGATCGCGTGATAGGCCTCGATATCAGAGTTTGGGCGCAGGTGAATCTTGTGCACCGCGTTGCCTGCCTTGTCGAAATATTGCAGGCTGAGGCGCTCCTGGTCGCCATCCTTCTTGGAGACGGCGAAGCCATGCTGCCAGCGGCTCGGGAAGATGCGCAGGTCGATATTCTCGCCGAGAACGATCGCGCTCTGCACGCCTGATTTGATGTTTTCGAAGATGCCGATCTTTTCGTGCACGGCGCTTTCATTGCGCGACAGCGCCATCACCTCGCCGAGGCGTTCCACGCGCTCGAGAAGTTTCGCGGCGCTGCCGTCGATGCGGATGACGCTGATGCCGGTCTCGGCCGCGACGAGGGCTGCTTCGGAAATCTTCAGCTGGGCGGCGATATCGCGCTCGCGCATCTTCGGATTTTCGGCCCGAAACGCGCGGATTTCTGCTGGCGCCGGTCTTTTCTGCTCGGTCATGTCTTACCTACTTATTGGCCCTATTTATTGAGAATGAGTTTGCCCTGGCGGGTGATCTTCAGGCGGTAAACCAGCCCGTCGTGTCTGATCATGATCTCGTTCGTGCCGCGGAAAAGATCCGCGCTTTCGACGATCCGGTGCTGCGCCGCCGGCTCGGAGGGCAGCGGCGCATGCTTAAAAGTGTCTGGCTTTTCAACCATCATTTCGGCTGGCAATTCCGTGAGGCCGGGGATCAGAAGGTCTCCGGCTGCGTTTACAATTAACTTGACTTTCTTACTCATAGTTTTTTAAAGACGCAATAGAAGACTAACGCAGTCAAGTTTTTGAGATTGCTGATACGAAGCCGTCCGCCGACGGCTCGCGACAATGCGGAGAAGATGATGACGGGTAGGTTTGCGGCCGTTGCGGCCGGCTTGGTGATGACGGCTGCACGCGTAGCCCAGGCGCAGGAGGCGGCGCCCGCAGCCTCCCTCGATGTCGAACTCAACGCGCTGGCGCCCTCGCAGAAGGGCTGCATGATGACTTTCGTGGCGCTCAACAAGCTGCCCGCCGCCATCAACAAGGTTTCCTTCGAGCTTGCCTTCTTCAACGACAAGAATGCCGTCGACCGCATCACCGTCCTCGACTTCCGCGATCTGCCGCAGGGCAAGAAGCGCGTCCGCCAGTTCGACATGCCGAATGTCAAATGCGAGAGCGTGACCCGCATCCTCATCAACGACACGCCGGTCTGCGACGGGCCGGTCGCCGGCGAATGCATGAAGGGTCTCGTCACCCGCTCGCAGATCTCCGTTCCTTTCGAAGGATGAGAAGACGCCGGGGATGAACCCCGGCCGACATGTTTCCGGCTGTCCGAGGCGTAAAGAATGGCGATTTCAGCGAAATCCAGATCGAGACACGTGCTCATCGGGGAGGAGAGCGCCGACACCAGCCTGAACGACAACATGCCCGGCATGCACCCCGGCCACGAGCTTCCCGAACTGCGAAACGCGCAGCGGCAGCCGGCCGGCGAGACGGTCATCCACTACACGCGTTCTGCGCAGATATCCTCCTTTCCCGACCATCCGGAAGCCGAACCGGCCGCTCCCGCTTCTGCACCGCCGATGGATGCGGCGGTGGAGAAGCAGGAGGATGAGAAGAAGCCGGTACGGCGGCGGGTGGCGCTGACGTGTGTTGGTTCGTTCTTTTTTCATGTCGCGCTGGCCGTGACGCTGCTTGTCGTTTTGCCCAAGCCTTCTGACGAGACACTGATGGAAGCAGGCGAGGCGATCAGCGTGGTCATGCTCGGCAGTTCCGACGCCGATCAGAGCGCAGCCGGCGACACCGAGGTGACGATACAGGAAGAAGTGGTCCCAGAGGCTGTTGAACCCGATACGGTTAAGCCAGTCGAAACAGCCGAGGTGCAGCCGGAGGTCGTCCAGCCGAAAATCGTTGAGCCGGCTGACGCAGAGCCGGTGGAGACCGTTCAGCCTATACAGGACGTTACGCGTCAGTCAGCCGAGACGGTTGCGACTGCAGAACCGGAAGTTCTCGTATCGGAAACCCCTGCCGAAACATCCGTCGCACAGCCGATGTCGACGGTGGTGCCGGAGCAGCCGGTGATTTCAAGCGAACTGCCAACGGCAGCCGCAATGCAGTCCGAACCCGAAGGGATCAAGCCTGTCGAGGTGGCTCCCGTTTCTCCCGAGCCGGAACCGCCGACAGAAGTGGTTACTCCGCAACCGAAGCCGAAGCTGGAGAAGCCGGTAGAAAAGAAGGTGGTGGAAAGAAAACAGCCGCCGAAGAAAGCACAGGGTTCGGAAGGCGATGCCAAGCAGGAATCTCGCAGAGGAGCTGCCGACGGTCAAGCTAACGCCAACTCCGATAACAATTCGCGGACATCCGGGGGCAGAGAAGGCGCTGGCGGTGCTTCTCAGGCAAATTACACGGGTAAGGTTTTTTCGCGCCTATCTCGTTGTATCGACCGACTGAAGTCGCAGTATCGGGATACTGCGGTATCCCTAAGAGTTCGCGTTATGGTCAATAGCGACGGAAATGTCACCTTATCGCGGATCACTAGAGGCTCCGGTATGGCCGACGTGGATAACGCGGTTCTAGGCAGCCTGAATTCCTGCAATCTTCCCGCTTTGCCTGATGGATGGGGGGCTTCGCACACATTCGACTTTCCGATCCAAGTCACAGTCCGATAAAATATGATAAAAACAATCAACTTTATACTTTACTCCAAAAATCAAGTTTAATAAGGTCCGTCCGCACACGCAGGAATCGTGTGACGATCAACCAGCGAACGGGTGGCATATGGCTCGCAAGGGCAAGAAGGGATCGAACCGGGAGGTCCGCGAGAGTGCGGGCGAGGAGGCCGGACAGGCATCCAACGGACGATCCAAACTGGGTGGCCGCAGTTTTCTTTATGTCGGCGGGCGTGACTGCCAGGTGGCGCATCTGCGCCAGATCGCCAGCAATTTCGGCGCCGAGCTCATTCATCACGATGGCGGCCTGCGCGAGGCGGTCTCCCGCATCGACACGCTGCTTCCCTCCGTCGACTGCGTGTTCTGCCCCATCGACTGTATCAGCCACGATGCCTGCCTGCGCGTGAAGACCGGCTGCAAGAAGTTCAGCAAGGCCTTCATCCCGCTTCGAAACGGCAGCAAGTCTAGCCTGGAACGTGCGCTGCAGACGATGAACGAACGAGACACTTCCCGATGAACGACCAGCGCCCCGACGGCTTCACCATGATCGGCCTGCACAAGCTCGCCGCGCAGAGCGGCGACGGCCTCGTGCCCGAACTCTACGAACTGTTCCAGCAGCACACCGCACGCCAGCAGATCCATCAGAATGTGACGCTGTTCCCGACCTGGGAGGCGCGCATGCCTGGGGAGGCGGCGACAAGACCGCTTGGCGCGGCTGCGGCAAACGGCAATAATGTTCTCGCCTTTCCCTCGCCTGCTGCGAAGGCGGCCAAGAAGGCGTAAGGAGATTTCATGTATATCGCAATGAACCGCTTCAAGGTCGTAACCGGGACCGAGGGCGATTTCGAAACGGTCTGGCGCAATCGCGATTCCAGCCTGGCCGAGGTGCCCGGTTTCGTCGAATTCCGCCTGCTGCGCGGCAAGGCCAACGAAGAAGAGGGCTACACGCTCTATTCCTCGCACACGGTCTGGAAGAGCGAAGAAGATTTTCAGAACTGGACGAAGTCCGAGAACTTTCGCGCGGCGCACCGCAATGCCGGAGACCGCAAGGCGATGTACAAGGGGCCGCCGGTTTTTGAGGGTTTTAACGTGGTCGAGGGCATATGAACGAAGACCCCGATCGCATCGAGGTTCTGCCGGTCCTGCCGTCACTCGATATCGCCGAGACGCTCTTTTTCTATCGCGACAAACTCGGCTTTGCCAATATCGTCTACGAGGCGCCGGATTATCTCATCCTGCGGCGCGACGATATGGAACTGCATTTCTGGCGTACCGAGGATGTTAGTCTCTGCGAGAAGACCTCCGTCTATCTCCGCGGCGGCGGCATCGGCGCGCTTCATGCGGAATATCGCGAAAGGGGCGTGGAGCGCCTGACCGAAATGGAAGTGCGGCCGTGGAACATGGAGGAATTCTACATCCATGATCCGCACGGAAATCTCCTGCGCTTCGGCCGCATACCGCAGCCGCGCGGTTAGGTTCGGACAGGGAAGGCTGCGCCCGCCGCCACGGCCAGCCAGCCGAGCATCATCGCCCAGCCGCCGGTCGGCGCGGCATAGGGAAAGAGGCCGGAGCCGGAGAATCGGAGCGTGACGAGATCGCCGGCAAAGAGCAGCGTTCCCACGATCATCAGGAAACCGGCCAGCCAGGCGGTTTTGAGCTTGGCGGTGCCGAGCGCCAAGGCCAGCAGGGCAGGGGCGTGTGCGAGGCACATGGCGGAGGCGGAAGCCGCAAGGTTGGCCTCGCCGCCGCCATGGGCGGCAAGCGCGGCGAGCGCCACGCCGGCTGCGCCGAACAGGCCGGCAAAGAGATAGAGCACGGGCTCCAGTCGCGCGTTCAGGCTCATGGTTCTTCCTTGTTCTGCATGTGATGGGCGAGGCGTTCGACCGGCGCCCAGATGAGATCGCGCAGCGCCTGGCTTGATATCGTCTCGTCGAGCGCGCGGCGGAAGCAGAGCAGCCATTCGTCCCGTTCGACAGGGCCGATCTCGGCGACGAAATGGCGGCTGCGCAGGCGCGGATGGCCGCGTTTGTCGGTATAGAGCGGCGGGCCGCCGAGATAGCCGCTCATATATTCGTAGAATTTCTCTTCGCTGCCTTCAAGGCTCGGCGGGTGCACGGCGCGCACGTTGCTTGCCTCCGGCAGCGTATCCATCAGCGCGTAGAAGCGGTGCGTCAGCGCCCGCACGGTGGGATCGCCGCCGATCGCTTCATATAGAGTGGTGACCTTCTCCGTCACGAAACCATCCCCGATATCATTCCCCGGCCTCTTCATGCACCTGATGGAAAATGATCGCAACTGTCATCAAGGCGCCGCGGCATTTCGCGCATAATGCCCGCGAGGCAGGGGTTCCAACGATTCTTCTTGACAAAACCGTCCGGACGGTATCTTTTATCTCTCATGTCAAACGCTCACCATCGCAAGAAACAACCGGCTCTCGTGCGCCAGCAGTTGCTGGAGGTCGCCGCGCGTCTTGCCGCCAGCGAAGGCATGGCGGCTGTGACGCTCGATGCGGTCTCCGCCGCCTCCAGCGTCAGCAAGGGCGGCTTGCTGCATCACTTCCCGACGAAGAATGCGCTGCTCGACGCGCTGTTCGAGAGCCTGCTCGAAAGGTTCGATGCCGATATCGAGGAGTTGATGCGTGGCGATCCCATGCCGCAGGGCCGTTTCACCCGCGCCTATCTCAGGGCGGTGTCCGGTCTCAAGGATCGTCCCGACGATTCCAGGGGTTGGACGCAGGTGACGATCGCGCTTCTCGCCGAACCCCGGCTCCGCCTTCGCTGGCGCCAATGGGTGCAGGCGCGAGCCGAGGAATATGTCGGCACCGATTCCTCGCTCGATGCGCAGATCGTGCGCTTCGCCGCCGACGGGCTGTGGTTCGCGGATACGCTGGAGAGCCATGATATCGCCGATGCGCTGAGGCGGAATCTCATCGACCGCCTCGTCGAATTGACCGGAAAGTAATCCAGGGGATACCGCCATGAGCCAGGCCGCCATCTACGGGCTGCTCTTTGCAGCCATCGTGCTCGAGGTCATCGGCACGACAGCGCTGCAATTGTCGCAGCAGTTCACCCGCATCGGGCCGACGGCACTCGTCGTCGCCTGCTATGCGGCGGCCTTCTATTGCCTGTCGCTCACGCTGAAGAGCATTCCCGTCGGCATCGCCTATGCGATTTGGAGCGCTTTGGGAATCGTGCTGATTTCCTCGGTCGGCCTGATTTTCTTCAAGCAGCGCCTCGACCCGCCGGCGATCGTCGGCCTCGGGCTGATCATATCGGGCGTCGTCGTGGTCAATCTGTTCTCGAAATCCGTTTCGCATTGATTTCATTGTGAAATTCTAGAATCCTCCTCCAAAGCTCGCGAGAGAAATTTTCCCCTTTGTCAAACTCCTGACAAAGGGCTATGTGTTGCTTTGACGTGGAGGAGATCGAGGCGCACCCAGCGCCTTTTTCCAAAGCGCTTTGAATTCTGCTTTTCCCGCCTGCCGATACTTCCAGCTTCCAGAGGAGCACATCATGGCCATACGCACCGTCGTCTGGGGAGAGAATATCCACGAGACTACCAATGAGATCGTCCGGGGCATCTATCCCGAAGGCATGCACACGACGATCGCCAAAGCGCTGAACAGCGATCCCGCCATCTCCGCGACCACCGCGACGCTGCAGGAGCCGGAGCATGGGCTGAGCGAGGCCCGCCTTGCCGAAACCGACGTGCTGACCTGGTGGGGCCATAAGGATCATGGCGCCGTGTCCGACGTCGTCGTCGAGCGCGTCGCCAAGCGCGTCTGGGAGGGCATGGGCCTTCTCGTTCTGCATTCCGGCCATTTCTCGAAGATCTTCAAGCGGCTGATGGGTACACCCTGCGCGCTGAAATGGCGCGAGGCGGGTGAGCGCGAGCGGCTGTGGACGATCAATCCGCGCCATCCGATCGCCGCCGGCATCGGCGAGCATTTCGAACTCGAAAACGAGGAAATGTATGGCGAGCAATTCTCGGTGCCGGAGCCGCTCGAAACGGTGTTCATCTCCTGGTTCCAGGGCGGGGAAGTGTTCCGCTCGGGCCTGACGTGGCGGCGCGGCGCCGGCAACATCTTCTATTTCCGCCCCGGCCACGAGACCTATCCGACCTATCACGACGCCACGGTGCAGAAGGTGCTGATCAACGGCGTCAAGTGGGCCTATAACCCGCAAGGCGCGTTGACTGGTATTACCGACGCTCCAAATGTGCCGGTAGAGAAGGCATTGGAGCCGATCGTCGAACGCGGCCCGAAACTGCACCAGGCCGGCGAAGCCGGTTACCGCTGAGGAGCATCCATGCGACTACTCGTTCTTGGCACGGGCGTGATGGCGAAAAACCAGCTCACCCACTTCAGCAAAATCGATGGCGTAACGGTGGTCGGCGCCGTCGACACCGATCCCGACCGGCTTTCCGCCTTTGCCGACAAGTTCGGCATCGAGAAGCGGTTCCTCTCTCTGGATGAGGCGATCGCCTGGGGCGAATTCGATGCGGCGACGAACATCACGCCCGACCGCATCCATCACCCGACGACGCTGGCGCTGATTGCCGCCGGCAAGCATGTGCTCTGCGAGAAGCCGCTGGCGGAAAACTACGCGAAGGCGTTAGAGATGACGGAAGCGGCTGAAAAGGCCGGCGTCATCAACATGGTGAACCTCACCTACCGCAATGTCGCACCGCTGCAGCGCGCCCGTGAAATGGTGCTTGCCGGTGAGCTCGGTACGATCAAGCACGTCGAAGCCTCCTATCTGCAAAGCTGGCTCGTCTCGCGCGCCTGGGGCGACTGGCGCACGGAATCGACCTGGCTGTGGCGGCTTTCCACCGGCCACGGCTCGAACGGCGTGCTCGGAGATGTCGGCATCCACATCCTCGATTTCGCCGCCTATGGCGCCGCCACCGACATCGATCATGTCTTTGCGCGGTTGAAGACCTTCAACAAGGCGCCGGGCGGCCAGATCGGCGAATATATGCTCGACGCCAATGACAGCTTCACCATGTCGGTCGATTTCGCCAACGGCGCGCTCGGCGTCATCCATGCCAGCCGCTGGGCGACGGGCCACCTGAACGAGCTGAAGCTGCGCATCTACGGCGAAAAGGGCAGCCTCGAGGTCATCCACCGGCCGGCCGGATCGGAACTGCGCGGCTGCCTTGGCGACGATGCCGAGACCGCCACCTGGAAGGAGATCGAGGTGGCGCCGGTGCCGACGAACTACCAGCGGTTTGCCGAAGCGGTGGCGAGCGGCATCCAGCCCGACCCGAATTTCCGCCACGCCGCCAACCTGCAGAAGGTGCTCGATCTCGCCATGGAGACCGAGCGCGAGCGGCGCGAGCTGAAGGTCTGATGCGACGCTTGGGATAAGTGAACCGGGCTTCCGGCTGGCATACGAAATGAAAGTATGATGATGTCGAACTGCCCACGGATCTCGTGGGCGGTTTTCTTTAAGCGGCGAGGTGGCTCCATGATTTGGATAGCGGGTGTGGTCGGACTGGCGATCGCTTATCTGATCGGCGCCATTCCCACGGGCTATCTGGCGGGAAAGCTGCTCAAAGGCATCGACATCCGGGAACATGGCTCCAAATCCACTGGCGCAACGAATGTGTTGCGGACTCTGGGCAAATGGCCTGCCTTGGTCGTGTTGCTGGTGGATGTGCTGAAAGGTGCGGCGGCGGTGGTCTTCGCCCGCTGGTTTTATCCCTGGTCTTATGGATGGCGGTACGAGATGCCGTCGACAGCGCTTGATTTGACGGGCTGGGTGTCTTGGGCCGTTTGTGCGGCCGGACTTGCCGTCTTGTTAGGTCACGGCCGTTCGATCTGGTTGAATTTCACAGGTGGCAAATCTGCTGCGACAGGGCTCGGCGTGCTGCTCGCCATATCATGGCCGGTCGGTTTAGGTGCGGCGACGGTTTTCGGCATCGGGCTTGCTGTGTTTCGGATTGTGTCGCTGAGTTCGATGCTGGCGGCGTTGACGGCGATCGTCCTCATTTTCAGCCTGGAGCAGCCGTTGGCCTACCGGTTTCTGGTGATTGCAGGCGGCCTTTATGTCATCGTGCGCCATCATGCCAATATCAAGCGGCTGCTGGCGGGGATGGAGCCGCGAATAGGGCAAAGCAGTCCGGCAGCGAAAACGGGATCGCAAGTTTAAGCTGCTCCTGCGCCTCCGCGGTGAGCGGAGCCGCTTCGGTCTGCGATGTTTTCGCGTTATGCTTCGGCATGGGCAGTTCGACGCTCTCCCTCGGTCCGTTCCTTTACGGTGACAGGAAGCCTGTGGCGGGGGGCAAAGCTGTTGCGGCCGACCGTAAGCGGCGCGAGTGAAGGCCTGATTTCGGTATTTGAGAACAACGAAGCCGCCATTCCGGCGGATTTTTCGTATGTTGGATTTGCTTCAAGATTTCACGCTGATCAGCACAAGAGGGCGAAGGCAGGCCGCATGAAAAGTCTTCTCACAAGCTGGCCGCTTTGGGCGCTTCTTTCCGCCTGCTTTGCAGCGCTCACTGCGATTTTTGCCAAGGTCGGCGTCGAGAATGTGAATTCCGACTTCGCAACCTTCGTTCGCACCATCGTCATTCTGCTGGCGGCAGGGATGATGGTCTATGTGACGGGCAATTGGCAGGAGCCGTCTTCGGTGTCGAGCAGGAGCTGGCTGTTTCTCATCCTCTCCGGCCTTGCCACCGGCGCATCCTGGATTTGCTATTTCCGGGCTTTGAAGCTCGGTGATGCGGCTCGTGTCGCACCGATCGACAAGCTCTCCGTCGTCTTCGCGTCCGTCTTTGCCGTGCTGTTCCTGGGCGAACGTCTGTCGCTTCCGAACTGGCTTGGCGTCATCATGATCGCCGGAGGCGCGGTGCTCGTCGCCTACAGAGCCTAATCCGGCGAAAAAAGGCCCCACCGAGGTGGGGCCGGAGGTGGCCGAGCCGCCGCAAGTGGTCTCGGCCGCTTGTTTATTCAATCACCTGCACGACGCGATGGGTGCGGGGTTCGACGATCA
This sequence comes from Rhizobium sp. R635, assembly GCF_002211285.1. Lineage (GTDB taxonomy): Bacteria > Pseudomonadota > Alphaproteobacteria > Rhizobiales > Rhizobiaceae > Rhizobium. Next base: position 149,644 of record NZ_LOKX01000034.1, on the reverse strand, counting down.
CACGGCGGTCGTTGATGACCGTGTAGGCGTATTTCGGGTTGTCAGGCACCGGTGTAACGACGACATCGGCCGGAAGCGGCTTGCCGACGACGATCGGCTGCTCGACGACCACGCGGGAGGTCGGGGCCGGCTGCTGCTGGACATAGGTAACGACCTCGCGCGGCGGCGGATCGACGACGGCGCCAGCGACACCGCCGGCCACGCCGCCAATGGCGGCACCCACGGGACCACCGACGATCGCGCCGGTGATGGCGCCGCCGGCAGCACCGGTGACGGCGCCGTCAGCCAGCGCGTTGGTGGCGAGTGACGACAGCGCAAGGGCGCTGGAGACAAGTAGAATCTTGTACATTTTGCTTCTCCTTTGTTGGATTGCGTTTGGGTAACGACAACGCAAATCCGATGTTCCAGCAGGAGAATCACGCTTTGGAAGGCCGGTTCATATTCTGTGAGGCGGCTGAAGCATGCGTGGGGATGGGATTATTCCAGGCGCCGGCGGAAGAGCCAGGCGGCAGCGCTGAGCGTGACGGTGGCGATCAGCGCCAGCGGGATCGTCTGGTTCACCACCTCGCTCAAAGGGATATCCTTGAGGAAGACGCCTTTGACGATCACCAGGAAATAGCGCAGCGGGTTGATGAGTGTTATCGGCTGCAGCCAGGCCGGCATGTTCTCGATCGGCGTGGCGAAGCCCGAGAGCAGCATGGCCGGGACCATGAACAGAAAGGCTCCGAGGATTGCCTGCTGCTGCGTCATCGACAGCGCCGAGATGAAGAGGCCGAGGCCGGCGACCGAGCCGAGGTAGAAGACCGCGCTGCCATAAAGCAGGAAGAGCGAGCCGCGCAGCGGCACTTCGAACAGGAAGACGGCGGCGAGGATATAGACGGTGATGTGGAAGAGGCCGATCATCATCGGCGGGATCAGCTTGCCGATCAGGATCTCGTGCATGCGCAGCGGCGAGACCATCAGTTGGTCGAAGGTGCCGAGCTCGCGCTCGCGGGCGATCGACAAAGCCGTGACGATCAGGCCGATCAGCAGCGCGATGCTGGCGATCAGGTTCGGCACCATGAACCATTGATAGGTGAGGTTCGGGTTGAACCAGTTGCGCGGCACCGTCGAAACCATTTCGGCGCCGGTTCGCTTGCCGGCCGGGGTCTCGGCGGCAAGGGCGCCGCTGATCTGCGAGAGGTAGCCCGCGACGATCTGCGAGGCGTTGGAGCGGCGGCCGTCGAGCACGACCTGCAGGTCGGCCGGCGTTCCCGCCTCGATATTGCGCGAGAAATCCGGGCCGATCTCGACGGCGGCGATCACGGTCTGATTGTCGATTGCCACCTGGACCTGCGCCTGGCTCGCGGCGACTTCGATGTTGCGGAAAGTCGGCGAGCCGTCGATGCGCTCGATCAGTTCCTGGCCCCAATGGCCGCTGTCGCGATTGAGGATCATGACGTCGACATTGCGGACTTCGAGCGTCGCGGCATAGGAAAAGACGAGAAGCTGGACGATCGGCGGGCCGATCAGGATGGCGCGCCCCTTGGGATCGCGCAGCACGGCGAGCAATTCCTTGACGATGAGGGCGTAAAGCCTTGTCCATCCCATCTCAGCCGATCCTCTTTCTGGTGCTGCGGGCGGCCAGCACGAACATGATGGCGCCGATCGTCAGCATGACGGAGATTGCCTTTGCGAACATCGGCCAGATGTCGCCGGCGAGGAACACCGTCTGAAGGCTCGGGATCAGGTAGCGCGCCGGCACGATGAAGGTGATCCACTGGATGACCGCAGGCATGGAATTGATTTCGAACAGGAAGCCCGACAGCAGGAAGGCCGGCAGGAAGGCTGATATGAGAGCCAGCTGCGAGGCGAGGAACTGGTTTTTCGTCGCCGTCGAGATCAACAGGCCCTGGCCGAGCGCCGGGATCAGGAAAGCGGCCGACAATGCGTAAAGAGCCGCGACCGAGCCGCGGAACGGCACGCCGAAGAGAAAGACCGCCAGCAGCACGCAGAGCGTCATCGAGGTGAGGCCGAGCAGGAAATAGGGCAGGATCTTGCCGGCGAGCAGTTCGACCGCCGTCACCGGCGTCGCCATCATCGCCTCCATCGTGCCACGCTCCCATTCGCGGGCGACGACGAGCGAGGTGAGCAGCGTGCCGACAAGCGTCATGACGATGGCGATAGAGCCCGGCACGAGGAAATTGCGGCTGGTGAGTTCCGGATTGAACCAGAAACGCTGCTCGACTGTGATGGCAGGGCTGTGCGAGGCGACATCCGCCTGTCTCTGCTGTTCCCAGTTGGCGACGGCACCTTGCGCATAATTCTGCACGAAATTTGCCGTGTTCGGGTCGGAGCCGTCGACGATCACCTGGAGAGCGGGACGGTTGCCGGCGGTGTAGCGCGTGGTGAAATCGGCCGGGATGATGACGATGCCGCGCACCTTGCCGATCACGAGATCGTCCTCGAACAGGCGCCGGTCACGGCCGATCGTCACATCGAAATAGCGCGAGGCCTGGAAACTCGCCGACAGGTCCTGCGTCAGCGGCGTCATCTCCTCGGTCACGAGGCCGATGCGGGTGCGGCTGGTATCGAGCGAGACGCCGTAGCCGAAGAGAAAGAGCAGGATCAGCGGCAGCACGAAGGCGATGAGGATGCTGCTCGGATCGCGGACCGCCTGGAAGCTTTCCTTGCGCACGAGGGCAAACAAACGCCGTAACCGGCCTGATGAGGCGCTCATGCCGCATCCTCCGCTTCCGACTGCTGCACCAGCGCGATGAAGGCATCCTCCATCGTCGGGTCCGGCTGCTCCCTGGTCGCGACCCGGGCCTTCAATTCGTCGGGCGAGCCGAGCGCAATCGAGCGGCCGCGATAGATCAGCGAGATGCGGTCGCAATATTCCGCCTCGTCCATGAAATGGGTGGTGACGAGCACGGTGACGCCTTTTTCCACCAGCGCGTTGATATGCGTCCAGAATTCGCGCCGGGTGATCGGATCGACGCCTGATGTCGGCTCGTCCAGGAAGAGGGCGCGCGGCTCGTGCATGACGGCGCAGGCAAGCGCCAGGCGCTGTTTGAGGCCGAGCGGCAGGTCCTTGGCGGCCTCGTTGGCATGGCGGCCGAAATCGAAGATCTCGGCCATCAGCTCGATGCGCTTGCGCTTATGCTGCCCGCGAAGGCCATAAACGCCGGCGAAGAATTCGAGGTTCTGCATGACGGTGAGATCGCCGTAGAGCGAGAATTTCTGCGCCATGTAGCCGAGCTGGTTGCGGGCTTCGGCGGCATCGCGGCGGAGATCGAAACCGGCGACGCGGCCTTCGCCGCCGGTCGGCTTCAATAGGCCGCAGAGCATCTTGAAAGTGGTGGACTTGCCAGCGCCGTTCGGGCCGAGCAGGCCGAAGATCTCGCCGCGGCGGATATCGAAGCTGATGTCGTCGGCGGCGGTGAAATCGCCGAAGCGCTTGGTCAGGCCCCTGGCTTCGATCACCGGGCGGTCGCCCTCGGCCTTCAGCGGCTCTTGCGCCTCGGCGAGCCTGGAGCGGCCGCCGGGACCGCCGCCCAGCATGTCGACGAAGGCATCCTCGAAACGGGGCGGGGCAGGGGAAAGCGAGGCGCCATTGCCGGCCTTGCCGATATCGGGTGTCTTGCCGCTGGCTGCGACCAGGCGGATCGCCTCGCCCTGGATCACGCCGTCGATGACGCCATCGGCCTGCAGCAGTTCGGCGAGAACCTGCCGGCGGCGGCCGGTGACATCGGAGACCCGGAAGACGCGGCCGTCGACGCGCTCCGTCATCTCCTCCGGTTTTCCCGAGAAGAGCAGTTTCCCCTGGTTCAAGAGCAGCACATGGTCGCAGGCTTCGGCCTCGTCGAGATAGGCGGTCGACCAGAGCACGCCGATGCCTTCCTTCGTCAGGTTCTCGACCATCTTCCAGAGGTCGCGGCGCGAGATCGGGTCGACGCCGACGCCCGGCTCGTCGAGCAGCAGCAGGCGCGGCTTCTTCAGCAGCGCGCAGGCAAGGCCGAGCTTCTGTTTCATGCCGCCGGAAAGCTTTCCGGCGAGCCGGCCGGTGAAACGCTTGAGGTCGGTGAAGGTGAGCAATTCGTCGAAGGCGCCGGCGCGTTCGCTCTTCGGCAGGCCGCGCAGATCGGCATAGAGATCGAGGTTTTCCTGCACCGAGAGGTCCTCGTAGAGGCCGAAGCGCTGCGGCATGTAGCCGATCGCCGCCTGGATGCCGGCGGCATTCTTCCGGGTGTCGAAGCCCAGAACCTCCATCGTGCCGCTGTCCGGCAGCATGAGGCCGGTCATCAGGCGGATCAGCGTCGTCTTGCCGGCGCCGTCGGGGCCGACGAGGCCGGTGATCGCGCCGCCGCCGATGACGCCGGAGACGGCGTCGAGGGCCGGAGGCGCGTCGCCGAAACGCTTGGTGACGCCGTCGATCCGGACGAGCGGCTTGTCGTCCCGGCTGGTTTCGACGGTCGTCATTGTCCGCCTGCCGGCGCGGAAAGCCGCACGGTGACAGGCATGCCCTGGCGCAGGTCCGGGCCGGGCTTGTCGATGACGATCCTCAGGCGATAGACGAGATCGGTTCTCAGTTCCGGCGTCTCCACCGATTTCGGAGTGAATTCGGCGACGGGAGATATGAAGCCGATCGTGCCTTCATAGGGCTTGTCGGGCGCCGTATCGGAGGCGACGGAGACCTTCATGCCCGGATGGATGCGGCCGAGATCGGGTTCGGCGACGTAGCTGCGCACCCAGACGGGCTCGGTGAGCGAGAGCACGAAGACGGTATCGGCCGGCGAGACGATCGCGCCGTTTTCCCGCACGCGCGAGAGGATGACGCCGTCGTTCGGCGCGCGCAGTTCGGTGTCGGCGAGCGAGGTGCGGGCCGAGGCGAGTGTGGCCTCGGCCGCCTTCAGCTGGGCATCGGCGGCGGCGATATCCTCGATGCGGGAGCCTTCCTGCAGCAGCTTCAGCGCCTCGCTGGCGGATTGCGAGCGGGCGGCGGCCATCGCCTTTGCGGCGGTCGCCTGATCGAGGCTCGCTTCGGAAATCGTGCCCTGCGGGCGAAGCTGGCGGGCGCGGTCATAAGCGAGGTTGGCATTCTGCATATCCGCGAGGCTTTCGTCATAGGCGGCGCGCGCCTGGGCGATCTCGGTCGGCCGCGGGCCGGCCTTCAGTTTGTCGAGCGTTGCGCGAAGGGCTGCGGCATTGGCCTCGCCGGAGCGCACGGCAAATTCATAGGGCGCGGCGTCGAGCTTTGCCAAAACCGTTCCGCTCTTGACGACATCGCCCTCGTCGACACGGAGTTCGGAGAGGCGGCCGCTGACGCGAAAGCCGAGCGAGACCTGGCGGATATCGACATTGCCGTAAAGCACGAATTCGCGGCGCGCCTCGGGCAGCCAGCCGAACCGCTCGGGCAGGCCGTACCACCAGGCGGCGGCTCCTGCCGCAGCGAGGAGAAGGACGAGGAGGGGAAGGATGCGTTTCATGCCGCACCTCCTTTCGGCGGGCCGATGACATCGGCCAGTTCGGCGGCAAGGCCCCGCAGGATTTCCACCTGTTCCGGGCCGAATGTGTCCCATTCCATCTGGGCGAGCACGGAGGCATGGGCAAAGCGGAAGATGAGAATGCTGCCGACGAGATTGAAGGTGCGCAGGCGCACATGTTCCGACGCCGGGTCCTCGCGAAGGATGGCGCCGACCAGCCGCCGGCCCATTTCAATCATCGGCCGCATGATGCCCTGATAGACCCGCTTGAATGCCTCGGTCGGTTCCATCTGCTCGCGGATGAGGAAGCGGGCCCAGGGCTCGGATTCCTTGGCGACGAAGAGCGTTACCATGGTCTGGAGAATTTCGGTGAGGAAGAGGCGGGCCTGCGCCTCGCCGAGCGGCTCGCCGGCCGCGTCGAGCGCCATGAGCTGTGCGCCGATGCGCGCCCTCATGCCGCTGACATGCGCGTCGATCCGCATCATCAGATATTCGGCGGTGGCGATGTAGAGGCCTTCCTTGCTGCCGAAATAATAAGGGATCGCCTGCAGGTTGACGCCGGCGGCTTCGGTCAGCTGGCGCGTCGAGGCGCCGTCGAAACCGTAGCGCCCGAAGACGTCGAGAGCGGCGGTCAGCATCTTCTGGCGCGCGATCTCGGCGCGGGCGGAGGCTGGTGTGGTTTGGTTGTCGTTTGGCTTGGTCATGACGGTTTTATAGCACTGATCGATAAATCAGTCAATCGAATGATATATTACTGTACAAGCCATCGTTTGAACGAATGAAGAGGATCTCTTCGTTCGCACTCCGTTGCCTTTTGACGTTCTGGTTCTTTGTCTGGCGTCATCCTCGGCCTTGTGCCGAGGATCTGCTCCGGTCAATTAAGTGGCTGAAAATAAATGGGTTCCCCCAAACAATTATTGTGGTTAGATGCTCGGCACAAGGCCGAGCATGACGGAGGAAACTTCGTCAACAAACAGAGGGCGTCCGTCGGCCGGACGCCCTCTCTTCAATCGGTGCAATCGTGAAGTCTTCTCAAAGACCGAGGAAATAATCCCGGCTCGACGGGCCCTTGGCGGGAGCGAACCAGCGGCCCTGCCAGGTGGCCTTGGTATTGAGGAAGCCGCCGCCGGAATCCGCCTTTGGCGGCCGGCCCGTCTCGATCAGCGACTGGCGCAACTCTTCCTGCAGCTTGGCGCGCAGGACATAGTGGTCGTAGATGTCGAGGATATGGATCGCATAGGCGACGGCGAGCGACTGGTTGCCGCGGATGACCAGCAGGTTCTCGTCGTTCTGGTAGGAGGCCTTGTATCCGAGATTGTGGCTGCCGGTGATGACGGTGCAGTTGTCGGGATGGAGCGGATCGATGACGACGATCTTGTCGTGGATGATCGCGTGGCCGGCGCTGAGCAGTTCTGGACGAAGGTCGCCGAACTGGGCGGAGATCGCCGCGGCCCGCACCATGGCGACGCGGCTGGCATCGCCGCCCGGCCACCAGATCGCCCGTTGGGGCAGATCCTCGGTCGTGCCGTCGGGTTTGGTATAGGTCGTGGGTTCACCGGGTTTTGCCGGCGGCAGGGCTGCCGGATTGCTGATCGCGCCCTGGACGAGCAGTTCCGGCCGCTTGGCGGCAAGATCGGCCGCCTGGCCGATGACGTTCTGTTCGCCGCGCACACCGGGATAGAAGGTAAGGAACAGGATGGCGCTGTCAGCATGTTCCATCAGCGAATAGACGCGGCTGAGATCGACTGGTGTCGGTGAGGTCTTGTTCTTGGTCGGCGCCTTGGTGTTGGGCGAAAACAGGATTTCGACGGTGGTCTTGCCGTCCGCCAGCTTCACCGGCACGCTTAATGCGGCATTGGCCTGGCGCAGCGCTGTGCCCTGCACGCCTTTGCTCGGCGCAAAACCCTCGGCGGTCTTGCCATGGTTGGAAACGGTCAAGGGAACGCCCGGAGGCTGCGGATCGTCCCGCAGCAGCTTCCAATAGGCGAGGAAGCGGTCTGCGACCTTCTTGTCGTCGATCAGGATGACATTGTTGGACTGGGTGCAAAGGCCGGTTTCCGTCCAGTTGGTGCTGCCGGTCATGACGGTGCGGGCGACGCCGCCTTCGACATAGACGGCGAATTTGTTGTGGCCGATGTGGCTGTTGTTGTTGAAGAGGCGATCCTGCACGCGGTCGGCACAAGGCGCGGCGGCATGGAGGCCGATGCGCGCATCGTGATTGCCGGTATCCCAGACGACCGGCTTCCTCGGCGGCGCGTCGCCCTTCTTGTTGAGATCGGTGGAGCCCGAGGTTGAGAGGATGACATGCGCCTTGCCCGCCTCGACGAGCGCCGTCAGCCGCCTGACCAGTTCCGGATCGTGCAGCTCGTAAAGCGCCAGATAGAGTTCGCCATTTCCCTTTTCGGCGCGGTCGATCAGCATCGTCAGGAAGCTCAGCACATCGGCCGTCAGGAACAGGCGAATCGGATCGTTCTCCTTGGGGATGTGCTCCTTCAGCGTCTTCAGCAGGCCTTCGGTGACGCGCATCGCCGGGCCGGGCGCGACATTCTCGGGCTTGACGCCCTGCACCTTTTCCAGCTGGCGCAGAAGGTTCTGCGTCGAAAGGATGCCGTTGGTATAGGTCGCCTTGATGGCGCCGCCGCCCGGGAAATCATGGGTGACGTCGATGCTCCCGGTCTTGAAGGGCTCGTCCAGGATGAAGAGCTGCCGCTGCGGCCCATCGTATCGCGGCTTGCCGTTCTCGTCGCGATAGGGGGCGGTGCCGGAGGCGGGAACCTCTGCCCGGCCAGGACCTGCCAGGCCGACCGGGGTGATCTCGTAATGGATCTTGAAATCGATCGGCCGAACGGTCGCCTCGTCGCGTGAGCGGCGCAGCGTCAGGTCGCGCCATTGATATTGCTGGATCGGCCAGACCGAGCTGTCCTGTTCCAGCCAGTCGGGATTGGACTGATCGGTGAAAGCGATCCAGGTCGGCAGGATTCGCCGGGCGCCGGCGTCCTGCCCGGTCTCGTGCACACGGGTGATCATGAAGCCGAGACAATCGGCAATCGGCCCATCCGCCGCCCAGGCGAGATAGGCGACTTCGCCATTGCACCATGCGCCTGCCTTGGTAATCCTTCCCATGCACGCCTCCCCTCGTTGTTGCCGAGATCACGATTGCAGCAGCGGTGACGACGAGCCCTCCACTCGCTGCGCACCGCGGACGAACCGACTCTATCGTCGGTTGCGCATGTCTTCGAATATATAGGCAGGCGATACTAAAGTAACGTGACATCGGTTACGCAGGCAGGACGAAAAAGGCAGCCTGGCGCCGATCGCTGCGGAACGAAAAGCGCGCCATTTTTCTCGTTATGCGCTCATTTTTTGACACAAAACTGCCCAGCTCTTTCCGTATTGCCAGTTCAATGCGTATCCAAATCTATATTATCGCGCTCCTGCTGAGCGCCATCATGTGGTCGATCTCGTTCGATGCGGCGCGAGAATCCTATCATGCCGCCCAAAGCGCGGGATTGGTGCCGAACCTGCATATCAACAAGAAGCTGGATCGCATTCTCTAGACTGCGATCAGTGCCTAAAGCGCGTCGCTATCTTTCAGATTCGCTCCTTGCGCTTTAGGTCCTTGTTTTACGCATGTCGTTGCCGCAAAACCGCTGCACACTTTTGCGCGACATGCTTTAGTTATAAGGCGTCTCAAGCCCTTCCGGACAGAAAATCAAATTTCCTAAAATTTGACCGATCCGCTTAAAAGCCCTGCAAATACTGACGTGTAGAGTGTTCTCATGAAGGCGGCCGAAGCGTGGACAGACGCGGCGACCGCTTGGAGCCGGGCGGACCATATGCCCGCCGATCCGAAAACGGGGACTTCGACATGCAGAAAACTCTTGCCGCCATCGCCTTGACCGTAAGCATCACCGCGGCTGCCGGTCCGGCCTTCGCCATCGGGCCGGCGAGCCTTGGCCGCGACCTGATGTACACTTCCGCCATCGGCCATTCGCCGGAGATTCCCCTGACGACGCGCGCCGGCTTCGTTCGCCCAGGCGTTCCCTTCGTGCTGCGCAGCCCGGCTGCGGTCGAGGGGGAGGGTTACAAGATCAATGCCTATTCGAAGAGCCTGACCATTGCCATCGACTATGTGCTTTCGAAGGCGGTCGGCGCTGTGCAGGCGGTCACGTTTCTCCGCTGACGCTCCGCGTCAACGGGAAGCAGTTCGAGAGATAAGCTAAGCGTTGAGCTCGGCGTGGACGTCGAGATACCACTCGACGAAGGCCTTGACGCCGACATCCAGCGTCGTATCCGGCTTATATCCAGTCAGTGCCACGAGCAGATCGGGAGCGGCGAAGGTGCGGGGCACGTCGCCCTTCTGCATGGCCAGCATCTTGCGGATGGCAGGACGGCCGAGCGCCTTTTCCACCGTTTCGACGAAATCCATCAGGCTGACCGGCTGGCCGCCGCCGATATTGACGACGCGGAAGGGCGCCTGGCGCGACAGCGTTTCGACAGCGGCGTTATCGAGACGGTTCTCCTCGCTGGGCGCAATGGCCGACAACCTGACGATCGCTTCGATAAGATCGTCGATATAGGTGAAGTCACGGCTCATATTGCCTTCGCCGTAGATCTCGATCGGCTGGCCTTCGAGCATGTTCTTGGCGAATTTGAACAGCGCCATGTCGGGCCGGCCCCACGGGCCATAGACGGTGAAGAAACGAAAGGCCGTCGTCGGGATCTTGTGCAGATGGGCGTAGCTGTGCGCCATCAGTTCCATCGATTTCTTCGTCGCGGCATAAATGGTCAGCGGTTCGTCGGCGCGGTCGGTCTCGTGGAAGGGAACGGTCGCATTGGCGCCATAGATCGATGATGTCGAGGCGAGCATCAGGTGGCGGATTTCGACGCGCCGCGCGATCTCCATGATGTTCCAGGAGCCTTCGACATTCGAGTGAATATAGGCCTCGGGATTTTCCAGGCTGTAACGGACGCCGGCCTGCGCGGCGAGATGGATCAGGATGTCGGGTTTGGCGGCGATGACTGCCGCCTCCAGCGCTTTGCGATCCTCGAGCATTGCGATGACGGGTTTGAAGGTCGGAAACTGGGAGAGTGCGGCATGGCGCATCTCCTTGAGCTTGACGTTGTAATAGGGGGTCAGGCCGTCGAAGCCCGTGACCTCATGCCCTTCCTGCAGCAGGCGTCTGGCCAGATGAAAACCGATGAAGCCGGCCGTGCCTGTGATGAAGTAGCGCATTCCCACCTTTTTCTCGGCTCCCTGCCGACGGCAAAAAGCCGATTCCGTCTAAAGTGGCCCCCACTTACAAGATAAAAAGAGGGCGAGTCGATAGGCCGTTGAAAGATAGGGCCTGGAGCGCCGCCGCTGTCGTGGTTTCCGGACATTATGCTGCGTTGCACCATATGGGCTCGCATGTTATGGCGGCTGGTCTTATGCGAGCGGAACCAGGATCGATGAGAAACATAATTTATTGGGTTCTCTCGGCGTTTCTGACTGCGGCCATCGCGATCGTGTCGCTGCGCTATGTCACGAACTTCTGGCTGCTCTCCTTCATCTACAGCTTTCAGATTCACCTCGGCGTCATCTTCGTCGCCGCCGGCCTCGTCATCCTGGCCGTCAGGAGGCACGTTTACGGCCTTGCCCTTCTGCTCGCAGCCCTTCTTCTCACCGCCCACGGCATCATCATGCTGCGGGAATTTGCCGGGGAAGACAGGGGAGCGGACACGGCGCCGCTTTTCCGGCTGATGTCGTTCAATGTCGCGATCGACAATTGGAAAAACTCGACCGCCATCGCCGACATGGTGATCGCTTCGAATGCCGATGTCGTCAATCTGCTCGAAGCCAAGCCGCTGACATTCCATCTGCAACGATTGTTCAAGGTCTATCCCTATCATATCGGCTGCGACCACGGCAAAGACAGCTGCGATACGCTGCTGCTGTCCAAACGCCCTTTCGCGACCCGGCAGGTCGCGAGCATCGGCAGTCTCAGGAAAGACAGGCTGGCCGTCGCAAGCGTCGATTTCGGCGGGCAGACCGTCAATCTCGTGTCGGCGCACCTGACCAAGCCCTATTTCGACGATTACCAGGCGGAAGAATTGGGAGATCTCGACAAGGCGCTCGGCTCGATCTCAGGCCCGCTGGTGCTGGCCGGCGATTTCAACTCGTCGTCGATCGCCCCCGGCATTCAGGCTTTCCTGCGCAAGCAGGATCTGAAGACGATGGCGCCGGAGCCGGCGACATGGCCGATCGCCGCCGGCCGGTTCGGGATCGCCATCGATCACATATTCGCGCGTGCACCGCTTCATCTGACGTCGCTGAAACGTCTCGCCGACAATCTCGGCTCCAACCATTCAGGCCTGATCGCAGAATTCGTTCTCGATGGCGAAACGGCGTCGGCGCAATAAGCGAGCAAGTCAGAATCTGGTTCGGCCGCCCTTTCGGTCGATCATCTGAAAGTTCTTGCCGTCGGTCTTCACGCTGACGCAATCGGTCGACTTGTTGGGAAACCGGACGCACACCTGGCCATTGCTGATCTTGTAGCCATTCTTGTTGCCCTGGCGATATTCGTAGCCGTTGCTGCTTTCTTTGAGCTCCGACGTGCCGGGCAGGTGCTGGCGGATTTCCGACTCGCTGGCGGCTCGCATATTCGCCGTCTGGGCAAAGGCCATTGCCGGCAGCAGGATCGAAAGGCATCCGGCAAGGGCGGGCAGGGTACGCATCAGAGGACATCTCCTGTCAGGTCTGTCGGCATATTCATTCTATGAGAATCCCGAGAGGGAATTCAACAGGGATGGTGGCCATGCCGGAAGCTGTGGCGGACTGTCTCAGCCCGCCGGCCGTTCCGGCGCCTGGTTCACGTTCTTCCGAATTCGTCGACGATGCGGATGATATCGTCCTCGCCGAGATAGGAGCCTGTCTGCACCTCGATGAGTTCGAGGAGAATCTTGCCGGGATTGGCGAGGCGGTGAACTTCGCCGAGCGGGATATAGACGCTTTCGTTCTCGCGCAGCATCCGAACGGTCTCGCCGACCGTCACCTCGGCCGTCCCCTTGACGACGATCCAGTGCTCGGAGCGATGGTGGTGCTTCTGCAGCGAAAGCTTCTTGCCCGGCGTGACGAAGATGCGCTTCACCTGGAAGCGGTCGCCGTTGAGGATCGAGGTATAGCCGCCCCAGGGGCGGTAGGACGTCGGATGGGTTTCGGCGAATTTCGCGGTAGCGGAGGAAGAGGCCAGCATCTTGACCAATTGACCGACATTCTGGCTGTCCTTGAGCGGTCCGACATAGACGGCGTCCTCGCTGGCGATGACGGCGACGTCTTCCATGCCCTGGACGGCCAGATGCACGCCATGGGTCATGACCAGCGAATTGCGGGTGTTGACGACGGTCGTATTGGCTGCCGCGACATTGCCGTTGTCGTCGCGTTTGCCCGATTTCCAGACGGCGTCCCAGCTTCCCATGTCCGACCATCGGAATGGCGAGGGGACGACGGCGGCTTTGGAGGTCTTCTCCATGATCGCATAGTCGATGGAGATGTCGGGGCTCTTGGCGAAATGGTCGGCATCGAGGCGGGTGAAGTCGAGGTCGCGGCTTGCCTTGGAAACCGCCTTGCTTGCCGCCTTCAGCACATCGGGCGCATATTCCTGCAACTCGGCGATGAGTTCCGTCACCGGGAACATGAAGATGCCGGAATTCCAGTAGAAGCCGCCATCGGCGAGCATCTGCTCGGCTTTCTCAAGGGCAGGCTTCTCCACGAAGCGGGTGACCTTGTGGGCGCCGTTCTTGAGCGCCTCGCCGATCTCGATATAGCCATAACCGGTCGCCGGCTCGGTCGGGTTGATGCCGAAGGTGACGAGCTTGCCGTCGGCCGCGGCATCGCGGGCGATGCGGATGCAATCGAAATAGCTCTTGTCGGCCAGGATCTCGTGGTCCGAGGCGAGCATCTGGATGATCGCATCCTTGCCGAAAAGCTCGGTGGCGAGCGTGGCTGCCGCGGCCACCGCCGCGGCGGTGTTGCGGGCCACCGGCTCGAGCAGCACGGCGGCGAGCGGAACGGCAAGCGCGCGGGCCTGCTCGGCCACCAGGAAGCGGAATTCCTCATTGGTGACGACGATCGGGGCTTCATAGAGCGCGGGATCGGACACGCGTTCGAGGGTGTCCTGGAACAGCGTCTTGTCGCCGACGAACTGGATGAATTGCTTCGGCGCAGTGGCACGGGAAAGCGGCCAGAGCCGCGTGCCTTTGCCGCCGGCCATGATCACGGGAACGATTTTCTGCGTCATAGGCGGTTTCCTCGAAATACGTGTTCGTCGCATGATTATTGGGCGCCTGCCCAGTCTCTTATTCGATTGAGCCCTGCATTCAGCAGGTCCAGGGCTGCGGTTTCGCTGCCGGCTTCCACGTAGCAGCGCATTTCAGGCGCATTGCCGGAAGGGCGGAAATGGATGATCCGGCCATCGCCGAGCGTGACCCTGAGGCCATCGATGTCGGATTTTGTCCCTAGCTTGCCTATCGGCCGCAGGAAAGCGGAAAGATTTTCATCCGAGGCGCGCAGATGCGCCATCAGCGCCGCGCTGGTCTCGACGGGGAAATTTTCCAGGCGGTCGGCGGCGGCAAAGGGCAGGCGATAGGAAGCGGCAATGGCGGAGAGCGGCTCTCCGCGAATGGCGGCGAGCGACAGGATCGCCAGCATCGGGATGAAGCAGTCGCGCGTCGGCAAGGCGCGAACGTTCCGGCCGTTGATGTCGAAGGAGGTGGCCGTCAGCAGCCCGCCATTGGCTTCGAAGCCCATGACATGATCTTGGCCCCTGGCCACGGCCTCTTCCATGCCCGCGATGACGAAGGGCGAGCCGACGCGGGTGCGCGTAACGGTAAAGGAGCCTGCGGCCTCGATGCCGGAATTGGAGGTGACGGGTGTCACCACCGTGCCGGCGCCAAGAAACTTGGCCGCCACGAGGCCGAGAAGATCGCCGCGCAGCGGCGTGCCGGTTTCGTCGGCGACCAGCGGCCGGTCGCCGTCGCCATCGGTCGAGACGATCGCATCGAACTTGTGATCGGAGACCCAGCGCTTCATCAGCGTGATGGTCTCCTCGGAAACGGCTTCGGTATCGACCGGGATGAAGCTTTCCGAACGGCCGAGAGCGGTGACTTCGGCGCCGTAATGGGAAAGAACATCGACCAGGAGATCACGGGCGACGGTGCTGTGCTGGTAGACGCCGATCCTCAGGCCCGACAGCGCGCCTTGCGGAAGCAGGGCCGTATTGCGTTCGAAAAAGAGCTGCCGGCAGATCGCCTCATGATCTTCCATCGCTGCCGGCGTCTGGACCACGGCTTCGCCGCTTTTCTCGATTTCGGCCGCCAAGGCGGTAATCGCAGCCTCGTCCGATTTGTCGATCTCGCCGTCGGGGCGGTAGAACTTGATTCCGTTGCGGTCCGCCGGAATATGAGAGCCTGTTATCATCAGGCAGGCGGCATTGCTTTCAAGGCCGTAAAGGGCAAGCGCCGGCGTCGGGACATTGCCGCAATCGAAGACCCGGAAGCCGAGCGCGGCAAGCGCGCCTGCGCAATTGCCCGAGATTTCGGGGCTGGAATCGCGAAAGTCGCGGCCGATCAGAATGACGTCGCCGGTCTGCGCCTTGCCGGTCTGCAGCAGATATTTGCCGAACGCCGTCGCATAAAGCGCAGAGGCGCGTCCCTTGAGATCGACTGAAAGTCCGCGAAGGCCGCTCGTGCCGAATTTCATTTGAAGAGATGTCTCCCGGTTTACAATCAAGGTTCTACTCAGGCCGCCTGCCGGCGTAAATACCGAAGCCGTCATATAGTTAAACACGAACGACGATGCCTCGGACAGCCTCTCGCAGTCTTCTCCCGCCGATCCTAAAGACGTAGACCCATTGCCGAGAGGCATTGCAGCGTAGATCGATTTTGTTAGAACCGTATGTCCGTTGTTTCGTCATATGCGAAGGATTTGCCGGATGAGCGATACGTCAGTCAGTCTCGAAGAGAGCTGGAAGGCCGCCTTGGCGGGGGAGTTCTCAAGCCCCTACATGCAGCAGCTCAAATCCTTCCTCGTCGCGCAGAAGGAGATCGGCAAGCGGATATTCCCGAAAGGAAGCGAATATTTCCGCGCCCTCGATCTGACGCCGGTCTCCAAGGTCAAGGTCGTCATTCTCGGCCAGGACCCCTATCACGGGCTGGGGCAAGCCCATGGCCTGTGCTTCAGCGTCCGGCCGGGCGTGCGCATCCCTCCCTCGCTCGTCAATATCTACAAGGAGATGGAGACGGATCTCGGCATCGCGCCGGCGCGTCATGGTTTTCTCGAACATTGGGCACGGCAGGGTGTGCTGTTGCTGAACAGCGTGCTGACGGTCGAGGAGGGCCAGGCGGCCGCCCATCAAGGCAAGGGGTGGGAGCGCTTCACCGACGCCGTCATCCGCAAGGTCAACGACGAATGCGAATCCGTCGTCTTCATGCTCTGGGGCTCCTATGCCCAGCGCAAGGCCGCCTTCGTCGATACGGCGCGGCATCTGGTGCTCAAGGCGCCGCATCCTTCGCCGCTTTCGGCCCATAACGGCTTCTTCGGCTGCGGGCATTTCTCCAAAGCGAACGCCTTCCTGCAATCGCGCGGGCGCGAGCCGATCGACTGGCAACTGCCGGCCGATCCCCATGCTTCCTAGTGAACGCAGATCGATCTTCGTTCACTAAAAGAAGACAATGCGTTTTGGTCCGCGGCTCTATCCGCAGGGGCTCGGAGCGCGCATTTATGATCCATCGAAAGCCCGCGAACGGCGGGCAAGAAAGGGGTCTCACATGCTCGATCAGATCAAGGGCCTGCACCACGTCACATCGATGGCGGAGGACGCCCGCACCAACAACCAGTTCTTCACCCATGCGCTCGGCCTGCGCCGCGTCAAGAAGACGGTGAATTTCGACGCGCCCGATGTCTATCACCTCTACTACGGTGACGAGACCGGCGCGCCCGGCACGATCATGACCTATTTCCCGTTCCCGAAGATGGCGCAGGGCCGTCCCGGCACCGGCGAGGTCGGCACGACGGTGTTTTCCGTCCCGCAGGGCTCGCTCGGCTTCTGGAGCGACCGCTTCGCCGCGCTCGGCCTCGGTGGCCTGAAGGCCGAGGAAAGCTTCGGCGAAAAGCGCCTGAACTTCTCCGGTCCGGATGGCGACGGCTTCGCCCTCGTCGAGGTTAGGGATGATGGCCGCCAGCCCTGGACGCATGGCGGCATCAACGAGGACCACGCCATTCGCGGCTTCCACTCCGTCGCCATGCGGCTGAGAGACGAGGGCGCGACGGCCGAACTCCTGAAATTCATGGGGTACGAGGTGGGCGAGGAAAGGGATGGCGTCAAGCGGCTGATCAAGCCTGACGGCAACGGCGCGCATCTCATCGATCTCGAGACGATGCCGAATGTCGCCCGTGCGCTGCCCGGCGCCGGCTCCGTTCACCACGTCGCCTTCGCCGTCGAAAACCGCGCAAAGCAACTCGAAGTGCGCAAGGCGCTGATGGATACCGGTTATCAGGTCACGCCCGTCATCGACCGCGATTATTTCTGGGCGATCTATTTCCGCACGCCGGGCGGCGTGCTGTTCGAGGTCGCGACGAATGAACCCGGCTTCGACCGCGACGAGGATACGGCGCATCTCGGCGAAGCGCTGAGGCTGCCGCAGCAGCACGCTCATCTTCGCGCGCTGCTCGAGCAGCACCTGCAGCCGCTCGAGGGCTAGAGCGGTTCAATTTTCATTGAAGCGTAGAACCGCTCTACCTTTTGTTTTGACGCAATTCCCGGCAAAAGCGCTTCGCGCTTTGCCTGGAAAAACCGCTTCGCACTTTTCCTGGAATTGCTCCAAGGAGAACCGACATGACCGAAACAGGATATGTGCACCTGCTGCATGCCGGTGCACCCGACAAACCCATGCTGGTCGTGCTGCACGGCACCGGCGGCGACGAGAACCAGTTCTTCGAATTCGGCCGGCGCCTGCTGCCGGAAGCGACTGTTCTCTCGCCGCGCGGTGATGTTTCAGAATACGGTGCGGCGCGCTTTTTCCGCCGCACGGGAGAGGGGGTCTACGATATGCCCGACCTTTCCCGTGCGACGGAGAAGATGGCCGCCTATGTCGAGGCGTTTGCCGGGGAATACCGGGCTTCCGCCATTCTCGGGCTCGGCTTTTCGAACGGCGCAAACATCCTCGCCAATGTGCTGATCGAGAAGGGCATCTTCGACGCCGCGGTTCTGATGCATCCGCTCATTCCGTTTCAACCCGAAGCCCGCTCGACGCTTGCGGGAAGAAAGGTGCTGGTGACGGCCGGCGAGCGGGACCCGATCGCTCCCGTCCCGGTGACCGAGGCCCTGTCGCAACATCTGAAGGATCGTGGGGCGGAGGTCCGGACGGTCTGGCATCCCGGCGGCCATGAGATTGCGCCGCTCGAAATCGATGCGGTGCGCGAATTCTTCAGCGGCTATTGATGGAAGCGCGCCCATCGGCGTGAAATGATTGTGGGGCCGGCAAAATGCCGGTCCCACAGCCTTTCTCGAATGATGGTCCTGCCGGCGGTCATCGACAGGACGCAGGCGCTCTAACCTTTTGGATTTACGCAATTCCCGGCAAAAGCGCTTCGCGCTTTGCCTGAGAAAACCGCTTCGCACTTTTCCTGGAATTGTTCTAAGGACGGGGAGGATATTTGCCCCTGATTGCCTTCATGTAAAAATTACCGGGCGATTCCGCCATCGTCAGACCGACGACGACCCCCTTTGGAACGCCTTCATATTCTCGTCTCTGACCGTTTGTCAGATAGACCCGTAGATGCCGGCTGTCTTCGTCGTAGGTAATCGCCTCGATCATTTTCGAATCAACCGCAGTTTCCACTTTGCACCCCGCAATTTTGGACCTGAGATTCTTGAATGCGGACGTGGTTCACGCTCGCAACGCAGCATCATTATGCGCCGCCACAGGGGCGTCAAGCACGATAAGCTTAAACGTTCATTTTTTTGTGATGGCTCTCTTTATAGTTGATTTTTGCAGCTTTTTCGCTGGCATCATCTGTGGAAATCCGATTGCCGGCAATTCTTCAAGCCGGAGAGCTAGTCGCCGGTACAGCTGCCGGCGGAACGGACAATATGGTTTAACCCCGGATTAACCAGCATATACCAAAATACAGCGCAATATTGACGGCGAAACCTTTCCGGAATGAACGAAGACAAGGGCGTTTCTCGGAGCATCGGTATCACCGTCACTGGCGGGGTTGCCTGAGCGCGCTTTCAGGCGGGAACGACAAGGATGGATGATTCTCGCGCCCCGGCAGCCGGACGCGCAGTGCCTGCGGCGAGCCTGACGCAGGTGGTGCAGCAGTCGGCCAGGGATGAGCTTGTTCCGATGCGGCGGCGTTGCGGGTACAATGTCGATGGGGCCGTGATCAGGCCAATTTCTTCCTGAACACTGAGCCTCATGCCGGAATGGACAAGAAATGGATCGCTTCCGAAGAACCTCGCGTTCGGTCGGATCTCGTAAATGGGTTACATGTTTAACTATCTAGGGCCGTGGCGACAACAGATACCGATACTGGCCGGTAACCGAAAAGGACGCGCTCGGCTGACCTTTGCCGAGGGAGAATTCGCTGCGGTCTACGCAATGAGCGATATTCACGGCTGCTACAACGAACTCGTGGAGGTGCATCGCCGCATCGAGGAGGATGCCGCGCGCATAACGGGGCCGAAACTCATCGTCACGCTCGGCGACTACGTCGATCGCGGGCCGGATTCGAGCGCGGTGCTGGAGTTCCTGAGCAAGGGGCCGCCGCCGGGGTTTCAGCGTTTGGTCCTCTGCGGCAATCACGATGCGGAACTGGTGAAGCTCTATCGCAAACCGGCGCGTATTTTCGAATGGCTGAGCTTTGCCGGAACCGAGACGCTGCAGTCATACGGCATAGACATCGAGCATCTGCTGCAGTCGGCGGCAGGAAACGAGGCGATCGCCCGCGTCATTCACAACATGATACCCGAGCGGCACATCCAGTTTCTGGAATCGCTGCCGATCATGCTGCGGATGGGAAGGGTCCTCTTCGTCCATGCGGGCGTCAAGCCGGGCATCGATCTCAAGAAACAGAAGGACGGCGACCTCATGTGGATACGCCAGCCCTTCCTGGATGAGGGGCCGCAGCTTCCTTTCCTGGTGATCCACGGGCACACGCCGGCGCGAATCCCGACATTCGGGCCGCAGCGCATCGGGATCGACACGGCAGTGTCGGCGACAGGTCGCTTGACCGTGCTGACGATCAAGGGAACGCGGGTCGGTATTCTTTAAAGCGCCTTGGAAATAGCCGCCGTTTCTGCCGGCACGCCCCAAAAACGAACGCCGCGGGATTGATGCCCCGCGGCGTCCGAAAGTTCACGTATTGAAGCGGCTCTATTAGGCGTCCTGGTAGAGATTGGTGCCGATACCGGTATAGGTAAAGCCGTGTTTGCGGATCTCGTCGCTGCGATAGATGTTGCGCAGATCGACGAGGATCGGAGCGCGCATCGACTGCTTCAGGCGATTGAAATCAAGCGCACGGAACTGGTTCCATTCGGTGACGATGACGAGGGCATCGGCGTCGGCAGCGGCTTCGTAAGGGCCGTTCGCATATTCGATGTTCTCGATGACCTTGCGGGCATTGTCCATGCCCTCGGGATCATAGCCGACGACCTGGGCGCCGGCGTCCTGCAGTGTCTGGATGATGGCGATGGCCGGGCTGTCGCGCATGTCGTCGGTGTTCGGCTTGAAGGTCAGTCCGAGGATGGCGACCTTCTTGCCGCGAATGTCTCCGCCGACGGCCGAAATGACCTTGCGGCCCATCGCCCGCTTGCGGTTGTCGTTGATCGAAATCGTCGTTTCGATGAGACGGACCGGTGCGTCGTAATCCTGCGCCGTCTTGGCAAGGGCGAGCGTATCCTTGGGGAAGCAAGAACCGCCGTAACCCGGACCGGCGTGCAGGAACTTGGAGCCGATACGGCCGTCGAGGCCGATGCCGCGCGAAACGTCCTGGACGTTTGCATCCACCCTTTCGCAGAGATCGGCGATCTCGTTGATGAAGGTGATTTTCATGGCCAGGAAGGCGTTGGCCGCATATTTGATGAGCTCGGAAGTGCGGCGGCTCGTGAAGACCAGGGGAGCCTGGTTGAGGTAAAGCGGACGATAGACTTCGGTCATGGTTTCGCGCGCCCGGTCGTCGTTCAGTCCGACGACGATGCGGTCGGGACGCTTGAAATCCTCGATCGCAGCGCCTTCGCGCAGGAATTCGGGATTGGAGACGACGGCGACGTCAGCCGAAGGATTGGTTTCCCGCACGATGCGCTCGACCTCGTCTCCGGTGCCGACCGGAACCGTCGACTTGGTGACGATCACGGTGAAGCCTTCCACATAGGTGGCGATCTCGCGTGCCGCCGCGTAGACGTAGGACAGGTCCGCATGGCCGTCGCCGCGCCGGGAGGGCGTGCCGACAGCGATGAACACAACGTCGGCGCTACGCACGCTTTCGCCGACATCGGTCGAAAAGGACAGCCGGCCGGTGCTGGTGTTTTCGGCGACGAGTTGATCGAGACCCGGCTCATAGATCGGAATGCGGCCTTCGCGAAGGGCTTCGATCTTACTCAGATCCTTGTCCACGCAGATGACGTCGTGGCCGAAATCCGCAAAGCAAACGCCTGAAACGAGGCCGACATAGCCTGATCCAATCATCGTGATGCGCATAATTCCCTCAAATCATTAGAGTAGAACGTCATGCTGCGTCGCAGCATGGGGTCCGTCATACTGAATCTGGGCCAAAAGACAATATCGAAGATCGCTTGATGCCCACATCGGAAGTCGAGCTTTGGGCGTCGCTGCACGCTGCAGGCTATCCCGTCGACAGCAAAAACATAGGTTTGTGTGGGCGATATGACAAGTCGAGCCGTTCGTCAGAGCCGGCTCGACTTCAATCCCGGGAGGGGAGGAATCTGTGTATGGCTGCCTCGGCTGCTACAGCCGGTACCAGACGTAGGGGTCCGTTCCCGATTGAATCTTGTCCCAGCGCAGATCGGTATCGCGCCAGTTCTTGATGCTGCTTTGCCTGTTGTCGAGCACGAGGTCGCCCTTGTCGGTTCTGACCACGAGCACCGCATGTCCTTCGCCGGAGGGCGTATATGCCGTGGCGATCCGCAACGCGCGCGACGACCAGCCCATCGCCATCAGCCGGCTGCGCTTGGTCAAAGCGAAATCTTCGCAGTCGCCGCTGCGCACGTTCACCTTCCAGACGTCGCCGTTCAGTTCGCTGCGGGAATCGTTCCGGCCGATCATCGTGCGGTTTACGGCGCTGTTCACGTCCTTCAGCTGCAGCATTTCCTTGTCCGTCAACGTGACGACCGACAAACCATTGTTGTCGCGGCATTCGGCAGGGTTCTGGGCGCAGAAGAGGACCTGGGCGAAGGGTGGGATGATCTTGCTTTTTTCGGAGATATAGCTGACCGCCGAATTGCCGTTCAGGCCGCGGGCAAGACCTGCGGGGCCGGCGGCAAATGCCGAGCAGGCATTCCCTGCCGTAAAGGCCAGGGTCAGAAGTGTAACAAATGTTTTCTTCATCTCTTAAATCCCCGTTCAGAACAACCGGTTGAGATCAGGCTTGCCTTTTTTCCCAGTCAATGGCATGGCGATTTAGTGATCTGCCAAGTATTGGCCGCAGAACGTCTGTCCC
Source organism: Rhizobium sp. R635 (assembly GCF_002211285.1). Lineage (GTDB taxonomy): Bacteria > Pseudomonadota > Alphaproteobacteria > Rhizobiales > Rhizobiaceae > Rhizobium. Next base: position 127,462 of record NZ_LOKX01000034.1, on the reverse strand, counting down.
GTTTCTGCTGCTTGGAGGGAGCATAGACAGGCCTTGTCTCGATTGGCTTAAACCTTTCGCGACAATTTTAAACGATGTGGAATTCTGTTACACTTTAGCACGCAAGCGCTTGATATGCAATTTATGTTAGTACGTGCAAATTAACCGCTTTGGTTGCGCTGCTCCGATTGTCGCCTGTTCCGGTAAACGAAATCCGATGTTATCCAACCTCATCAACAGGCGGGTCTTGCGAGAGGTTCTCCTCTTCGTCTTCATCGGCCTCGTTATACTGACACTCATTCCGTTTGGCAGCGTTACGCCCTTTCCCTTCGCCTTCGCAGCGATCGCGATGTTTGCCCTCGCGATCATCTCTGCGCTGATCTTCGGGGAGCCGGAGCAAAGCAGGTGGGTTTTCAGTACCGCTTTGCTGGTGCTCGTCGTGGTGACGGGCTGGACGTTCGTCCAGACCATCGATCTGCCTTCGGATTGGCTGGCCAATCCGGCCTGGCGTGCCGCGCGTGATCTGGCGGGCGTGCAGTACGCCGCAATCTCTGTCGAGCCGGCCGACACGCTGGCGTCGATCCTCTGGGTGGCGCTGCCTTTCGTCACGTTCCTGACCGGCCTTCTCCTCTGCGACAACGACCAGCGCGCGAGGAAACTATTGGTCGCCCTCGGGCTTTCGGCGGGTGTAATCGCGGTTTTCGGCCTGCTGCAGTTTTCGATGTTTCCCAAGATCCTGATCGTCATAGAGAAACACGCCTACCTCGACAGCCTGACGGCGGTCTTCGTCAACCGCAATACCGCCGCGACCTTCCTTGGCGTTGGGACGCTGCTCATGCTGACCCTGGTGCGGGATCTCTCGCGTTCGCTCTCGCATTATCCGGCTGGAGAGCCGGGCCGGAACACGCTTTTCGTGCGGTCGTGGATCTACATCCTGCTTTTGTGCGCCTGCTTCACCGCGCTGATGCTGAGCCGCTCGCGTGCCGGGATATTCGCGACCTTCGTCGCCGCGCTCATCTATGTCCCATGGCTTGTGGTCAATTGGAACGGCTCGACGCGTCGTCTGAAACCATCGCCGAAATGGCGTTCGGTGTTGAAGCTCCTCTCGGCGGCCGGTTTGGTCGTGGTGTTGCCGGCGGTCTTTGCAGGCCAGGCGATTTTGCGGGCGCAGGAGCGGAGTCTCGCAGACGATGATCGATTCTGCATTCTGCCCGGCATATGGCGTGCCATTTCGGATCACTGGCTGACGGGAACGGGCCTCGGAACCTTCCGGACCGTCTTCTCGGCCTACCGCGATCCGGCTTGCGGAATTTTCGGGATATTCGACCGCGCGCACAATTTTTATCTCGAAGGATTTCTGGGTCTGGGAATCGTGTTCCCGGTCGCGGCACTGCTTGTCTTCGCGGTGCTTGCAAGGGTGTTCCGGCGTGGGCTCGCTGACCGCCGGCGGCTGCGGCATTATGTTCTTCTCGGCATCGCGGCGACGGTGCTGGTCGCCCTCCACGCGGCAGTTGATTTCTCTCTGCAAATACCGGGGTTCGCCGTATTTTTCTCCGCCTTCCTCAGCGCGGTCGTCACGATAAGTCTGGGCCGCAGCCAGAAGGAGACGGACCGGCAATATTCGTGATTGCTAAGTAAAGCATTGGTTAAATGAATGGATTTTATGAAGGTTTTTCGAAAACCCCGATTGTTGCGGTGCAGCGGTGTTGACTCTCAAACGCAAGAGATTTTATAGCGGAGGGAGCCTTTAGATTATTTCCGGTATCAGCAGAGTCGGGTTGAGGCCGTTTTCGTTTGCTATAGGGCTCGGCGTTGCCGGGCTGCCACAGTTAGGGAAATGTTAATCGGCCTCCAGTGATTATTGATCGGGGATTGTCTTGTATTTTGTCAGATTGCGGGGCAGTAGCTTCGAGGGCGTCAACACGGGATATTCTATGAGTTGTTTTCCTGTCGGTAGTACACGCGTAGCCATTGTTGTAGCGCTAACCACTATATTGGCAAGCTGCACGGCCTTGCCAAGATCCGGTCCTGATCACAAAGACGTTGATCGAGATGCAGCGGTAAAGGTGACCACGGAGAAGCGGCGCGTCGGTATCGACTACGCTCTCGTCGATCTCAGCAAGAACGTCCTGCCGCATTTCACTTCTCCCCAGCCGACGTCCTTCAAAGGTTTCGGCGGCGGTCGAGGCGGAGCGCCTGAAATTCCGCTCGGTTATGGTGACGTCGTTCAGGTCGCCATCTTCGAAGCGCAGTCCGGCGGTCTCTTTATTCCCTCGGACGCCGGTAGCCGACCCGGCAATTACATCTCCCTGCCGGAGCAGACTATCGATAGAAACGGAACGATCACCATTCCTTATGCGGGCCGCGTTCCGGCCGCCGGTCGCCTGAAGGAGACCGTGGAGCAGGACGTCGAGGATCGCCTGGCGAGCCGCGCGATCGAGCCGCAGGTGGTCATCACGACGACGACGAACCGATCCAGTCAGGTAGCCGTGCTCGGCGATGTCAACAATCCCCAGAGGATCCAGATCAGCCCGGCCGGTGAGCGTGTTCTCGATGTCATTTCGGCCGCGGGCGGCTTGACGACCAACAATATCGAAACGAACGTGACGCTGCAGCGCCGCGGCAAGACGGCAACCGTCGCCTACAATACGTTGCTGAAAAACCCGGCAGAAAACATCTATGTCGCGCCGGATGATACGGTCTCCGTCGATCATGAGCGCCGTACATACCTGGCGCTGGGGGCTGCGGGCGTCAGCGGCCGCTTCGATTTCGAAGAGTCCGACCTCACCCTCGGGGAGGCGATCGCCAAGGCCGGCGGCCTGCGCGACGACCGTGCGGATCCGGCTCAGGTTCTGCTCTATCGCCTTGTTCCCAAGAAGACGCTTGCAGCGATGCATGTGGACACGACGCGGTTTGCAGGCGAGACGGTCCCGGTGATCATCCGCGCGAACCTTCGCGATCCGGCGACCCTGTTCGCCGCCCAGCAGTTCAAGATGGAAGACAAGGATATTATCTATATTTCCAATTCGGACTCTGTTGAACTGGTCAAGTTCCTTGACATCGTGAACTCCGTATCGTCCACTGTTTCCGGAGTAACAGACGATGCCAACGATACCCGTAACGCGATACAGGATCTTGGAAATTGATTGAGATGGACGGCGTTGATCGCAACCGATCAACGCCGTCAAACTTATATTGATCAGCGGATTTGATGAAGGAAATCACTGATATGGCAAGGTCAAGTGTTTATCGTAAGCTTGCATATGGCGGGGTTTTCGTCGCGATGTTTTCCGGCATGACGTCGAGCGCCTTTGCGGCTGCTTGCCTTGGTCCGGCAAACCTGACTTCGGTCGATGTCAGCGGGTTTACGGCCAATCCCGCCGTTCTGCTGGATATGTCCGATCCCCTGGTTCTGTCATCACGTGTTCGCGCCCTGGTCGGCAGCAGCAACGATGCTCTGTCGCCGGTGATCGAGCAGGCCAAGAAGGCTGATGCCGCGCAGATGGCGGCGATCGGCTCCGGTCTTGGACGCGCGGCAAACAGTTGTCAGGTGTCGGACCCGCAATTCAAGCTGGCGATCGAAAAGGCGGTTGCTGAAGCTGCCAGCGCCGATCCCAATCTGGCGCCGCTGCTTGCGGCCTTTGCGAAGGTCCTTGCCGAAGGCGGAACCGCGGCGCTCGGCCCGGGTAGAAGCGCTGCCGCCGCCGCGCCCGGTATCGGCAATGATGGCTCAATTGGCCGGACGGGACCCGGATCGGACGACGGCACGCCATTCGATGGCGCCGAGACGACCGCGGGTACGCTGAAGGTTTCGAATGCGGGTGCCGATTCCGACTCGTCTTCGAGCACCACGACGGTTGTCAGCACGAATGGGGGAGGCCAGTCGTCCACTGACACCACGGAGTCAACGAGTCAGAGCGTGCCGGTCACACAATAGCTGGAATTGCCTGTAGATCTTAGCGCTTGACGCCTTTGTTGGAGATCGAAATTGCTATCGCCAGATAAACTTACGCCGCGTATCGACCCCTCCCGCGATACCGGAAACGATGCTGATTTCATCGATTTCGACAAGCTCATCGCAATTGCCCGCCGCCAGTGGCGGGTCGTTGCTGCGAGTGCTTTCGCCTTCGCCATTCTCGGCGTGGTTTATGTCCTGACATCGGTTCCGGTCTATACCGCCGACACGAGCGTGCTGATCGACCGCAGCGACAATCAGGTGATCAATCAGCTTGCGGCTTTCGGTCAGCTCGACGACGATGAGGGCACCGTCCTCAGCCAGGTCGAGCTTTTGAAGTCCGACACGATCGCCTATGCCGTGGTCGATAAGCTGAAGCTCGTCGACGATCCGGTATTCAACGCACAGCAGAATTCGCTTTTCTCAGTCGCGACACTGAAATCCCTGGTGAATTTCAAGTCGTGGTTTGCCGATGACGCCGCCGTCGCGCCCGATGCGGAGTTGAAGCGACGCTGGGCCGCGGAAACCGTGGCAGGCAACATCGATGTCGAACGTGTTGGCAAATCCTACGTTCTCGATGTCAGCTATACCTCGCAATCACCCGACATGGCGCGGCAGATTGCAGCTGCCATCGCCGATGTTTATCTGGTTGACAAGCTCAATTCGAAATATGAGGCGACACGCCGGGCCGGCGAATGGCTGCAGCAGCGTATCGAAGAGCTCCGTCAGCAGGCGCTGGACACCGACCTCGCCGTTCAGAAGTTCCGCAGCGAACACGGACTTGTCGAGGCCGGATCCGGTACGTTGCTCAGCGAGCAGCAGCTTTCCGAGCTGAACAGCCAGTTGATCAATGCGCAGGCCGCAACGGCGCAGTCCGAGGCAAAATATGCGCGCATCAAGTCGATCATCGATGCGAAGCAGACCGATGCGATCGTCACCGACGTGCTCGACAGCTCCATTTCGAACGATCTGCGCAAGAAATATCTGGAAGCTTCGAAGCTGGAGACGGAAATCGAAGCGCGGCTTGGTCCCGATCACGTTCAGGCGGTTCGCCTTCGCGCGGAAATGGCGGAATATCGGCGGCTCATGTTCGATGAGCTGAACCGTATCGCCGAGAGCTATCAAAGCGAGCTGCAGGTCGCGAGATCGCGGGAAGACTCGCTGCGGGCGAGTGTCGACCAGGCGACGGGTGTGGCCGCGTCGGCCGGTGAAACGCAGGTACAGCTTCGCGAACTCGAGCGGACGCGCGATACTTACAAGAACCTCTATCAGAGTTTCCTGACGCGCTACCAAGAGGCCATTCAGCAGCAGAGCTTCCCGATTACAGCTGCTCGTATCATCACGATGGCGGAGACGCCGACGAAGCCGAGCGCTCCGAAGAGAAGTCTCGTCGTCGCTTTTGCGATGTTCCTTGGATGCGCCTTCGGAAGCGGGATTGCAGCTTTCCGGGAGTTCCGGGATCGCTTCTTCCGCACGGGTGATGACGTCAAGGAAGTGCTCGACGTCGAATCTCTCGGTGTCATGCCGCTGGTCGAGAATAACTTCGATGACCCGTCGCTCGTCGATCCAAACAATCCGCGAAGCATAGCGAGGGGTGGCAAGACCACGACCTATGTCGAGGAGCATCCGCTGTCGGCATTTGCCGAGACGCTTCGAAGCGCGAAAATCGCGATCGATATCAGCGCGGCCGACCAGCGTTGCAAGGTCATCGGTGTCGTGTCGAGTTTGCCCGGCGAGGGCAAATCGACGACGGCTATTAATTTTGCCAAGCTTTTGGCAATGCAGGGCGCGCGTTGCCTGCTGATCGACGGGGATATGCGAAACCCCGGCGCGACGCGAGCCATTGGCCGCCATGCGGAAGCCGGCTTGCTCGAAGCAATCGTCGACAACCGCCCGCTCAAGGATCTCATCCTTCTCGATCCGAAGACGAAGCTCGCATTCCTGCCGACGGTGGCACGCTATCGTGTTCCGCATTCTTCGGAACTGCTTGCATCACGTGGCATGGAACTGCTGCTTGAAACGGCGCGTCAGAGCTTCGACTACATTATCGTCGACTTGCCTCCTTTGGCTCCCGTCGTCGATGCGCGTGCCATCAATTCGAGGCTCGATGCGGTTGTCTTCGTGATCGAGTGGGGTAAGACGTCTCGAAAAGTGGTTCAGTCGACATTGTTGTCCGAGCCGGACCTTTATACGAAATGCGTCGGTGCAATCCTGACCAAGGTCGATCCAGCGCAGATGAAGCTTTATCGGACATTCGGCTCGAGCGAGTATTATTATAAGCGCTATTCGCGCTACTACACCGAAAGCTGATGTGCGGTAGCCGGTCCGTTTCGGTCACCAGGATCGTTTTCGTTGTCGCCACCGCCGTCTTTGCGGTATTGGCCGGTAGGGAACTGTACGCTTCTATAAGAGCGGCCAGCATCTCGATCGTCGCCGAAAGGATCGAGCGCGGCGAGACCGTGGCGGATGACGTGACGGCCAAATATGCGGTGCGGACCATCGGCATGGTCGAGGGGCATTATTGCCGATCCGACATCGTCGGCGCCGGCGTAACGCTCGTTCTGGCGCAGCTCGACCGACAGAATGTCAATGTCAACTACGACGCCTGGGCTGCTGCTGCATCGGGCGCCCGCCGCTATCTACAGCATGCGCTTTCCTGCATGCCGACAAACAGCAATTTTTGGCTTCGTCTGGCGGCCGTTCAGTCTGTGATTGCCGAAGAGCCGCTTTCGATTGCGAACATGATGAAACGTTCCGTGGCACTCGCGCCCTACGACGAGTCGATGGTTCTCACCCGGTTTTATTTCTGGAACGATTTCACAGGTGGAACGCTGTCGGCAGCAAAGAGCGCGCTCGACAGCGATCTCACGGCGATGCTGAAGCTTGGCGATCGTTGCAGGGTTAACGCCGCCATCAAAGAGGTCAGCCCGCAGCTTCGTCCAATCTTCGATAGAACCTGGGCGAGTGTTGGAACAGGAGCGACGGCGCGATTCCAGCAACGCTGCGGTAAGTGAGCATTTCCAGCGGCACTTCCTTAACTCTCAAGAGCAACGCCCGCCGTCTGTGCGGCGGGCGTTGCCTCATGATCGCTCTTGCTGATTAGACGCTGGCGCCGGAGACGACGTCCGTGCCGGTGATGTTGAGCGTCAGAACGCCGACATCCGTATGGCCTTCGCCATCGGAGATCTTGTAGTATTCGATGGTCTCCTTGACCTGGGCGCCCGGAGCGATGTCCGACGTCAGTTCGTAGGTGAATTCGCCATTCGCCTGAACGTGGAAGGTGCCATAGGTGCCGGCAATGTCGGTGACGGCGCCGGCGGCGGCAGCGACGCTCGTGCCGTCGAACTGACGCAGGAACAGATGGCCGTTATCGCCGGGAATGTCGTTGTCGAGAACATTGCCGCCGATGGGGCTGCCTTCGGTGAAGCTGTAGGCATCGTCGACTGCGATCGGCTTGACCTGGGTGACGCCCTGAATATTGAGGGTGAACAGGCCGACGTCGGTGTGACCGGCTCCGTCCGAGATCTTGTAGGAGACCTTCTCCTGGAGGATTTCGCCATTGGTGAAGCCCACCTTGGCAGCCTCGCTCAGAACGTAGGTGTAGCTGCCGTCCGGCTTGACGAAGAAGGTGCCGTAGTCGCCCTGGATCTGGGTGACCTGGCTGTTGCCCTGCTTGGCGCCAACGCTCTGTTGGTCGAAGAAACGAAGGAACAGGTTGCCGTCAGATGTATCATTGGCAAGCAGATTTCCAGAAATAACATCGGTTTCCAGAAATGTTGCTGTATCGTCGGTTGCGTGAATAGCCATTGTTCTCTCTCCGTGAATTGTTATTCGCTGGTCAATACTGACCCGGGCGAGCTGGCCGATTAAGGATACGTTAATACATCGAGTCAAGGAGATAATTAACAATGAGTGAACATTTTTGGGTATGTTGTGTAATAATTACACACCCTGAATGCGTATAAGGTGATGAACCGCTTGGATATTATTGCATTAATAATAAGTGAATATGCAGAATCGTAGATGCAGGAACGCTTTTCTTTAGGCGGAAGGGTTTTTATTCATGTGACATTTATAAGAATATAGATGTTCGCCTTTAGGAGGATGGAGATTGAGCATAACCACTTTGGGTTATCGCTTTTTTGGAACAGGCTTCTATCCGTCGCGCCGGTCGTGTCAAAATAATCGGCCGAGTTCCGTGGTTCCAAAAACAAGGTAAACGTTTCCGTTTCCGCAATTGCGGCGGCTGAACCTGATTGAGAAACGTGGAGATTAGATGGGCGCGTTCTTCTTGAGAAGAAATTGCTGCACTGCGAAATGTCCCGTCTATTATAATTTTATGCTCGAGACCCAAGAATTACGACGAGATATCATGCATTTTAGTGTTTCATTTTAGTAGGCAGAGAGAGGTCCGCGGTTAGAAGCTTTTCCAATATCTATGGAGAGCGCCCGCATGACCGTCTACTACGTGAATTCAGCAACGGGATCCGACCACAATAACGGAACCAGCGAGGGTTCGGCTTTTGCGACGCTGTCCGCCGTGGAATCCTTGAGGCTGAACCCGGGTGACAGCGTGCTGCTTGCTGCGGGAAGCGTGTTCAACGAACAATTCGACTTGAAATACTCCGGTAGTGTCACTGCTCCAATCACGATCGGCAGCTACGGTGTCGGCGATGCACCGGTCATTCACAGCAGCAATGACGGCATCCACGGGTCGAAGGCTTCCAATATCGTTATCGAGAACATCAGGATCGCGGATACCGGCGCAAATGCGATATATGCAGGCAATGTATCGAACTGGGTCGTGCGCAATGTCGAGGTGACGAATACCGGCCTCGCCGGTAAGCCCGGTTCGGTCAGCTTCCAAAGCAGCTGGAACATCACGATCGAGAACAGCACGCTTACCGGCGTGCGTTCCGACGGGATCTGGATGGATAAGGTCAACGGCGTCACCCTGATCAACAATACCATCACCAATAGTCGCGGCAGTGCAGCGGATGCCGTCCAACTCAACGACAGCAGCAATATCCTGATCCAGGGCAACCACCTGGACCAGACGGAAAGCAACAGCGCCAAGGGCGTGCTGGTGTTGGTGCGCGCCCAGAATGCTGTCATCGAGGACAATACGTTGGTCGGCGGCGGTTTCGGGTTGAGCGCCCAGGCCGGCACTAATATCTCCATCCATGACAATGATATCTCGGGATACGGTGGCTACACCTGGTCCTACGGCATCGGACTCGGCGATCAAGGCGACGCCAAGAATTACGATATCAGTGGAAACTATCTTCACGACGGCGTGTACGGCGTTCTGGTCAGCGCTGTCGGTAATCCCGGCTACGTCCGCGAGAATATCGACATCCATGATAACGTTTTCGATGATCTGTCCTCGTCGGCGCTGAAGGTGGACAAGCCTGCATCGGGCTCCTTCTATGACAATATCATCGACAGCGACGTAGCGACCCTGACGATGCCTGCGACGATTGCTGCTCAGAACACCTTCTCCATCGGCGAAAACAAGACGCTCGAACAAGCGCAAGCCGAACTCGACAGTGCGACCGGCGGCACGCCATCAGGCTCGGAGCAAACACCTGCTGCAACGACCTCCGAGTTGTCTGTCGAAACGCCGGCGCAGCCGCAGGTAAGCGCCCCGGCGCCCACGACCGAAGTGCAGACCCCGGCCGTACCCGCCGTCGTCGGTCCTAAAATCGTCGCAGCCCATGACAGCCTGAGGATCGCGAGCGATACGGGCGGCGCCTATCATGGCAATCTTCTCGAAAACGACAGTGCGAGCAACGGAACGGTGCTGCTTCGCCGCTTCGGCGACAGTGCGGTGGACAAGCATGGCCTGACGCTGACCGGGAAATACGGCGTCATCCACGTGGAGAGCGACGGCGATTACACCTACACGCTCGATGCGGCGAAACTCGACGGTCTCAGCGGCAAAGTCAGCGAGTCCTTCCAGTACAAGATCTCCGATGGCGCTTCGCACATCGATACGGACAGCTTGAGTGTGTTCATCAATGTGGATGCATTCCACAGCAGCCAGACGTCGCATCTGCTGGTTTGAAGCAGGGCATGCCAGGCGGGCTATCGTAGGTCGCCCGGAAGCGTGCCGCGGTTCCGGGATGACGGCATACGAAAAACAAAGAGCTGAAGCGCATCGCTGGAATCGAGTTTGACGCGACGTGCTTTCGCCGGTCGTCTTCGTCCGGCCATCGTCTCATTTTTGCCACTTGATGGCCGGGGTTGCCGCCCGGTCGGCGCCGAAAGGCGGAAGAGGGGCTGAATGACGAAATGTTTCCGTCATCACACGCGCCCAAACTATAGATTGAAACTATAGTTAACACCCCAGTAAACGCCGTGTCCGTGCACGTCATGCGTTTAAACTTGTGAACCGTTATTGGGCGATTTTGCGATTTTCACTTGCTTGGATCGGTCTGTTTAGCGTAGCGTTAATCTCGGGCCCCCTGAAATCGCTCGCTATAAATTTGTATTTTTGGTCATTTTTCAGTGGGATTCATGTAATAAAGCTGTGGGCTTGTACGCGGAGATCCGGCACCGCTGCCGGGGTCCGAGGGCAACTGTGTCAATGAGCCGGGCTTGACGAACCCGTAGCTGCAACGTGTGCAGGCGTATTGGCTTGTGTGCGATGCCGCAGGAGAGGATTAATTGGTGTTTCAGAATTCAGCAGCTGATATCAGCGAGCCATCCAAAGCCTTGCGCAAATGCAAGGGTGGTCTTGTCTTCATCGGAATAGCAAGCGCGCTCGTCAATATCCTTTATCTCACAAGTTCATTTTTTATGCTTGAGGTATATGACCGGGTCATCCCCAGCAAAAGCATACCCACGCTGGCGGCCTTGGCTATACTTGCATTAACGCTCTATGCCTTTCAGGGCGCGTTCGAAGTCCTGCGCAGCAGGATGCTCGTGCGCGTGGCGGGTGCGCTCGACGAGATGATGAACGGGCGCGTGTTCCGGGCGCTGATCAGGGCGCCGCTGAAGGTCAAGATCGGCGGAGACGGGCTTCAGCCGCTGCGCGACTTCGATCAGATCAGAACCTTCCTGTCCGGAATGGGCCCGACGGCGATGTTCGACCTGCCCTGGCTGCCCTTCTATCTCGTGATCTGCTTCCTGTTCCATCCGGCGATCGGCTATATCGCCATCGGCGGCGCGCTCATTCTCGCCATCCTGACCTTCCTCACCAATCAGGGAACGCGGACGCTTTCGAAAAAGCAATCCGAAGCCGCCAATATGCGCAATGCCTTCGCGCAGACCTCGATCCGCAATTCCGAGGTCATTCATGCCATGGGCATGGCCGGCACCATGTCTGAAATCTGGGACCGCAAGAACCAGGAATACCGGACCATCAACCGGCAGGCATCGGATGTCGGCAACGGATATGCGACCCTGTCGAAGATTTTCCGTATCGCGCTGCAGTCGGCGACGCTCGCAACCGGGGCGATCCTGGTCATTCAGGGGCAGGCTTCCTCCGGCATCATCATTGCCGGCTCCATCCTGACGTCTCGCGCTCTGGCGCCCGTGGAAGCAGCGATTGGAAACTGGCGCGGCTTCGTGTCCGCCCAGCAGAGCTGGGCACGGCTTTCGAACCTCTTGAAAACCATTCCTGAGGTTCCGGCTCCGCTGGCGCTTGCCGCACCCTCCAAGCAGGTCACGGTCGAGGGACTGGCGAGCGGACCGCCGGCCGGTCAGCGCCTCGTCATTTCCGACATCAGCTTCGGCCTGAGGGCAGGGAGCGCGCTTGGGGTCATCGGTTACAGCGCCTCGGGCAAATCCTCCTTGGCGCGGGCGATGATGGGCGTTTGGCCGACCTTCAGAGGCTCCATCCGTCTCGACGGCGCCGCGCTGGACCAGTGGGATGGCGATGCGCTCGGCCGCCATATCGGTTATCTCCCGCAGGACGTCGAGCTTTTCTCGGGCACTGTTGCGCAGAACATCTGCCGTTTCGCCAAGGAGATGTCGCCCGAGGCCGTCGTTGCCGCGGCGCGTGCGGCGCGGGTTCACGATCTCATCCTGCGGCTGCCGAACGGTTATGAAACCGAAATCGGCGACGGGGGGGCGGCGCTTTCGGCTGGCCAGAGACAGCGTATTGCGCTTGCAAGAGCGCTTTACGGCGAGCCCTTCCTCGTCGTGCTCGACGAACCGAACTCCAATCTCGACGAAGAAGGCGAACGGGCGCTGAGCGCCGCGATCATGAGCGTGCGCGCGCGTGGCGGCATCGTCGTCGTCATCGCCCATCGATCCGGCGTTCTGGCGGTGTGCGACTTCGTGCTGATGATGCAGGAGGGCCGGATGATCGCCTTCGGTCCCAAGGAGGAAGTTCTCGCACGGGTCAGCCGGCCGGAACCGGCGGCAGCGGCGGCGGCCGCAGCACGCACGCCGATTGCCGATCGCGTCGCTCAGCTCAAGGTCGTCGTCGACGGCATGAATGCGGCCGAATAGGCCGGAAGGAGTCTCTTGAACAAAGTCATCAGTGAATCGAAACGCTCCCTCAACCGCCATGTCGCGATTGTCGGTGCCCTGTCCATCGCCCTCGTATGCGGTATCGGCGGTTGGGCGGCAACGACGGAGCTTTCGAGCGCCGTCATCGGCGAAGGCGTGGTCGTCGTCGATGGCGATGTCAAGAAGGTCCAACATCTCACGGGCGGCATCGTCTCGGAACTCCTCGTTGCCGAGAATGATCATGTGTCGGCCGGACAGGTGCTGATACGGCTCGATGGAACGAAGACGAAAGCCGAGCTTTCGATCGTCGAGAGCACGCTCGCGCAGCTCTACGCCCGCCGCGCACGGCTGAAGGCGGAGCGGATCGGCGCCGATTCCTTCAAGGTCCAGGAAGATATCGGCGACCTGACATCCAGGGCCGCCGCGCGGGATCTGCTCGATGGCGAGACGAAACTGTTCGACAGCCGCAGATCGGCGCTGATCGGAATGAAGAGCCAGCTGGCATCACGCAAGGATCAGCTGGCCGAGCAGATCAAGGGATTGGTCGTTCAGATCAACGCGACCAATGACTCCCTCGGCCTGATCGAGCAGGAGCTCGAGGGCATCGATGCTCTCTACAAGAAGGGGCTGGTCACGCTGCAGCGTCTGAACAACCTCAAGCGTGCACGCGCCGACCTCCAGGGCAATAGCGGCCAGCAGATCGCCGCGAAGGCGGAGGCCGAGGGCAAAGCGATCGAGATCGATCGCCAGTCGATTCAGCTGGACGAGGATCGTCGTTCGGAGATCGCAAAGGACCTGACCGACGTCGAGGCGCAGATCGCCGAATATGAAGAGCGGCGCGGAACGGCGGTCGACCAGCTCCGCCGTCTCGATATTACCGCACCGCTCAGCGGACGTATTCACGAGCTTGCGATTCACACGGTCAACGGCGTCGTCAATCCCGGCGAGACGCTGATGCTGGTCGTTCCGGAAAACGAGGATCTTACGGTCGAGGCGAAAGTTGCGACCCGCGATATCGACCAGGTTCACGTCGGCCAATCCGTCGATGTCCGCTTCAGCGCCTTCGATCAGCGCACGACGCCCGATGTGGCCGGCGAGATCACGTCCATCGCGCCCGATATCGTCAAGGATGAGCGCTCGGGCATCAGCTACTATCCTCTTCGGGTCAAGCCGAAGGCCGAAAGCATCGCAAAACTGAAGTCGATCAAGCTCTATCCGGGCATGCCGGCCGAAGTCTTCATCAAGATCGGCGACAGGACCGTCATTTCCTATCTGACGAAACCGCTGACCGACCAGATGCAGCACGTCTTCCGCGAGGAGTGACCCGGCTGCGTTGATCCGTCGGATTGGAGCCCGAGGTTCTTTGGCCGCTTAAGTTTTGTTTTTACGCAATTCCAGGAAAACTGCTTCACACTTTTCCTGGGATTGCTCTCAAGAAGCACGAGCGGCCATTTCCATGACATTGTCTCAAGCCTGCCGTAAGCTGGCTGGCTTGGATCGAGCGGTACGTCCTTGCTGCCGCGTGACGTATCGGTTCCACCGAGATATGGTCTCTCCATGAGATGTTTGAGGTTTTGGCGCGCCGTGCCGGTTGAGAGATGGCAGGCTTATGGACTTGTTCTGTTTTTGGCATGTCTCGTGGCGCTCTCGATGCCCAAGAGCGGCTCCGCGGAGAACCTTCCGCCATTGAAGATCGTCGCCTTCGGAACATCCCTGACGGCGCGCGGCGGATGGCAACCTGCTCTTCAGGCGCAACTCGCAGCCTGCCTGCAAAGGCCGGTGGAGGTCGACAGCGTTGCGAAAAGCGGCGAAACGACGCTATGGGCGATGACTGAGGTCGACCGCGTCGTCGCCGGGCAGCCGGATATCGTCCTGATCGAGCTTTACGCCAACGACGCGACGCTGCATCGGTTCGTCTCGCTTGCGCAAAGCCGAAAAAATATCGGCCAGATCCTCGACACGCTTCGCCAGCGCCTGCCGGGCGCACGGATTATCGTCATGGCGATGAATCCGTTTTCAGGAATGCGGGGACTGATCCGGCCCTTTGTCGGAAGCTATATCTCGGCGCATCGGGAGGAAGCGGAAAAACGCGGCCTGGAATTTATCGACCACCGGCCGAACTGGGAGCGCCTGACGCCGGACGATCTGGCTGCGGCCATTCCCGATGGCGCTCATCCCCAGCCTGAGATTGCGTCCAAAATCATCGTGCCCGAACTTGTCGAACGGATCGCCGGGCGCAAATGCGGAGAATGAAATCCATCTCTCCTGCCGACGGCTTCTAGAGCAATTCCGCTTTTCTTCGAATCGCGGAATTGCTCTATCTCTTTGTTTTCACGCAATTCCGGACGCAAAACCGCTGCACACTTTTGCTGGAATTGCTCTAGTTCAAACTTCGGCGAGATAGCCTTTCAGGTAGTTGACCAGCGAAGCTCTTCCGGCTTCCGACGGATCTTCCTCGGCGGGGCTGTTCAGGTCTTCGAGGAGGTAGTTTTTGAGTTCCTCATCGGTATGGGCGATATAGATGCCCGGCCGGCCCTCGAGCTGGCTTACCGTGGCAAGCTGATGGTCGTTGCGATGCTCACCGAGGGAGGCCTGGCGGGGAACGAGAATGATGGGTTTGCCGAACCGCTTTGCCGTGAGGACGGTTCCGATGCCGGCATGGGAGACGATGACCGTGGCGTCGCGAAAGACCTTGTCGAAGTCCGCGGGCTCGATGTTCTTGATCCATTTCATGTTCTGCGGCGTGTAACTGCCCTTGCCGATCTGGGCCAGAACCGGTTTGGTCAATTCCTTGGCGAAGGCGTCGACGGCCTTGATGAGACGATCGAAGGGCAGCTGCGTTCCGACGGTAACGAGGATCAAAGGACGGCTCCTGCATAGTGGGGGCCATCGGGCCGGGACAGATGTTGCCATTGCGTGAGCCAGAGCGTGGCGATATGGCCGGCCAGTTTTCCCGACAGGGAGAGTTTTTCGACATTGGCGACGCTGTCGATCCAGATCGTCCGCTTGCCCATCAGCTTGCCGGCGAGCAGGCAAAAGAGCCCGGGTGCGGCACCCGTCGAGATGACGACATCGGGCCGCTGTTTGATGACGATCGCGAAGGCGCTGAAAAAGCAGCGGATCGACATGGTGATCGAGTCTCGGCTGCAGTCGGGAAGGACCAGTCCATCCCGAATGTCATATTTGGCAAGCAGCCCAGGGATGGTCGTTGCGAAGACGATATCGCAGCCCTCGAATGCGCTGCGCATGGCCATCAGCTGTTCCCAATGGCCGCCTCCCGAGGAGGCCGCGAGAACCTTCAATTTCTTCTCAGCCATATCAAGGCATCCCCCATGTTGGACCGACGATAAGAGCGTAAGACCGTTCCACCGAAACCGTGGCTCCATCGTGGCAGTTCAATGGATTTCCAATATTACCGACCGATACCCGAAGCTTGAGGATCATGTGGAAACTCTCGATTCGAAACAATGTTTCATCCGACATATTCACGCATGCCTGGCCGCAGGCCGATTTTTAATGGGCCGCATTGGGCTTATATTCCTGGTAGGCATGTCCGAGAATCCCGTTGACCATGCCGGCGCCGCGCAGCAGATGGGTGAGGGCGCGCATGCCCCAATAGGGTGAAATCAGGATTGCGGGCAGCATGGCGACGCCGAGCATCACTCTCGTGGCGCCATAGGCCGCGCGATAGATCCGGCGCTTGAGGTTGCCATGCAGGACCTCGCTGACCGCGAAGGTATTGCCGAGCCGGTATTGTCTCTGCAGCACCCATTTCCAGGTCATCCGGCTGGCGGGAACGATATCATGGACCAGCGCCTTGTCAGCCCAGAAGACCTTCATGCCGCGGCGCACAGCCTGATTGAAGAAAAGATAGTCCGTCCCGCCAGTGTAGCGCATTTTCTCTTCGAAACGCAGGTTCCATGAGCGGATCAGGGGATAATCGAACATGACGTTGTTGGAGGCGGCGTAATAAATGCGTTGCCCGTCACTGTTCTTCTTGCGTTCGAAAACCCTCGCCTTGATGAAATATTCCGGCGGGTTTTCGGGATAGACCGGTTGAACGGGGCCGTAGACGCAATCGGCGCGGTTCTTCTCACGGGTCTCCAGCATCGCATCCAGCCAGCCATCGACCGGCCATTCATCATCGTCGAGAAAGCAGAAGAGGTCGGTGCCGGCAGGCGCCGAATCCATCGCGCGGTTGCGCGCAAAGGGTATGCCCTGGTTCGGTTCGACGACGTAGATCAGGTCGTAGGCGCCGGTCTGCCCGAAGCTTTCCACCGTGGCCCTTGCGCTGCCGGCCGCATCATTGTCGACGATCACCATGGTGAGACGATAGGGGCGGGCGGGATGCCTGATCTGGCGCGTCATCACGTCGAGCAGCTTGGCGATCCCGTCCAGGCGCCGGTAGGTCAGCACGCCAACGGCGATGTTCAATGGTGCCGTGCCCGCCTGACCGGCGCCGGACTGCGCGAAACTATCCTGCTGGTTCATGACTGGCCCTTCCGCAGCATATTTCCCAGGCGCTTGCGCGCCGCCATCAAGGCCACTTCGGTCGCGGCATCCTCGCCGAACGGGCCGCCGGCGACCGTGTTGCGCGCTTCGCTGTGAAGCTTGAACAGCGACGTGGTCTGGGCAATGCCGCCGGCCACAAGGCTCTTGCCGAGCGCCTGCAGACCGTCATAGCGACGGGCCAGTTCCAGCCCGGTCGCGATCATGATCCGCGGACGCAACGTCTTGGCCCTGTTCGTGCCGGTGTAGCGGTTCGATGCGTGAATGCGTTGAAACGTCAGCGGCGTCTCGATGATCGCGCCGCGACCGAGATAGGCGGCGGCGAATTTGATATAATTGTCGCTGAGAACGACATCTTTAGCGACCGACATCGGCAGGATTTGAGCCAGCAGATCGCGGCGGAAGCTCAAGCCCGACGTCGGCACCGGAAGCGAGGGGAAACCGCCCTTGCGCAGCGTTTCCCGCTTGTCGAACAGCGTCACCTGCAGCTCGGCGGCAGGCTGATCGGCTTCATTTGTCGTCACGCGGTCGAAGCACCAGTCGATCTCGTTGCGATCGTAGATCTCGGCGATGCGCTCGAGTTTGCCGGGCAGAAACGCGTCGTCGGCATCGAGGAGGAAAAGGATATCGCCGCTCGCGGCGGCAAAGCCGGCATTGAAGCTCGAGGCCTGGCCGCCGTTTTCCTTCAGCACGGAACGGATCTGCTCGCCGTAGGAAGCAAGGATTTCCCTGGAATCATCCGTGGAGCCATCGTCGACGACGATCACTTCGAAGTCGGGATAGGTCTGCGACAGAACGCTGTCGATGCATGGGCGCAGGAACTGCCCATAGTTGAAATTGTTGATCAGCACCGAGAGTTTCAAATTACCGCCTCCTGGGCCAATCGATCACCGCGCCAGCGGCGCGTATCGGCGAATCCCGGCGCGATAGCCGCGCATGTAGTAGTATTTCCAAATCGCCCAGAAACGCTTCTTCGATTGCGGCAGGAGATAAAGCATGGCTGCCCGCAGCGCCCATTGTGCGCTTTCGATCCAGGTCGGTAAAGGAACACCGCTGATCCTCACGCCTTCCGGCACTTCGTCCGGAAAGAGCGCCGGCATGCCGTAGCCGAGCCGCTCGCCGCGTTTCTGCACCCAGTCCTCGGTCACGCTCGACGCCGGAATCCAGTGGTGAACCACGGCTTCAGCGCATCGATAGGATTTGGCGCCGCTCGCGGCCAGACGGATGATGATTTCAGCATCTTCACCCATGGCGAACATCTTTCCCGGGAGAGGGCCGATATCCTCCCGATAGCGTACGCTGGTTCCAAGCAGTTCTCGCCGAACGATCGTGTTCGGGCCCCAGACCTTCGTCGGGTCGCACGGCCCGCTTTGTGTTTCATCGACGATCGCAAAGGTGGAGCCCATCGGGATCCAATCGATGAAGCGATCCTTCGGTTCCTTTTCCCAATCGGGGACGATCCTGCCGCCGAAGACGCCAAAACCCGGATGGGCGACGGCGCAATCGACGATTGCTTGCAGCCAGTTCGGCTCGGCACGGATATCGTCGTCGGTGAAGACGATGAGATCACCCTTGACCCGATCCAGAGCCATGTTCAGCGCGCCCGATTTTCCCGGCTTGCGCTGCTGCAGGACGGTGATCGGAAGCTTCTCGCTGTAGGAGTTCAAAAGATCGAACGTATCGTCATTGCTGTTGTTGTCGACAGCGATCAATTCCCATCGATCATGGGGAAGCTCCTGGCTCACCAAGGAATCCAGCGTATGGCGCAGCCGGCGGCTCGCGCCATTATAGGATGAAAAGAGCACGCTGACGAATAGATCCGACATCAGTGACCAACCCTCTTGGTGAAGTCGAAAGCGAAAAGCCTCATGTTTTGACTGCCTGTGCGATGTTCGAGCGGATCGGGTTTACGCGGGGTTAGACCGCGTCTTGCCAAAGAATTCGCGCCTGTGACCGTCGCCGAGCATCCTCAGCTTACGAAAATTGCGCAACCAGCGCCGCGGCTTGGAAAGCGCGCCGCGATTGAGGAAATACTGCCGCAGCAGGCTCGGCGCCCGGCTGTGCGAGCCGCCATGGGCGACCCGGTAGACGGCGCCCCGGAAGGGGAGTTTCGTCAGCGGCGCTCCGCGCTGGGCAAGAATGTTGGCAATGCGGACATGGCTGCCCAGCATCGACTTGATCCAGTCGAGCGACGCGTCTTCGAAGCGCTGCGGCAGTTGATAAAGATCGGCGCGAATGATCAGCGAGGTGCCGCAGAGATGGCTGAAGTCATCGTGACCCAGCAGGAAGTTGCCGCCGTCGTCCCAGATGTAGCCGTGGTCGATGGTCCAGCCGTTGGCGTTCTGGTTTTCCGAAACGTACTGGACGATCCGGGAGCTGACGAAATCATCATCGTCGACGATCATGAAAAAGCGGCTGTCGGCAGCGGCCAACATCCCGCTCAGGACGCGTCGGCCCTTGTCGGCGCGGAAGGCGTCGAGGAAGTCTTCCTTGCTGCCCTTGCCGAGCTCATGCATGTCGTTCGGCGGAAAGGTCACGCGCACTGCGGAGAATTTCTCCGGCAGATCCGGCAGGTCGGCCCCTTCGTTCGCCACGATGATGCCGCGCCAATCGCCATTGGTCTGATTGGAGATGGAGGCCACGGTCTGGCTGAGATTTGCCTTCAGCTTGCTCCAATCGCGCGCGTTGTCCTGATGTCGGACCGGGATGATGAAGGTGACAAGTGGCATCGAATTCCCCCTCAAGCCCGCAGGCCCACAGCTTCTTTCTCAGCGACACGCCCCTTGGACGCCTGCTGGCGCGCCCACTCGATCCCGTCTTCGAGCGAAGTCGCCTTGTAGGAAAGGTCCGTTCCGCCGGAAAACGCATTCATGAAGCGGCGGATCTTTCCATAGCTGTTGTCGAGCACCGCATGCGGGCGGCCGAGCAGCAGCGAGCAGATATGGACGTGCAGGCGATCGGTCACGATCGCGCGGGCACGCGAGATCTGGCTGATGCCGCGCTCGAAGCGGTTGTGCGCCGCCGCATCCAGCCTGCGCAAGGCGACTTCGCTCGGCTTCAATGCGAGATAGGCCGAAGCGACCCCCAGCTTCTTGGCAATATCCACCTTCCGTTTCGACTCGGTAATCCAGTCTTCCACAGGAATATCGGAAGGGATCTTGCGATCGCCGCCGCCGACCCGTTCCGCATCCTCGCGCAGCATGGCGAGGACGGGGATCTGCGTCGCCCTTTCGGCAAGCGGGCCGATGGCGAAAGCCATGTCGGGGCATAGCCGAACGGTGCAGTCGAAGTGCTTTTCGGAAAACTCCTTCGACTCTTCGTCGCGCACGAGCAGCACGAAATTCTTGTGGCGCCCGATGGCCCGCTTGGACTGTTCGATCCGCTCAGCCGAGCTGTAGTGGATCGACTGCGGGAACTGGACGATCTGCCGATCCGGGAAACGCTCCATGATCATTTCGCGGAAATCCTGGTGGGCAACCCAGATATCGCCGAAATTGCCGCCGCCGTGAATGAAGATCGGGCCCGTGGGAACCCGCCGCTTCAGTTCGTCGGCGGAGAAGTCGTAGAGCCTGGAAACATAGTCCGGGCGCTTGCCGAAGCGATCCTTGAGATAGGCCATCTCACCCAGCCAGATTGCCGAGTCGCCGCAATTTCGGATGTCGGGGAAGTCGAGAATCGCAAGCGGTTCATCGCGCGAGACATAGTCCTTCAGGCAATCATGGATCATGCCGTTGAGTTTTGAGATCAGCTCCGATCTGGATTGGCTGGTCATTCTGCCTCTCTTGTTGATGTTCGTTTCGCTTCAGGCCGATTTGGGTACGGCAATACGTTTTGCTTTTGACAGGAACTTGACAACGATACGCTGAACTTCGGTTTCCGGGCCGCTGGGCCTCTTCATCGCAACCCAGAGCACAAAGCTCGAGCCGACATAGATGATGCCGCCGGTGACGACGAGGAAGCCAAGATACACCGCCAGGTGCAGCTTGTCGGCAGGCATGCTGACGACATGCGACAATCCCCAGACGCTGGCGGCCATCAAGGCGACGCTGGCAAGCGCGCGGAAGTTGGCTGCGAGCTGCTGGAAGAACGGCAGATCGATCAGGCGCTTGACGAGAAGCATGTTGACCACGGTGGAAATCAGGCCCGTCAACACGCGCGCATAAACGACGCCCGGAAGCCCGGCCATCATAAGACCGGCGATGATGATCGGAATGCGGACCACCAGCATCTGCGTGTCGCGGATGAACAGCATCTTGGTATGGCCCTTCGCCATGCCGAGCGGCTGGACGAGCGAGCCGAGGGTCTGCAGGGCGAAGACCGAGGCAAGCGCCTGGACGATGAAGATCGCCGGAACCCACTTCTCTCCCAGGGCAAGCCTCATCATCGGATCGGCCACGACAGCCATGCCGATCCCGGCCGGGAGCGCTACGGCCGCCAGCAGCGCCTGCGCGCGCTGATAGGCTGCGATCAGCCGGACCGGGTCGTTGCGGACCTTGGAAAAGCCTGGATAAATCGTCTGGTTCAACGGCGCGGTGGCTTCGCGCGTCGGCAGCGTCGAGAGCGTGTTGCCGACCGTATAATGACCAAGCTGCGTGGCGCCGAGCATCTTGCCGATCAGCAGATATTCGATCCGCCAGTTCAGGGTGTTGACGATCTGTCCGGCCGTCAGCCACACCGAGAACGAAAACAGTTCGCGTGCATGCCGGAAGGTGATGCGCGGCCAGAAGGGCAGGACGGTGTAGGAAACGATGATATTGGTCACCTGATAGGCAAGCGTGCCGATCACGAGGGCCCAATAACTCTGATAGATCGCTGCAATTCCCACCGTGACGACGAAGCCGACCAGCTTCTGCGAGACGTTGAGGACGAATTCCTGCCAGAAGATCAGATCGCGCTGGAGCATGACGCGGCGCGGATTGGCAAGACCGCTCAAGAGCAGGCTGAAACTCAAGGCGAGCATGACGCTCGTCAGCCGCGGCTCGTTGTAAAACTCGGCGATCGGATAGGACGCGGCGGCAAACAGCAGCGCCAATATCGCGCTCCTCGTCACGCTCAACGTCCAGACCGCGCTGAAGTGCGTTTCGCTGGGAGACTCGTGGCGGATAAGCGCCTGATTGAGCGAGAGTTCTGTGACCGAACTCAGGATGACCTGGATCGTCGTTGCAATGGCGACGAGACCGAAATCAGCCGGTACGAGATACCAGGCGAGCACAAAGGTGCTGAGTGCCGAGAGCCCGTTGACGATGGCGCGGGACAGGCTCAGCCACATGCTGCCCTGGATCAGTCGATCGGTAACACTGCTCATGGGCGAACGGCTCCTGAGGTCCGGGATGTTGACCATTCAAGCGGGCCGCAGGCCCAACCAGCGTGATTCTTGCCCTCGCGGGAGCAGAGAGTGTTGGTAGCGTCGGAAAGCATCATGCCTTCTTGCCTCGTCAGGAACCCGGTTAGCGTCATCAAAGGGCGCTTGCCGCTTTCTTGGAAAAATCTTGCTTCAGCCGATCCAGTTCGACCAGCATTTTCTCGTGCGCTCTTACCATCGACGCGTCGGAGCTGAGCTGTCCCGGCTTTTCAGCCACCCGCTGCAGCGTCTTGACCGTCGAGCCGAAGACATAGTTGCCGGTCAGCTGCCGGATGCGGCGGTGACGGAACGTGATGTTCTTCAACAGATATGTGTTTTTCCGCACCAGCGACGCGCCTGCCTCGACGAGGTTGGACGGGCCGATCGGATCGAAATCGATTTCCAGATCGAGCGCGCTCGCCCAATCATACCACTTGGCGCGGTTGCCCGGCGCGATCGGCCGGATCGCCCGCCACGGAACGCGCAGCGCATCCGATATGATGCAGCCATGCATCGCTTCGGAGACGACCTTCTGCGATGCGCTGATTTCGGTCAGAACCTTTTCCACCGACCAGCGGGGATCGATATAGTGGATGCCGGCGAGGTCGCAGACCTTGTCCCAGCTGCCGTACATGGCGCTTTCATAATGCGGCATGAAGGAGACGGGGTAGCGCTTCTCGACGCTTTTCGCATCCCAGCAGCTGCGCGTGAGGATGCCCGAATCACCGATGGCATAACTCGGGTCGATGCCGAGGACTTCGGCGGTCTTCTTTCCGCGCACGAAATAGAAGGTCCAGTTGCCGTCGACCTTCGGCGGGTTGGTGTAGCCGCCATAACCCGAGCCGAAGACGATCTTCTGCATTTTCGGGTCGAAATTGTCGTAGAGGATCGAGCCGATGCCGAGAAACAGCTGGCTTTCGTCCTCGTCGAAGAAGCCGGGTAGCAGGCGCTCCCAAAGCCAATGGTTCAGCTCGTCGCCGAAATTCTCGTGTTTCCCACGATAGGCAAACATCTTCATCGTGCTTCTCCAGTCGGCAAATGCGTCACGATCTGCGTGACCGTTTCGTCCTCGCGGGCCATGCGTCCGTAACGCGAAATGATCTTGATATCGCTGCGGATTATCTTTGCCGGGTTGCCGGCCACGAGCGAGCGCGCGGGCACGCTCTTGGTCACCACCGAGCCGGAGCCGATGACGCATTCGTCGCCGATTTCGACGCCGGGCAGGATAATGCTGCGCGCGCCGATGAAGCAGCGCTTGCCGATCCTGGTGTGAAGGTAGAGCCCGCGTGTGAGGTCGTGGGTCAGGATGGCGGCTTCAAAGGCGACATAGGTTTCGGCGCCGATGTGCAATCCCTTCGGATTGGTCTTGTCGAAGCGCACGCTCAAGGAAAAGCTGGCGGTGGGATCGATGTCCATACCCCAGAATTTCGTATAATAGAGCCACTTGGCCTTAACGATCCCGTTCCGCAGCGGCCGAAATACGTTCAGCCCCCACTTCGGCTTCTTTCCTGTCTGCACCATCAAGTCCGACCCCGGCTGGCAAATTCGTCTAGAACGGAACTGTAATAGTCCTCTAGCATCCCCGTTTGACGACGTATGTCGAAACGCTCGGCCACCAGAAGCGGTGCCCGCGCGCTGAAGGCTGTCCACAGGGCCTGGTCGTTGAGCAGCTTTCCAACCGCTTCCGCCATGCCCGCGACATCCCGCTCCTCCACGAGATAACCAGTTTTCCCCTCTTCGATCGCTTCGCCCACGCCTCCCGAGCGAAATGCGACAACCGGAGTACCGACGGCTTCGGCTTCCAGATTGGCGAGGCCGAATGCTTCCGCGTGACCATTGTCGAGGGTCACGCTGCCATGAAGATAGAGTTCCGCACTGGCGAGCAGATCTCTGATCTCAGTCTGAGACAGATTTTCATGGATCGTGACGCTTGGCAAGGAACGGCGCGCCAAGGCCTCGATTTCCTCCTTCAATGGTCCCTGTCCGACCATGACGAATTCAACCGGGGTGCCTGCGGCCGCCACGCGTGAAAGCGCGTCGATCATGAAGCGGTGGCCCTTATAGTCGACGAAACGGGCGATGGAAACCACCAATCCCTTTTTTCGGGGACGAGGCTCCATTTTGAAGAGATCGAGATCGATGCCGATATGATGGCGATAGACGCGGTCGGCGCGGAAGCCGAGCGCCAGCAGCCGGTCGCGGATGAAGTCGGAAACGGCTATATTCCAGCTGTTCCAGCCGGCCATTTCGCTGCGGCCCTTCGCGAAGAAACGCACTTGATTGAAGCCGCCCGGCTTTTTCGGATCGCCGCGATAGGTGGCGTCGAAGCCGTGGAAGGTCGTGACCAGCGGCTTGCCGGCGGCGCGCGCGAGCGGACCGATGACATAGCCGTTCTTGCCGAAATGGGCATGGACGAGATCGGCGTTGCCAATCGCGGGAAACAGGA
The DNA here is from genome assembly GCF_002211285.1 of Rhizobium sp. R635. Classification (GTDB taxonomy): domain Bacteria; phylum Pseudomonadota; class Alphaproteobacteria; order Rhizobiales; family Rhizobiaceae; genus Rhizobium. The sequence goes on along the minus strand of NZ_LOKX01000034.1, from coordinate 102,772 downwards.
AGGGCAGGCCGATCTGCGGGATTTTCAGAAGCAGTTCGCCGGCCCGCGCGACCGGAGACCGGCGGATGTCATGAACCGGGACAGTGGATTTTTTCGTATGGGCGGAAGAGATTCGCGAACCGGCAAGAATTTCAGCTTCGAACGAACGAAATGCCACCGCCTGGTTCAGAACAAATGCCTGGCTGGCAGGCAAAAATTTTTCCACATAAATAACGGCTTTTCTCATGAATCTGTTCGCGTCTCCGCTTTCTTGGCGATCACATTGCCTCTATTGCCCGCTTGATGCCATCAACCGAACTTCTCGGATCGTTGTTTTCGTCGTAAAGATTTACGCGCTTCGTGCATGCCGCGCCGGGATCGGTGTCCTTCTCGTCAAGCTCGCCATATTTCTCCGACATGCCCCAAACGGTGGCACCTTTCAAGTCACCGCGCTCGGCGGCGACGGTGATGACGTCGCCGAAAACCTCGGCATAGGAGGCCGGCGTGAAGCCTTTGTCGCGTTTCAGGAAGTGGCAGGACGCATCGAGTTCGGTGATGAAAACGCCGACACCCATATCCTTCAGCGCCGCGCAGAAACGGCCCATTCCTTCCGGATCGATCCGGTCGAGGCCGGGGCGGAAATGCGATTGCAGCCCGACGGCGCCGATCGGCGTCTTCTTTGCGACCAGATCCTCGACGATCTTCAAAACGCGCGTGCGCTTCTGTTCGAACACGTCGGATTTTTTCTCCAGATGCGTTTCGTTGAGCACCAGCGTCGCGCCGGGATTGGCCTCGTGCGCCATGTCGAAGCTCATACGAATGTAGTCGTCGCCAAGAAGGCGTCGGAAAACACAATCCCGCAGATCCGGCGCATCATATTCCAACGGCTCGTTCACCACATCCCAAGCATCGATCGACCTCTTATAGCGAGTGACAACCTGTTTTATGTGACGGTTCATCGCCGTCCGAATCGTCTGCGCATCGGTGATGGCGGACACCCAGTCCGGGACGCGATACCAGATCAGCGTGTGTCCATAAACCCGCATATTGTTTTTGCGTGCAAAGGCGACGATCCGGTCGGCGGGGCCGAAGGAAAAAACTCCGGGCCGCTTTTCCGTCGCATTCCACTTCAGCTCGTTTCGCGGCGTGATCGAATTGACGTTGGCGATGTAGATCTGCGACGCGACCGGATCGTTGATATCCCCGGCATCGATCGCCGAGCCGAATCGGAAGGATTTCCCGTCGGCAAGGGCGCGCAGCCCGGCAGGCGGCGCCATCTGCGCCAGCGCCTGGCCCGCGCGAGCATACAACAGGGCGAGCGGAACGGAGGCGAGGAAACGTCTTCTATTCATTCTTTCTCTCACTGTTTGCTGTTTTCACGTCTGCGGTGGCGTGCGAGGGGCCGGTTCGCCGGCGCCGATCCATCCGCGGTTCGAGTTCAAATCAATGGAATAATGCAACTTCAAATATACTTCCGCCGTGAGCGGCAAAGGCAGTATTTTCTAGACTTTTCAATATATTCCAAGATATAAACCGCTGCGTAGGGAGCTCGTAATGGAAGTTTGGTTCAGCTATCTCATGAGCTATTTTCATATCGCATTTCAAAATGCCGCTTTTTTTATGGCGATTGCCCGAAACGACTTATCCCATCTCGACGATCGCCAGTTCGCGGGCCTCGTTTTCGGCGTCGCCGGCATCATTCTCGTCCTGCTCGTCGCGCTCGTCAGAGCCTCGCGGCGGTTGCAGCGATCGGCTGCCGTCATTCGCTCGCTGAACGACGATCTTGCGCAGGTCACGCAGGACCTCAATGTCGAGCGTGTCTGGCGCCTGGCGGGTGGCGACGCCACCGAGCGGCCGGATCCCGACAGTTTGACGGAGCTTTATAAGATCCTCGCCAGGCATCACAACGATGCGAGCCGCATGGCCTGATCGCCAGGACTATGGCCTCGGTTCCGGGTTTTTCGCCTCTGCCGCGCCGGGAGGCTCGGCCGTCGGTTCCGATTGGGCTTCGGCGGTCTCGCCTTTGGGGTCCGGCGAGGGAAGCCATATTCTCTCGGAGAAGTAATTTCTCGTTCTTTTCTGCGGGGGCGAGGTCGGATCCAGCGAGAGGGTGAAATTGTAGCGCCCTTCATTCAGCACTTCGCGGGTGAAGCTGATATTGGCGCCGAAACCGTCTTCCTTGACGTCCCTCAGATTCTTGATCGCGTTCAGCGTTTCGTGGAAATCGAGCCATTGCGGCTGACGCAGCATGATTTCGAAAATCCGCAGGATGGCGGGATCGAGCTGACCGTTCTGATCGGTCTGAGGATTGATGATCTTCACGCGCATGTTGTTGATCGTGCCGCTGGCATCGCCGCGGACGATGACGAAGGTGGAATTGGCAAGCTGATCCTTCTCCCGCTTGCCGCTGTGCTCGAAAAAGCATTCGTAGGTATCGGCGTTGAAGCTTGCCGCCGCCCAATCGCTGGTTTGAATGCCCGCATCGCGCAACGCCGCGCACATTGCCGGCCCGGAGATCCGCCATGTGCGCAGAAAGGCCGATGCGGTCTGCACCATCGGCGCTTCGATCGCGTGCAGCGGAAGCTTGAAGGCGGCCGGCGGCGCCGGGCGGGGAAAGGGCTTGGGGGGAGGCGGCTTCACCTCTTCCGGAAAGAGATCGAAGCCGAAGTAATGTCCGGCCTCCTTCAGGTGTTTCATGTCGTTGGAAAGAAGTACCGTTCCCATGACCAGCGAGAGGGAAATCGCCAGCAGCAGCCAGAAAACCACGGGAAGCCGCGGTTTTTTCACCGGCTGTTTCGCATATGCGGGCGATGTATCGGGCAAGCTTGTCTTCTCCGGTACGCGAGAAGGGTTTCGATCGGCTGTCTAAATCCAGCAGTATACAGTTATCCGTTAAATATCTTTGGTTTCGTGTCGGCAATTGGGCATCTTTTCCCCTCGCGATCGGGCAGGGCGCGCTACAGATTGCCGTGGCGAGGCTTCAGCACCATTTCAATCAAGAATCTTCAATACCGCTGCCGACAATTGCAACGGGAGATAGAGGATACCCCGAACTTCCTGGCGGCGAGCAGTCAGCCATTGGGATGGTTTTGATTGTCGCTCCCATAGATTTCACCCGAATATTATTGTATTTGTTTCAGATATATAAAGGTTATCTCCCGATTTTAGATGAATAGCGTATCACAGATACCGTTCTAAATTCCATTAAAACTCCAGTTTCGCGTAATAGGTTTGTTTTTTCGCGACGTAACTATAGATTATATTTTGATTTCTTTGTCGCTTGGGCGGTTTTATCGATTTTCATCAAATTTTCGACGTATTTTTCTATAGGGTCCGGTGCAATCGCAGAGCAGAAAGGAGAGGCATATTGTCTATCGAGTTAGACGCAACCACCTACGTTCACGCCAAACCGACGACCGCGCACTCCTACATTTTGCCGACGGTGCTGGATGTGTTGGAGACCCATTTCGACGGTACTCTGGAAAATGACGTTTTTGATTTGGGATGCGGGACCGGCGGGGCGGCGGCGGCTCTTTCGGAAAAAGGGTATGATGTCGTCGGCGTCGATCCTTCCAACGACGGCATCACCAAGGCCAATATCAACTATCCCCAGCTGCCGCTGAATGTCGGCTCGGCCTATGACGATCTTTCCAGCGAATACGGCAAATTCAATGCCGTCATCAGTCTCGAGGTCGTCGAGCATGTCTACGATCCAAAGGCATTCACCTCGACCATGTACGATCTCGTCAAGCCGGGCGGTATCGCCGTGATGTCGACGCCCTATCACGGCTACCTGAAGAATCTCGCTTTGGCTGCGGTGGGGAAAATGGACGATCACTTCATGCCGTTGAAGGATCACGGACATATCAAGTTCTGGTCGAAAAGCACCTTGAGCACGCTGCTGATGGACAGCGGCTTCGACAATATCCGTTTCGAATATGTCGGCAGGATTCCCGCCTTCGCCAAGTCGATGATCGCTATCGCCCAAAGGCCTGTTTAGGTCGGCATCCGATTACGCGCAGCGCGGCGTCGCTGCGAGGGGTGCCAGTGCATCTGGCGCCTGAAGCCTGTCGCGATCTTCGCCTGTTACGCTTTAGTCTTTGGTTTTGCGCAGGTCTTCGGCGCAAAACCGGTGCGCATTTCGCCCGGCATGCTTCGGGCTGAAGTGACCTCCACTGTAATAATCCACAGGTTGTTTTTTACTGTGTTGAGCGGTGAAAAAATTCCTTACTAAAATATTTACTTTTAGTTGCATTATCGCTTAAACTCTCCATTATACAGCGGGGCGTGCTGATACAGCGGGAGAGTTGTTCACATGAAGGCTAAATCGCCGAATTCAATCGACGTCTATGTTGGCAACCGCGTGCGCGTTCGGCGAAAGACGCTCGGGATGACCCAGCACGGTCTGGCCGAACTTCTCGGTATTACCTTCCAGCAGATCCAGAAATATGAAAAGGGAACGAACCGGATAGGCGCCAGCCGATTGCAGCGCATATCCGAGATCCTTCGCGTGCCGATCGGCTTCTTCTTCGAGAACAGCGGCTCCGGGCCGATCGAAGGCGAAACGAGCGAGTTGAACAAGTTCTTGTCCTCCAAGGAGGGCCTGGCGCTCAACAAGGCTTTCATCGCGATCGAGGACCCGAACATCCGGCAAAAGCTGGTGGCGCTGGCCAAAAGCCTGGCGGTGGCGGGATTGTCCGACATCGACGGTGAATTGCAGGATCCGGTTGTGAACGGCTGAGGATGGATCGTGCTTCACCTGCAGACATTTGGCGATCTGCGGTTGATCGAGACGAATGGCGATCCGGTTCGCTATCCGATCAAGGGCCTGTTGATGATGGCCCATCTCTATACCGGCCCGAGCCGCGAACTCAGCCGTTATGAACTGGCCCAGTTCCTGTGGAACGATGTCGAGCCCGAGCAGGCGCGGCTCAACTTGCGCAAACTGCTTTCGCGCATTCGCGAGACAGATGGCGGCCGCGCCGAGATAGCCTTCGATTTCACGGCCGCCACCGTTCGTCTCAATACGCAGGCGGTTTCCAGCGACCTCGATATCTTCCGCGCCGGTGGTGTGCCTCTTGAGAGGCTGAACGCGATCGCCGAACTGACCCAGCGCGGCTTCATTGGAAACATCAAGCCGGCGACCAAGCCGATCGATGCCTGGATCAGGGCGCAGCGGGACATCCAGGCGCTGCAATTGCGGCAGGCTTTGCTGGATGCGCTGCCGGATATGCACAATCCCGGGGACGCGCGCATCATTTCCAGCGCCGCCCTGCAGATCCTCGAACGCGACCCGAATGACGAGCAGGTCAGGGCATTGCTGCACCAGCTGTCGGGCGGGTCGTCGGTCAGCGAGCGGCTTCGCAACGGCGAGGCCACCGCAAGAGTAGAGGTGAAGCGTTCCGAGCCCGGCGGCGAGGCGCCCGGCGATACGTCCGGCGATACTGGGCGCATATCGGCGCTGCCCCTGATCCTGCCTCGCCTTGTGCTGCTTCCCCCGACATCGAAACATGCCGATGCCGGGCTTGCTCTGGCGAACGCGCTCATCGAAGACGTCACGATCGAACTCTGCGCGCTGCGGAACGTTTCCATCGTCGCGCCGCATACGGCAGGACAGATCCGCCGCGACTCCGAGAAGGCGGCCGTCGTCGCCCGGCATTCGATTACCTATCTCCTGGATACACGGTTCTCCGAAGAGGGATTGTTCGCCCAACTGATCTACTTCCCGACGGACGAGATCATCTGGGCCAACCGCTTTGCGATGACGCCCAATACGCTGCCGCGGCAGAGACGGCTGATCGCGCAGCAGCTGACCTTGTCGGTGGCGAGCGAACTGGCAGAAAACGAGGAGGAGCGGCTCCGTTTCGAAGCCAACCCGCAAGCCTATCATTCCTATCTCGTCGGCTCGAGCCTGATGAGCAAGCTGACCTTGCCGCATATCCGGCGGGCAAGGAAGGCGTTCAAACAATCGCTGTCGCACAAGCCGGATTTTTCGCCGTCCTTCACCGGGCTGGCGAGAACCTTCACCAGCGAATGGCTGGTGACGGCGCAGGGCAACGATGAGTTGCTGCATCTGGCCGAGCAGCATGCGCTTCGCGCCATCGAGCGGGATCCGTCATCGGCGGCGGGGCATCGCGAGCTCGGCGTCACCAAACTCTATCTCGGCGATGTCGATGCGAGCGTCGCGGCATTGGATCTGGCGGAAGAACTCAGCCCGCATTTCGCCGATGTCATCTACAGCCATGCCGACACGCTCGTGCATGCATCGCGCCCCGGCGATGCGCTCGACAAGATCACGAGAGCGATTTCGCTCAATCCGATCGCACCCGACGCCTATCTCTGGTGTGCGGCAGGAGCGAGCTTCTTCCTGGAGCAATACGAGCAGGCCATCGCCTATGTCGAGGCGATGAAAGACAAGGCGCCGGCCCACCGCATCGCGGCGGCCAGTTGCGCAATGATCGGCGATCGAAAGCGGGCGCTATTCCATCGGCAGCGCGCCGAAAGCATCAACCCGGTGTTCGACGTCGAGAAGTGGCTCGCCATCGTTCCCTTCAAGGAACAGTGGCAAAAAGAGCTTTATCGGGAGGGCCTGTTGAGGGCTGGTTTTTAACAATCACTTAGGGGCATTACATGGCAAAGGCAGTCATTATCGGAATACCCGGCGAGACAGGGCTTTGGCTTGCCGATCTCGATGCGGGCACGATCAAGCCTCTCAATCCGACGGGAGATCTGGCGACCGTGAACGACCTGCGCAAAACGGGCGGCACCTTCGTCAACAATGTCGACCTCGCGGTCGCCGTTTCGTCGGTGCAGGTCGCCCTTTCCGGCCATGTCGACGGCTGAGCCGGCGTTCTGACACATCGGCAGCGGATCATATATTCCGACAGGATCATTTCGCCGCGGGAAACCCTTTCCCGCGTCGAACCCTTGTTGGCCGGGTTCGGCATAACGAGGGTCGCGCGCCATACCGGACTGGACGATATCGGCATCCCCGTCTGGTGCGCCTATGCCCCGAACTCCCGGTCGATCGTGATCGCCCAGGGAAAGGGCCTGACCGATCTCGACGCCAAGGTATCCACGATCATGGAAGCCCTCGAGCGGGCCGTTGCCGGCGAACCCTCCGTCGAGCGCGTCCGCGGCTCGGCTTCCGCTCTGCAGGCGAGGGGCTTTTCGGTCGATAGGCTGGATTGCCTGATCGCGCTGCATAAGCCCGATCTCGCGCCGGACGAGGAGACCGAATGGGTTGCCGGCCGCAATATCCTCACAGGCGATGCGATCCATATCCCCTTCGACGCGGTGGTGCTCGACCGCACGCGCGACGCCCGGTACTGGATGTCGTCGGATGGGCTGGCATCGGGAAACAATCTCGAAGAGGCGATCTTTCATGGCGTGCTGGAGCGCATCGAGCGTGACGCCCATGTGCTGTGGCAGGTGGGTGCTGCTGCGCATCGTTATTCCCGCTGTGTCGATCCCCGAGGTTTCGAGGATAGCGCGCTGACCGGGCTGATCGACAAGATCGAAGCGTCGGGCCTGGCGCTCAGGCTTTTCGACATCACCAGCGACATTGCGATCCCGTGTTTCACCGCCATGCTCGGCCCTGGTGATATCCATGGCGACAGGGATATCCGCCTGGTCGAAGTGACAGGCGGCACGGGCGCGCATCCCTCTCCCGTTCGGGCCGCCATCCGCGCGGTGACGGAGGCGGTGCAGTCGCGGCTCACCTATATCAGCGGCGCCCGGGACGATATTTCTCCGGCCACTTTCACGGGATGCTTGCCGCTGTCCTTGCGGCGGGCTTTCGATGCGGTTGCCGTGCCGCCCGCCGCCGGCGATAGCGGGAGCCGGCAGGATTTGCCACTCCTGCTGCAGCATGTGCTCGATACTCTGCGAAACAGGGGAATCGCTTCGGTCGTGGTCGTGCGCCTCAGCGACGAGACGCTTCCCTTCAGCGTCGTGAAGGTCGTCATTCCCGAGCTCGAAAATCCGGAGGGTGAGCGAGCCCGGCGGTTTGGAACGAGGGCGCTTGCGAGGGCGATCGGGTTTTGAAGATCATTTTTGCAGGTCCCAGTCTTCCCGACGCGGCTTTGCTTGCCGGCGAGGGAATAGCCGTGCTGCCGCCCGCCACGCGGGGCGACGTGCTGGCCGCGGTGGAAGAGGGCGCCAACGTCATCGGCCTGATCGACGGCGGCTTCGAATATGTGGCGCCGGTCTGGCACAAGGAAATTCTCCACGCCCTGTCGCTCGGGGTGATCGTCATGGGGGCGGCGAGCATGGGGGCGCTGCGGGCGGCCGAATGCCATCCGTTCGGCATGATCGGGATCGGCCGGATCTTCGAAGACTATCGCACCGGCCGGCTCGTCGACGATGCCGCCGTCGCGCTCACGCATGCCCCGAGCGCGCTCGGCAGCAAGCCGCTGACGATCCCGCTCGTCAATGTCAACGCGACACTCGATGCGATGGAGGACGGCGGGCTGCTGACACGCGGAGCGCGCGACCGCATCGAGCAGGCGGCAGCCGCGATTTTCTTCAAGAAACGGACATGGCGGGCGATCGTCGAGCAATGCGCCGATCTGGCCGAGCCGGAGCGCCCGCGGCTGCTGGCGTCCCTCGTGGCGCATTCCGTCGATCAAAAGCGCGTCGATGCCCTGGAATTGCTGAAAGCCGTACAGGAGGCCGAGGACGCCCGCTCCACGGTCGTTCCGCGCTGGAAGCTCCACGAAACCTCGTTCCGGACTCGACCTGTGCTTTGAGCCCGAATGTGACAATCGTCACCGAGGGTTGTGTCACGCTTTTTTCACGGGCTGGAACGTGTCCGCCGGCGTATTGTGCCTTGAATTCGTGGGAGAATGGGGCATGGGCGTGACATCGGCTGCTAGGATAGACACAGACCAAGGGGCGGAAGATGGTCTGGACGAACTCGTCGCGCTTGCGCGGATGATCGCGTATGCGCGGCAGGTCGCCCAGGACGTTAAACTGCAGTTCGCGACGCATTGCCTCGATCTCGCGCTCGAGGCGGTGAAACAGGAAGTGGGGGAGGGCTTGACCCGGGATTTGGCCGAGTTGAGCTCCCCCGTTCCGCAGATGAGCGTGAGAAGCCACTAAAGCGCGTCGCGATCTTTCAGATTCGCTCCTCGCGCTTTAGGTCCTTGTTTTTCCGCATGTCGTTGCCCGCAAAACCGCTGCACACTTTTGCGCGACATGCTCTAGACGGCTGCTGCCATCAATCTGAACAACCCCGAAGATCGTTCCGACTTTCGGGGTTTTTCGTGCGTGGAGATAAGCGGGCTGGTGAGAGATGTCGGTCGAATGAGCCGCGCTGGCGGCGGAGCCGTCTCTGCGCGGGTTCAAGCGGCTGTGGTGCTTCCCTCAGCGACGCCTCCATCAGGGAAGCGGTTGCGGGATCACCGTCCGCCCGTCCCCTGGACGAGCGGCTGCCTTGCCGCGGATCGGCGACCTCAGTGGGTCAGATTGCGCTTCTGCGCCAGAAGCAAAATGTAGTCGTCGGCGATATCCGCGATGGCCATTGCGACTTCCGCCGGATCGCACCCATCGACCTTGGTGTTTGCAATGAACTGATAAACCGCCTTCTCGATCTGCTTGCGGCAGATCATGACGCGCTCATCGTAACCAAATTCCGGAATCTGCGATGCTAAATCACTCATCTGGTCGGCTCCCTCACTACTTACAGTGACCATGACACAAATTATAAGTTGAGCAAGCAAATGCTTTATGACGGATTGATTCGGCTGCCGAGTGCGACCATTTCGACACAGGTTGGAGCCCGGTGCGGAGCATGCCGGCGCGCTGAATTGGCAGGGCCTAACGCCGCTCAGATATATCGGTCGTCTCAAGCGTGTGGATCGTCCAAAGAGGGCGGGTCGTATCGGCGTCCCGGTCGAGCCCGGCGCGATCGTATCCGAGGGTGGTACAACGCACCGAATACTGCCTGGCGGATCGCCGATACCTCTGGTGTAACGATTTGATTTATCACGACATCTCGGCGGCGTCATCCTGGCGGTGCCTACCCTGGATCGATGTCCTTCCGCGTGCGCGCCCGGGAGGCGGTTCACCGGCCCGCCGCGATGCCGTCGTCACCAATGCCGGCGGCCTGCCGGCAGCGCCGCGAGGCCGATGCGGAAAAGGGTTTTTGGCGGGCATTTTCGCTCTCGGGAAGGAGACGGTTGGCCTCTTCCAAACGGCAGTAAATCTGAGCAAAAATTGTGCATGGAGATAAAAATTTTATCAAAAGGTAAAATTTACGATTTCATATAGAAGTTGTATTTAAATATCAATTATAAGGTGATTAAACTTTAGACACTTGATGATCAGTATATGTATTTCAGTCGAATGCTCGATAGATATTCATCCGTATTAACGATCAATAATATCCATATGATGACGGTGACTGCGGTCACAACTTCAAATCTGGATTTTGACTCTCTGGGTTACGAATGATGTGGTGGGAGATATTTCACTATGGCTGATGTACTTCAGCTCCGTGCCTGATGGCGAGGGATCGCATCGCCGCAATCTGCCTTGAAACAAAATGAGGACCCGCCGGGGTGGTTGGCGGGTCCTCAATTAGGAATTTTGCACTGTACACAGGTGTGATGACAGTAAAAATCCACTTTGTCGAATATCATTATTGGTGTGATTGCAGTTTATTGTGCATAACTTCTGTTTATTCGATGTTCATTTCCGTGTTGCTTCCTGATTTTGAGCGGTTGCCGACGTCACTCTGCTGAGAGTGCAGCCAATATTTCGTAGGCCGCGGAGACGCGCTCTTCGTTGGGATAGTTCTTGTTGGCGAGCATGACGATGCCGAGACGTTTTTCGGGGACGAAAGCGACATAGGCGCCGAAGCCGTTGGTCGAGCCGGTTTTGTTGATCCATACGTCGTCGCGCGGTTTCATCGCCGGCTTCAGCTCGGAGACGGAAGTCGTCTTGAGCATCGCGGGTGAATTGCCCTCCAGCAGGGTCTTCAGGGCAGGCGGATAGGAATATTGCTCCCAGATGAGATCCTGGGTCATCGCGCCGGCATTGAAATAGCCGGTATGGGTATGGGTGATCGCCTGCTGGAATCTCCCGTCGAGCTTGACCATGCCCATATTCGCACCGACGAAGCGGATCATGTCGCTTGCGGTGGATTTGACGCCGTAGGCTTCCGATGAAAGCAGGCCTGGGCTCATGCGGGCCGGTTCGCCGGTGCGTTTGTAGCCCTGGGCATAGTCCGCCATCCGCGATTTCGGCACATCGATGAAGGTGCTTTTCAGGCCGAGCGAGGGGAAGAGTTGCTTTTCCACCAGGCTCGTGAAATCGCCGCCCATGCTTTTTGCCGTGATATAGCCGAGCATGCCGATGCTTGGATTGGCGTAGCTCCGGTGGCTTCCCGCCTCATAGGAGGGTTTCCAGGCCTGGAGATAGGCCATCAGCTGTTTTTCGTTTGTGACATCATCGGGAACCTGCAGCGGAAATCCGCCCGCCGTGTGGGTGCCGAGGTTCATCAGGACGACATCGCCGAACGGCTTTCCCTTCATCGCGGGAAGATATTTGCTCACCCTGTCGGACAGGGAAAGATCGCCGTTCGCTTCCGCGAGGGTTGTCAGCGTCACCGTGAAGGTCTTGCTGATCGAGCCGAGTTCGAACAGGGTTTCCGGCCCGACGGGTTTGCCCGTATCCTTCGACACGACGCCGTAATTGACGATGTGATCCTGCCCGTCGACGGTGATGGCGACGGCCATGCCCGGTATGGCGTGTTTTTCCATGAGCGGCTTGATCGCGGCGTCCGTGATCGCCCTCACTTTCGCCTCGTCGGCGGCAAGGCCGCTCGCGGAAGCACATGCGGAGATCAGAACGGCCGATAAAATTTTTATCCCAAGGCTTTTCATTTCGTCATCCTCCAGATCAGCAGTGCGCAAAGCGCATGTGGATGGCGTTTACCGGCGCTGTTTTGCGATCACAAACGATGATATCTCGCAGCAGATACAAGAAATTCTAGGGCTCGATATGGTCCGGCAATTCCTCCCCTTGAACGGCTTGAGGGCCTTCGAAGCTTCGGCACGGCATCTGAGCTTCACCCGCGCGGCGATCGAGCTGTGCGTGACCCAGGCTGCCGTCAGCCAGCAGGTGAAGGGTCTCGAGAAGCGACTGGGCGTATCGCTGTTCCAGCGTCTTCCCCGCGGCCTGAAGATCACGGCGGAAGGCGAGGCGCTGCTGCCGACGGTGACAGCTTCCTTCGATCAGATGGCGACGACGCTTGACAGGATCGAGGCCGGGCAGGTCAGGGAATTGCTGTTTCTGGGCGTGGTCGGCACCTTCGCGGTCGGCTGGCTGCTGCCGCGGCTCTCGGATTTCCAGGGCCGCCACCCCTTCATCGATGTCAGGGTCTCCACCAACAACAACCGCGTCGATCCGGCCGCCGAGGGGCTGGATTTCGCCATCCGCTTCGGCAGCGGTTCGTGGCACGGCACGGAGGCGACGCGCCTGTTCGATGCCCCGCTCTCGCCTCTTTGCGTTCCCAAGCTCGCGGAGGATATCCGGTCGCCGGCGGATCTTGCCGGGGCGACGCTTCTTCGCAGCTATCGGGCGGATGAGTGGAGCACATGGTTTCGGGCGGCCGGTGTGCCGCCGGCCGCGCAGGTGAATGCCGGTATCGTCTTCGATTCCTCGGTCGGCATGATGGAGGCCGCACTCCAGGGACTGGGAATCGCGCTCGCGCCGCCATCGATGTTCTCAAGGCACCTTGCCTCGGGCGCGATCGTGCAGCCGTTTCCGACAACCATATCGCTCGGAAGCTATTGGCTGACGCGCCTGCAATCGCGGCCGGTCACGGCTGGTATGCGCGCGTTTTCGGACTGGTTATTTTCCAACCTCTGATGAAGGTGGCGTGTCGGAGCGCCCGCTCGCGTGAGCGCTCCGATGGGCATCCTATTTCTGAATGCAGGTGTCGACGGTATCCTTGGTGCATTCGTCGAGCCCGGTGAAGACGGGGTCTTCGACCGGCTTGCCGGCGATCAGGTCCATCATGACCGAGGGAGCCTTATAGCCCATTTCGAACGGCCGCTGGCCGACGAGCGCGGTAACGAGGCCCTCCTTGGCGATGGCCACTTCGTCGCCGATCGTATCGGCGGCGCCGATGACGAACTCGTTCTTGCCGATCTTGTCTGCCATCGGCTTGAACAGGTCGCGATAGGGCTGGGGTGCGCCGAACAGCGGCCAGCCGCCCATGATGCCGAAGGCGTCGAGATCGGGGTTGGCGGCGAGGATGTCGGTCATCGCCTGAACGCCCTTGGCGCCGTCGTCATTGGTGAAGACGGGGCAGCCGGCGACCTCAGTCCAGCCGCCTTCGCCCTTCAGCGCGGGGAGATCCTTCTGGCCGCTCAGCGTGTCACGCATGCCTTGCGCGCGGCGCAGAATGTTGTCGGCGCCGGGGTTGCCTTCGATGGTGCAGATCTTGCCGCCGTTCGGCTTGGCCTTCTTGATGTATTCGCCGATCTTCGCACCCATCAGGTAATTGTCCGTGCCGAGATAGGTCTTGCGTAGCGCCGCATCCTCCGCCGCAAGATCGGCATCGAGCGTCATGACCGGAACGCTCGGATTGGCCGTCTTCAGAGTCTGGGCGATCAGCTTGGCGTTGGACGGCGAGATGGCGATGGCGGCTGTATCCGCTTTGCCGAGCATATCCTGGACGATCTGCGCCTCGCCGGCTTCATCGGAGGTCGATGCCGGGCCGGTGTAGAAGCATTCATATTCGGCGGATGCGTTTTCCTTGTTCCACTTCTGGCAGCCCTGGTTGATCGCCTCGAAGAACGGGTTGTCGAGGCCCTTCACGACGATGACCAGCTGCTTCTTGGCGGCCATGGCCTCACCTGCCGTAATCGCCAGCACTGCAGCGGCTGTAAGCAATAATGCCTTCCTCATAGCTTCCTCCCTTGTGAAAGACGGGCGCCTTCGCCCGCCTGCAATCAACCGGGATACCAGACGATGCGAGGCTCCTCCCCTGAACGCCGGTATTCCCAGGCTGAATCGATGAGCTTTTCCAAATCGTAGACGGGGCGCCAGTCCAGCAGGTATTTCGCCTTGCTGTTGTCAATCCAGTTCGAGTGATACTGGCTTGGTATGTCGACGGAGCCGAGCCCGCGCGTGCGGGCGAGATAGGCGGCGACTTCGCCATAATCCACGGGGCGATCCATCGAGATGTTGAAGAGCTGCCCCTTGGCGCGCGGATTGTCGATCGCCTTGAGGATCGCCGAGACGAGATCGTCGACATGAACGAAATTGCGCTTCAGCGGGCGCCCGTCGGCGTCGCGCAGCAGCGGCACTGTGCCGTCACGCGCATAACGCTCGGCATCGGCCGGCGGGACGAGGGTTTTCCAGTCCGGTCCGCCGAAGACATCGTCGCCGAAGGAGAGCGTGAACTTGAAATCGTCCTTCTCCATGATCCAGGGCGCGCGCAGGCAGCAGGTGTCGATGCCGTATTGGATGGCGAACTGCTCGAGCATCACCTCTTCGAGCACCTTGGAGAGCGCGTAGCAGCCGGGATAGGCGCGGTGCGGCGTGGCTTCCGTGATTGGCCCGTCATGCCGATAGAAGAAATGGCCGATGCCGGCATCGCCGCCGATGAGGATGAACTGGCTGGCCGTCGGGCTCGTGCGGAAGGCTTCGAGCAGCCAGAAGAGGCCCTTGACGGTGACATCCATGACGTCATCGGGCGTTTCCTTGCAGGTGGCGAGATGCAGGACGTGGGTAACGCCTTCCATCGCGGCTGCGACGACGCCGCTGTCTGCGATCGAGCCTTTGATCACTTCGATGCGGTCGGTCTCATCGAGCACACGGTTATGGCAAAGCGCGCGAATGCGCGCTTTGGAAAACCCCGGCTCGTCAAGCAGCCCAGCCACGAAGCGCCGCCCGACCTTGCCCGTAGCCCCGGTGACAAGGATCAGCATGCTCTTTCTCCCAGTAACAGCTAATATCCACCCGTTTCCGGCGTCAATCCGTATTTTCCCGAGAAAGTAGATTTTCGCGTCGGCGGGCCGGTTGCGCGGACAATTGATTGACGGTTCTTCAAGCTTTTGCGTAAATGAGCACAATCGCTTTTCCGGGAGGAGATCGGCAAAGCGGGATCGCAGGCGTCTGGCGGCCAGCGGGCCGCGACGGCAAGCCTGCGGATTCCTGGGAGGGTGGTCGGCTGGTTGCGGTTCTCGAACTCACCAATATCTCGAAACACTTCGGCGCCATCCAGGCCGTGAACGACGTGTCGTTTTCGCTCGAAGCCGGCCAGGTCGTCGGCCTGATGGGCGATAACGGCGCAGGAAAAAGCACGCTGGTCAAGATGATCGCCGGCAACTTCCGGCCGAGCGAAGGCACGATGCGCCTCGACGGCAAGGAAATCGTCATGCACCGGCCGGTCGAGGCGCGCCAGCACGGCATCGAGATCGTCCATCAGGATCTCGCGCTCTGCAACAATCTGACGGCGGCGGCGAACGTCTTCCTCGGGCGGGAGCTGCGCCGCGGCATCGGCCCTCTGAAGGTGCTCGATTACAAGACGATGTATCGCCGCGCCGGCGAGATCTTCAAGGAGCTGAAATCGGAAACGCGCCCACGCGATCTCGTCAAGCAGATGTCGGGCGGCCAGCGGCAGGCGGTGGCGATCGCCCGCACCATGCTCTCGGAAGCGAAGATCGTGCTGATGGATGAGCCGACGGCCGCGATTTCCGTCCGCCAGGTGGCGGAGGTGCTCAACCTGATCCGCGAGCTGCGCGACCGGGGCATCGCGGTCGTCTTGATCAGCCACCGCATGCCCGACGTGTTCACCGTCGCCGACCGGGTCATCGTCATGCGCCGGGGCAGGAAAGTTGCCGACAAACCGATCGCGGCGAGTTCGCCGGAGGAAGTCACGGGTCTCATAACAGGCGCCATCGAACAGGTTTGATCGGCGCCGCTGCTTCTATCAGGAGAATGCCCCTAGCGGGAGAAACGAAGGTCGACGATGGCAACTACCCTTGAGCAGACGATTGCACAGAGAGAGCGAAGCCGGCTTTCGGAGTTTGTCGGCAGCCAGACTTTCTGGGTGCTGATCGCCGTCGTGCTTGCCTGCATCTTCCTCTCCTTCGCCACCGATTCCTTTGCGACGGCGAAGAACCTCTACAACATCACCCGCAACGTCACCTTCGTCGCGATCATCGCGCTCGGCATGACGCTCGTCATCATCACCGGCGGCATCGATCTTTCGGTGGGATCGGTGCTCTGCCTCTGCAGCATGGTGCTGGCGGTGACCATGAATGCCGGCTACAGCATCGAAATCGGTATCGCGGCGGCGATCGGCACCGCACTCGTGGTCGGCGCCTTCAACGGCGTGATGATCGCCTATCTCGATTTCCCGCCCTTCGTGGTGACGCTCGGCATGCTGTCGATTGCGCGAAGCCTCGCCATGGTCGCTTCGAACAATACCGTCGTCTTCCAGTTCGGTCCCGACCACGACCAGCTGCTGGCGCTCGGCGGCGGCGCCTGGTTCCTCGGCATCGCCAACCCGGTTCTCTATATGATCATCCTGGCGCTCCTGACCGGCTTCGTGCTGCGCTGGACGCGGTTCGGCCGCTATATCTTTGCCATCGGCGGCAATGAACACGCCGCGACGCTGACCGGCGTGCCCGTGCGCACCATCAAGGTCGTCGTCTACATGATCTCGGCGCTGTCTGCCGGCATTGCCGGCATCGTGCAGACCGGCTGGCTCGGCGCCGTCACCACCAATATCGGCGCCGGCATGGAGCTCCAGGTCATCGCCGCCGCCGTCATCGGCGGCGCCAACCTCGCCGGCGGCGTCGGCACCGCCTTCGGGGCGCTGGTGGGAGCGGCGCTGATCGAGGTGATCCGCAACAGCCTCGGCCTGCTCGGCATCAACGCTTTCTGGCAGGGGACATTTATCGGCGGGGCGATCGTGCTGGCGGTGCTGTTCGATCGCATACGGAATTTTAGGCAGAGCGAGTAGGCGACGGCGCCTCCGTCATGCGGCCGCATGGCAGAAGCGAAGCTGGCTGCCGGAGAGGCCGATGAACTCTCAGCCTGGAATCGTACCGGCCTACGCTGCCGGTGGCCGGTACTTGACCGACTTCGCCTTTTCCAAGGCCCGGATCGTATCTTCGACGTCGAGGAGGACAGTGGTCTCCATAGAGCTGAGCGCGCCGCCTGCGCCGATGGCAAGGGCGACGGCCGCCATCGATACGTTGTCGGGCGCCTCCCACAGGTTCCACCCGTCATGCTCGCCGAAGGCATACCAGAACCCATGGAGCTTGCCGCCGACGGATTCGATGTAGCTGCGTGCCGCCTCCCGGCGATCCTCGGGGTTTTCGATCATGCGCGCCCAGGTCTCGGGCGTGGATACATGGCCATGGTCTGCTTCCTCCGCCAGACCGATCCAGTAAACGCCCAAGCCGGGAGGAAGGCCAGTCATTCAATGTGCGTATCAGGCTCTCTTGCCTTCGGTCGCCAGCGGCTGCCACGGTTTCCGGCGGTCCTGATCACACGCCGATGATCGACGTCAGCCCTCCGGGGGCGAGGCAAACCGGCTGGCATCGAACGGACCCGCGGCGGCGACCGGAACATTCTCACCGGGCGTTGCGACACCAGCCTCACGATGAACCGTGCGGGGGGAAACGCGCGGCGCGCTCAGCTCCATCGTCGCGCCGGGAGAATGCAGCGCCCATTTCATCAGCGCCGCATCGGACGTCGATTCAAGGAAATCGGCTTCCTCCCAGGACGCGGTCATGGGCAGGGAGGCGATCATATCGGCGCCCTGCCTGGAGGCCTCTCGTCCAACGACGAGGGGATGGAAGCGGGCGTGTGCCG
The DNA here is from genome assembly GCF_002211285.1 of Rhizobium sp. R635. Taxonomy (GTDB): domain Bacteria; phylum Pseudomonadota; class Alphaproteobacteria; order Rhizobiales; family Rhizobiaceae; genus Rhizobium. Next base: position 84,949 of record NZ_LOKX01000034.1, on the reverse strand, counting down.
GCAATGCGGGCCTTGGTCTCTCCGGAAGTGCTGAAATCGGGCCGATCGAGGCCGTCTGCAGTTTGTCATCCGTGCCCGCGTCGCTGCCAAGGGCAGGCGGGCGCATCGCCGGTATCGGAATCGGCAAGGATGACAGTTCGGGAGCGGAGGGTTTCTCATCCCGTTCGGCCGCGCCGGTCTGCAGCGCCAGCGCATTCAATGCCCGGCTTTTCGGCGTCGGCAGAAGCGCCGTCACGAGCTTGCTGTCTGCGGTGCCGGCGCTCGGCGTGGCCGGCGCTCCCGCGTCTTCGTCCTCTCCGGCGGTGCTGGCGATCTGGATCGAGGTGGAGCTGACGCGCTTCTTGTGGCTGGCAACCGCCTGATTGTATCCCGGCAGCGGCCGGCCATCGGCCGGAAGATGCATCGTCTGCCCATTCGGGAATATGCGCGCGAGCTCCTGCCTGCTCATGCGCGGCCAGGCCCGGACATTGCCGACGTCGAGATGCACGAAGGGCGATCCCGAGGTCGGATAATAGCCGACACCACCAACCTGCATCTGCATGGCCGTTGCCCGCAGCGTCGCAAGCTTCACGCCGGGAACGTAAAAATCCATCGCCTTGCCCAGCATGTGCTGGCTCTTCTTGGCGACGCCGGTGCTGCGCGAGCGGTTGCGGAGCATGTTGTTGGTGGCAGGGGAACGATAGGCGGAGACGACGTGGATGTAATCCTTGCCGCCGCTCTTCTTATACACCTCCCAGACCAGGTCGAGCAGCCGGGGATCCATCCGGGTCGGCTCGTTCCTTCGCCAGTCGCGCAGAAACCGATTGATCTGGGCAAGGCCCTTGGGATCGAACTTTCCATTCCGCTTGTAGGTGATCGTGGCCTTCTCGCCCGTATGGGTAAAGAACAGCTTGAGGGCGCGGTCTTCGGCTGAGGCGAGGGAGGCAGAGCCGACGAGGGCGGGGAACGCAAGGAGAGCAGGTAGAATGGTTTGCGCTGCAAAGCCTTTTGCGCGTGAGAGGAGCGTGGCAATGCCGCCCGACAAACTTTGCACTGGATACTTCAACACGAACACACCCGTCCTACACGAAACGTTTGGCGACGGGCGGGAACTTCCGCATCCATCAGGTCTAGTAAAGCCAGCTTATGGTCAATAAATTGCTAACGAGTGGGTGTTGAGGCTGGGGACCGCGCAGGCGGGGCTAAATCTACTCCGTCGAAATGGTGTTGACCTAGCCATCCATTGATTCCGAAATATGTGGCATACCAAGCACCCAAGTGAAAATTCACTTTTGCCTTTCATAATATCTCGATAGAACCCGCTTCAGACCGTAAAAATGTGAGGGCGTACCATGGATCTTGATACGATATTGCCAGTCGGCACCTCCGAAAAAGTACCGGTCGGGCTCTTGGATTTTGACACAAACAATCCTCGGTTTACCCCTGATAAGGCGCCGGCTTCATCAAGCGATGACGACGTCGTCATACAACTGGCTCGAAGCGCGGATCTCGCCGAACTAGTCCAATCAATCTCGACGAGTGGATACATAAACATAGAACCGCTCATCGTCATCGAACGAGGCGGCAGATTTGCTGTTCTCGAAGGTAATCGTCGATTGGCCGCTGTGAAAGTACTTCGTAATGAAGATCTCGCTCAGCAAGCAAAACTGACGCTTCCGGCGATGGATAACGACAAACGTGCGTCGCTGGAGGAGTTGCTTTGCTATCGTGTGGCGACCGAAGCTGATGCCCGGGATCTGATTGGGTTTAAGCATATCAACGGTCCGCAAGGTTGGGACGCGTTCGCTAAGGCAAGATTCGCAGCGCGTTGGCTGGATGATGAGCATTCGAAACCGGATGGCATGACGATTGCTGATATTGCGAGCCGTATGGGTGATCAGCATATGACTATTCATCGAATGGTCACCGCACTTTTCGTCCTTGATCAAGCTGAGAGAGAAGAGGTTTATTCGATCGAAGACCGGAAAAAGAGGTCCTTCAGCTTTTCGCACCTCTATACTGGCCTCGCCTACGAAGAATTTACATCATATCTCGGAATGGGGCGGCCTGATCGCTCGACAGACCCCTCGCGCGATCCTGTGCCGTCCTCGAATTTTCACCAGCTTCAGAATGTGCTGGTTTGGCTCTACGGTTCAAAAGACCGCGACATTGCGCCGGCGGTCAAAAGCCAAAATCCGGACCTGAACCGGTTGCGCGAGGTGTTGGGCTCTAGGGTGGCGACGAAGGTTTTGGAGGAACGTGGCAGCCTCGACGAAGCCGTCGTCGCCGCGACGCCTATGAGTCTCCGGTTCGAACAACATCTCATTGCCGCCAATGCCGAACTTCAATACGCGCTGAGCGCTCTCGAGGGCTTTGATCCCGACACCCAACCGGAAATGGTCCAAATCGCGGATTCTGCATCGAAGAAAGCTCGTCTCATCAAGGCGCAGGTGGACGCCCTTGCGGCGGAAACTTCAGAATGACAATTAAGGCGATTGATCCTCCTACCTTAGAATTGCACGCCGCCCAGCTTGTTGACTGGCTGGAGCTCGCAGCGTTGTTCGATCCTTTCCGAACGGCACGTATCGATGCGTTGGCGGCATCTTTGAAACAGCTAGCCGAGGAAGATGAAGAGAATATCGCCGAAGCCGACCGGAAGGTTGAGCAGCTCATAGAGGGCATTGAAAACGAAATCGAACTGCGTGAGGGGCATTTAGGTGAAACCTACCCTTATCATCTTGACGACGATGCTGAGGAACTTCAGCTTGCCGAGAACTGGGATGATGCCAAATATTCGTTTTACCTCGTATGTCTTGTGACCTCGCACGTGACCGGCTCCCCAATCCTTAAGGTCCCGCCTGTCGGTGGTCTACTCACGAGACTGCGCAACGAGATCTTTCAAATCCTTTCGACGCTTGCAATGGCTGGCCTGTCCGGCGGTCCGGCAATAACTGTTGGATGGCCGAGGAAAAGCGGCGAGACAATTATAGAGCTAATGCGTCGGGCAGCGGCGAACGGCGCCGGTTTCACGGTGAGAAATCCGCCAGGCGAATACATTCCGCCTGAAGAAAAGGATGGCGGCATTGACGTCATGGCTTGGACGAACGAGATCACTCCACCACCTTCAAATCTGTTCTATGGACAGACGGCGAGTGGCAACAATTGGCCCGGAAAGCCAGTCTCTGAACATGCTCGGGTCTTCGAAAGCAATTACCTGCAGGACATTATGACCGGCAATCGTGGTCATGCGACCATCATTCCTTTTCGGGTCTGGGACAACAGATTTTGGTTCGCCCAAAATCAATTTCATCGCTCGGTGATCGATCGATTGCGGCTTCCGCCTCATGCATACAACGGCTTGCAGCGGGCACTATCGGGAATAATGGTGGATGAAGCCGATCGGGTCGGAAGCGTGGTGGAATGGTTGGCTGAATATCGCGCGGCCGCTCTAGCCTAGGTCGGTTGGCTGGATCAAGACTTCTTTCTCTTTGCGCTTGTTCTGCAGGCTGTACGTAACGTCCAGGCTCGCGATGTCCTGCCGGCTGTATATTGACCGGATCAGCGGATGGTCATCGTATGTTAGTATCCAGTGCTTCAGCTTAGAGTCTTGGAGGATATCACTTAACGCGATGTGCTTAGCCTCGTTCATCGCATTGAGATAAAGTCGGCCGCCCGCATGCACATAAGGCGGATCGACAAAGAAAAGAGTATGGTCAACTGGAGTGCGAGTTAGCGAATTATGCAAGAACGTCAACCCGTCCTCGTTGGTGAGGCTGATATGTCCGCTAACAGAACCCAGCCACTTAATTCGCTCGGCTAGTCCTGCGCCGTTATACCTAGCATCGATTTTCCATCTACCTGTTTGATTGTAACCACCGATTGGGCCTGCACCGACCACGATGCCCGAGCGGCTGGTGCGGTTGAGGAAGAACGTGGCGAATCCGAGATCGAAGTCGTAGGTACCTTTCGACGCGCCTCGAATGAGATCGGATGCCCAGTGCCAGGTTTCGACCGAAACAGGCGCAGAAAGAATACGGTCGACAAACCGTGCGGTTTCCGTAAGCATTGCGCGCCAGGCGGAATAGATCCGAAGGTCGGCATCGTTCAAATGCAGATGTTGAACGTAGCCAGCCTTCAGCAGTACGAGCGCTGCCCCCGCGCCTCCGCAGAAGGGTTCCGCGTAATGACGATCGCCCGCGGCTTCGGGAATTTTATCCGCCAAAAACGCGCTGAGGAACGCTTTCCCGCCTGGGTACCTGAATGGCGACAACGAACGGTATTGAGGATCGTTCGGATTAAGCTGCGACTGGCTCAACTGTGATCTTTGCGGTTGGTGAGGTAGTGATGTTCTTACACAACAATGGTATGAAAGACCAGATTTGCACGAACCTTTTGCCGGGTTCCGGTAGATGCTGATTTCCTGCGGATTCATCCAATAATTGGAGAGTTCGAAGTTACCTCGTGGTTGGTTGGCGGCGTCATTGGCCGTGGCGAGTACATCGCCCGTTCATCAATGAGCCACGCATAGCGCCGGCTCCGCTGAAAAAGCCGGAGGAGATCCGCTTCGAAGATGGCCGGACGATCGAGTTGTGCCGCGAAGACAAGAAAATTACATACTCGAAAGCTCTGAGACAAATGGCGCACCCGACAGGATTCGAACCTGTGACCTTTGGAATCGGAATCCAACACTCTATCCAGCTGAGCTACGGGTGCATGCCGAGGGCGGTTTGAATCGCCTGTCCGATGGGTGGTTCTTAGCCTAGCTTGCGGCTGGCTTCAATCGGGAAATTCTCAGAAATACGGGTGCTTGCGGTTTGGCGGGGATTTTTGTCCGTCAGGCCGGCGGCCGAGGGCTTGGTGCGTCGTTCGGTTTGCGGGTTGGAGCGTGTTTGCGCGCCGGCTTTGGCTTGATGCGGCTGCGAAAGCAGATCCTGTATACAAAACAGAAGCGGCCGATTTCGGTCGCTTAAAAACCTCTCTTCCACTGGAGATGAGAGAAATCAGTCGGTTATCTCTGACAAGGAGGTTTTTAAGAAGGGTCAACATTTTAAAAAATGGATGGGAGGGCAGAGGGTCTCGTCGGTTTGCGCATTTTTGAAAATGTTGGGCCTCCTTAAAAACGTCCTTCCAAACCTCCTTGTCAGCCGAAATGCATCGGGTGGAGACCCCACAAGCACAAAAAACTCCGCCGGCCTTGCGGGCGGCGGAGCGGGGTTTTCGTAGGCGATGACCTCGCAGAGGTCAGATCTGCATGGCGCCGGGGCCGGGGATGGCTTTGGGCGGCACCTTGCCGAGGATGATCATGCCGAGGACTTCGTCCTTGGTCACGTCCTCGGTGCGGGCGTGGCCGACGACCTGGCCGTTCTTCATCACCGAGACGCGGTCGGCGAGGTCGAAGACGTCGTGGATGTCGTGGCTGATGAGGAAGATGCCGATGCCTTCCTTCTTCAGCTGCTTGATCAGCTCGCCGACCTGCGCCGTCTCCTGGGGGCCGAGTGCCGCCGTCGGCTCGTCCATGATCAGGATGCGGGCGTTGAAGAGGATGGCGCGGGCGATCGCCACCGATTGCCGCTGTCCGCCCGAGAGCGCCTTCACCGGCTCCTTGAAGCGCTTGAAGTTGGGGTTGAGGCGCCCCATCACTTCGCGGGCCGAGGCTTCCATCGCGACGTCGTCGAGCGTGCCCCAGCGGGTCTTCAGCTCGCGGCCGAGATAGAGGTTGGCGGCGGCGTCGACATTATCGGCGACGGCGAGGGTCTGGTAGATCGTCTCGATGCCGTATTTCTTGGCATCGCGCGGATTGCGGATGTCGGCCGGCTCGCCGTTGATCAGGATATCGCCCGAGTCGCGCTTGTAGGCGCCGGAGAGGATCTTGATCAGCGTCGACTTGCCGGCGCCGTTATGGCCGAGAAGGGCGACGACTTCGCCGGGGTAGAGATCGACCGAGGCATTGTCCACGGCATGGATGCCGCCGAAGGAGATCGAGATGTTTTTCAGTTCCACGAGGGGAGTGCGTTGATCAGCCATGTCTAGGGCTCCTCTCACTTGGCACGGGAGCGGTATACGGTGTCGAGCCAGACCGCGACGACGAGGACGGTGCCGACGACGACGCTCTGCAGCGGCGTATCGACATGGGCGAGAACCATGCCCGATTGCAGTGACTGCATGACGAGCGCGCCGAGCATGGCGCCGGCGATGGTGCCGGTGCCGCCTGCGAGCGACGTTCCGCCGATGACGGCGGCGGCGATGGTGTAGAGCTCGTCGAGCGTGCCCTGCGCATTGGTGGCGGCGTTGAGGCGGGCGGTGGAGATCGCCGCCGCGACGGCTGCCAGAATGCCCATCAGCGCGAAGATGCGCACCGTGACCCAGCGGGTCTTGATGCCGGCGAGTTCGGCCGCCTCGGGGTTGCCGCCGATCGCGAAGACGTAGCGGCCGAAGCGCAGGCGGGTGGCGATGAAGGTCATGATGATGCCGACGATGATGGCGATCAGCACCGGCACGGCGATGCCGTAGGGAATGTCCAGGCCGGTTTCGGGCCAGGGGATATTGTTGGTCTCGGCATATTTCTTGGCGATGTTGATCGGCCAGTAATAGCTGTTGGCGATCCAGACGGCGCCGAGGATCAGCACGCAGCTGAGCGTCGCGAGGAAATATTCGGCCCACATCGGCCGGCGCGGGAAGCCGAAGCGGCGGCGCTGGCGGCGCGAGCCGACGATGCTGGCGACGACGAAGAGGCAGGCGGCGATGCCGACGACCCAGCTCCAGGTGGCGCCGATCGAGCCCTCTGCGCCCCCGCCCATGATGCGGAAGGTCTGGTCCATGGGTGCCACCGTCTGGCCGCTGGTGACGAGCCAGGTGGCGCCGCGCCAGACGAGCAGGCCGCCGAGGGTGACGATGAAGGAGGGAACGTTCAGGAAGGCGATGATGATGCCCTGGAAGGCGCCGATCAGGCAGCCGGCGATGATGCCGACCAGCAGCGTGATCGCCCAGGTGAAGGGGCTGTCGAAGCCGAGATATTGCGGCAGGATCTGCGCCTGGGTGACGCCCATGATCATGCCGCAGAGGCCGAGCACGGAGCCGACCGACAGGTCGATGTTGCGGGTGACGATGATCAGCACCATGCCCGTCGTCATGATCGCGATGTCAGTCGTCTGGACCGAGAGGTTCCAGAGATTGCGCGGGGTCAGGAACAGGCCGCCGGTGATGATGTGGAAACCGATCCAGATGATGATGAGCGCGCCGATCATGCCGAGCAGACGCGTATCGATCTCCGTTGCGCGGAAGAAGCGGGCCACCGGATTGGCTTCCGCCGTTCGCGGTCCGCTCGAAGTCGTTGATTTTACCATTTCGGCCATGGGTTTGCCGTTCCCCAATTTTGTTTGGACGGGTGCGCCGGCGTGCCAGAGGCCGCCATCGGCGTCATTCGTCTGTCTTCAACTGACCATCGCGATGCTTCCGGAAGCCGGCCGCATCGCTTTGCGGCATCGGTCCGGCAGGGAATGAAAGGCCGCGATGGTGCGGCGAGGCGGCGAAAACCTGGTCGTCGGAGTTCTCGTCCGCACCCGGCGCCGCAGCGGTGTTTCGCTGCGGCGCCGGTCATTTCAGTTCAGTCCTGGTTTACTTGCAGGCAGCGACCGTGTCGGCCTTGACGCCCTGGCAAGCTTCAGCCTTGGAGATCCAGCCGGCGTCGATGACGACGTTCAGGTTGTCCTTGGTGATCGCCAGCGGCTTCAGGAAGACCGAGTTCATTTCGACGCCCTTCGGGCCGCCCTTGAAGGTCTGGGCGCCGTCGATCTTGCTCATGTCCTTGCCGCCGGCGAGGTCGAGAGCGATTTCAGCGGCGCGCTTGCCGAGTTCGCGGCTGTCCTTCCAGACGGAAACCGTCTGCGTGCCGAGAGCGATGCGGTTCAGAGCCGCCTTGTCGCCGTCCTGGCCGGAAACCGGAACGGAGCCGGCGAGGCCCTGGGCGTCGAGCGCTGCGATCGCGCCGCCGGCCGTGCCGTCGTTGGAGGCGACGACGGCGTCAACCTTGTTGTTGTTGGCGGTCAGGAACTGCTCCATGTTGCGCTGAGCATTCTCCGGCAGCCAGCCGTCGGTATAGGCTTCGCCCACATTCTTGATCTTGCCGGCGTCGATGGCGGCCTTCAGCACTTCCTGCTGGCCCGAGAACAGGAAGTCCGCGTTCGGGTCGGAGGACGAGCCCTTGATGAAGACGTAGTTGCCTTCCGGCTTGACCTTGAAGACGCCCTCGGCCTGCAGGCGGCCGACTTCCTTGTTGTCGAAGGTGATGTAGAAGGCGGCCGGGTTTTCGATCAGGCGGTCGTAGCCGACGACTGGGATGCCTTCGGCAGCGGCCTTTTCGATGGCCGGGCCGATCGCGTCGGAATCCTGGGCGAGGATGATCAGCGCGTTGGCGCCCTGCGAGATCAGCGATTCGACGTCGGTGAGCTGCTTTGCGGCCGAGGACTGCGCGTCAGCGGAAATATATTTGGCGCCCTTGGCTTCGAGAGCCTTCTTGATGGCGGCTTCGTCGGTCTTCCAACGCTCTTCCTGGAAATTCGACCAGGAAACGCCGACGACGAGATCGGCAGCCATGGCGGCAGTATGCACGGAAACGAGGATGGCAGCGCCGGCCATCAGTTTCAAAATAGACTTCATAATGTCCTCCCGAGTGAGTTGCGACCGGCCCAGCCCATGCTTCCTCCGGCCACCGCGATAAGCCTGTCGAGAAGGTTCGGATTTTTTTCTCGACAGTCGAGAAATTTGATGTCAGAGATTTTTTCAACTGTCAACTCTGCACTACCGGCTTAATTCGCTTGCGCCGAGGCGGCCGGAGATGCAGTGGAAATCACGGGTAGGGCTAGCAGGAGGAGAGGGCGGCATTCATGCTGACCAAGTCGAGCACGGAGCTGGTCCGGCAGAGAAACAGCGTGCTCGTGCTGTCCGTGCTGCGCCGCCACGGCGCGCTCGCCCATACCGAGATCTCCGACCATACCGGCCTTTCCTCGGCCACCATCTCGGCGATCACGGCCGACCTGGAAAAGGCCCAGATCATCGAAAAATCCGAGCAGCAGGCGGCGAGCGGCCGCGGGCGTCCGCGCGTGCTTCTGCGCCAGCGGCGCGACTGCGGCTATCTCATCGTCGTCATCATCTCCTCCGATGCCGTGCAATATTCACTGGTCGATTATGCCGGCAAGCTGATCGACCGCTTCAGCGAGGAGCGCTCGCATGATCCTTCGGGGGCTGCCCGTTTCGTGGCAGGGGTGCGCGCCGGGCTTTCGCGGATTCTCGACCGTTCCCGGATCGGCCAGGAAAAAGTGCTGCTGATTTCGATCAGCAGCAAGGGGCTGGTCGATTCGGCCGAGCCGGTGCTCCTCTGGTCGCCGATCTTCGGCAGCGACCGGATCGATTTCGAATCGGCGCTCAGGCCGGACTGGCAGGCCAAGGTGATCCTCGACAACGAGACGCTGCTGGTTGCCGCAGCGCTGGGGGCGCGCGAGGAGATTGCCAAGGGCGCCGATTTCCGTTCGCTCGCGGCGCTCTCGCTCGGCCACAGCATCGGCCTCGGCATCGTTCGGCGCGGCGGGCCGACCGGCCAGGTCTCGGCGCCGAATTTCGGCCACATGCTGCACATGGCCAATGGCGGGCTCTGCCGCTGCGGCACACGCGGCTGCATCGAAGCCTATGCCGGTTTCTACGCCATCCTGCGCAGCGCCTTCGAAGTGCCGCTCGATACGATCCCGGCGAAATTCGTGCCGGTGGCGGAGCTCGACAAGATCGCCGTGAAAGCCCGCCAGGGCCACCGCACCTCCGCCTTCGCCTTCCGCCAGGCGGGCCTTGCGCTCGGCAACGGCCTGTCGCGCATGCTGAGCCTGACGGAACGCATGCCGATCGCCATCACCGGCCCGGGCACGCGATATTACGACCTGCTCCGCCAGGGCATCGAAGAGGGGCTGGGGCAGTCGCATATCGTGCGCATGGAGGGCATGCCGGAGATCCGGGTGGTCGCGGACGAGCAGATCCTGGTTTTCGACGGGCATCTGAACCGGGCGCTGTCGGTGATCGACCAGGATATCGTGGTCTCGGGGATTCAGGGAGCGGATTGAGGGGCATTGCTGAAACGAAATGACCGGAGAGGGATATGCCCTGTGAGGTGGTGGGAACGGTGAGGTCGCCTGGAATCTCTTCTCCCCAGCGGGGAGAAGGTGCCGGCAGGCGGATGAGGGGGCCGCACGGCACATGCTTCACGTAAAATCTATCCCACCCACATCGGTGGCAAGCACACTGAAACCGGTCTAGCCGACGCCGGTACAGTCCGCTCATTAGGAAAGATCCGCGTCCCTGGCCCCCTCATCCGCCCTACGGGCACCTTCTCCCCGCTGGGGCGAAGGGGGGAATCGAGAGGTCGCGGCATATCTCCTTCTCCCCGGTCCGTGCCGGCAGGCGGATGAGGGGCGGTTTCGGCGCTCCACTCTCAAACGCAAAACGGCCGGGCGATGCCCGGCCATCTCATGTACGACTTACGGTCGGGAGAGGACCGTCAGCCGATCTTGATGAGCTTGCCTTCCTTGACCGACTGAACCGCGGCATCGGCGAGGGCCAGTGCTGCGAGGCCGTCGGCGCCGGACGGCGAGATCTTGGTGCCCTTTTCGATCGCGGCGATGAAGGCGGCGATTTCGTTGGCATAGGCTTCGGTGTAGCGGGTCATGAAGAAATCATGCAGCGGCGGGCGGGTGTAGCCGTCGCCGTTGGCGACTTCGATCGAGACCGGGCGCTGGTTTTCGGCGGCCGCCATGCCCTTTGCGCCATGCACTTCGATGCGCTGGTCGTAGCCATAGGTGGCGCGGCGGGAATTGGAGATGACGGCCTGCTTGCCGGATTTGGTCTGCAGGATGACCGAGACGCTGTCGTAATCGCCGGCTTCGCCGATCGCCTTGTCGACCAGCACGGCGGCGGTCGCCAGCACCGAGACCGGCTCTTCGCCGAGCAGGAAGCGGGCCATGTCGAAATCATGGATCGTCATGTCGCGGAAGATGCCGCCCGAGCGCTTGATGTAATCGACCGGCGGGGCGCCGGGATCGCGCGAGGTGATCGTCACCATTTCGACATCGCCGATCTTGCCGTCGTCGATGACCTTGCGCACCGCCATGAAATGCGGATCGAAGCGGCGGTTGAAGCCGACCATCAGCTTGGCGCCGGTTTCTTCCACCACCTTGATGCAGGCCTTGACGCGGGCGACGTCGAGATCGATCGGCTTTTCGCAGAAGATCGCCTTGCCGGCGCGGGCGAAGCGCTCGATCAGGTCGGCATGGGTATCCGTCGGCGTGCAGATGACGACGGCGTCGATATCTTTGGCGGCTTCGATCGCCTCGATGGTGCGCACTTCGCAGCCATAGGCGGAAGCGATGGCTTCGGCCGCCTGCGGAAAGGCGTCCGCGACGGCGACGAGCGTCGCATTGGCGTCGCCGCTGACAGCCTTCGCATGAACCTTGCCGATGCGGCCGGCGCCGAGAAGACCAAATCTTACAGTCATTGCAACCTCCGTTGAATTCGGAACAAATAAACCGAATTGTCAAAAATCTGGAATTTTCATTCCATCATCTGTGTGCCGCGTCAAGCCCGCGGCTCTTTCACATTTGCAAGATTCGAACTAAAGGACTGTGCGACATATGCGACCCGCGGGGCACGAATGCAACTGATCGATCCGAACCATCCGGCATATCGCCGCCTCTGGGTGCGCATAGCCATCGTTGCGGTCTGCTTCGCCTGGGCCACGGTCGAATTCGTCACCGGCGATCCCTTCTGGGGCGTGATCTCCGGCGGGGCCGGCGCCTATGCCCTCTATGTCCTGTTCTGGACCTTCGATCCGAAGCCGCCGGAGACGGCGGCAATCGTCCCGCCCGATGATACGGACGGGGACGAGCCTGAAGCAGATGAAGGGAAGAAGGCCGAATGATCGAAGCGTGGCGCGATCTTTCCGATCGCGCCACGCTTGACGTCCTTGTTCGATATGATCGCAAAACCGACGTGCGGTTTCGCGCTCGGTCAGCCCGATCCCGGGCTTATTCCCGTCCTGTCAGAGTGACAGTTCCCTGGCATTCGCGTCGATCTTTTCGCAGGCATCCCCGAATGGATCGGGCATCGGCACCAGCGGCGAAACGCCGAGCAGGAGCAGCGCTTTCAAATGGGACCAGCCGCCGCCCAGCAACGGCGCAAAGGAGGTCATCACGATGCGCTCCTTGCCATAGAGACGCTGGTACTCCGCGAAATTGCAGAAGTTCTCGTGATTGCCGTTCTTCAGATGGAAGGACTCGGCCGCAGCGCCTTCGGCAAGGATCGCTTCGTGCGTATCGAGCATGACGGCATAATAGTCGATCGATACGTCGGCGGCGGGTGTGGCCGGTGCGATCGTCGTGCCGTTCACGAGATCCTTCACCTGGATCAGAATGCCGTTCAGGTACAGTGCATGGCCGGGCGAGAGATAGAGATCCGAATGGGGTGCGTGCCCGTCGAGTGCATGGCGGGAAACGCGGATCGGCACGACGTCCTTCTGCCAGCGCGCGCCGCTCTTCTTGAAGCTTTGGCGGCCGACCCACTTGACCGGACGGGTGCTGCCGTCAGGAAGGGTAATGCGATCGCCGATGCTGAGGTTCTCGACAGGCTTCTCACCGCAATCCGTGAGGATCGCCGTTCCCCGCAGGAAGCAATTCGGGCCGCTGCTGCTGCCGCTCCCGCCGCCACTGGAGCCACCGCCTCCGCCTGAGCCACCGCCTGAGCCTCCGTGTCCACCGGAGCCGCCCCGTCCCCAAAGCCGCCCCAGGGCGTTGGCCGGAGAGGTGGAAATTGTTGTGACCAAGGCCGCCACACCGGCAAGACGAGCACCGGTGGCTGCGGCTACTCCTAGAAAATGTCTGCGCGCTGTGTTGCGTGGCAGCTTCGGATCTTCCGTAGATGACATGTCGGCGATCTCCTGAAAACATTTAAACCGCCCCATGCTACACCGGGTTGTATCGGGCTCAATTTCGCTAATCAGCGCTACGGCCTACCGAAAAGGGCGTAGGCATGGTCTATCCGGGTCCCGAAATACGCTGTCACCGGCATCAAAAAAGCGGAAGATTTATCTGCTACCCATACGCGAAAGAATCAAAATGGGTACGATGGGCGCCGATTGAATCGCAGAAGAACAGGCCATATAGCGATTCGCGAATCGAGCCGGAAACGGCGGCTCTGCCAAAGCTTGGGAATGTTTGCCGGCCTTCGCGCGTCAGCTCTGCGGCAGGCGGCGCATCGCCTCGTCGATCAGCAGATTGGCGATCATCATGCGCCGGTTGGCATTGTCGCGGAAAGGCTCTGCGACGCCGTCAGGATGATTGGCCTTGGCAAAGGCGCGCCGCTTCTCGTTCAGCGTCTGCTGGGTATCGGCGGCGGCGATCGCCAGCTCCGCGGCAATCTCTTCCGGAGCGATGCGGGCGAGATGGTCCGGCATGACGGGTTCCGGCTCCGGCGGCGGCGCCTCCTCGGCGGCAGGGCCGGCACCCAGATTGTCGAAATAGGCCTGGCCGACGCGCTGCGAGGCGGCCGAGACACCTTCCATGACATCGAAGGCGAGGCCGGTGGCAAAGCCGGATATGCGGTGGGCCGGCGGCGCCTCGGCGTCTTCGGCCGGTTCTTCCTCCGCCTTCAGCCGCTCGAGCACTGATTGAAACACCGATTGTCCGAACAGCATGCGCCTTCCTCTCGAAGCGATTAGAGCCCGGCAGGATGGCGCAGGGCTTGCGGGGTCAAATCGATGGAGCCTTTAGCCCGCCTGCTTCCGGCTCTCCTCGAGGATGATGTCGTAGAGCAGCCTCGCGCTCGGCGGCAGCGCGCGCTCCCTTGCGGTGATCAGGCTGTAGGGCTTGACGTTAATGTCGAAATCGATCGGCAGCATGCGCACATCGGAGGCATGCGAACCCTGGCTCGCCAGGAAATGGGCGACGTCGACGGCGACGGGAGCGATCGCATCGGTTCCGCAGACGATGGCGCAGGTGAGCAGCAGCGACGAGGTGTTGACGATGTTTTCGGGCAGCGCCACCCCGCGCGACAGGAAAATGTCCTCGATCGTGCGGCGCAGCAGCGTGCCGGGCGGCTGGAAGACCCAATCGTAGTCCCTGATGTCGGCAAGGCTGCTCAGCTTCTGCTTCAGGAGCGGATGGCGCTTGCGCACGATCAGGCAGGCCCGTTCGATGCCGATCTCGGTCACCTCGAAGAGGCGCGGGTTGAGATCGTCGGGAATGCGGCTGATGATGAAATCGTGGCGGGCGGCGAGCAGTTCGCGGGCCAGCACGTTGCTGGTCTCCACCTGGATGTTGATCTCGATGCCGGGATAGGCCTTGCGCACCTTGTTGATCGCCGGCACCACGAGGCTCATGGCCGGCGCCGTGACCGCGCCGATGAAGACCGCGCCGCCCTTGCCGCTCTTCAATTCGCCGATCTCGCGGCTCGCTTCGCGCAGCTCCAGAAGGATCTTGCGCGCGCGTCTGGCAAGGGCCGCACCGAAGGTCGTCAGCACCACGCCGCGGGCCACGCGCTCATAGAGCTGGGTCTTGGTGATCGATTCCATTTCGGACAGCATGCGCGACGCGGCGGGCTGCGAAATGTTCAGCACTTCCGCAGCTGCGGAAATCTGTCCGCTATCTTCGATTGCGACGATCATGCGCAGGTGATTCAGCTTAAGCCCTGCACGTAAAAGGCTGTCATCGCCGAAGTTATCGCTGTGGATATCGACGTGGTCCATCGAAAGTGGCTCCGAGACAATCGTCATGGTTGCAGCCTCCCCACTGCGCTCCATCAAAAGTAATACTTTTTAACGATATACCAAAATTGTTATGCACTTTACCAGTTATTCTATTTGACAGTTATAGGAATCCATACCAGTTTGCCGCCGTGTGCTGGTTGGCACTCAACACGTGTGAGATCGTGGAGGAGACCTACTTCGTTTCTCACAATCTGAAGTAACTATCCAATACGGAACCTGCCACAGTTTCGGGGCGGACGATTTTTTGTCCGCCAATCTTTAACAAGGGAGAGAGAAATGAAATCCATTATCTCATTGATGGCTGCGGCTGCCTTCGGCGTCGCTTCGTTCGTTATGCCGGCTATGGCGCAGGACAAGGGGCTCGTGGGCATCGCGATGCCGACGAAGTCTTCCGCTCGCTGGATCGACGACGGCAACAACATCGTCAAGCAGCTCGAAGCCGCCGGCTACAAGACCGACCTGCAGTATGCTGACGACGATATTCCGAACCAGCTTTCGCAGATCGAAAACATGGTCACGAAGGGCGCCAAGGTTCTCGTCATCGCTTCGATCGACGGTACGACGCTTTCCGACGTTCTCCAGAAGGCTCACGACGCCGGCATCAAGGTCATCGCTTACGACCGCCTGATCCGCGATTCGGGCAACGTCGACTACTACGCCACCTTCGACAACTTCCAGGTCGGCGTTCTCCAGGCTGGTTCCATCGTTGACGCCCTCGGCCTCAAGGATGGCAAGGGCCCGTTCAACATCGAACTCTTCGGCGGTTCGCCGGACGACAACAACGCCTTCTTCTTCTACGATGGCGCAATGTCCGTCCTGCAGCCCTACATCGACTCGGGTAAGCTCGTCGTGAAGTCCGGCCAGACCGGCATGGACAAGGTCGGCACGCTGCGTTGGGATGCTGCTACGGCCCAGGCCCGCATGGACAACCTGCTCTCGGCCAACTACACCGACGCCAAGGTCAATGCCGTCCTGTCTCCCTATGACGGCCTCTCGATCGGCATCATCTCCTCGCTGAAGGGCGTCGGCTACGGTTCGGCTGACCAGCCGCTTCCGGTCGTTTCCGGCCAGGACGCTGAAATCCCGTCGGTCAAGTCGATCATCGCAGGCGAGCAGCACTCGACGGTCTTCAAGGACACCCGCGAACTCGCCAAGGTCACCGTTGCCATGGTCGATGCCGTGATGTCCGGCAAGGAGCCCGAGGTCAACGACACGAAGACCTACGACAACGGCGTCAAGGTCGTTCCGTCCTATCTGCTGAAGCCGGTTGCCGTCGACAAGACCAACTACAAGCAGATCCTCGTCGACAGCGGTTACTACACCGAAGACAAGCTGAAGTAAGTTAAGCTGGAGGCCGGAGCCCGCGCTTGCGGGTTCCGGCCTTCGATTTTATGATCGCCAGGCCGCTCGGCGGCTCAAGGCGCTGGAACTTTGACTATGGACAACACCATCCTAGAAATGCGGAGCATCACCAAGACGTTCCCGGGCGTCAAGGCGCTGGAGAACGTGAACCTCAAGGTTCGCAAGGGTGAAATTCACGCATTGGTAGGCGAAAACGGGGCCGGTAAATCGACCCTGATGAAAGTGCTATCAGGCGTCTATCCCACGGGAAGCTATGAAGGCGACATCGTCTATGAAGGCGAGACGCGCCACTTCAGGGTCCTGAAGGACTCCGAAGAAATCGGCATCGTCATCATCCACCAGGAACTGGCGCTCGTGCCGCTGCTGTCGATCGGCGAAAACATCTTCCTCGGCAACGAGAACGCCAAGAGCGGCATCATCAGCTGGGAAGAGACGTATAACCGCACGAAGCAGCTCCTCCAGAAGGTGGGCCTGCGCGAATCCCCGAACACGCTGGTGACCGATATCGGCGTCGGCAAGCAGCAGCTCGTCGAAATCGCCAAGGCGCTGTCGAAGAGCGTGAAGCTGCTCATCCTCGACGAGCCCACAGCCTCTCTCAACGAGAAGGATTCCGATGCGCTGCTCAATCTGCTGATCGAGTTCCGCAATCAGGGTATCACCTCGATCATCATTTCCCATAAGCTGAACGAGATCCGCAAGGTCGCCGACCAGATCACGGTCCTGCGCGACGGCATGACCGTCAAGACGCTCGACTGTCACGCCGACGAGATCAGCGAAGACATCATCATCAAGAACATGGTGGGCCGCGACCTCGCCGACCGTTATCCGCCGCGCTCCGTGCCGATCGGCGAGACGATCTTCGAAGTGAAGAACTGGAACGCCTATCACCAGCATCACCGCGACCGCCAGGTGCTGCACGACATCAACGTCAACGTCCGCAAGGGCGAGGTCGTCGGCATCGCCGGCCTGATGGGTGCCGGCCGCACCGAATTCGCCATGAGCGTCTTCGGCAAGTCCTACGGGCACAAGATCAGCGGCGAAGTCTTCGTCGACGGCAAGCCGGTCGACGTCAGCACCGTGCGCAGGGCGATCGATGCGGGTCTTGCCTATGTCACCGAGGACCGCAAACAGCTCGGCCTCGTGCTCAACGACACGATCCTGCACAATACGACGCTCGCCAATCTCGAAGGCATTTCGAACAACAGCATCATCGACGACATCAAGGAGATGAAGGTCGCGACCGATTACCGGTCGAAGCTGCGCATTCGCTCGCACGGCATCTTCCAGGAAACGGTCAATCTTTCCGGCGGCAACCAGCAAAAGGTGGTTCTGTCGAAGTGGCTGTTCTCCGATCCCGAGATTTTGATCCTCGACGAGCCTACCCGAGGCATCGACGTTGGCGCAAAGTACGAAATCTATACTATCATCAACCAGCTTGCCGCCGATGGAAAGGGCGTTCTGATGATCTCATCGGAAATGCCCGAACTGCTTGGCACTTGTGACCGCATCTACGTGATGAACGAAGGACGCATCGTCGCCGAACTGCCGAAGGGAGAAGCAAGCCAGGAAACCATCATGCGCGCTATCATGCGCTCAGGGGAGAAGAGACAATGACTCCGGTCAACCCGACAACCGAGGAAAGCAACGTCGTTTCCGTTGCCGATTACATCCGCGGCAACATTCGCGAATACGGCATGCTCATCGCGCTCGTCGCGATCATGGTATTCTTCCAGTTCTACACCGGCGGTATTCTCTTCAAGCCGGTCAACCTGACGAACCTCGTTCTGCAGAATTCGTTCATCGTCATCATGGCGCTCGGCATGCTGCTCGTCATCGTGGCGGGGCATATCGACCTTTCGGTCGGTTCGATCGTCGCCTTCGTCGGCGCGCTCGCGGCCATCTTCACCGTCTCATGGGGCATGAATTTCTGGCTCGCCGGATTGATTTGTCTCATCGTCGGCGGCTTTATCGGCGCGGCGCAGGGCTATTTCATCGCCTATCACCGCATCCCGTCCTTCATCGTGACGCTCGCCGGCATGCTCGTCTTCCGCGGCCTGACGCTGACGGTGCTGAACGGCAAGAACATCGGCCCGTTCCCGAAGGAGTTCCAGGTCATCAGCACCGGCTTCCTGCCGGGCGACATGATCGACCTGTTCGGCACGCCCGTCCAGTCGACGTCGCTGATCCTGACGGTCATCCTGCCGGTCATCCTCTTCTACCTCGCCTGGCGCCGCCGCAAGGTGAATGAGAGCCACGGCATCGACGTCGAGCCGATGGGCTTCTTCGTCGTCCAGAATCTGATCGTTTCGGTCGCCATTCTGGCGCTCGGCTACCTCCTGTCGAGCTACAGGGGCCTGCCGAACGTTCTCGTCGTCATGCTGGTGCTGATCGCGATCTACGCTTTCGTCACCAAACGCACGACGATCGGCCGCCGCATCTATGCCATGGGCGGCAACGAAAAGGCGACGAAGCTTTCGGGCATCAATACGCAGCGCCTCAGCTTCTACACCTTCGTCAACATGGGCGTGCTTGCAGGCCTTGCCGGCATGATCGTCGCACTTCGCCTGAACTCGGCAACGCCGAAGGCCGGCGTCGGCTTCGAGCTCGACGTGATCGCGGCCTGCTTCATCGGCGGCGCCTCGGCATCCGGCGGCGTCGGCAAGATCACCGGCGCGGTCATCGGCGCATTCATCATGGGCGTCATGAACAACGGCATGTCGATCGTCGGCCTCGGCATCGACTTCCAGCAGATGGTCAAGGGTGCGGTGCTTCTCGCCGCCGTGTTCTTCGACGTCTACAACAAGAACAAGGGCTGAGCGCCTCAAGGCGCCGGTCCAGGCATTCGCAGTCATATGAAAGTTGGATTCCGGCTCCTGATGGAGCCGGACAGGCGGAGCTTTTCCTGACTTCGCCGGAACGAGAAGGATCGAAGTCGTGCTTATTTCGCAAATCAAGGGTGCCAACGGAGAGATCGTCGTCGCCGTGCGCGAGCAGGGCGGCGCTGCCAAGTCGGTCAAGAATGCCGGCAGCGTCTATGCGCTGGCGATGGAAGCGGCTGATGGCGGCAAGTCGCTTGCCTCGGTCATCGAAGCTCATGGTTACGGTGATGCCGTCGATCTGGAGAAGGCCTATGCGGAAGGCCGCTTCCTTCCGCCGATCACCCATCCCGATGCCGCCCACCTGCATCTAACCGGCACCGGCCTGACGCATCTCGGCTCTGCCGCCACTCGCGATTCCATGCATAAGAAGACCACCGAGGCGGCCGAGGAAACGCTCACCGACTCGATGAAGATGTTCAAGATGGGCCTGGAGAACGGCAAGCCGAAGGCCGGCGAAAAGGGCGTGCAGCCCGAATGGTTCTACAAGGGCAACGGCCATGGAGCCGCAGCTCCCGGCGCGCCGCTGGTCTCGCCCTCCTTCGCGCTCGACGGCGGCGAAGAGCCTGAAATGGCCGGCATCTACGTGATCGCCAAGGACGGCTCGCCCTTCCGCATCGGCTTTGCGCTGTCGAACGAGTTTTCCGATCACGTCACCGAACGGATCAACTACCTCTTCCTCGCCCATTCGAAGCTGCGCCCGGCAAGCTTCGGCCCGGAAATCCGCGTCGGCGCGGCACCGGAAGATATCCGCGGCACCTCGCGCATCAAGCGCGGCGACAAGGTGATCTTCGAAAAGCCGTTCCTGTCGGGCGAGGCGAACATGTCGCACACCTTCGCGAACCTCGAATATCACCATTTCAAATATGGCCTCTTCCGTGTTCCCGGCGATGTCCATGTCCATATGTTCGGTACGGCGACGCTTTCCTTTGCCGACGGCATCAAGACGGAAGAGGGCGACCTCTTCGAGATCGAAGTCGCCGAATTCGGCCTGCCGCTGCGCAATCCGCTGAAGGTGGCGGCCGAAGAAGAGATCGCCGTCAAGCAGCTCTGATTTTCGAGGCCTGGCTGCCTGCGTGGCCGGGCCGTGACGTAAACGGTAAAGGAGGCTTGTTGAGCCCATGACCATTTATCAAAACCTGATCGCCGGCGAATGGGTCGGCACGGACGCGACGAAGAACATCAACCCGTCCGATACGAACGAGGTCGTCGGCCTCTATGCCAATGGCAGCGCCGAAGACACGAAAAACGCGATTGCCGCCGCCAAGGCCGCCTTTCCGGCCTGGTCGCGCTCGGGCATCTGGGAACGCCACGTCATCCTGAAGAAGACCGGCGACGAGATCATGGCGCGCAAGGACGAGCTCGGCGCGCTGCTCGCCCGCGAGGAAGGCAAGACCTTGCCTGAGGCGACCGGCGAAGTCATCCGCGCCTCGCAGATCTTCGAATTCTTCGCTGGCGAAGCCCTGCGGCTGGCCGGCGAGGTCATACCGTCGGTTCGCCCGAACATCGGCGTCGAAATCACCCGCGAGGGCCTCGGCGTCATCGGCATCATCACGCCATGGAACTTCCCGATCGCGATCCCTGCCTGGAAGATCGCTCCGGCGCTTGCCTACGGCAACACCATCGTCTTCAAGCCGGCCGAACTGGTGCCGGCCTGCTCCTGGGCGATCGTCGATATCCTGAACCGCGCCGGACTGCCGAAGGGCGTCCTGAACCTCGTCATGGGCAAGGGCTCGGTCGTCGGCCAGGCCATGCTCGAAAGCCCCGACGTTCACGGCATCACCTTTACCGGTTCCACCGGCACCGGCCGTCGCGTCGCCGCCGCTTCCATCGAGCATAACCGCAAGTTCCAGCTGGAGATGGGCGGCAAGAACCCGATGGTCGTGCTCGACGATGCCGATCTCAACGTCGCCGTCGAAGCGGCCGCCAATTCCGGCTTCTTCTCCACCGGCCAGCGCTGCACCGCATCCTCGCGGCTGATCGTCACCGAAGGCATCCACGACAAGTTCGTCGCAGCGCTCACCGACAAGCTGAAGACGCTTGTTGTCGACAACGCGCTCAAGGCCGGCACCCATATCGGTCCGGTCGTCGACGAGCGGCAGTTGAAGACCGATACCGACTATATCGAGATCGGCAAAAAGGAAGGCGCCAAGCTTGCCTTCGGCGGCGAGGTCATTTCCCGCGAGACGCCCGGCTTCTATCTGCAGCCGACGCTGTTCACCGAAGCGACCAACCAGATGCGCATTTCGCGTGAAGAGATCTTCGGACCGGTGGTCTCGGTTATCCGCGCCAAGGATTACGACGAGGCGCTTGCCATCGCCAACGACACGCCGTTCGGCCTTTCGGCCGGCATCGCCACGACCAGCCTGAAACATGCGACGCACTTCAAGCGCAATTCCGAAGCCGGCATGGTGATGGTCAACCTGCCGACGGCAGGCGTCGATTTCCACGTTCCGTTCGGCGGCCGCAAGGGGTCGTCCTATGGCCCGCGCGAGCAGGGCAAGTATGCCGCCGAGTTCTACACAACCGTCAAGACCGCCTACACGCTGGCTTGAGACAAGCGCGATGACCCGGACCGTACGAGGCGGTCCGGGAATATGCTGAAGGACAGAGATTATGAAAAAGAAAGCGGAATGGCCGCGCAGGCTGAGGTCGCAGGAATGGTACGGCGGCACGAGCCGCGACGTGATTTATCATCGCGGCTGGCTCAAGAACCAGGGTTATCCGCACGACCTGTTCGACGGACGGCCTGTCATCGGCATCCTCAACACCTGGTCGGATATGACCCCGTGCAACGGTCATCTGAGAGAACTCGCCGAGAAGGTGAAGGCGGGTGTCTGGGAGGCCGGCGGCTTCCCGCTCGAAGTGCCGGTGTTCTCGGCATCCGAAAACACCTTCCGCCCGACCGCGATGATGTACCGCAACCTTGCGGCGCTCGCCGTTGAGGAAGCGATCCGCGGCCAGCCGATGGACGGCTGCGTGCTGCTCGTCGGCTGCGACAAGACCACGCCGTCGCTCTTGATGGGTGCGGCCTCCTGCGACCTGCCGTCGATCGTCGTCACCGGCGGTCCGATGCTGAACGGCTATTTCCGCGGCGAGCGCGTCGGCTCCGGCACGCATCTGTGGAAGTTCTCCGAAATGGTGAAGGCCGGCGAGATGACGCAGGCCGAATTCCTCGAGGCGGAAGCTTCGATGAGCCGGTCGTCGGGCACCTGCAATACGATGGGCACGGCCTCGACGATGGCGTCCATGGCCGAAGCGCTCGGCATGGCGCTGTCGGGCAATGCCGCGATCCCGGGCGTCGATTCCCGCCGCAAGGTCATGGCGCAGCTCACCGGCCGCCGTATCGTACAGATGGTCAAGGACGACCTGAAGCCTTCGGAGATCATGACGAAGCAGGCCTTCGAGAACGCCATCCGCACCAATGCGGCGATCGGCGGATCGACCAACGCCGTCATCCACCTGCTGGCGATCGCCGGCCGCGTCGGCATCGATCTGACGCTCGACGATTGGGACCGCTGTGGCCGCGACGTTCCGACGATCGTCAACCTGATGCCGTCGGGCAAGTACCTGATGGAAGAGTTCTTCTATGCCGGCGGCCTGCCCGTCGTGCTGAAGCGCCTCGGCGAGGCCGGCCTCCTGCACAAGGATGCGCTGACGGTCTCCGGCGAAACCGTCTGGGATGAGGTCAAGGAGGTCATCAACTGGAACGAAGACGTCATCCTGCCTGCTGAAAAGGCGCTGACTTCTTCGGGCGGCATCGTCGTGCTGCGCGGCAACCTCGCGCCGAAGGGCGCGGTGCTGAAGCCTTCGGCCGCTTCGCCGCATCTCCTGGTGCACCGGGGCAGGGCCGTCGTGTTCGAGGATATCGACGACTACAAGGCCAAGATCAACGACGACAATCTCGACATCGACGAGACCTGCGTCATGGTCATGAAGAACTGCGGCCCGAAGGGTTATCCCGGCATGGCCGAGGTCGGCAACATGGGCCTGCCGCCGAAGGTGCTGAAGAAGGGCATCCTCGACATGGTGCGTATATCGGACGCGCGCATGTCGGGAACGGCCTACGGCACCGTCGTGCTGCACACCTCGCCGGAAGCCGCGGTCGGCGGACCGCTGGCGGTCGTCAAGAATGGCGACATGATCGAGCTCGACGTGCCGAACCGCCGCCTGCATCTCGACATATCAGACGAGGAGCTGGCGCGCCGTCTCGCCGAATGGCAGCCGAACCATGATCTGCCCAAATCAGGCTATGCCTTCCTGCACCAGCAGCATGTCGAAGGTGCGGATACCGGCGCCGACCTCGACTTCCTCAAGGGATGTCGCGGAAACGCAGTCGGCAAGGACAGCCACTGAGCGGACGTATTCGAGATTGGGATGGTTTGAAAAGGCGGGGCGAGAGCCCCGCCTTTTTGTTGCACTTGTTCAACGAGGAAATGACGCTATATTCTGTACAAGTGTACAGGAGATATGGTCATGTCGAAGGTGGTCGGCGCAGCCGAATTCAAGGCGAAATGTCTGAATCTTATCGATCAGATGCGCAGTGACGATGAATCCATCGTCATCACCAAGCGCGGCAAGCCGGTTGCCGTGCTTTCCCCGGCGCGAAACACAGGCGAACGCAAGAGCATCATCGGCGCGATGAAGGGCAGCGTGTTGCGCTATGACGATCCTCTCTCCCCGGTCGTTGAGCCGGAGGATTGGGACGCGCTCCGTTGATCGTCATCGATACGCATATCCTCGTCTGGGCAATGCAGGACGACGCTCGGCTCGGTTCACAGGCCCGGCGTATCATCGACGAGATGGCCGGGAAAAGCCGGATTCTGATTTCGGCGATCACACCTTGGGAAATCGCGATGCTCGTGCAGAAGGGGCGCTTGGCGCTGGGCGACGATGTCGGGCGATGGATCGACACCGCTCTGTCGCTGCCGGGGCTTCAACTCGCGCCGATCGAGCCTTCCATCGCGGTAGACAGCGTTCGGCTGCCCGGCGAGTTTCACGCCGACCCCGCGGACCGCATCATCGCCGCCACAGCCCGGTTTCATCGCATACCTTTGCTGACGGCGGATCAGGCAATCCTCAGCTATGGAGCGCGGGGTCACCTCCAGGTCGTTGCGGCTGGATAGACATGGCTTCCCGGCGTCGCTCAGCTCTGGCTCTGGCTTTGCATCTGGCCGCTGTCCTCTACCTTCACGGTGACCGACAGCGTTTCGCCCGGAGTGCCGATGCGCATGCCTGAGATCGGGGCGGCGTCGCGGTAGCAGAGGCCGGAGGCGACGCGGACATATCGTTCATCCGGGCAGATTTCATTGGCCGGGTCGAAGCCGACCCAACCGAGGCCGGGAATATGGGCTTCGGCCCAGGCATGGGTCGCCGCCTGTTCGACCTTCTCTTCCATCATCAGGTAGCCGGAGACATAACGCGCCGGCACCTGCAGGGCGCGGGCGGCGGCAACGAAGATGTGCGCATGGTCCTGGCAGACTCCGCTCTTCTTCTCCAGCGCCTGTTCCGCCGTGGTCGCAGTGTCGCTGGTGCCGGGCTTGTAATCGACCGTCTCGTGGATTGCGGCCATCAGCGCATGCATGCGGCCGAGTTCGTTGTCGCCGCTGACGCCTTTGATCAGTTCCTTCACCAGCTTGCCGCCCTTGGTGAGCGGCGTCTCGCGCAGGAAGAGCCAGAGCGGGCAGAAGCCGGTATGCGGGCCGGTGACGCCGTTGAGATCCGCGGTTTCGACCTCGCCTTCGGCGAGAATGCGCGTCACCTGCTGCTCGCCTTCCAGCGAGACCAGGTTGACGTGGTTGCCGTACTGGTCGTCATACTCCACTTCGGGCGTGGCGCCCTCGACCTTCAGCGACCAGGCGAGCACCTTCTGGCCTGATGTGGCCGGCGGCGTCAGCCTCAGCCGTTGCAGGGAGAATTTCGCCGGTTCGTCGTAGCGGTATTCGGTGAGGTGGCTGATCTTCAGTCTCATATCGTGATCCGCTTAAACGTAGAACCGGTAGCCATCGGAAATTTCCATGCCGAGCTGGTTGTTGCGCGAGACGAAATCCTCCAGGAACTCATGCAGGCCCTGATCCATGATATCGCGGATCGCCCGCGTCTGCAGCGTGGTGCGGATCGCCTCGGCCGTATCGTGGGCGGGTAGCCGCGCTTCGTAATCCTGGGCGAGGTAGCCGAGGTTGCTGACGATTTTTTCGTAGCAATAGGCGAGCGAGCGCGGCATCTGCACATTGAGCGTCAGGAAGTCGGCAATGTTCATCGCCCGGTACTCGCCGTCATAGGCCCAGCTATAGGCGCGGTGCGCCGAGACCGAGCGCAGGATCGATTCCCACTGGACGTTGTCGAGCGAGGAGCCGACCGCCGAAACCGAGGGCAGCAGCACGTAATATTTCACGTCGAGGATGCGGCTCGTATTGTCCGCCCGCTCGATGAAGGTGCCGATGCGGGCGAAGTTATAGAGCTCGTTGCGCAGTGTCGAGCCATGGAAGGCGCCGCGGATGAGGCCGGCGCGGCGCTTGATGACGTCGATCACCTCAGGCAGGTCGGCGGCCTTGACGCGCTTTTCGAGCAGCGTCTTCAGCTCGATCCAGCATTCGTTGGTCGCTTCCCAGGTTTCGCGCGTCAGCGCGGTGCGCACCATGCGGGCATTGTTGCGGCCGAAGTCGATGCAGGACATGACGCTCGACGGATTGGAACGATCGCGCAGGAGATAATCGATCGCGTCGGCATTGGTGAGCTTCGCGTGGCCCTCGTCATAGGCCTCGCGCACGCCGGCACTTTGCAGCACGCCGTCCCAGTTGTCGTCGCCGGCGCTGCTGCGGGTGAGCGACATGCGCAGCCCGGCATCGACCAGTCGGGCGATATTTTCGGCGCGCTCGATGTAACGAAACATCCAGTAGAGGCCGTTTGCAGTTCTTCCGAGCATCAGTCCTCCAGTACCCAGGTGTCTTTGGTGCCGCCGCCCTGGCTGGAATTGACCACCAGCGAGCCCTGCTTCAGCGCCACGCGGGTCAACCCGCCCGGAATGATCTGCACCTTGTCGGAGACGAGCACATAGGGGCGAAGGTCCACATGGCGCGGCGCGATCCCCTTGTTGACGAGGATCGGCACGGTGGAGAGCGACAGCGTCGGCTGGGCGATGTAGTTGTTCGGCTTGGCCTTCAGCTTTTCGGCGAAATCGGCGCGCTCCTTCTTCGATGCCGTCGGTCCCACAAGCATGCCGTAACCGCCGGAGCCGTGCACTTCCTTGACGACGAGCTCTTCGAGGTGCTCCAGCACGTATTTCAGGCTCGATGCTTCCGAACAGCGCCAGGTCGGCACGTTCTCGAGCAGCGCCTTGCTGCCGGTGTAGAATTCGACGATCTCCGGCATGTAGGAATAGATCGCCTTGTCATCGCAAATGCCGGTGCCGGGCGCATTGGCGATGGTGATGTTGCCGGAGCGATAGACATCCATGATGCCGGGAATGCCGAGCGCGGAATCGGCCCGGAAGGTCAGCGGATCGAGGAAGTCGTCGTCGACGCGGCGGTAAAGCACGTCGATCGCCTCATAGCCGCGGGTCGTGCGCATCTTCACCTTGCCGTCGATGACGCGCAGATCCGAGCCTTCGACCAGCTCGACGCCCATCATGTCGGCGAGGAAGGAATGCTCGTAATAGGCCGAATTGTAGATGCCGGGCGTCAGCACCGCGACGCGCGGCTTGCCGGTGCAGCCGGGAGGGGCGAGCGAGGCGAGGCTCTGGCGAAGCAGATAGGGATAGTCCTCGACGCGCTGCACCTTGTTCTCATGGAAGAGTTCCGGGAACATCTGCATCATGGTTTCCCGGTTTTCCAGCATGTAGCTGACGCCGGAAGGCGTGCGGGCATTGTCCTCCAGCACGTAGAACTGGTCCTCGCCCGTTCGTACGATGTCGGTGCCGACGATATGGGTGTAGACGCCGCCGGGCGGGCGGAAGCCGATCATCTCGGACAGGAAGGCGACGTTGTTCTCGATCAGCTCGCGCGGGACGCGGCCGGCGCGGATGATCTCCTGCTTATGATAGATATCATCCAGGAAGGCATTGAGCGCGATCACCCGCTGCTCGATGCCCTGGGCGAGCTTGCGCCATTCGCGGGCGGAGATGATGCGGGGAATGATGTCGAAGGGGATGAGTTTTTCGGAACTGTCGGCGTGGCCGTAGACCGCGAAGGTGATGCCGGTCTTCCGGAAAATGTTTTCCGCATCGCGGGACTTGGCAATCAGATGCGACCGGTCTTGGCTGTTGTACCACTCGAAATATTTTTCATAAGGCGGGCGAGGACTCTCGTCCCCAGTGATCATTTCATCAAATGCCAAAGGTGCGGCTCCCCTTTTTTGTTCATTTGAATACAACGCAAATTGCAATGCAAGAACCATGCGCATTTCGAGGAAAAGATTTTGCGGTGCGGGAAAGGGGCGGAATTTCGGGCGTTTGAAGGGAGACGGTACGGTTGGCGGATGGTCGCTCGCCCGGGATTGCGTAAAATATGAGCAGGTGATGGGTTTTCGCCCAGGGGAGCACGGCCTTCCCGCGCCCAAGGACTTAGGCGCACTGGATTCCTGTGACGGGCACAGGAATGAGGGAGAGTATGGGGTAGCGCCTGCGAATCCTCGCTGCGGTAGCATACTGCGAGTTTCCGACGGGCTCGTTCGTCATATTGAAAATATCATCTTCCGGCTCGTTGGTTGTCCCACCCATCAACGAAATTTCAAATAAGCATCAATGCTTCGCCTTTGACTGCGGCCGCAGGGTGCGGCTATCAGCACCGCAACTCTCAGTCTTCCGAGCCGCCCATGTCCCTCGACCGCCTCGCCCCTGCCGTCTTCGTTTTCCTCTGGTCCACGGGCTGGGTGGTTGCGAAATATGCGGCGCTGCATTCCGAGCCCTTCACCTTTCTTTCAATACGCTACGCGCTGTCGGCTCTTGCCTTCCTGGCGCTCTGCCTGGTGATGCGGGCGCAATGGCCGAAGAGCCGGGCGACGTGGCTGCGCGCCATCTATTCCGGCTTCTTCCTGCACGGCTTTTACCTCGCCGGCCTGTGGTGGGCGATCGCCAATGGCGTGCCGGCCGGCATCTCCGGCATCATCGCGGCGCTGCAGCCGCTGCTGACGGCGATGGCGGCTCCCTTTCTCGTCGGCGAGCGGTTGCAACAGACACAGAAGCTCGGCCTCGGGCTCGGCTTCGTCGGCATTGCCATCGCCATTTCGCCGAAGCTTTTCGATCCGGCGGCGGCCGATCTCAGCCATGCCGCTCTACCGCTGGCGATCAACCTCATCGCCATGGGCTCCGTCACCTACGGCACGCTCTACCAGAAGAAACACCTGCAGTCCGGCGACCTCAGGAGCATTGCGACGCTGCAATATGTCGGCGCTCTGATCCTCACACTGCCGCTGTCGCTGATCTTCGAACACCAGCATTTCGACGCTTCGGCTCAAGCCTACGGCGCACTCATCTGGTCGGTTTTCGGCCTGTCGATGGGCGGTGTCGGGCTGCTGCTTTATCTGATCCGCCGAGGGCAGGTCTCGCGCGCCGCCTCTCTCATCTACTTGATGCCGCCCGCCGTCGCGCTTGAAGCCTTCATCGCTTTCGGGGAGCCGCTGACGCTGCCGTTGATTCTGGGCACCGTTGTTGTCGTGACCGGCGTCTACCTGACGAACCGCAGGGTTGGTCAGCAGGCACAGGCGAGCGCATAGGCGGATGGCTGCGCCAAGGTCGTCGAACAACCGGATGGCCTGAACTTTCAGGCTTCTTTCAGCCTGAGGGTGAAAGGCAAGTAGGTTATTACAGACTGAAGCATTCGGGTCGCCGGCGATTGCCGACGACCTCATATCCCGAGCGCTAGGTCTCTCAGGAAGCAACGATCAGTTGCGGGGCTGCAGCAGCGCCAAGACAACCGTCGACGCAGCCAGGAGCGCCGTAACAGTCAACGGTCCCACAGCGCCGTAGTGGTCGACGATATAGCCGCCAAAAACCGCGCCGATACTGATGGCCACCTGAAAAGAGACGACCATCAGGCTGCCCGCCGCCTCCAGAGCGTCGGGGGCCGCGCGGGAAAGATTGGTCGGCAGCACGACCGGCGCCATGCCGAAGGCAAAACCCCAAAGCGCAACGAGCGCGAAGGCGACGCCGGTATGAGCGCCCCAAAGCACCAGAGCGAGTGCGGCAAACGCCATCAATACCGCCGTGACAGCGAGCGCTATGCGGATGCTCGCGTCGGCCATCCGGCCGCCGGCAACATTGCCGATCACCGAGGCGATGCCGAACCCGAGCAGCGCCAGGGCGATCGATCTGGTTTCAATGAGCGTCACTCGTTCGAGGAAGGGGCGCACATAAACCGACCCGGCAAAATGCCCGGTCATCAGCAAAAGGATGGCAAGCATTCCCAGTTGAATGCCGCCCCGTCGCGTCAGCCGGAAGACATCGGCGAGACTGTTGCTTGTGTTTGCAGGGAGCGTCGGCAAGCTCAGCACCTGCAGCAGCATGGCAAGCGCGGCAAGCCCGGCTGTCATCGCCATGGCGCTGCGCCATCCCAGCCAGTCGCTGATCAAAGCGCCCATCGACGGTGCAGCGATCGTGGCGAGCGAAACGCCGAGGGTGACGATAGCCATGCCCCGACCTGTCGCATTGGCGCCGACCAGCCTCGCCACGATGGCCACTGAAAGCGCCCAAAAGCCGCTCAGCGCGATGCCCAACCCGGCCCGGCCCAACAACAACAGCCAAAAATCGGTCGCCAACGATGCAAGAATATTGGAGCCGACCGCCAACGCACTGAGACCGACCAGCACCGCCTTGCGATTCAGTCTGCCGATGAGAACATTGCTCAACAGGGCGGCCACGGCGCCGACGGAAGCGGTGGCGGTGACGACCTGTCCGGCCGTTCCCTCGGAAATGCCGAGATCGCGCGCCATGGGCGTCAACAGGCCCGCCGGCAGGAACTCAGCGGATACCAGCGCAAAGCTGGTGGCCGCCATCGAAACAACGGCAAACCAGGTCGCCGCGTTCCACGCGGATGGTTCAGCCGCCTCCAGGCCAATTGTGGTTCCGTCGAACTGCGATGTTGTGTCCGTCATTTGAAGCATCTCCTATGTTCGGAGACACTTCATAGGCGAAGTTTTCAGGATGATATGTGTCTTAAAATCCGAAATCCATATCCATTCGTCCGGAACTTGTGCGGCGCACAATCCCCGGTGAAACGTTGGTGACGCGCTTGAAGGCGCGCGCGAAAGACGCCTCGGACTCATAGCCCAGCCGGGAAGCAACCTCGGCAACCGACATGCCGCCTTGCGCCAACAAATCGCGGGCAAGCTGCATGCGCAGACGGGCGAGGTAATGCGCCGCGCCTTCTCCCAAGATAGCGCTGAAGCGCTCGGCGAAGATCGAGCGCGACTGGCCTGCCACACCAGCGAGGCTTTCGAGGGTCCAGTTATGGCCGGGGTCCCTGTGCATGGCTGCCAGCACACGACCGATGTGCGGATCGCGGATGGCGGCGAGCCAGCCGGTGGTCGAGGCTCCGCTGCAGTTGACCCAGCAGCGGATAAGCCGCGCCGCGAGCAAATCCGCCATACGCGACAAGACCGTTGCGCTTCCCATCCGGGGCTGTGTCGCTTCCGCCGACATGGCGGCCAGCAGGGGGCCTACGATCGAGTCATTGCCGGCGACATCGCAGCCCTTGATGATCGGCGGCATCAGGGCGATCAAAGGGTTAAGCGCATGGGCGCCCAAAGTCATGGAGCCGCAGAAGAGGGTGCTGGTGGCCCCCGTTCCTTCGCGCAAGACGTCGCAGACGTTGCTGCCCAATTTCGTTATCTGGCAGCTTTTAAGCGAGTCGCCCTCAACGTCCGGCGCGCTCGCCAATCGATGTGCGATGCCTTGCGGCAGCAGCACCAGATCGCCATCGTTCAACTCCTGCCATCCTTGGACTTCGGTATGGATCCAGCACGGACCTTGGCTGACGAAGTGAAAACGAAGCAGCTGTTGTTGCGGAAAGGCGATGCTCCATGGATGCCTGAGCTCGCAGCGTCCATAGTTGACTCCGCTCAAGCGAAAGTCCTGCAGGACTTCGCTCAGGGCATCCATTGGGATAGTTGACGGCGACAACGGTCGGGACGGATGGTCAAGCATAGAACCAATTTAGGTCTCAAGCGTCCGGCATTCAAGGACCGGCATGCGTGAAACCCGGTGCCCATCAAAGCCCAATCGTTGAGCACGACCGTCAGCGCGCCCATCTCAATGTAAGAGCGAAGGACCGACTCGGTTCGGACTGCCGTTGCGATGTTGCCGCCACAATGAGAAAAAGGCCGGGCATCCTGTCAGATGCTCCGGCCTCCCAATATTCAAGACCGAAAGTTCGGCCTTTTCTCCTTTAAATCAATCGGCCCTCAGGCGCGTTCGCGGCGCTGGCCACCGTTGCGGGAGCCGGAGCCGCCGCGGCGGTTGCCGCCGTTGCCGTCGCGGCGTTGTTCGCCGCCCTGGGCCTGCTGGGGACCGCGGTCTTCGCCGTGCTTGCGGGCCGGGCGGCCGTGGGCGTGGCGGCCGTTGCCGCGGTGATGGCCGCTCGGCTCGCCGTTGGCGTGATGACCATTGGGGCCGTTATGCGCGGGACGCTGCGGCTTTGCCGGGCGGAAATCGGAAGTTGAGGCCAGATCGTTGTCGGGGCCGAAATCCGGGGCCGCTTCGCCGCGGCGCTGGCCGCGGAAGTCCTCGTTGCGGCCGGGGCGTTCGGGCCGCGGACGGCGCTCGCGGCGTTCTTCGCCGCCGTTGGCGCGGACTTCGCTGCCTTCGCCTTCACGGCGCGGGCGGCGTTCCGGGCGGCTGCCGCGATGCTCCGAGCGGTTCTGATCGCCACGGCCTTCGCCGCGACCCTGACTTTCGCGACCTTGGCCGCCACCGCGATTGCGGTTGTTGCCATTGCCGTTGCCGCGGCGCGGGCCGCTGGCGCTGATATGTGCCGGCGGTTCGCCGCTTGCGACCGTGATGTCGATGCCCATCAGGCGCTCGATATCGCGCAGCAGCTTGGCTTCATCGGGAGCGCAGAAGGCAATCGCGATGCCGTCGCGGCCGGCGCGCGCCGTGCGGCCGATGCGATGGACATAGGCGTCCGGCACTTCGGGCAGGTCGTAATTGTAGACGTGGCTGACGGCCGGGATATCGATGCCGCGGGCGGCGACGTCGGTGGCGATCAGTGTCTTGATGCTGCCGTCGCGGAAGGCTTTCAGCGCCCGCTCGCGCTGGCCCTGGCTCTTGTTGCCGTGGATCGAGGCGACGGAATAGCCGATATTGTCGAGGTGCTTCATCAGCTTCTCCGCACCATGCTTGGTGCGCAGGAAGACGATGGCGCGGCCGTCCGGATTTTCGGTCAGCGACTTGCGCAGCAGTTCGGTCTTGTCGTTCTTGCCGCCGACGAAATGGACATACTGCTCGACCTTGTCGGCAGCCTTGCCCGGAGGCGTGACTTCGACCTTGACGGGATCGACGAGATATTCGCCGGCGAGATCGGCGATCGCCTTCGGCATGGTGGCCGAAAACAGCATGGTCTGGCGCTTCTTCGGCACCAGCTTGGCGATCTTGCGCAGATCGTGCACGAAGCCGAGGTCGAGCATCTGGTCGGCCTCGTCGAGCACGAGATAACGCACCGTCGTCAGTGTGATGGCGCGGCGGTTGACGAGATCGAGCAGGCGGCCGGGGGTGGCGACCAGGATGTCGGTGCCCTTTTCGAGCTGCAGCTGCTGCTTGTTGATCGACACGCCGCCGACGACGACATTGATGCGCAGCGGCGACTTGCGGATGAATTTCTTCAGGTTCTCGGCGATCTGGTTCACCAGCTCGCGGGTCGGCGCCAGGATCAGCGTCCGCGTCGTGCGGTTGTCGGGGCGGCGCTCGTCGGCGAGCAGCTTTTCGATGAGCGGCAGGCCGAAGGCGGCGGTCTTGCCGGTGCCGGTCTGGGCAAGGCCGATCAGATCGCGGCCCGATATGAGGAGAGGAATGGACTGTTCCTGGATCGGCGTCGGCGTTTCGATGCCGAGCTGGAACAAGGTGGCGACGATCGGCTTGGAGACACCAAGCGATTCAAAATTAGTCAAGGCATAACCTTTCGGGGCGCCACAACGACTAGCGCCGGAACGCACCATGCGATCCGGTTTCATTCTGGCGTCAAGAACCCCGCGTGAAGTGGGAACTTGCAAGTTGGAAAAAGCTTTCCAGCGCTTCTGGCCGCTCATTGGGAGTGCGGCGCTTTATCGAAATGCGCTTTTGTCCCTTCTTCCTGCGTTTCGTATTTTCTAGCAGGGGCACGCTCACGCGGCGGCCGGAAGGGTGAAAGCTGAGCCGCATTTGGGCCACTTCGCGGGAAAAGTCAAGTGCAGTGCACAAAAAGCGTTAACCCGGATCCTACGACGGCATTCTCAAGATAAAGCTTTCCGACGCGCTTTCGGTGCCGTTGACGAGGATGGCGATGCGATGCTCGCCGGGATAATAGCGCCGTGTCGTGATCGGCCGCATGGCATGGCGGCGTTCGATCGCGTGGCTTTGGCCGGGGGCGAGCGTGATCGTCTTGCATTTGAAGACCTTGGGCGAGAGCGAGCCGTCGGCCTTCATGTGGTGAATGGCGTAGTCGATCATCAGCGAGTGCGCGGTTTCGCCTGAATTGGTCAAACGGATTTCGAAATCCAGCCCTTCGCCGAACATCACCTCGCAGTTCAGAAGCCGCAGCTCGCATGTCAGCGCGGCAGCCGCGCCGAAACCGAAATTGGCAAGCGCTCGCGCGTGGCCTTTCTTGAGCAGCGTGCGAGAGGCATGTTTCAGCAGCCGACGCCGCT
Source organism: Rhizobium sp. R635 (assembly GCF_002211285.1). Classification (GTDB taxonomy): domain Bacteria; phylum Pseudomonadota; class Alphaproteobacteria; order Rhizobiales; family Rhizobiaceae; genus Rhizobium. Next base: position 51,106 of record NZ_LOKX01000034.1, on the reverse strand, counting down.
CGGCTGATGCGCCCTCGATGTGGCCGGCGATGAAGGCGGCGACCAGATCCGGGTGATCCTTGGCGATGTCGTTCAGGCTGTTGGCGACGGAGCGGCGCACGTAATCCTCCGGGTCATCCGTCAGCGCGGTCAGGATAGGCAGGATCGGGCCAGGGTCTTTCACGAGCTGCGGCAGGCGCATGGCCCAGGGCAGGCGCGGCCGCGTTCCCTCGCTCGCCAGCCGGCGCACATGATGGTCGGGATCAGCGACCCAGCCGGAAATGATGGCGAGCGCGCGCTGCTGGTCGCGATGGATGAATTGCCGGATGCCGAACTCGGCGGTGAAATGCGGTGTCAGCGCCTTGAGGAGATCAAGGCCGAGATCGAAATGATCAAGGCCGCGGGCGGCGATGAACTGGTTGACCGGCAGTAGCATCCAGCCGGACAATCCGAGCCTGCCCGCTGCAGGCAGGCTCGCCTTCAGGATGGCGGCCGCTTCGGGGAAATCGCCGGGAAGGGTGGCAAACAGCGCATCGCGGATCAGCGCCGAACGTTCCATCAGTTCCAGGGCTGCAAGGCCGCCGGTCGCGAGGCTTACGAAGTGCTCCCTATCGAAGGAAGGCGCATTTGCGGCGATGCGATCGGCCATGTCGCCGACCAGCCCCTCGTGCAGCAGGTTCTTGAGCGGTTCCGGCATTTGTCCTCCCTGAATGGAGGAGGATTGGACCGGCGCCGCCGGGAGGTCAAGCGGCGCCGCATTCGGGTTTTCTATTCAGGGCAGACTTTGACGCGGTAGGGCTCGCCCCAGCGGTCGTGGCGCCATTCGATATGGCAATAGGACGGCCGGTAATAGGTCCGGTAGACTGGATAGGGACGATAGACAGGGTAGGCGGGATAAACGGGGTAGGCGGGGCGGGCTGCTTGCGACAGCAGGGCGCCGCCGACGACGCCGGCGGCAAGGCCGCCCCAGAAGGCATCGCGCGGATGGGCATCGGCAGTGGTGGCAGTGGCGAGCGAGGCGCCGGCAAAGGTCAGCGCGATCAGGCCCGTCGCCATGGTCTTATGAAAAACGGACATGGTATTTTCCTTGATTTGGACTGGCTTCTATAAAGCCATGGCCAGACTCCGCCCGAATCGCGGCGGAGCGATGGCCGCACAAGGGCACTCCGGATTAAATTTTGGTCATGATTTCAACGGCCGCCGAGAGTAAAACGGATCGCGGCCGGCCGGATTTTCCGGCGATGATGGCATGCTTCGGGTTTCGCGCAGAAAATGCGGCCTCTTCAGCCCGATAATCCGGCGTGTAAAATTCCGCCCTCGAAATTTATGGTTAAAACCTTGTTAAAAGCCTTGGCGTTATAGTCTTTGTAGTTGATATTTCATTCATTGCGGGAGCGACGATTTCTTGAAATCAGCCAGGGACATTCTGGAATTGGCTTGCCGCCGGATCGCCGATCTGGACACCCCGGCCTATGTCAAGAACAGCGAGCTGCGCTATGTCGCCGTCAACGAGGCCTATGCCGATTTCCTGGGCCGGGAGATTTCCGATTTCATCGGCAGACGCAGCCGCGAGCTCTTCGACCGCCCCGAGGAAGAGGATCGCGAGGACAAGGAACGCCGCGCGCTGGTGTTCGGCACCGAAGAAAACGCCATCTGCTTCGATGCCGCGGGCCTTGGCCACGAGCGAATCCAGATCGAAAGCTTCTCGCCGTCGCCGGAGCGGATCTATGTGCTCGGCATCTTTGAAGCCCGCGAGCGCCGCGCCGCTGCCAATAGGGAGATCGTCGGCAGCGCTCGGGCTGTAAACGATTCCGGGACGGCAAAGGATCTCGGGATTGCGGGCGACCCTGGGATTGCCGCCGATTTCGCTGAGGTGCGCGCGGCGCTGGAAAAGCTGGACCATCCGGTCGGCATCTTTGCGGCAGACGGCCGGCCGCTGGTCGTCAATGCCGCCTATCGCGACGGTGCGAGCCCTGCGCCCGCCGGCGACTCGGCCTGGGGAGAGAGCGTCAACGAACTCGACGTTCTGCGCACCGTCCTGGAGGACCTGCCGGTGGCGGTCTTCGTCCGCGACGACAAGCATCGCCTGGTCTATGCCAACAAATATTATGAGACCTTCAGCGGCCGCTCCCGCTCGGAGTATCTGGGAATGACCGAACACGAAATGTTCGGGCCGGAGGGTGCTGAGCCGATCTACCAGGAAAACCTGCTGGCGCTCAGGGAGGGCATTTCGGTAGAGCTCGAGAGCTGGATGCCGAGCAGCAGCGGCCATGTCTATCCCGTCATCTCTCGCGTCAGCCGCGTCATGACGGCGGATGGGCGAACCTATGTCGTCGGCTCCTTTTCCGATATTTCGCCGCTCAAGGAGCGCGAGAAGGCGCTGATCGCGTCGCGCAAGCAGGAAGAAGTGCTGCATCGGGATATTGAGAGCATCCTGCGTTCGCTGCCGGTCGGCGTGCTGATCCTCGATAACGACCACCGGATTCTCTACGTCAACGACGAATTCTACAGCATCTGGGAACTGCCGCTCGACGATCCTTTCGACGGCCGTCCGTTCATCGACGTCATCCGCCGGAATTACGAGCTCGGCCGCTACGACGGAACACAGACGCCGGAAGAGATCTACGCCTTCCGCAAGCACCTGTTCGAGGCCGAAGAGCCGGAGCCGATCGAGCTCGGCTGGGCGGGCGCCAAATCCGTGATCTTCGACAGCCGCCGCATCTCCAACGACCGCATCCTGCTGACCTATGCCGATATCTCGGCAGTGCGCGAGCGGGAAAAGGAAATCCACGAGACGCGCGCCGCCCTCGAGCGGCTCGGCGAGATGATGCGGGATGCGACGCATGCCATGTCGCAGGGGCTTGCGATCGTCCAGGACGGCATCATCAAGATGTCCAATGAGGCGATGGCCGATATCCTGCAGATCCCGCCGCACTATATCGAGGCCGGCCAGGGCTGGCTCGGCATGTTCGAATTCTGCGCGGCGCGCGGCGATTTCCACGATGCGGCGGATGAGATCCTGCAGGAGTGGCGCGCCAATATCGCCGCCAGGCAGCCGATTTCCACCGTCTTCCATGTCGGCGGCGAGCGCTGGGTGAACATGGATGCGACCGTCAGCCGGGGACAGCATTGGGTGGCGCTGTTCACCGACGTCACCGACCTCAAGAGCCGCGAGGAGGAACTGCGCGAACTCCTGTCGCGCGCCGAAGCCGCCGACCGCGCCAAATCCGAATTCCTCGCCAATATGAGCCACGAGATCCGCACGCCGATGAACGGCGTGCTCGGGATGGCGGAACTGCTTGCCAAGACCAATCTCGACACGCGCCAGAAGACCTTCATCGACATCATCGTCAAGTCGGGCAATGCGCTGCTGACCATTATCAACGACATCCTCGACTTCTCGAAGATCGATGCCGGGCAGATGAAACTGCGCCGAGCCGCCTTCGACATCATCGAAGCGGTGGAGGATGTGGCGACGCTCCTCTCCTCGCATGCCGCCGAGAAGAACATCGAGCTTTTGGTGCGGGCTGCACCCGACCTGCCGGCCGCGGTGATCGGAGACGCCGGGCGCTTCCGCCAGATCGTCACCAATCTCGTCGGCAATGCCGTCAAGTTCACCGAGCGCGGCCATGTTTTCGTCGATGTCGGCTTCCAGCCGGCCGCCGGCGGCGAGATCCTGGCGACGATCCGCATCGAGGACACGGGGATCGGCATTCCGAGGGAAAAGCTCGAATCGGTCTTCGACAAATTTTCGCAGGTCGACGCCTCCTCGACCCGGCGGCATGAGGGAACCGGGCTCGGCCTTGCGATCACCGCCGGCCTCGTCGACCTCTTCGGCGGCTATATCAATGTCGAGAGCGAATGGGGCAAGGGCTCGGTCTTCACGGTCAATCTGCCCTTTGCGGTGGCGGCTGCCCGCCTCGAGCCGAAGCCGCTGCCGATCAACGTGCAGGGCGCGCGCATCCTCGTCGTCGACGACAATGAGGTGAACCGCCGCATCCTCACCGAGCAGCTTTCGCTCTGGGGCTTCGACGGCGTGGCCGCCGAGGGCGGCGGCACGGGTCTCGCGATCCTGGAAGCGGCGGCCAATCTCGGCGTTACCGTCGATGCCGTCGTGCTCGACTACCACATGCCCGATATGAACGGCGCCGATGTCGCCCGCCGGCTGCGCGCCGATCCCCGCTTCGTCGAGCTGCCGATCATTTTCCTCACCTCGATGGATATTTCGGGCACGGAAAAGGAATTCGCGGCGCTGAACGGCCATGCGCATCTGATGAAGCCGGCGCGCGCCAACGTGCTGCGCAATACCGTGGTCGAAGTGGTGCGCGCCCGGCGCGTCAAGCAGGCTTCGGAAGCCGAGATCGCCCGGCTGCAGGCGGAAGCGGCCGTGCCAGCGCAGGCGCCAGTGCCTGCACCCGAGCCGCAGAAGCGGGCGGCCGAATTCGTCGACGTGCTGGTTGCCGAAGACAATGAGGTCAACCAGATCGTCTTTACCCAGATCCTGCAGGGAACGGGGCTTTCCTTCCTGGTCGTCAACAACGGCCAGGAGGCGGTCGCCGCCTGGGAGAGCCACACGCCGCGCATCATCATGATGGACGTCTCGATGCCCGTCATGAACGGCCATGAAGCGACCCGGACGATCCGCGAAAGGGAAAAGGGGCAGGGCCATCGGGTACCGATCATCGGCGTCACCGCCCATGCGCTCGAAAGCGACCGCGAGGCCTGCCTCGACGCCGGCATGGACGATTACATGTCGAAGCCGATCAGCCCCGAACTGCTGGAGGAGAAGATCCGGCAATGGCTCGGCAAGGATGAGCTGCAGCCGGAGCGCACGAGTTACTGATCCCCATCGAATGGCAGTCGTAGGGCTTACCGGCCGGGTGCCTTGACGCCGCAAAGCATTTCGCGCTTGCCGGCGAAGCCTTTGCGGCGTTCGACGGCAAAGCCGGCGGCGATGAGGTTGCGGCGCACGAAGCCGGCTGCTGCGTAAGTTGCGAAGGTGCCGTCGGCGGCGGTCTTTTCGGCGACCTCGCGCATCAGCTCTTCCGACCACATGTCGCCGTTGCGCGAGGGCGCGAAGCCATCGAGATACCAGGCGTCGAAGCCGGGCTTTGCCGCGGCGACGCCGTCGAGTGCCGCGCCGCAGATGACGCTGAGCCGCGTCTGGGCATCGAGATCGAGCGAGACGGTGCCGGCAGGCGTTTGCGGCCAGGCCGCCGTCAGCGCCTCGCGTTCCGCATCGATTTCCGGCCAGTGCGACAGCGCCCGGCCGATCTCTTCGCCGCGCATCGGGTGGAGTTCGAAGGAGATGAAATGCAGGCGCTGGCCGTCGGCGCGGTGAAGCTTCCATTGCCGCCAGGTCTCGGCGAAGTTCAGGCCGGTGCCGAAGCCGAGCTCGCCGATCACGAATTCCTGCCGCCCGTTCCAGCGCTCCGGCAGGCCGTTGCCGGCGAGGAAGACATGGCCGCATTCCAGCCGGCCATCGGTCTGGCAATAAAAATGATCGCCAAAGGCGGTGGAATAAGGCATATCGCCGTCGCGCCATTCAAGCGGCTGCGGCGCGCCCGCGCCAATCTGATCTGGGTTCACCTCTGTCATGGAAAAAGCCGATAGTCCTCAGCAGGCGTCCGGTCAATCTTCTTGCGATTTGCTCATCGTCGGCGGCGGCATCATGGGGCTCTGGGCGGCCGTTCATGCCGAACGCCGGGGAATCAGCACCGTCCTTGCCGATGCCGGCAGCCTGGGGGCAGGGGCGAGCGGCGGGTTGCTCGGCGCGCTGATGCCGCATATGCCGGACCGGTGGTCGCAGAAGAAGCAGTTTCAGTTCGACGCGCTGGTCTCGCTCGAAGCCGAAATCACGGCGCTTGAAGCAGCAACCGGGCTTTCGGCCGGTTACAGCAGGTCCGGGCGGCTGATCCCGCTGCCGAAACCGCATCTCAACCGCATCGCGCGCGGCCACTCCGAGGATGCCGAACGCCATTGGCGGGCAGGCGAGCGCCGCTTCCACTGGCACGTGCTTGACCGGCCGCTAAGGGAAGGCTGGGTCGAGGCCTCCGCCGGCGAGAGCGGTTTCGTGCATGACACGCTTGCCGGCCGCGTCGCGCCGCGCTCTTTGATCGCGGCACTGATCGCCTTCCTGCGGCGGGCAAAACATGTGCGCATCAAGGAACATGCTGTTATCGCCGATCTCGATCCGGATCGCGGTACGGCCGAGATGGGCGGCGAAACCATCACTTTCGGCCGCTGCATCCTGGCCGCCGGCCACCAGTCCTTTCTTCTGCTCGATGGGCTGACGCCAGGCTTGAAGCAGCCGCTCGGCCAGCCGGTCAAAGGGCAGGCGGCGCTGTTGAAGGCGGATGTCGACCCGGCGCTGCCGACGATCTTTCTCGATGGGCTCTATGTCGTCGCGCATGAGGGCGGGCATGCGGCGATCGGCAGCACCAGCGAGAACCGTTTCGAAGATCCCTTCTCGACCGATGCCCAGCTCGACGCGCTGATCGCGGCGGCGCGGGCGATCGTGCCGGCGCTTCGCGATGCGCCCGTCGTCGAGCGCTGGGCGGGGCTTCGGCCGAAGGCGATCGACCGCGATCCGATGATCGGCCGCCATCCTGACCATCCCCGCCTGATCGCACTGACCGGCGGCTTCAAGGTCAGCTTCGGGCTCGCCCACCGGCTGGCGGAGGCGGCAATCTGTATCGCAGGCGATACAGATTGCGGATTTTCGCTGCCGGAGAGCTTTGCGATTGCAAGCCATATCGCTGTCGCTTCACGTTAAACGTGAACTGGATGCAACTTCGTTTCGTTATTCTGTCATGCAAATCACCTATCTGCTTGCGCATCGGCAGCGCCTGAAGTCACCGGCGCTCACTTCCTTGATGGAGGAAATTGCATGCGCTATGCCATTTGCTTCACGCCCCCGGCGAGTGACCCGCTGTCGCTCGTGGCCGCCAATTGGCTTGGCCGAAACGTGTTTTCTGGCGAGATGGTGGAGCCGCCGGCCGTTCGCGGCCTCGGTATTCACGAAATCGCCTTTCATACGGCCGTGCCGCGGCGCTATGGTTTTCACGGTGTTTTGAAAGCGCCGTTCCACCTGTCTCCCGACATATCGGAGTCGCAACTCCTGCGCGATCTGATGCGCTTCTCCGGAACCATGCTTCCCTTCCGGCTGCCGCGTCTCGAAATCGCCCGGCTCGGCAATTTCTACAGCCTGCTGCCGAACACTCCCTGCGAGCAGATCCAGTATCTCGCCTCGGCGATCGTGCAGGAATTCGACCGTTTCCGCGCGCCGCTGAGCGAGGCCGAGATCGAGCGGAGCGACCCGGACGGTCTGTCGGCCGCGCAGTTCGCCAATCTCCACCGCTGGGGCAACCCTTATGTGATGGAGGAGTTCCGCTTCCATATGCCGGTGACGGGGCCGGTCAATGTCGTGGACATGCCGCGCATCGAGCCGGCGCTGCGGACGATCTTCGGGCCTGTGCTCGGCGAACCGGTGCTGATCTCCAATGTGGCGCTGATGATCGAAGAGGGCACGGGCGGCCCGTTCCGGGTTCACTCGCTTCACCCGATGGGCAAGGTCAGCGCGCGCAAGATCGCCTGAGCATACGGACGCGCTAAGGATTTGTTCCATAACGGGAAAAATCCGTCGCGCAGTTTCCGTCTCGACATTCCGGCTGCGGATGATACCGTTCCCCGTCTTTTCAGAAGGTGATTTAATGGTATCCGAGACCTATCCGCGCAATCTCGTCGGCTACGGGCGTCAGACGCCCGATCCGAAATGGCCGGGCGAGGCACGCATAGCCGTGCAATTCGTCATCAATTACGAGGAGGGCGGCGAAAGCTGCATCCTCGAAGGCGACACGGCCTCCGAAAACCTGCTGTCGGAAATCGTCGGCGCGGCCGCCTGGCCGGGGCAGCGCAACCTCAACATGGAATCGATCTACGAATATGGTTCGCGCGCCGGTTTCTGGCGGCTCTGGCGGATGTTCACCGGTCTCAAGGTGCAGGCGACCGTCTATGGCGTGACGCTGGCCATGGCCCGCAATCCCGAGGCCGTCGCGGCGATGAAGGAAGCCGGCTGGGAGATCGCCAGCCACGGCTATCGCTGGCTGGAATACAAGGATTTTCCCGAGGATCTGGAGCGCAAGCATATTCTCGAAGCCGTGCGCCTTCACACCGAACTCACCGGCGAGCGGCCCTACGGCATGTATCAGGGCAAACCATCAGACAATACGCTGCGGCTGGTGCAGGAAGAGGGCGGTTTCCTCTATTCCTCCGATTCCTACGCCGACGACCTCCCTTATTGGGTGAAGGGCGTCGACGGGAAACCCTTCCTGATCATCCCCTACACGCTCGAAACCAACGACATGCGCTTCGCGACGCCGCAGGGCTTCAACTCGGGCGACCAGTTTTTCACTTATCTCAAGGATGCGTTCGACACGCTTTATGAGGAAGGCAAGGACGGCAGCCCGAAGATGATGTCGATCGGCTTGCATTGCCGCCTCGTCGGGCGCCCCGGCCGCGCGGCCGCGCTGAAACGCTTCATCGAATATGTGCAGAAGCACGACAAGGTCTGGATTCCGCGCCGCATCGAGATCGCGGAGCACTGGCACAAGCACCATCAGCCGGATGCGCTCTGATGCAGTCGCGCCAGGATTTCGTTTCCCGCTTCGGCGGCGTCTTCGAGCATTCGCCTTTCATCGCCGAGCGGGCCTATGACGCCGGCGGCGTGAAGGAGCCGTTGACGGCATCGCGTGTGCATGCGGCCCTTGCCGCCGTCTTCCGCGCGGCGAGCGGCGAGGAGCGTCTCGGTGTGCTCTGCGCCCATCCCGATCTTGCCGGGCGCCTCGCCATTTCAGGCGAGCTCACCGAGGACAGCCGCAAGGAACAGGCCGGCGCCGGCCTCGACCGCCTGAGCCCGGCCGAACATGCCCGCTTCACCGAACTCAATTCGGCCTATGTCGAAAAATTCGGCTTTCCCTTCATCATCGCCGTCAAGGGACTGGATAAGGGCGATATCCTCGCGGCCTTCGAGGCGCGGATCGGCAATGGCCGGGATGAGGAATTGGCGACCGCGGCCGCCCAGGTCGAGCGGATCGCACTGCTGCGCCTGACATCGATGCTGCCGGAGGCCGAATGAAAGAGCGGCGCGCGATCGACTATCTCAATGAGATGTATGAGGCGGCGTCCGAAGCGCTGTCTTTCGTCGGCGGAATGGATGGGGCGGCCTTCGCCGGGGACAAGCTCACCTTCAAGGCGGTGGCCTTCTGCCACTTCACCATCGGCGCCGCGGCCTCCCGCCTGCTGGTGACGCATCCGGAATTTGCGACCGAGCACCCCGACCTGCCGTGGACGAAGATCTGCGGCACGGGCAATCGTATTCTGGAAGACGTCTTCGACCTCGATCCCGTCGACATGTGGGAGGCGACCTATCGCACGCTGCCGGAGCTTCTTTCCGCGATCGATGCCATCCGCAACTGGCATGCCCAGGGTGAGTGAAGCCATGTCCGAATTTCTCGACATCCGCCCGCTCACCCGCTCCGCCTTCGCGCCCTTCGGCGAAGTGATCGAGGCCGATCCGGCCTCGATGCGGTTCATCAATGGCGGCACGACGGAGCGCTTCCATGCGCTCGCCGCAGCCGAAGCGAGGGGTGAGGGCGCGCGCGTCATCATCAATCTCTTCCGTGGCCAGCCGCGCAGTTTTCCCTATGCGGTCGACATGATGGAGCGCCATCCCTTCGGCAGCCAGAGTTTCTCGCCGGTTTCGGGCCGCCCTTTCCTCATCGTCGTCTCCGAGGACGAGAACGGACGTCCCGGCCGGCCGCAAGTGTTTCTGGCGCGCGGGGATCAGGGCGTGAACTACCGCCGCAACGTCTGGCATCATCCGCTGATGGCGCTCGGCGAGCCCTCGGATTTCCTGGTCGTCGACCGCGACGGGCCGGGCAATAATCTGGAGGAATTCTTCTTCGAGACCCCCTTCATCATCAGAGAGCCAACCCTATGAGTGGACTGACCACGCATGTTCTCGACACCGCTCTCGGCAAGCCGGCCGAAGGCCTCAGGATCGATCTTTTCCGGATCGACGGCGAAATGCGCAGGCATCTGACGACGGTAGAGACCAATGCCGACGGCCGGGTCGATGGCGGCCCCATCCTCGCCGGTGAAAATTTCCACGTCGGGACCTATGAACTGGTCTTTCACGCCGGCGATTATCTCAGGTGCATCGGTACGCCGCTGCCGCATCCGGCCTTCCTCGACCTCGTGCCGATCCGCTTCGGCGTCGCCGATGTCACGGCGCATTACCACGTGCCCCTGCTGCTTTCGCCCTATGGCTATTCCACTTATAGAGGAAGCTGAATGAGGTTTGCCGCGATCGCCGACATTCACGGCAACCATCTGGCGCTCGAGGCGGTGCTTGCGGATATCCGGGCGCAGGGCATCGAGGAGATCGTCAATCTCGGTGATTTCTTCAGTGGCCCGCTGGAGGCCGGCCGGACGGCCGACATGCTGATGCCGCTCGGCCTGACCTCGGTGCGCGGCAATCACGACCGCTATCTCATCGAGCAGGACCCGGCCTTGATGCATGCTTCGGATGCCGTCGCTTACCGGCAACTGACGCCGTCCCATCTCGATTGGCTGCGGGGCCTGCCGTTCGATACCGTCTATCGCGGCGAGGCCTATCTCTGCCACGCGACGCCGAAGGACGACAATCTCTATTGGCTGGAGTCCGTCTCGCCGGAGGGCTACGTCTTTCCGAAGCCGATCGAAGCGATCAAGGCGCTGGCGGAGGGCATCGACCTGCCGTTGATCCTCTGCGGCCACAGCCATCTCCCGCGCGCCGTCCGCCTTTCCGACGGCCGCCTGATCGTCAATCCCGGCAGCGTCGGTTGCCCCGCCTATGACGATGTTCTGCCCTACTATCACAAGGTCGAAGCGGGCCATCCGCTGGCGAGCTATGCCATCCTGGAAAAGACGGCGGCGGGCTGGATATGGCAATTCCGAACCGTTGCCTATGACCATATGGCAATGTCGGCACTGGCCGCCGAAAGGGGCCGTGCCGACTGGGCGAGCGCGCTGGCGACAGGCTGGGTGCGCTAACTGGACCTGCCTGCGCCGGACTATTCCTTCTTCGGCGCCTGAGGGGCGATCGGCGTTGCCGGGGCTGCGGCCGGTGCTGCCGGCTTTGCCGGAGCCGTGGCCGGGATTGCAGGCCTTGCCGGAGGGGCGGCCGGCTTTGCCGGTTTTGCGCCATCGAGATTTCCAAGGAGGGCCGAAATGGCGTTATCGCCGTCGAAGCCCGCTTCCTGCAACAGCTTGTCGAGGATCGGCTTATTGGCCTGGTAGGCGAGCAACTGGCCAGCCAGTCCTTCGCCCATGCCGATGCCGCCTTCTCCGTTCGCGCCGTTTCCGCGGCCGAGCATGCCGCCGGTGTCGAAGATCCTGATATCGGAGATCTTCTCGATCGGCTTGACCGCCTCGGCGAGCGCCTCGGGAATGATGCGGATACGCTCGCGGGTGATCTCGAACTCGATGATGGTCTGGCTGAGCTTGTTGCGGGCTTCGTTGAGAAGCGCTTCGCTTTCAGCCTGAGCCCGGCCGGTTTCGAGGATGCCCTTGGCCTTGATGATCGCCGCATCCGCTTCGGCGGTCGCAAGCGTCTTGATGGCTTCCGCCTGGTCGATCGCAGCCTGCTTCTCGGCCTCCGCGCCGACGGTGACGGCGGTGGCTTCGGTTTCGGCGGTCTTGCGCGCATCGATCACGGCGATCTGCTTTTCGCGCTCGGCAATTTCGATGGCCTTGGCGGTGCCGACCTTTTCCTCCGCCGCGATTGCGCGGGCGCGGGCCATTTCGGCAGTCGCCTTCGCCTCGGATTCTTCGCGGCTCTTGTTGGCGACGGCGATGGCGCTTTCCTGGGCGACGATCTGAAGGTCGCGCTTGGCTTCGGTATCGCGCTGCTGGACGGCGCGGGCGGCATCGATGTTGGCGCTTTCGCGGGCCTGCTTGGCGGCTGCCTCTCGCTCGGCGATCGCCTGTTCGGAGGCGATGCGGGCCTCCTCCTCGGCGCGCTTGGCCGCCTGTTCCTGCTGCGCGGTTTCGGCGCGCGTCGCGGCGGATTTGTTGGCGATGTCGCGTTCCTGGTTGAGTTCGGCTTCGCGCTTCGTCCGCTCGATCGCCAGCGACTGCTGGCGGGCTTCCAGATCCTTCTGGGCGATGGCGACTTCGGTGTCGCGGACGATTTCGTTTCGCTCCTTCTTGCGGCCCTCGGTGATGCGGGTCAGTGCCGCAAGACCCTGGGCGTCGAAGAAGTTGTTGGCGTTGAAATGCTTGATGTCGGTCTGGTCGAGACGGGTGAGCGACACGGATTCGAGCTCGAGACCGTTGGACTGGAGGTCTGCGCCGACGGCTTCCTGCACGGCCTTGACGAAATCCATGCGCTGTTCCTGCAGCGCGTCGAGGTTCATGGTCGCCGCCACCGAGCGGAGGCCGTCGACGAATTTCGCTTCGATCAGGATGCGGAGCGCCTCGGCGTCGTTGGTGCGGTTGCCGAGCGTCTGGGCGGCAAGGGCAATCGACGAGGCATCGGGTTTGACCCGCACGTAGAACTCGGCGCCGATATCGACGCGCATACGGTCCTTGGTGATCAGCGCATCGCCCTCGCCGCGGCGAACCTCGAGCCGCAGGGTTTTCAGGTTCACCCTGGCGGTTGAGTGAAAAATCGGCAGGACGACGGAACCGCCGTCGAGCACGACCTTCTGGCCGCCGAGGCCGGTGCGCACATAGGCCTCGTCGCGGCTGGAGCGCGTATAGAGAGAGGCGAGGACAAAGCCGATGCCGAAGATCAGAACGATGCCGATGCCGGCCGGTAGAATAATGTCATACATCATGGCTGCTCCCTGAAAGATTGATTGTCCGCTGCGGCGGGATCCGCCAGCGCGGGAATGGCGATAAATACATCTGCCTTGCGATCGACGAGGAGAACCTCGGTGCCGACCTTGAGAGGGCCCTGGTCTCTGGCGGCCTTGGCTCTCAGCACGTGCCAGTTTCCATGCTGGTCCTTGACGCGGACGCGCCCGGGCAGTCCCTGGTCGAGCGGACCGAGCGACACTTCGGCGGTCCGGCCGATCAGCGCGTCGAGATCGACGGCATAGGTCTCGTCGTGCGGCACGATCCGCGCCACGGTCCGGCTCGACGCCCTGACCATGGGAACCGTGACCAGGATGGCGGGAATGGCGGCGACGATGGCGGGAAGCGGCGCCCAGAAGGCGTTGGCGACGGCCTGTATGGCAAAGCCGGTCATGGCGAAGAAGCCGAGCGCCAGCATGATGAGGATGAGCAGGGGAACGCCACCGACATTGAGCCAGGATAGGTAGCCCGAGAGGCCGTCATGGCCATGGAAATCCGGTTTTCCCAGAAATTCCATGATCGAAAAACCCATGACGGTCGCAAGCATTTCGATTGCGGTCAGGCCTGCGAGCACGGCGGCGGCGATGGCGAAGGGAGCACATTCGGGGGCGAAGAGAAGTGCCATCGGCGTTACCGGTTATCCGCCTTGAAGCGAGCGAGGCGCGCCTCGATCGCCTGTTCGCGGTGCAGCCGGTCGAGTTCGTCCAGTTCGGAACTATGGATATGCTCGTCTGATGGAACGCCGGTCAGCCGCGAGACCGCGGCGGCCGCGCGGGCCGCACCGGCGCCCGGCGCGGGCCTGGCGTGGCCGGCTGCCACCTGTTCGGGATGCTGGGCGATGCTGCGCTTGAAATCGGCAAGGCGGGCGTCGGCCTCGCGGCGCGTTGCAAGCACGGCCTGCAGGGCTTTCTGGCCCTCGTCCACCTGCTCTTTGGCATCGGCCAGCGCCTTGTCGAGCGCGGCGATCTGGGATTCGAGATCGATCTGGCGGGCGACGCCGGCCTTTGCGAGGTCGTCGCGCCCGGAGGAGACGGCAAGGCGGATCTTTTCGTCGAGTGCGTTCATGTCCTCGACGATTTCGTCCCTGCGGCTCTGGATGCGGTATTCCTCGGCGCGCGCCTTGCCGATATCGGTGCGGGCCTCGTCCGCTGCCGCATCGATCTCGCGGATCGCCTGTTCGATGACGGCGATCTTGTTGACGCCTTCCGCCTTGTCGACCGCCGCATTCGCGATGCCCGCGATCAGGCGACCCATGCGTGAAAGAATGCCTTCGTTCGTCATGTTTTCCTCCATCCGAGCGGAATTCGGCGTGACGCCGATGTGAATCTCGTAATGATTGTGGCCGGCGACAAGATAGGCCGGAAAAATGCTCTCCCATCCCCTGGAATAACCGGCGACGTCGAAGGGCACGGCAACGCGCCCGTGCACCGTGGCGATCGTCAGGTCCGAGGGGCCTTTGATGGCGAAGAGCTTGTCATCGAGCGGCAGCTGCGGCGGATCGGCGATCACGCCGCGATTGGCGGCGAAATCACGAAGGCCGAGTGTGACCAGCCGCGCCGGCAGGCCCGTCTGTTCGCGAACGGTTTCATAGGCAAGCTCATGCAGGACGACGAGATTGGCGCCCGCCTTGTCGTCGATGATCTCAGTGAGGATGTCGATCATCCTGCGATAGGCGACAATGGTGTCGTCAAGCGCCTGCCGGGCCTGATCATCCGGCGCGAGCGTGTAGCGCAGCAGCGATGGGTGAGATGTCTTACCTATGTTCGCCATAGTATAAAACATAAAGCACCGCTTTTGTGCTTTCAAGAGGTGGCGCTAAAAATACAACCCGGTTTTAAAGGAGAGCGGCCCGGAAGGAACACTTGCCAAGCAACTCGAAAGAAACGGCGTTCGACATAGTTTCCGGAATACAATGCCGATGGAAGAACCGGCGCCCGATCGGCTCCGCTTCCTATCCGGCGGCCGTTTGCGCCTCACGAATACCGGCGCGGATACGGTTGACGGTGGTCCATGCGAGAAGCAGAGCCACCGCGGCCCAAAGCCATGAGGTCCACGCTGCAAACGTACCGCCAACGGCGATAAAGAGGCCGAGCGCGCCGAACAGCACTGCACGGTCGCTCTTGCCCAGCGGCCCGTCGTAACGCCGGCTTGCACCGACCGTTTGACCCAGGACGCCGGCAAATTCCGTCAGCGCCGAGAGGAATATGACTGTTATGACCGGCATCAGATCGTTCGGATCGATGAACGCAAACGGCAAATAAAGGGCAGCATCCGATATGACGTCACCGATCTCGTTGAGATAGGCGCCTAAAATGCTCTTCTGCCCATGTTCGCGCGCGAGCATGCCGTCAATGGCATTGAGGCCCATGCGCAGGAGAAACCATACAGGCACCAAGAAAAACCAATGCGGCAGCGGGGCGACGCTCAGAAAAAGGCCAAGTGCAACCGAGACGGCGGCAGCAACCGAAGTCACCTGATTGGCGGTAACGCCTCGCGCCGCCAGGGCGCGCACCAGAGGGCGGAGAATATCCTGAAATCGGGACTTCAATTGGTAAACGGACATGCTACCTCAGTGGAGTTTCGTGGCATGATCATAGTCTATCGGCTCGGACGTGCGGATCGTCGTACTTGTGAGGAAAGTCCCATCTCATGTCGGTCTTCTCAAGGACTTACATTTGCAGCTAGACTTTTGCAATAAAAGCAAATCACTGTTGCCGCCAATGGTTGCAACTCATCCATCAATCAGAATTGGAGAAGACCGTGCTGCAGACTACCGATAGCGTGCAACCGTCCTCGACGGCCAGACCAGTGCGTGAATCCGAATTTGTCTCGCATGACGGCACTCGACTGTTTTATCGGACCTGGCCTGCGACCGGCGCTGCAGCCAAGGGCGCGATCATTCTTCTCCATCGCGGCCATGAGCACAGCGGCCGCGTCGCCCATCTTCCCGCCGAGCTCGGCCTCGATGATTTTGCCTTCTACGCCTGGGACGCGCGCGGCCACGGGCGTTCGCCGGGAGAGCGCGGCTATTCGCCATCCTTTGCCGCCTCGGCGCGTGATCTCGATTGCTTCGTCCGCCATGTCAGCGAGACAAGCGGTACTGCGGTCGAAGACATCGCCGTCATTGCGCAGAGCGTCGGCGCGGTTCTTGCCAGCACCTGGGTGCACGACTATGCGCCGCCGATCCGTGCGTTCGTGCTGGCCTCACCCGCCTTCAGCGTCAAGCTCTATGTGCCTTTTGCCAGGGAAGGCATTGCGCTCTGGGAAAAGCTCAAGGGAACGTTCTTCGTCAATTCCTATGTCAAGGCGAGGTTTCTGACGCATGATCCGGAGCGCATCGCCTCCTTTGAAGCCGACCCTTTGATATCTAGGCCGATCGCCTCCAACATTCTGTTGCAGCTCTATGAGGCGGCAGCCCGCGTCGTCAGCGACGCCCGCGCCATCACCGTTCCGACCCAGTTGCTGATCTCCGGCAGCGACTGGGTGGTGCGGCATGCGCCGCAGCACCGGTTTTACGAAAACCTCGGCAGCCGCATCAAGGAACGGCATGTGCTCGCCGGCTTCTACCACGACACGCTTGGCGAAAGGGACCGGGCGATTGCGCTGGCCGAGGTTCGCCGTTTCATCGAAGCGCGTTTCGCCGAACCCCGGGCGCCTGCCGACCTTCGCACCGCCCATGTCCAGGGCTATACCAAGGACGAGGCCGACCGCCTCGCAAGCCCTCTGGACGCCGCATCCCCGCGCGGCATCTACTGGGCGCTCAGCCGTCTCAACATCAGGCTCGGCGCGCTGGTGTCCGAAGGCATAAAGACCGGCGTCAAGACCGGTTTCGATTCCGGCTCGACGCTCGATTACGTCTACGAGAATGAACCGCGGGGGCTCGGTCCCGGTGGGCGGTTGATCGACAAGGTGTTCCTCGAGGCGATCGGCTGGCGCGGCATCAGGCAACGCAAGCTGCATCTGCAGGAACTGATCGACCACGGGCTTCAACGCCTGAAGGCAGCCGGCCGCAGCACCCATATGCTCGACATCGCGGCCGGGCACGGCCGTTATGTCCTCGATGCGATCGAAACGGCTGCCGTGCGTCCCGATAGCGCGCGGCTGCAGGATTATTCCCCGATCAACGTCGAGGCCGGCCGCAACAGCATCGCCGCGCGTGGACTGGGTGATTTCGTGAGCTTCCGTCAGCAGGATGCCTTTGACGGCGAGGGGCTGGCTGCGATCACGCCGGCTCCGGATCTGGCGATCGTCTCCGGCCTTTACGAGCTGTTTTCCGACAATGCGATGATCGCCGCCTCGCTCGACGGGATCGCCCGCGCGATGCAGCCCGGTGGTCTGCTCGTCTACACCAACCAGCCATGGCATCCGCAACTGGAGATGATCGCCCGCGCGCTCACTTCCCACCGTGGCGGTCAGGCATGGGTGATGCGGCGGCGCACGCAAGAAGAAATGGATCAACTCATCGCCGCGGCCGGTTTCCGCAAGATCGAACAGCGCATCGACCAGTGGGGCATTTTCACCGTCTCGCTGGCGGAGAGAGTTTGAGGGCAAAGCCTTGGGGCAGGCACATTCTCCTCTTTCCCGGACAGCGCCGGTCCTGAAGCGGGCCGCACTCTGGCTCGCCTTCCTGGCGCCGTTCTTCTACCTGACCTATGGCGGCGCCAACTGGCTGGCGTCGCAACGCGCGCATGTGCCGAACATCGCCTTCGCATGGGAAGGCGCCATTCCGTTCTTGGGATGGACGATCATTCCATACTGGTCGATCAACCTGTTCTACGGGCTCTGCCTGTTCATCAACACCACGCCGCGCGACGTGGATAGGCTCGCGAGGCGTTATCTGACGATCCAGTTGATCGCGGTTGCCTGCTTTATCGCGTTTCCTCTCGAAGCAATCTTCGTGCGGCCGGCAACGAGCGGCCTGCCCGGTTTCATGTTTGCCGTCCTCGGCGGCTTCGACAAGCCGTTCAACCAGGCGCCGTCGCTGCATATCGCGCTGCTGGTGGTGATCTGGGACCATCTGCGCGGCCGGCTGCCGGGGAGGATACGGCTTCTCTGGCATTTCTGGTGCTTCCTCATCGGCGCCTCCGTGCTGACGACGTGGCAGCATCACGTCATGGACATACCGACCGGCGTGCTGCTCGGCCTGTTTGCCGCCTGGCTTTTCCCGCGCGATGCCGGTTCGCCTCTTGCGAATTTTGCTCTGAGCGACGATGCGAAGTCGCGCCGTCTCGGTATCTATTATCTATGCGGCGCCCTCGCATTTCTCGGCCTTGCAGCGCTCTTTACTCCTCTATCGGCCGCAGCGCTTCTGTTGCTCTGGCCGGCCGTTGCGCTGGCGATCGTCGCAGTCGGATATTTCGGCGCCGGCCCGCAGATATTCCTGAAACGCGCCGATGGCCGGGCGGCGCTTGCCAGCCGCTGGCTGCTGGCACCCTATCGGCTCGGCGCTCTCATCAACGTTTGGCTCTGGACCCGGAAAATGCCGTCATCCGTGGCGATCGCTGACGGCGTCCATCTCGGCCGTTTTCCGCGTCGCCACGAGGCCGACCGTTTTGCCACGGTGATCGACCTCACCGGCGAGTTTCAGTGCCCGAGCGGGACATCAACGCGCTGGTGCAGCTTTCCGACCCTTGATCTGACAGGTCTCGACAAGATCCAGACGCTCGCCGCGGCGAACCTCATCGAGGCTGCGCGCCACCAGGGACCGATCCTCGTCTGCTGTGCGCTCGGTTTCCAGCGCAGCGCCGGCGTCATCGTGCGTTGGCTGCTCATCAGCCGGCGCTGCGAAACTCCGGCCGAAGCGCTGCGGCTGATCGAGCGGGCGGGGCGGCGGGTTCATCTGCCCGAGGAAAGCATCCATGCCGTGACGGAGGGCTTGCAATGACGCAGTGGAATGCCACGGCCTCGGCGGCTGCGCGAAATCTCGGCCGCAATTCAATCGTCTGCGGGCTGACGGCGCTGTTGCCGCTGATTATCGGCCCGATCACCCAGGGATATCGAGGCTTCGCTCCAGCGCTCGGCTGGCTCTTGATGCTGGTTTTCTGCGGGATCGTCCTTGCGCTGGCGATCCATCTCCTCTTCGATGCGCTGCTGTTCCGCCTCGCGTCGAGCCATGAGACAGAGGCCGCCGGTCTTGCCGCCGTCGACGACCTGCTCTCCCGGATGCAGCTTCGCAAGCCTGACGGGACACCGCCTGGCCTCGAAAGACGAATTGCCGGATCGCGCCGCATCGTCTGGTGGCAGCGTTTTGCGCTTGCCATCAGTCTCGTGATTTTCGCGATCCTTCTGTTCACTGCGAGCGACGGCCGGGCGCTGCCGACTTCTCTCAGCCTCGCCCTGATATGATCGAGGCGTTCACGTCGTTGATGTCGCGCTTGCCGCAAAGCGCCATGGTGATGTCCATCTCCTTGCGGATGATGTCGAGCGCCAGTGTGACGCCGTCCTTGCCCATCGCGCCGAGGCCATAGAGGAAGGGGCGGCCGATATAGGTGCCCTTGGCGCCGAGCGCCACGGCCTTCAAGACGTCCTGGCCGGAGCGGATGCCGCCGTCGAGATGGACTTCGATGCGGTCGCCGACGGCGTCGACGATTGAAGGCAGCATACTGATCGAGGAGGGGGCGCCGTCGAGCTGGCGGCCGCCATGATTGGAGACGACGATTGCATCGGCGCCGGTGTCGGCGGCGGCCCTTGCGTCTTCCGGATCGAGGATGCCCTTGATGATCAGCGGTCCGCCCCATTGCTCCTTGATCCAGGCGACATCGGCCCAGGAGAGCCGCGGGTCGAACTGCGCGTGCGTCCATGCGGCGAGCGAAGTGATACTGGAGACATTTTTCGCATGACCGATGATATTGCCGAAGGTGCGGCGCTTGGTCTGCAGCATATCCAGGCACCAGAAGGGCCGGGTCGCCATCTGCCAGAGATGTTTCGGGGTGAATCTCGGCGGCGCCGACAGGCCGTTGCGCAGGTCCTTGTGGCGCTGGCCGAGGATCTGCAGATCGGCCGTCAGCACCAGCGCCGAGCATCTGGCGGCCTTGGCGCGGTTGATCAGCCCGAGGACGAAATCCTTGTCCCTCATCACATAGAGCTGGAACCAGAAGGGGCGCGTCGTCACCGAGGCGACGTCCTCGATCGAGCAGATGCTCATCGTCGAGAGCGTGAAGGGAACGCCGAATTCTTCCGCCGCGCGCGCCGCCAGCATCTCGCCGTCGGCATGCTGCATACCGGTCAGGCCGGTCGGCGCCAGCGCCACGGGCATGGACACTTTCTGGCCGATCATCGTCGTTTCCAGCGTGCGGTCGGTCATGTCCACCAGCACGCGCTGGCGCAGCTTGATCTCACCGAAATCGCTCTCATTCGCCTGATAGGTGGATTCCGTCCAGGCGCCCGAATCCGCATAGTCGAAGAACATTTTCGGCACGCGGCGCCGCGCGAGTTTTTTCAGATCGGCGATGGTGAGCGGAGTAGCCATGAATGGAACCTTCACATCTGAACGTGGCTACCCCGGCGTAACATAAATCAGGAAGGACGTTATGAGAAATTTCGAAGGCGCCCGTCGACAACAATGGAGTCGTTACTTTTCCCAAGGTATATCGCGCAGGTCACTCGCTCCATCCATGATGCGCACGATGCGAACGTCTTCGCTATCAAAAGAGTAGAGCACGAGCCACCTTTCGACCACCAGCACCCGGGCGTCCTCAGCAATCTCCGGTCGTTTTGGACCCATTTGCGGGTGCCGGCTCAAAGAGGAAATGCGCTGTTCGATACGGGCGATGATGGTATCGGCCATTGTCTGGCCGCTGCTGCCGGCGATCCACAACCAAATGTCCAGCATGTCCGAGCGGGCTCGGCTCGAATAAAAAACTGCGGCCATCGATCAGGCTTTGGATGCGCCAAACCGCCGGCGCCCTTCGGCCTTTACAGCATCGATATCCAAAGGAGCGAAATCTCCGCTCTGAATTCCTTCATGCCATGCATCCCGCAGCCGTTCGACCTCGCGAATTTTTGCATCGTCGCGCTCTTCAAGCAGCCGCAGGGCTTCGCTCACGACGTCGCTCGAAGAGCTGTAACCGCCGGAATCGATCTTTCTCTTGATGTAGCTCGCCAGTTCATCCGGCAATGAAACGGTCAGATCCATAGCTTTTCTCCTCATGGAACTATGGGAAGAATGATCGATTTTTGCAAGTTTGCCTAAAGGGCCTTTTTCAAAGCGACGCCAGCCACGTAAGTCTCCGCGATCGACCGGTCGTCGCCCATCGTCTGCATCAGGAAGAGTTCCTCGGGCAGGGTCTTCACCGTTTCCATCTTAAGCGCCATGGCCGGGGTCGCGGCTGCATCGAGGACGACGACGTCGGCTTCGGTGCCGGGTTCCAGCGTGCCGATCCGGTCGGCGAGCGACAGCGCCTCGGCATTGCCGCGGGTCATCAGGTAATAGCTTTCCAGCGGGTTCAGCCGTTCGCCGAGCAGCTGCTGGATCTTGTAGGCCTCGTCCATGGTCTTCAGCATCGAATAGCTGGAGCCGCCGCCGATATCGGTGGCGACGCCGATGCGGACCGGCTTTTCGCGGCGCGCCAGCGCCTTCAGCGGAAACAGGCCGGAGCCGAGGAAGAGGTTCGAGGTCGGGCAGTGGATGGCGACGGAGCCGGTCTCGCTCATGACATCGGCTTCGCGCTCCGAGAGATGGATGGCATGGCCGAAGAGGCTTTTCGGCCCGAGCAGGCCGTAGCGGGCATAGATGTCGGTATAGTCGATCGCGTCGGGATAGAGCTCGCAGGTGAATTTGATCTCGTCGTGGTTTTCCGAAAGATGCGTCTGGATGTGCAGGTCGGGAAACTCGCGGGCCAGCGCCGATGTCGCCTCCATCTGCGCCGGCGTCGAGGTGATGGCGAAGCGCGGGGTGATGGCGACATGGTTGCGGCCCTTGCCGTGCCAGTCCGCTATCACCTGGCGGGTCTCGTCATAGCCCATTTCGGGCGTGTCGAGCAGGCCCTGCGGGGCGTTGCGGTCCATCATCACCTTGCCGCCGACCATGCGCATGTTGCGCTTCATCGCCTCGGCGAAGAAGGCGTCGGCCGAGGTCTTGTGCACGGAGCAGTAGGCGACCGCCGTCGTCGTGCCGTGACGGATCAGTTCGTCGTAGAAATGCGTGGCGATCCTTTCAGCATGCGCGCTTTCGACGAAGCGGCATTCCTCGGGGAAAGTGTAGGTGTTCAGCCATTCGAGCAGGTTGGCGGCATAGGAGGCGATCACCTGCATCTGCGGAAAATGCAGGTGCATGTCGATGAAGCCGGGCATGATCAGATGCGGGCGGTGGTCAATCTCGGCCGTGCCTTCGGCGGCTTTCGCCTTGACGTCGGCATAGGGGCCGACCGCGGCGATCAGCCCGTCCTCGATCAAAAGGCCGCCATCCTCCTCGTAGAGATAACTCTGGCTGTCGGCAAGACTCAGCGGCGCGCGATGGAAAGAGAGGAGGCGGCCGCGGAGAAGTGTCGTCGTCATTGTTTCTTGCCTTCCACTGCGCTTTCGAACCAGGCGACGAGCAGCCTGCGTTCGTCCGGCGTAATATCGGTCACGTTGCCGGGCGGCATGGCATGGCTGCGGCCTGCCTGTATATAGATTTCTCGGGCATGGGCGGCAATTTCCGCGTCGTTTTCGAGCATCACGCCCTTCGGCGGCCGCACGACGCCTTCATAGGCGGGCTCGGCGGCATGGCACATGGAACAGCGCGTCGAGACCAGTTGCTTGACGGCCGGAAAATGCGGATTTCCGGCGAATTGCTGGAAGGCGGGCGCTACTGCGGCCGCATCCGTCTCGCCCGTCAGCTGCTTCGGCACGGTCGAAAGCCACATGATCAGGATGAAGAGGATGACGGTGACGATCCAGGTCCAGGTCGGCCGGCCCTTCCTCGCATGGGTGGTGTTGAACCAGTGGCGGATGGTGACGCCCATCAGGAAGACCAGCGCCGCGATCACCCAGTTGAACGCCGTGCCGAAGGCCAGCGGATAATGGTTCGACAGCATGAAGAAGATGACGGGCAGCGTCAGGTAGTTGTTGTGCAGCGAGCGCTGCTTGGCGATCTGCCCGTATTTTGGATCGGGCGTGCGCCCGGCAATGAGATCGGCGACGACGATCTTCTGGTTCGGGATGATGATCATGAAGACGTTGGCCGACATGATCGTCGCGGTGAAAGCGCCGAGATGCAGGAAGGCGGCGCGGCCGGTGAAAAGCTGCGTGTAGCCCCAGGCCATGAAGACGAGCACGACATAGAGCACCGCCATCAGTCCCCAGGTGTTGCGCCCAAGCGGCGATTTGCACAAGAGGTCGTAGACGATCCAGCCGAAGGCGAGCGACGCCAACGAGATCGCGATGGCGACGGACGGGCTGATATCGAGCACATGCCTGTCGATCAGGAAGAGGTCGGCGCCGCCGTAATAGACGATGCAGAGCATCAGGAAGCCGGAGATCCAGGTGAAATAGCTCTCATATTTGAACCAGGTCAGATGTTCCGGCATCTGGGCCGGCGCCACCAGATATTTCTGGATATGATAGAAGCCGCCGCCATGAACCTGCCATTCCTCGCCATAGGCGCCGGGCGGCAGATGCGGGCGTTTCACCAGTCCGAGGTCGAGCGCGATGAAATAGAAGGACGAGCCGATCCAGGCGATCGCGGTGACGACATGGAACCAGCGCGCCGCGAAGGCCAGCCATTCCCATGCTATGGCATATTCATACATCGAGTTCCCCTATCTTCCTCCGACTCGTGACATTGCGGAAATTTTGGCGGGGAGGGAAGAGGAGATTGAAGAACCGCACATGCCCGTCGGTTTTCGCGACGGTGGCAGCCCAAGGGAACAATGGAATGATCAACGGAACGCGCCGCCGATCTGCCGCCCCGTGCCTAAAAGCTGCCGAGAAGCCGTGCATTATTACTGTTTCATACTGGATCTGCTAAATTAGCCGATCTTGAAACTATGATGAGCGGATACAGTTAGGTTTGCGGGCCGCCGGAATGAAATAATAAGAACCGTTAGATATCGGCGGCGCATTCATCGACGGAGAGATGCCCATGCGCAGCATTCTGACGTGTGTGATGATGGCATACGCATCGTTGGCGATGGCTCACGACGCACCTTCGGGGTGGAGTTATGACCCCTATTGTTGCAACGGCGACAGTCATAATGGCGATTGCCAGATGATTCCGTCGAAAAGCGTGGCGGTGACGCCAAATGGATATCGTGTGACGCTGCTGCCGGGCGACCACCGGCTTGTCACGCATGCTCACGTCTTTCTGCTGCCGATGACGAAGGCGATGCAGTCCGGCGACGGCGATTACCACCTCTGTCTGTTCCCCAACGAGAACACGCCGCGCTGCTTCTACGCGCCGGAAATGGGATTTTGAAGCCAAACCGGCACAGCCGATCTGGATGACGGCTTTTTCCTGGTGAGGTTGCCGGGCGCGGGATGCTTTAAACTGCGGCCGTTTTCATCTCTTCGAGGATCCAGTTGCGGAAAGCCTTGATTTTCGGCACGTTGCGGCGGTTTTCGGGATAGACGAGCCAGTAGGCCTTGCCGTCGCTGCGGGTCAGTTCGAAAGGCTGGTAGAGCCGACCGAGCGCAATCTCGGCGGCATAGAAAGCCGGATTGAGGATGGCGACGCCGTGGCCGGCCATCGCCGCATCGGCTTCCACCGCCTGGGAGCCGAGCTGGTTGCGCGGGCGCCGGTCGAGATCCGTCTCCGTGACCCCGGCCGCCTCGAACCATTGTTTCCACCAGACATCGCCGGCATCGAAGAGATCGAATTTCAGGAGATCGCGGGGCTCCCTGATGCCGCCTGCCGATTCCGCCAGCTTCGGGCTCAGCATCGGCGTGAACTCCAGGCCCATCAGCCGGTGCAGCGCCAGCCCCGGCCAATTGCCGTCGCCCCAGCGGATGCCGACGTCGATCTGTTCGCGGCCGAAGTCGATGATGTCGGAGGTCGCCTGAAAGCGCACCGCGATCGCCGGATGCTTCAGATGAAAGGAGCCGAGGCGCGGCGCCAGCCATTTCGAAGCAAAGGTGTGGGTCGAGCTGATGGCGAGCGTGCCTTCGACGCTGTCGCGCGCCGTCGCCATCGCATCGTGCAGCATGGCGAAGGCTTCCGTCACTTTCGGCGCCAGCCGTTCGCCGGTCTCCGTCAGCGCGATCTGGCGGGGGCGGCGCAGGAAGAGCGGCTCGCCGACATTCTCCTCCAGCAATTTGATCTGGTAGCTGACGGCCGTCTGCGTCATGCCGAGCTCGTCGCCCGCCTTGGTGAAACTGCCGAGCCGGGCGGCGGCCTCGAAGACGCGCAGCGCATTCAGCGGGAATTGTTTCGACAGTTTCATGGATAAGTTCTCTTGATGCATGCAGACGGTCGTTCGATTGGAATTGCAGCATTTTTGGCGGCAAACTGCAACTCATACCATTAAACGGATGAGGTGATGTCATGGATTGCCAAGCTATCGAAGAGAGCCGGCCGCGGCAGGAAATCGGCGCTTTCCGGCGCCTTGCCGGCTGGCTGGCGGGAGGCGTTGATCGTTTCTGCCGTCTGCCCCGGCTCGATCTCAACGCGACGCCGGACCGCGTCAAGCGCGATCTCGGTTTCCTCGACGGGCGCGATCCCTATTACGAGGACGAGCGCATGCGGTAGGCCGCAAGCGCCGTCAGGATCTCGGCCGCGGTCATGGCGGCGATCACTTCGGGTCGTTTGTCCCTGACCGCGGAGCCGCCGATCGGCAGCGTCAACCGCTCGATCCAGCCACGCTCGCCGCCGCCTTCGCGGGAAAGCCAGCTTGCGAAGGTGGCGCGCTTGGTCGCCGAGCCGATCATGCCGGTATAGGCGAGGTCGGTTCTCTCAAGCGCCTCGCGGGCGATGAGGAAATCAAGCGCGTGGTCATGGGTCAGGATGACGACCGCGCCGCCTGAGGGAATATCCTTCACCAGCGCTTCCGGCATCGGAACGAGCCGGGTCTGGGTTCCATCCGGCAGGTTGGCGAGTTCCTCTTGCCTGGTTTCGACGACCGTCACCGACAGAGGCAGCGGCGCAAGGGCTGCCGCCAGCGCCCGGCCGACATGGCCGGCTCCGAAGAGCAGCACCTCGGGCAAATGCTCGATTTCGCCGGCGAGCCTGGCTTCAAGCTCCTCTTTCAGCGCCTGTGTCAGCCGCCGAAACCGCAACTCAGTGCGTCCGCCGCAGCATTGGCCGATCTCGGGGCCGAGCGGGATGTCCATGGTGGGTATGCCGCCGGTTCCGGCCAATATCTCCCGCGCGTTGTGGATTGCCATGAACTCGAACTGTCCGCCGCCGATCGTGCCCCAGAGGGCGTTCGCCGAAACGAGCATGAAGGCGCCGGCCTCGCGCGGGGTGGAGCCTTGCGTGCCGGTGATGTCGACGAGGATGCTGTCCGGGTGGGCGGCGAGGAAGGTCGGGAGGTCAGTCAGCACTGATGGACCTCGCTACCTTGGGAGTATGCCGCGAAGACCCCCTCATCCGACCCTTCGGGCCACCTTCTCCCCGCTGGGGAGAAGAGGGAGATCGCCGCTTCGCCGTTGATCCCATCATCCGTTCTAAAAGGGCGCTCTCCGGTGCAACAGTTCGGACAGGCAGTACGAGAGGGTCTTGCTCCCTCTTCTCCCCAGCGGGGAGAAGGTGGCCCGAAGGGTCGGATGAGGGGGCCTGGTTCAAGTACATTACGTTTTCACACCCTCGGAACGAACGATCGCAGGATAGAAGCGAAGGATATCATCTCGCTGGAATATTCGCCCTTCAAGTGCCGAAAGGATCGTCTCGAGGACTACTCTTCGCTCTCGGGTTATTTCGTGATTCCAAAATCGGAGAATCGAATATCCAGCCTGATTTAGCCACAAGGTCCGAGCTATGTCAGACATATTGTCGGCATGTTGAAATCCATCGATTTCGATAATCAGTCGCTCTTCGCGACATAGAAAATCGGCGATGTAGGTCCCGAGGGGAGCTTGTCGCGTAAACTTATATCCATTCAGCCGTCGATTTCGCAGATCGCCCCAAAGCCGATGCTCCTCTTCAGTTTCGGTTTGGCGTAGTTTACGGGCCTGACGAGTTTTGCCTGGACGTCTCTTCCTAGTGTCTTCGGGATCGGACATCTCAGCGGTCATCTACACCCGCTTCATCCGCTCCACCGCCATCAGCACGCGTTCCGGCGTCGCCGGTGCATCGAGCCTCGGGCAGACCTTGTAGTCCGCCACGCTCGCCACCGCCATCGACAGTGCTTCCAGCACCGAGATCGCCAGCATGAAGGGCGGTTCGCCGACGGCCTTGGAGCGGCCGATCGTCGCTTCGGCATTTTCCGACCATTCGGCGAGCCGGACGTTGAAGATCTTCGGCCGGTCGGAGGCGAGGGGGATCTTGTAGGTGGATGGTGCGTGGGTGCGCAGGCGGCCCTTGTCGTCCCACCATAGCTCTTCCGTCGTCAGCCAGCCCAGGCCCTGGACGAAGGCGCCTTCGACCTGGCCGAGGTCGATCGCCGGGTTCAGCGAGCGGCCGACGTCATGGAGGATGTCTGTTCGGTCGATCAGATATTCGCCGGTCAGGGTGTCGATCGAGACCTCGGTGCAGGCGGCGCCATAGGCGAAATAATAGAAAGGCGTGCCGCGGCCGGCCTTGCGGTCCCAGTGGATCTTCGGCGTCTTGTAGAAGCCGGCGGCGGAAAGCTGGACGCGGGCGAAATAGGCCTGCTTGATGAAATCGGGGAAAGCGATCTCGTTCTCGCCGACGCGCACCCGGTTCGGCAGGAAGACGACGTCGGAGGGGGCCACATTCCATTTTTCCGTGGCAAAGGCCACCAGCCGTTCCTTGATCTGGCGGGCGGCATCATAGGCCGCCATGCCGTTCAGGTCCGAGCCGGAGGAGGCGGCGGTGGCCGAGGTGTTCGGCACCTTGGCAGTCGTCGTCGCGGTGATTTTCACTCTGTCGATATCGACCTGGAAACTGTCGGCCAGTACCTGCGCCACCTTGGTATAGAGGCCCTGGCCCATTTCGGTGCCGCCGTGGTTCAGGTGGATCGAGCCATCCTGATAGATATGGACGAGGGCGCCGGCCTGGTTGAAAGCGGTCATGGTGAAGGAGATGCCGAATTTGACCGGCGTCAGCGCGATGCCTTTCCTGATGTAGCGGCTGTCGCGGTTGAAGCCGATGATGGCGTTGCGCCGCGCCCGGTATTCGGCCGTTTCCTCCAGCTCCTCGACGACCCGGGCGATGATGTTGTCCTCGACCTCCTGATGGTAGGGCGTCAGCGTGCGCCCGGAACCCGGCTGTCCGTAGAAATTCAGCTTGCGGATATCGAGCGGGTCCTTGCCGAGGGCATAGGCGATCTCCTCGATGACGCGCTCTGCGCCGAGCATGCCCTGCGGCCCACCGAAGCCGCGGAAGGCGGTGTTGGAGACGGTGTGCGTCTTCAAGGGCTTCGAGACCAGGTTCACATGTGGGTAGAAATAGCTGGAATCGGCATGAAAGAGAGCGCGGTCGGTGACTGGTCCCGAGAGGTCGGAGGAGAAGCCGCAGCGCGCCGCGTAAGTCGCGTCGACCGCGTGGATGCGGCCTTCTGCATCGAAGCCCACTTCGTAATCGACGAGGAAATCGTGGCGCTTGCCGGTGGCGCTCATATCCTCGTCACGGTCGGGGCGGAATTTGATGGCGCGGCCGAGCTTCTTGGCGGCGAGGGCGGCAAGAGCGGCGAACTGGCTGCCCTGCGTTTCCTTGCCGCCGAAGCCGCCGCCCATGCGGCGCACGTTGACGGTCACGGCGTTGGAGGGGATATCGAGCACATGGCCGACGATATGCTGGATCTCGCTCGGATGCTGCGTCGAGGACCAGACGGTCACCTCGTCGTCCTCGCCGGGGATCGCCACGGCGATATGGCCTTCGAGGTAGAAATGCTCCTGTCCGCCGATGCGCATCTGGCCTTTCAGGCGCATGGCGGCGTTCGGCATTTCCGTTTCGGGCTCGCCGCGATGGAGCGTCATCGGGGTAATGACGAGAGGGCTGCCGTTGGCGAGCGCGCCGTCGATATCGCTCCAATGCGGGAGGTCGCGATATTCGATCTTCGCGAGCCGCGCAGCGCGACGGGCGGCGTCGCGCGTCTCGGCGATGACGGCAAAGATCGGCTGGCCGTGGAACTGCACCAGAGTTTCGGCAAGCAGCGGCTCGTCATGGCTGCCGTTGGAGCTGGTGTCGTTGATGCCGGGCACGTCCTTGCCGGTGAAGACCCAGACGACGCCGGGATGGGCGGCGACCTCGGAAAGGTCGATGCTGAGGATTTCGGCATGCGCCCGGTCGGAGAGGCCGAGTGCGCCGTGCAGCAGGCCCGCGGGTTCGGGGATGTCGTCGATGTAGTCGGCGGTTCCCGTGACGTGTTTGTGCGCGGAATCATGGCGCAGCGAGCCGTGCATGGGGCCTGAGATGACGACTTTGGGGTCTTCGAAGGTGGACTTGTCCATTAGATCAGTCCTCCGCGAAGGGAGTTAGGGAATGCGGCTACTTCGCACTCCCTCATTCCTGTGCTTGTCACAGGAATCCAGCCACGGCGCGTCTGCGCCGTGAATGATTCATATGCTGACGGAGAAGGGTTTCCTGCGCCCAAGGACTTGGGCGCGCTGGATTCCTGTGACAAGCACAGGAATGAGGGAGAGGAGGAGGCCGCGACTATTCCCATCAATGCTTGCATTCCGGGCGTTCTGATCAATGTCTCCATCACGCCACCTCCTCGAACCGCTTGAGCTCCGCCGGCGCCCCTACCGTTTCCAGATAGAACCGCGTCAACAGGTTCTTCGCCGTCAATTGCCGGTATTCCGCCGTGGCGCGCCAGTCGGTGAGTGGCTGGAAATCGGCGTCGAAGGCGGGGCGGGCGGCTTCGATGGTGGCTTCCGTCCAGGGCTTGCCGATCAGTTCGGCCTCCACCGTGCGAGCGCGTTTCGGCGTTGCGGCCATGCCGCCGAAAGCGATGCGGATGTCGGTGATCGTCTCGGCATCGTCGAGCGTCAGCAGGAAGGCGCCGAGCACGGCGGTGATGTCCTCGTCGCGGCGTTTGGTGATCTTGTAGGCGGCAAAGCGGCTGGCCTTGGGGTAGGGCACGAAGACGCTTTCGACGAACTCGCCGGGTTTCCGGTCCTGCCTGCCATAGGCGATGAAAAAGTCTTCGAGCGGTATTTTGCGCTGACCTTCGAGGGAGCGCAGCGTCAGCGTCGCGCCGAGGGCGATCAGCGGCGGCGGGCTGTCGCCGATCGGCGAGCCGTTGGCGATGTTGCCGCCGATCGTGCCCATGTTGCGCACCTGTTCGCCGCCGATGCGGTCGATCAGCCGCCCGAACGCCGGGATCTTTTTCGAGATCGCGGCAAAGGCGCCGGTATAGCTGACGCCGGCGCCGATGATGATGCCGTCGTCGTTTTCGATGATCGACTGCAATTCGCTCAGGTGATTGATGAACACGACCGGGCTCAGCCGCCGCATCTGCTTCGTCACCCAGAGGCCGACATCGGTCGAGCCGGCGACGACGGTCGCGTCCGGCTCCTGCGAGAGGATTTCGGCCAGTGCCTGGACCGAAGCCGGCACGATCAGACTGTCTTCGCCGCTCCCGATCCTGATGGTGCCGCTCGCCTGCATGGCCCAGAGCCGTGCGACGATTTCCGAGCGCGTCCGCTCCAGTGGATCGAAGAGGGCGCTCGGTCGCATCTGGCTCACCTGTTCGGCCGCCTTGACGATGGGTTCGTAGCCGGTGCAGCGACAGAGATTGCCTTGCAGGGCCTTTTCGATCTCGCGGCGGCTCGGCTTCTCCTTCGTCAGCCACAGCCCGTAGAGCGACATGACGAAGCCCGGGGTGCAGAAGCCGCATTGCGAGCCATGGCAATCGACCAGCGCCTGCTGCACCGGATGCAGGGCGCCGTCCCGGCCGGCGAGATGCTCGACCGTCACCACATGGGTGGCGTGCAGCGAGCCCATGAAACGGATGCAGGCATTGACGGATTCATAGGTGAGCTTGCCATCGGCGAGCCTGCCGACGAGCACGGTGCAGGCGCCGCAATCGCCTTCGGCGCATCCTTCCTTGGTGCCCGTCAGGCGCCGCTTCAACCGCAGAAAATCGAGAAGCGTCTCGGTCGGCCTGACATCGGAGAGGGCGATGTCCTCGCCATTCAGGATGAAGCGGATGCTGTCGTTCATGATATTCCCGGTTGTTTTTTCCAAATGGTTAAGCTGCCGTCCAGCCACCGTCAATCGAGATATGCGTTCCCGTCACCTGGCGGGCGGCGTCGCTTGCGAGATAGAGCGACAGCGCGCCGATCTCCTCGGCCTTGACGAATTCACGCGTCGGCTGCGCCTTGAGGATGACCTCGCTCTTCACCTGCTCCTCGGTCATGCCGCGGGCTTTGGCGGTATCGGGTATCTGCTTTTCGACGAGCGGCGTCAGCACATAGCCGGGGCAGATGGCGTTGACCGTCACGCCGAATTCGGCAAGTTCCAGCGCCGCTGTCTTCGTCAGGCCTAATATACCATGTTTCGCCGCCACATAGGCGGATTTGAAAGGAGAGGCGACGAGCCCGTGGGCCGAGGCGATGTTGATGATGCGGCCATGCTTCCTGGCCTTCATCAGCGGGATAGCCGCGCGCATGGTGTGAAAGGAGCTCGACAGATTGATGGCGATGATCTGGTCCCACTTCTCGATCGGGAAATCCTCGATCTTCTCGACATGCTGAATGCCGGCATTGTTGACCAGCACATCGACGCTGCCGAAAGTCTTTGCGGCGGTTTCGATCAGGTCGGCGATCTCGGCGGGCTTGGTCATGTCTGCCGAATGGTAGATCGCCCGGCCTTTCGATACCGATTCAAGCCGCGCGACGATCGCCTTGATTTCATCGGCATTTCCGAAGCCGTTGATGACGACGTTGTCGCCGGTTTCGGCAAAGGCGGTGGCGATCGCAAGGCCGATGCCGCTGGTGGAGCCGGTGACGACGACTGATCTGCTCATGCTGTTTTCTCCTGACATCGCGATGCTGCGTTGCAACGTTTCGGGCGAGGTTATGCCCAAAGCCGGCAGGCTGGCAATTCCGCTTTATTCGCTTTTCTCGCCCGCATCCGTGTCCTATTGATTTGTCACGATAATCAACGTGCTTGGGAGGAACTTCATGAGCGGATATGTTCTGGCGATCGATCAGGGAACGACGTCGACGCGGGCGATCGTTTTTGATGGCGACATGCAGGTCGTCGGCAAGGGCCAGAAGGAATTCACCCAGATCTATCCGCGCTCCGGCTGGGTCGAGCACAATCCCGAGGAGATCTGGGACTCGGTCGTCTCCACCGTCAAGATGGCGCTGCGCGAAGCCAAGGTGACGGCGAAGGATATCGCCGCGCTCGGCATCACCAACCAGCGCGAGACGGTGGTC
Organism: Rhizobium sp. R635; assembly: GCF_002211285.1. GTDB lineage: Bacteria > Pseudomonadota > Alphaproteobacteria > Rhizobiales > Rhizobiaceae > Rhizobium. Next base: position 18,802 of record NZ_LOKX01000034.1, on the reverse strand, counting down.
GTCTGGGAGCGCGAGACGGGGCGGCCGATCCAGAACGCCATCGTCTGGCAGGACCGGCGCACGGCAAGCTATTGCGACAATCTCAAGCGGCAGGATCTGGAGCGGGTTTTCACCAAGAAGACCGGCCTCATCCTCGATCCCTATTTCTCGGGAACCAAGCTCTCCTGGATGCTCGCCAATGTGAAGGGTGCGCGGGCACGTGCGGCGAGGGGCGATCTCTGCTTCGGCACGATCGATACTTTCCTGATCTGGCGGCTGACCGGCGGCAAGAGCTTCGTCACCGATGCCACCAATGCCTCGCGCACGCTGATGTACAACATCGCCGAAAACGCCTGGGACGAGGATCTGCTCGACATTCTGAGGGTGCCGGCGGCCATGCTGCCCGAGGTCAAGGATTGCGCCGCAGATTTCGGCACGGTCGACCCTGATATCTTCGGCGCTGCCATCCCGATCCTCGGTGTTGCCGGCGACCAGCAGGCGGCGACCATCGGCCAAGCCTGCTTTGCGCCCGGCATGCTGAAATCGACCTACGGCACCGGCTGTTTCGCGCTGCTCAATACCGGCGCCGACATGGTGCGATCGAAAAACCGGCTGCTGACCACCATCGCCTACCGCCTGAACGGCGAGACGACCTATGCGCTGGAAGGGTCTATCTTCATCGCAGGTGCGGCCGTGCAGTGGCTGCGCGACGGGCTCGGCATTATCGGCAGCGCCGCCGAGACCAATTCGCTTGCCGAAAAGGCCGATGCGACACAGGAGATCTATCTCGTACCCGCCTTCACCGGCCTCGGCGCGCCCTATTGGGATGCCAAGGCGCGGGGCGCGATCTTCGGGCTGACGCGCAACAGCGGCCCGGCGGAGCTTTCCCGTGCTGCGCTCGAAGCCGTCTGCTACCAGACCCGCGATCTGCTCGACGCCATGCAGAAAGACTGGAAGAACGGCGCCGAGGATACGGTGCTGCGCGTCGATGGCGGTATGGTCGCCTCCGACTGGACGATGCAGCGCCTCGCCGACCTGCTCGATGCCCCGGTCGACCGCCCGGTGATCCTGGAGACGACGGCGCTGGGGGCAGCCTGGCTCGCCGGCAGCCGGGCAGGGGTGTGGCCTGACAGGGACGGCTTTTCGGCGACATGGAAACGGGATAGGCGCTTCGAACCCGACATGGACGAGAAGGTGCGGACGGCAAAGCTCAAGGGCTGGAAGAATGCGGTCAAGCGGACGCTGAGCGAGGGGTGAGGGCAGCGCCACGGCAAGTTTTGAGCTGAACGTGTACGGCCGCCCGTCTATAATTTTTTAATGCGGCCTGTCGGGTAAGCGGTTACTCCTTCGTCATTCGGAAAGAGGAGTGACCGATGCTTTATGCAATCCTTTGTTACGCCCATGAGGAAACCGTCTTCGCCTGGAGCAAGGAGGAAGAGGCTGCCGTCATGGAGAAGCTTTACGCCGTGCAGGAGCCGCTGGCCAAAGCCGGCAAGCTCGGGCCCGTCGGCCGGCTGATGCCGACGACGGCCGCGACCACCGTGCGCAAGGGCAAGGACGAGGCTCTCGTCATCGACGGGCCTTTCGCGGAAACGAAAGAGGCGCTTCTCGGCTTTTACGTGGTCGACTTCGAGACGCTGGAGGAGGCTGTCGCCTTCTCGAAACAGCTATCGGCGGTCAATCCCGGCTCCACCTCTTACGAAATTCGGCCTTTCTACGTGTTCAGGCCGGGAGATGCTGCATCATGACCGACATTGCCTGGATCGACCTCGCGCTTGCCTCTGCCCGCCCCAAGGCGCTCGGCGCGCTGCTGCGCTATTTCCGCGATCTCGACACCGCGGAAGAGGCGTTCCAGGAGGCATGCCTGAGGGCGATCCGGACCTGGCCGGAGAAAGGCCCGCCGCGCGATCCGACGGCCTGGCTGATCTTCGTCGGGCGCAACAGCGGCATCGATGCCGTGCGCAAGCGCTCGAAGCTGCAGGCCCTGCCGGACGAGGAGACGATTTCCGATACCGAGGACGCCGAAAGCGATATCGTCGAGCGGCTCGACGATTCCAACTATCGCGACGATATCCTGCGGCTTCTCTTCATCTGCTGCCATCCCGATCTGCCGGCGACCCAGCAGATCGCGCTGGCGCTGCGCATCGTTTCCGGCCTTTCGGTGACGCAGATCGCCCGCGCCTTCCTGGTGTCCGAAAGCGCCATGGAGCAGCGCATCACCCGCGCCAAGGCGCGCGTCGCCAAGGCGGGTGTGCCTTTCGAAACGCCGAGCCCCGAGGAGAGGGCGGAGCGGCTTTCGATCGTCAGCACGATGATCTATCTGATCTTCAACGAGGGCTACAGCCAGGCCGATCCAAAGCATGAGGCGGTGGCCTTCAGCGACGAGGCGATACGGCTGGCGCGGCTGATGCTGCATATGTTTGCGTCCGAGCCGGAACTGATGGGGCTGCTTGCGCTGATGCTTCTGCAGATCTCGCGCCGGCCGGCGCGCTTCAGCGCCGAGGGCGAGATCGTGCTGCTCGAGGATCAGGACCGCTCGCTCTGGAACCAGCCCTTTATCAACGAGGCCCTGGCGCTGCTCGACAAGGCGCTGCGTCACCGCCGGCCCGGCCCCTATCAGATACAGGCGGCCATCGCCGCGGTCCATTCCCGGGCAAAACGGGCTGAAGATACCGACTGGGTCGAGATCGATCTGCTCTACCGCGCATTGGAGCGCATCCAGCCGTCGCCCGTCGTCACGCTCAATCGGGCGGTGGTGATTTCGAAATTGCAGGGGCCGCAGGATGCGCTCGATCTCGTCGATCCGCTCGGCGAGAAGCTCGACGGCTATTTCTATTATCACGGCCTGCGCGGCAATCTATTGAAGCAGCTCGGCCGCAACGGCCAGGCGCGCGAGGCCTTCGATCGCGCCATTGCGCTCGCCCATTCGGCGGCGGAGGCAGCCCATATCCGCCGGCAGATCGACAAGATGCAGGAAGAGGCCGCACAGCCGGTCGCAAAATAATTTTGTCTGCTGTCGGAACGCCGAACGTCGATACGTCCTTGTAACAACCTGATACGAAACAGGTTTCATTCAAACGGAGAGATGTAGAAATGACCGCCAGCACGCAGCATGAACTCGTCCTCGTTCGCGAATTCGACGCCCCGCGCGAGAAGATCTACAAGGCTTGGACCGATCCCGACCTCTTGAAAGAGTGGTTCGTGCCGCGCCCCTGGAGCGTGGCGGAAGCGACGCTCGACGTCCGCCCCGGCGGCTCAAACGTCATCGTCATGGCCGATCCCGAGGGCAACCGGTACCCGAACCGCGGGGTCTACCTCGAGATCGTCGAGAACGAAAAGATCGTCTTCACCGATGCCTATAGCAGCGCCTGGGTGCCTGCCGAAAAACCGTTCTTTACGGGCATCATCCTGCTCGAAGAACTCGGCAACGGCAGGACGAAATATACGGCGAAGGCGCTGCACTGGCGCGCCGAGGATAAGGAAGCGCATGAGAAGATGGGCTTCCATGAGGGATGGGGCAAGGCGGCGGATCAGCTGGCGGAACTGCTGGCGAGGATGTGAGCGGCAGGGACGGCATTGCGAGGGCTGTGCCGTCCCTATGCTTCAAGTGTGGCGCGAGGCGGTTTTGAGGATGATTCCGCTGAGGCTTCGAAGTCGTTGAATTCGGATTCGAATTGGTGATTGGGGTGCGCCGTTTGCGCTGAATTTTGTCCTGTGCTTTTCACGCTACTCTATGCCAATCTGTCGGCATGAAAGGGTACGTCTACATCCTCGCATCCGCACGCAACGGCACGCTCTATACCGGCGTGACGCGTGACCTTGCAGGTCGATTATACGAGCATCAGAACGAACTGACGCCGGGGTTTACGTCGAAATACGGGGTCAAGACTTTGGTTTGGTTCGAGGAGTATGATTTGCTGACGACTGCGATCACGCGTGAGAAGACGATCAAGAAATGGCCGCGGCAGTGGAAGCTCAATCTGATCGAGCGGGAGAATCCTGAGTGGGAGGATATTTCGTTTCACCTTCTTGGTCTGTAGTGAGATGAGTCCTTCGTCGCGCGGACGCGCGACTGCTGGATTCCTGTGACGAGCACAGGAATGAGGGAGTTCTTGGCATTCGCGGAGTTCAACAACAACTGTTTACGCAGTTCAGCATCTGACAAGAGCGCTCTGAATGATACGGGATATGGGTGGCGAGGTGCACACCACTTGCTCCCTCATTCCTGTGCCTGTCACAGGAATCCAGCAGCGCCATGTCTATGGCGCAGAGACTCTTTGCCGTCGTAGGATGTTCGCTCGATTAGATGTGGCTGAAGACGCCCATCGCCCCAAGGCATCCCGCCGCCATCAAGATTCTCGAACATTCCGTTCCAGAGTTTGTATTTGCGTTCCCTTTTGGCGATCCTTATCTCCGGGTGGAATTCAACGGGATGCCGACAATGGAACTGGGGCTTTATACCTTTGCGGACGTCAATCCCAATCCCTCCCGCAGCAAGGGAGCGGAGGGGGCCGAGCGGCTGAAGCATCTGATCGAGGAGATCGAGCTTGCCGATCAGGTGGGGCTCGATGTCTTCGGGCTCGGAGAACATCACCGGCCGGATTATGCGGCGTCCGCTCCCGCGGTGGCGTTGGCGGCGGCGGCCGTGAAAACGAAAAACATCCGGCTGACGAGCGCCGTTACCGTGCTCTCTTCCGATGATCCGGTGCGGGTCTTTCAGCAGTTTTCGACACTCGACCTGATTTCCAATGGCCGGGCCGAAATCATGGCGGGGCGCGGCTCCTTCATCGAGTCCTTCCCGCTGTTCGGCTATAACCTCGAAGATTACGATCAGCTTTTCGAGGAGAAGCTCGATCTGCTGCTGGCGTTGCGCGATAGTGAGGTCGTGGAGTGGAAGGGCGAGCTGCGCGCGCCGATCAAGGGGCGCGGCGTCTATCCCCGGCCGCTGCAGGATCAGCTGCCGCTCTGGGTCGCCGTCGGCGGCACGCCGCAGTCGTTGGCGCGCGCCGGCGCCCTTGGCCTGCCGGTGGCGCTTGCCATCATCGGCGGCGAGCCCCGCCGTTTCGCGCCGCTCTTCGATCTCTATCGCGAGGCGGCGCGCCGGGCAGGGCAGGACCAGGCGAAGCTGAAGACCAGCATCAACGTCCACGGCTTCATCGCTGACACGACGCAAGCGGCGGCCGAACAGTTCTACGGGCCGCAGGCCGAAGTGATGAACCGCATCGGCCGCGAGCGTGGCTGGGGACCGACCAGCCGGGCGCATTTCGACATGTCGCGTGGGCCGAACGGCGCGCTCTTCGTCGGCGATCCCGAGACGGTGGCCGAAAAGATCGTCGCCCATCACGCGCTGTTCAAGAATGATCGCTTCCTGCTGCAGATGGCGATCGGCCTGATGCCGCATGATCAGATCATGCGCGGCATCGAGCTCTACGGCACGAAAGTGGCGCCGATCGTCAGAAAGGCGTTGACTGAAAAGGGCGAAGGGGTGAAAGCCTCAGCCTGAGGCGGCCGCGGCCGCCCTGTGGCCATGGGCGGAAGAGACGAATGGTTATCGCAAACGACGACGAACTGGTGAAGCTCAAGGAGATCGGCCGCATCTGCGCCAATGCCATCCAGGTGATGGCGGCGGCGATGGAGCCTGGCATGACGACGCTGGAGCTCGACCAGATCGGCCGCAAGGTGCTCGAAGATGCGGGCGCGCGCTCGGCGCCGGAGTTCTGCTACCAGTTTCCGGGCGCGACCTGCATCAGCATCAACGAGGAAATTGCCCACGGCATTCCCGGCCCGCGCGTCATCCGCGCCGGCGATCTCATCAATATCGACGTCTCGGCCGAAAAGGACGGCTTCTTCGCCGATACCGGCGCTTCCTTCGGGGTGCCGCCGGTCAAGCCGAAGATCGAACGGCTCTGCCGCGACGGCAAGCGGGCGCTCTGGGTCGGGCTCAACCAGGTGAAATCGGGCGAACCACTGGCAAAGATCGGCACTGCCGTCGGCGCCTTCGCGCAGAAGAACCGCTATACGCTGGTCGCAAACCTCGCGAGCCACGGCGTCGGCCGCTCGCTGCATGAGGAGCCGGCCGAACTCTCGACCTGGCCGGACCCTTCGGAAAAACGCATCATGACGGATGGCCTCGTCTTCACCGTCGAACCCTTCCTGTCGCTCGGCGCGACGTGGGCCGAGGGCGGCGACGATGCCTGGACGCTCTATGCGGATCCGAAGGCGCCGACCGTGCAATTCGAGCATACCGTGGTTGCGACGCGGAATGGGCCGGTGATTTTGACGCTGCCGGATGTGCAGGTGTAGGGCTGGATTCCATGTTGGGAGAGGCTCACCCTTTGAGATTTGCATCCGCAGAACGCTTCGTGGGAAGTGCTCAGTTATCCTCCCTCATTCCTGTGCCTGTCACAGGAATCCAGCCACCACGCGTCTGCGCGGTGAATGAATCAATACCTTAAGGGAAGAGTCTCTTGCGCCCAAGGACTTGGGCGCCCTGGATTCCTGTGACAGGCACAGGAATGACGGAGGCAACGTTAGCGCGCTCGTCAACTCACTGAGCTTGGCGGCCAGCTTTCCTCTTCACCCGTGTTTTTGACCTGCGTCCTAGATACATCGCGGTTCAAAAGCGGCGGCAAAGCCGGGTCTTTCGCAGAATTGATCGATCGATCAGAAATACTCGTTTGTGGCGATCGTGCTGCGGCGCGATAAGCGCAGCATGCTTTCCCGTCCGCCTCGCTCCGCGCCGAACCTCGTTGCCACCGCTGCCGCCGGCGCCGTCGCCATGGCGGCGGCGATGGGTTTCGGGCGCTTCTCCTACACGCCGATCCTGCCCGGCATGATGAGCGGCGTGCCGCTTTCGGCGGCGGATGCCGGCTTCATCGCTTCGGCGAATTTCGTCGGTTATCTCGTCGGCGCCGTGCTGGCGGCCTATGGCTGGGCGGCGGGGCGGGAGCGGCTGGTGGCGCTGCTGGCGCTGTTTGCTACCGCAATCCTGCTCGCGGCCATGGCGGCCACCAACTCCGTTGCGGTCTTTGCCGTCATCCGCTTCCTTGCCGGCCTCGCCAGCGCCTTTGCGATGGTCTTCACCTCGTCGATCGTGCTCAGTCACGGCGCTGCCGCCGGCAACGACCATGTGCAGGCGGCGCATTTCGGCGGGCCGGGGGCGGGGATCGCGCTTTCCTCCGTCATGGTGCTTCTGATCGGTCTCGGTTTTCACGACGGGCCGGACGGCTGGCGCGCCGACTGGATCGGCGGGGCGCTCTACTGCGCGGCAAGTCTCGTCATCGTCTGGCGGCTCCTGCCCTTGGAGCCGGCGCGATCGGCAAGCCGGGGCAAGGAGCCGGCGCTCGTCTGGAGCCGGCCGATGGTGCTGGTGACGCTGTCCTACGGTCTGTTCGGTTTCGGCTATGTCATCACGGCAACCTTCCTCGTTACCATCGCGCGCCTGTCGGCAACGGGGGCTTTCGTCGAGTTCCTCTGCTGGTTCATCGCCGGAGTGACGGCGGCGGTGGCGCTCTTTGCCTGGAAGCCGCTGGTGCGGCCGCTCGGGCTTGGCGGCGTCTATATCGCCGCCCTTCTGGTCGAGGCTGCCGGAGTGCTTGCGACGGTGGCGCTGCCGCCGTCTGTCGCGCCGCTGATCGGCGGCGCGCTGTTCGGGGCGACGTTTCTGGCGATCACCGCTTACGGGCTGCAGATCGGGCGCAAGCTTGCGCCCGAGAGCCCGCGGCGCATCCTGGCGATGATGACGGCCGCCTTCGGCGCCGGCCAGATCGTCGGACCGGTCGTTGCCGGCTGGATCGCCGAACGCTCAGGCAGTTTCACTGTGCCGACGGTGATCGCCGCCGCCGCCCTTCTCGTCTGCGCGGCGCTCGTGATGCCGGTCATCAGGAAAATCGCCTAACCGGTTACATCTGCGTAACAATCGGCCAAACCCATTGCTGCTTCCTTCGAACTGCCTTAGTTTCCGGGCAACAAACATCTGCTGATACTCCCGAAATTCCAGTCCAGGAAAGCGCTCCCTAGTGTTTCATTCCTTCTTCCCTAAGCCGAAACTTTTCTTCACTTCACTTGCAGTATGGACGCTCGTATGTATCGCCTTGTGGTACACCGTTGGCGAACGTATTGGAGTGTCATTTGGCTACGGCCCCCTTGGCCCAGACCAGCAACCGCCAATCGGTCTGGACTTCTTTCTCCTTCCCGATAATCTTTTCTTTTATGCGTTTTTCCTAATATGCGTTGCGCTCTTCTGTGGTGCGTGGCATGTCATCGCGGCGAGCCATCCCTGGAAAATTTGGTCGGTCTGGGGTTCCGCATTAATCATCCTGACGACCTATTTTGGCGTTCAGATCTCGGTGGCGATTAACAACTGGCGTCGTCCTTTCGGCGATACGCTTCAAAATGCTCTCGATAAGTCAGGGGGCATAACAGTATGGAACTTCTACAGTCTCATGCTGATATTTGCGCAAATTGCCTTTCTAAGCATGTTCGTGTCCATTCTCGCGGACTTCTTCACCAGCCATTACGTCTTTCGTTGGCGAACGGCTATGAACGACTTCTATATGTCGCAATGGAAAAAGCTTCGGCACATCGAGGGCGCGTCTCAGCGTGTGCAAGAAGATACGATGCGATTTGCGAATATCCTGGAAGGTCTGGGTGTGAGTTTGATCAACTCCGTGATGACCCTGATCGTCTTCCTTCCAATTCTTCTATCGCTATCAAGCTATGTGAAGGAACTGCCGGTTATTGGAGAGGTATCGGACAGCTTGTTCTGGCTGGCTCTTTTCTGGTCCATCTTCGGAACCGTGCTTCTTGCGGTCGCGGGTATCAAACTTCCCGGGCTAAATTTCAAGAACCAGCGAGTTGAAGCAGCCTATCGAAAAGAGCTTGTTTATGGCGAGGATCATGAAGAGCGCGCATCTCCTTCCGTTGTGAGAGATCTATTTGGAAATGTGCGTCGAAACTACTTCAGGCTGTATTTTCACTACCTGTACTTCAATGTGGCTCGATATTTCTATATCCAAGCGGATGCGCTTTTCGTCACATTCATGCTGGTCCCGACAATCGTAGCAGGCACTATAACCTTCGGCATTTATCAGCAGATTCTGACTGCATTCGGACAGGTTAGTAACTCGTTCCAGTATCTCGTCAATTCCTGGACGACGATCATCGAGCTTCTGTCCATCCACAAGCGTCTCAGGGCCTTCGAGGCGGCCATCGATAACGAACCGCTGCCGGATATCGACCAGCGCTATCTGGATCGGGAAGCGGGCGTAGTGCATGTGGATGGTTGATGGGTAAGCGTGGGTGGATGAACGGGGTGTGTGCCGTGTGGCCCCTCATCCGCCTGCCGGCACCGACCTGGGTGAGCCACGGGTCTCACCCGTCCTTCGGACCCCCGCTGGGGGAAGGGACTCGTGGCAGCGCCTCGCGTATATCCATCGCTTGAGAACATGTTCGCCGACTTCGCGATTCCCTCTTCTCCCCAGCGGGGAGAAGGTGGCCCGAAGGGTCGGATGAGGGGGCCACACGGCACCATCTCTCGTTCTCAAAACGTTTTCGTCAGAGCCCCGACGTCTGCTGCAATTTTCCGCGTGCCTCGATCATCGGGATCGCCTCGGAATAGCTCACGCAAGCCACATCCGCCCGGTGGCAGACGTCGCTGACAAGGCGGTTCAGCGCGCGCCAGTAGGCGCCGCCGTTCATTTCGACGAAGTGGAAGCCGAGCTGGAGGGGGATGCGGTTGCCGTTGTACTGGCGGCCGAAGGCCTGGGAGAAGGCGGCGTAGGCGCGGTCTTCGAATTCCTTCGAATCCGCGCTGTCCTCCTCACCCTTGGAATGGCGGACGAAGAGGTTGTAGTCCATGCCGATGATCGGCTTTTCGTTCGGGCCTTCCGGGATCAGCGGCAAGCCGAAGCGGATGATGCCGTCTTCCTCGACGGGCATGGCCGGGCCTTTGGTGACGAGGCTCGCATCATAGGTGAAGCCCGCCTTCTTTTCGGCGGTGATCATATCGGCGCCTGCCGTGGCGGAGAGATAGGGAGCGCGAAAGCCCTTGATGCCGTGATCGACCAGATCCTGCCAGCCGGTGGGTTCTTCGAGGCCGACGCTTTTCCAGGCGTTTTTCAACGTCGCGTGAAAGGTCGCATATTCGGCCGACCAGTCGGCCTCGCTCCATTGGCGGCCGTCGAAATGGCCGCAGGCATGGCTCGATATGTCGTGGCCTTCGAGATGGGCATGCCAGATATTGCCGAGGCGCTCGCGGATCTCGTCGTCGCTCTGGGCGAAGCCGACATTGGATTTTCCGCGTTTCTGGTGCGGCGCCTGGTAGGCCTTTTTCGTCGCCTCGTTCATCAGGAAGGTGCAGGAGAGGAAATAGGTGAAGTGGGCGCCATTCTTGGCGGCCATCTCGCGGCTCTTCAGCCAGAGCGCATTGTCGTGGGCGCCGTCGAAGGAAATGATGACGAGCTGTTTCGGCCGGTCGTCCGCCTCTGCCATGACAGGAAAAACGAACGAGGCAGCCAGACAAGTGGCGAGGAGAAGACGAGACATGGGCACCGCGACAATTTGTTCGCGGTTTCCCTCCAATAGAATTGCGGCGAAGCTGCGGTCTTGCTGGCATTTTTTCCCGCTAGGCTCTAAGTCATGACAAACGGCACGGAAGGGATGCGCAATGGCACTGCTTATCGTCGGAATCATACTTTTTCTCGGGGTGCATCTGGTGCGGGTGGTGGCTCCGGGCTTCCGCCGCTCGATGATCGCGCGCCTCGGCGACAATGGCTGGCGGGCCGGCTATTCGGTCGCGAGCATCCTCACGCTGATCCTGTTGATCTACGGTTTCGGGCAGGCGCGAGCCGTGACCGGCATGCTCTACAATCCGCCGGTCTGGACGGCGCATATCGCGATCACGCTGATGCTGATCGCGATGATCTGTCTCGTCGCCTCGCTGCTGCCGGCGGGGCATATCGCGACGAAGACGAAACATCCGATGGTGCTGTCGGTGAAGATCTGGGCGCTGGCGCATCTGCTTGCCAATGGCGAGATGTCGTCGGTGCTGCTGTTTGCTGCCTTCCTCGCCTGGGGCGTGATCGTGCGCATTTCGCTCAAACGGCGGCAGCGGGCGGGCGAGATCACGCTCCGGCCATTCGTCTCGGCGAAATACGATCTCTATGCCGTCGTCATCGGCATCGTCGCCTGGGCGCTGATCATCTGGAAGCTGCACGAATGGTTGATCGGAGTTTCCCCGCTCGTTATGTAGTGAATCTTTCACATCCCCCTTACAACGGCTGCAAAATGGGGTAGAAGGCCCGACAAATATGCATTCTGCATAGTGTTTGGGTATTTCCGCGGCCGGAGACGAGAATGGCATTCAACGACGACAGCTTCATCCGTGAAGTCAATGAAGAACTGCGGTCCGACCAGATGAAGGGCGCATGGCGCCGCTTCGGCCGCTATATCATCGTCGTCGCCATCCTGATCGTCGTCGGCACCGCCGGCAAGGTTCTCTATGAATATTGGGACGACAACCGCTCTTCCGGCGCCGGTGATCAGTTCCTGGCGGCGATGAAGCTTGCCGACGAGAACAAGAACGACGAGGCGCTGGCCGCGCTCGACAAGCTGGAGAAGGAAGGCCATGGCGCCTATCCGGTGCTGGCGCGCATGCGGGCCGCGACCGTCCAGGCGCACAAGGGCGATGCTGCCGCCGCGATTGCCGCCTTCAACGAGATCGGCAAGGACAAGGGCGTTCCCGCCGCCGTGCGCGATGCCGCCAAGATGCGTGCCGGCTGGCTGTTGATCGAAAACGGCTCCTACGAGCAGGTTTCGGCGGCGATCGAGGAAATGGCCGTGCCGGGCAACGCCTTCCGCCATTCGGCGCGTGAAGCGCTCGGCCTTGCCGCCTATAAGGCCGGCAACATGGCGCAGGCGCGCCAGTGGTTCCAGTCGATCGCCGATGACGCCGACAGCCCGCGCAATGTTGCCAATCGCGCCCATATGATGCTTGATCTCATTACCGCATCCGGCAAGGCGCCCGCCGCGCAGGGTTAAGCTTAAGGAAATAGAATGAGTTTCACGGTCGCGATCGTCGGTCGTCCGAATGTCGGCAAGTCGACGCTTTTCAACCGCCTTGTCGGGAAGAAGCTGGCGCTGGTCGACGATACGCCTGGGGTGACGCGTGACCGCCGGCCGGGCGATGCGCGGCTGATGGGTCTGACCTTCACGATCATCGACACGGCCGGTCTCGAAGAGGCCGATGAAGAAAGCCTGCAGGGCCGCATGCGCGCCCAGACGGAAGCAGCGATCGACGAGGCCGATCTTTCGCTCTTCGTCGTCGATGCCAAGAACGGCCTGACGCCTGTCGACACCGCGCTTGCCGAAATGCTGCGCCGGCGCGGCAAGCCGGTGGTGCTCGTCGCCAACAAATCCGAAGCGCGCGGCTCCGACAGCGGCTTCTACGACGCCTATACGCTCGGCCTCGGCGAGCCGACGCCGATCTCGGCCGAGCACGGGCAGGGCATGCTCGATCTGCGCGACGCGATCGTCGAGGCGATCGGCAAGGACCGGGCCTATGCGAAGGAGGATGTTGCCGTCACCGACGTCGACGTTTCCGATACGGCTGGTGAGGGTGAGGACGAGGATGAAGAGCCCGCCTATGACGAGACCAAGCCGCTCCGAGTGGCGATCGTCGGGCGTCCTAATGCCGGTAAGTCGACGCTGATCAACCGTTTCCTCGGCGAGGACCGGCTGCTGACCGGGCCGGAGGCGGGCATCACCCGCGATTCCATCTCGGTCGAATGGGATTGGCGCGGCCGCACCATCAAGATGTTCGATACGGCGGGCATGCGCCGCAAGGCGCGGGTGACAGAGAAGCTGGAGAAGCTTTCCGTCGCCGATGCGCTGCGCGCCATCCGCTTCGCCGAAACCGTCGTGATCGTCTTCGACGCGACGATCCCTTTCGAGAAGCAGGACCTGCAGATCGTCGACCTGGTGCTGCGCGAGGGCCGCGCGGCCGTTCTTGCCTTCAACAAGTGGGATATGATCGAAGACCGGCAGGCGGTGCTTGCGGATCTGCGCGAAAAGACCGACCGGCTGCTGCCGCAGGCGCGCGGCATCCGCGCCGTGCCGATCTCCGGCCAGACCGGCTGGGGCCTCGACAAGCTGATGCAGTCGATCATCGACACGGACAGGGTCTGGAACAAGCGCATCTCGACGGCGCGGCTCAACCGCTGGCTGGAGACACAGCAGATCCAGCATCCGCCACCGGCCGTTTCCGGCCGCCGGATCAAGCTGAAATACATGACGCAGGTCAAGGCCCGCCCGCCCGCCTTCATGATCTCCTGCACCCGCTCGGACGCGCTGCCGGAATCCTATACGCGCTACCTGATCAACGGGCTGCGCAACGATTTCGACATGCCGAGCGTGCCGATCCGCATCCATTTCCGCTCGCCGGATAATCCGTTCGAAGGCAAGAAGAGGCGGACGTAGGGTTTAAGGGGCGCTGGTTGGGGGGCTTGCGCGGCATTGTTGCGCCGTCGTGTGGCCACCCCCCTCTGCCCTGCCCGGCCCGGGGTCGAGCCACGGGTCTCGACCCGTCCTTCGGACCCCCCACAAGGAGGGAGATTGGCTGGACGTGATGGCTTCCCCAAACAACTGGCCGTCACGTGGATCGTAAAATTGGGGCGAGGCATGGCTTCTTGCCGATCTCCACCCTTGTGGGGGAGATGCCCGGCAGGGCAGAGGGGGGCCAAGCACCGCCACGTTTATCGTGATCTCAGCGGCTAAGCCGCGAAAATCTCGCAAGCGCAATCAGTCCCCAGACGGGACAGGCCCGGCGGTTTCGCCGGGCTTTCTGCTTCTTGGAAGCGACTTGGCGAATTGCCAGGCCTTCTTCCATTTCGGCGTGATCACGCCGTTTGCGGCGCGGATGTTGTTGATGAACTGCAGCGTCGCCGCTTCCCAGGAATATTGCATGGCGAGCGCATGCGCCTTTTCGCGCGAAGCGGAGAGGGCGGCAAGGCAGGCGGCGCGAAGGTCCGTGTCGAGCGCGCCGACCTCGCTGTCTTCGCCGATGATGTCGAGGGGGCCGGTCACCGGATAGGCGGCGACCGGCACGCCCGATGCCAGCGCTTCGAGGATGGTGTTGCCGAAAGTGTCGGTGAGCGAGGGAAAGACGAAGACGTCAGCCTGGGCATAGGCCTGCGCCAGTTCCTCGCCGAACTTCACGCCGGCGAAGAAGACTTGGGGATATTGCTTTTCGAGCTCGGCACGCGCCGGGCCGTCGCCGACGACGACCTTCGAGCCCGGCAGATCGAGATCGAGGAAGGCCGGCAGGTTCTTTTCGAGCGCCACGCGGCCGACGGTCATGAAGATCGGGCGCGGCAGGCCGAAGGGTTTTTCCTCCAGCGCCATCGGGCGGAACTGCGTGGCGTCGATGCCGCGGCTCCAGGGCATGAGATTGCGGATGCCCTTTTCCGACAGTTCGCGCGCAAGGCTCGGCGTCGCCACCATGCAGCCGGCGCCGCCATTGTGGAACCAGCGAACGAAGGAATAGAGCCAGCTCTTCGGGATCGGCAGGCGCGCCGCGACATATTCCGGGAAACGCGTGTGGTAGCTCGTCGAAAACGGCATACGGTTCTTCAGGCACCAGCGGCGAGCGGTCAGCCCGAGCGGGCCTTCGGTGGCGATATGCACGTAGGAGGGATTGTGCTTTTCGATCTCGCGGGCGATGCGGCGATAGCCGGCGATCGACAGGCGGATTTCGGGATAGGTCGGGCAGGGGATGCTGTTGAAGCGCTCGGGCGTCACCATCGACACCTCGACGCCCATCTTCGCCAGCTCGCGATTGGTGTTTTCGATCGAGCGCACGACGCCGTTGACCTGCGGATGCCAGGCGTCGGTAACGATTACCAGCCGTTCGGGCAGTTTGCCGGCGGAGGCGGCATTGGCCCAGCTCTCGCCGCTGTAAGTGTTTGCCGGACGTTGCAGCATGTCACGATTTCCATCCGCGTTGCAGTGATATGGCAACGCTCAACCCCAAAGCGGGGTTCCGGAACGGCGATTCCCGCTTGCCTATTTTGAGGCATGACCATGATGGAAATATTACAGCCGCTTGCCAGTGTTTTCAGGCTTTTAGCGGCTCGATCGCCGCGAATATGTCAGCGGCCGATCGCAGTTTTCAAGCAGAAAGAATGACGGCGCCGGTCGGGGACCGGCGCCGCTTGGGAGGTTAGGCGGCAGCGGAAGCGGAACCGGCGAGCGGAACTTCCGAGATCGTCTTCAGAACCTGCGAAGCGATCTGGTAGGGGCAGCCCTGCGAGTTCGGGCGGCGATCTTCCAGATAGCCCTTGTAGTCGTTCTTGACGAAGGAATGCGGGACGCGGATCGAAGCGCCACGGTCGGCAACGCCGTAGGAGAACTTGTTCCACGGAGCCGTCTCGTGCTTGCCGGTCAGGCGCTTGTCGTTGTCGGGGCCGTAGACGTTGATGTGGTCCATCAGGTTCTTTTCGAACTGCGCCATCAGCGCTTCGAAATAGGCCTTGCCGCCGACTTCGCGCATGTACTTGGTCGAGAAGTTGCAGTGCATGCCCGAACCGTTCCAGTCGGTGTCGCCGAGCGGCTTGCAGTGGTACTCGATGTCGATGCCGTACTTTTCAGTCAGGCGCTGCAGCAGGTAGCGCGCCATCCAGATCTGGTCGGCGGCCTTCTTGGAGCCCTTGCCGAAAATCTGGAATTCCCACTGGCCCTTGGCCACCTCGGCATTGATGCCTTCGTGGTTGATGCCGGCAGCAAGGCAGAGATCGAGATGCTCTTCGACGATTTCGCGGGCGACGTCACCAACGTTCGAATAGCCGACGCCGGTGTAGTAGGGGCCCTGCGGAGCCGGATAACCCTGCTCGGGGAAGCCGAGCGGACGGCCGTTCTGATAGAAGAAATATTCCTGCTCGAAGCCGAACCATGCATCTTCGTCGTCGAGAATGGTGGCGCGGGCGTTGCTCGGGTGCGGCGTGACGCCATCGGGCATCATGACTTCGCACATCACGAGCGCGCCGTTGGTGCGGGCCGGATCGGGATAGATGGCGACGGGCTTCAGCACGCAATCGGAGCTGCGGCCTTCGGCCTGCTGCGTCGAGGAGCCGTCAAAGCCCCAGAGCGGAAGCTGTTCCAGCGTCGGGAATGCGTCGAATTCCTTGATCTGCGTCTTGCCGCGCAGGTTCGGGACCGGAGTGTAACCATCGAGCCAAATATACTCGAGCTTAAATTTTGTCATCGTGACTCTCTCAATGCTACGAAGGTGAGCAAATCCGGAGACGATCTCGGCGCATGCACGCACCCGACCGCCAGGGGATGCACCTATTAATGCATGTAGCGTGCCAGTTTGACGCCCAGTTAAGGAAAAATCCCGAATCAGCCGGTCGGCGTGTGTGTTTTTCTGTCTTTGAAAGCGGCCCGATGGTGCGGCCGAGGGCTGATTCATCAAGAAGAAAGGAGATTTTCCGCTTTGGAACCGGATGAAAATTTGGGCGTTAGCTTAAACTGATGAAGTGTTGAACAAATAGGCGGACGCTTCTCACGTAGACAGCATATCGATCAATCACAACCATGGTTATGCATATAATTTGTGCAATTTGCATAAACTATGTGCATTGTGCTATGGTTTCGGTGCTGAATGTTGATGCGAGAGCTGAATGGAGGCGATCTCATGCCCACCGGTTTCCATCGTGAATCCGCAACGATCTACCAGTTTCCCGTCAAGCCGCCGCGGGCTGTGAGCCGGTTCGAACGCGCCCGGATGATGGAGCGCGAGGCAGCCGATGTCTGCGATGCCGCGCTCGACAGCTGCTGGTATCATGACGAGGCGGTTCGCGAGACCGATCGGCCGACGAAGTCCTGATCTCTACTTTCGCTCCCGAGGGCGGAAATGCCGACAAGGCGGGGAGCGCCCCCGCATGGCGTTTGAATATGGCGTCATGCGCGAGTCTAGCGCATCGGGCTTTGTGCGTCCGAAAGGACGCACCGCGTTCTAGCCGACGTTCAAACCAAGCTTTTCCTTGACGACCAATGCGCCGTGTTCACTGACGACACGGGCTGCGACGCGTGCCGCAAAGCGGGCGGCGTCGGGTGCATCGCCGGTTTCCAGATAGTGGGCGAGGAAGGCGCCGTTGAAACTGTCGCCGGCGC
Organism: Rhizobium sp. R635; assembly: GCF_002211285.1. Classification (GTDB taxonomy): domain Bacteria; phylum Pseudomonadota; class Alphaproteobacteria; order Rhizobiales; family Rhizobiaceae; genus Rhizobium. Next base: position 1,654 of record NZ_LOKX01000034.1, on the reverse strand, counting down.
TTGTCGTATCGACCACCGTCTCGACCTTTTCGGCCGGAACGAAGGTCTCATCGCCAGCAAAATTCAATCTGACGCCGTCCGCGCCGTTCTTGACGACGACATGGATGGCGCCGAGCGCGAGATAGCGCTGGATCGTCGCCTCGATCGAATCGTCGCCGAAATGGGCGGCCTCGTCGTCGAAGCTCGGCATGACGAGCACGGAGGAGCGGGCGCCCTCGCTGATCGTCGCATGCATTATATCGTAGCTGGACCACAGGCGCGGACGGATGTTCGGATCGAAGACCACGAGCTTGCCGGCCGCCTTGGCGCGGCGGACCTCCGCCAGCAGCGTCGCGGCATCCTCCTGGGGCAAGATGGCAAGGGTGATGCCGGAGAAATAGACGAGGTCGGCGCTTTCCACCGCCTCGCGCAGCCGGTCGGGATCGGCGGCGAGGCTGCGGGCGGCGGAACTGTCGCGCCAGTAGCTGAAGGAGCGTTCGCCGTTCTTCAGGTTGATCATATAGAGGCCGGGGGTCTTGCCCTTGATGCGGCGGATGAGGCTGGTGCCGATCCCCGCCTTTGCAATGAAGGCCGCCATCTCGTCCGACATGGCGTCGTCGCCGAGAGCCGTGAAATAATCGACCGACCAGTCGGGGCCAAGGCAGGCGCGGGCATACCAGGCGGTGTTGAACGTATCGCCGGCGAAGCCTTTGCGCAGCAGGCCGTCACCTGTCTGCGAGAGCTCCACCATGCATTCACCGATCGATAGAAACCGTCTTCCGCTCACCTGATCCTCCCGATATCGGAGCGCCGCTGATCAACAGGACGCTTCCATCCGCTGATACGCGGAGGCGGGCGGGGTGACAAGCGCCGATGTAACGCGAAATGAAAAGCCCGCCTTCGCGGACGAAGCGAAGGCAGGCTTTGGAGAAGGCTGCTTATTCGTGGATGGTGTAGCTGCCGAGTTCGCAAAGGTCCTGCGTGTCTTCGGTGGTGTCGAGATTCGAGTTTTCGTCGAATTCGAAACGCATATCGTATTTGCAGACGGTGCGGCCGTCGGCGATGGTGATGTTCATAGTCTCGCCTGGATTGAGAACATCCTCGCCGAACACGTCTTCTTCCCAACTGTCGACGCCCGCCGGCGAGCTGTAGAAACGGGTCAGCACGGAATTGGTGCCGTTGGTGAGCTGGAACTTCAGATCTTCGGCATGCGACGATACGGCGGAGGCAGAGACGATCGCGGCCGCAAGTGCGATAGATCCCAATACTTTCGATTTCATGTATGCGTTCCCCTGGCCCATGAGTAGGCGAGGATAGGGGTAGCATATACTCTTATAAATCTTTGTTATCGGGGATTTTAGATTCCAAAATAAGTCTGTTTTCGGAACGCTTCACTCTGGAAGATGGAGGGGCCGATATCAGGAAAGAGCGAAGCTGCTGCCCGCGACTTTCAGACCGCGAAAAAATCGCCACCCCCTCCTTCGTCATGCTCGGCCTTGTGCCGAGCATCTGCCTCCGTTGGATAGGGCAGTAGATCCTCGGCACAAGGCCACTGGTGTCCGGTTTAAATTTGGTCACCATTGGAGGCTCATCTGTTGTGGATTGGCTGGTGGATTTCCGGCGGGTCGCAACAGGCGGTCGATCCTGCGTCGGTGCATGAGATTGGCGCGCACCA